>SEEL01000097.1 GCA_004144345.1 Hyphomicrobiales bacterium
GCCAGGCTCAACGCCATCGCCAGGCAGCTCAACGAGCGACCGAGAAAGACCTTGCTCTATCAAACGCCAGCGGAGAAGTTCGCCGAGTGTGTTGCAGCGATCGGTTGAACCCACCGCCAAAAGCGGTCACTATGAGATTGCGTTAGGTATAACAGCGCAACCGGCGTAGGGTAGTCTTGTGGCCGGCAAATTTGCCCTGACCCACTACCCGTCCTCCTTAAGACTGCCCGGGGACGGCGAGATGCCCCTATGCGGGAAGGGCAGCCTCCGAAAGAAACCAATGTTTCGAGACAGCCGCAAGGCTCAGCTCAACAGCTTCGCGCATCATCGCGCCTCCATGCTGTTCACCTTCAAGGAAGCCCCTCAGGTTATCGGTGACCGGCCCGGTACCAATCCCGTCTCTCACGCGTCCCTCACAAGGCAGGTTCGGGCCGCCTTGCTGGGCGGAAAGTCATCAGCTGCGACCATGGCACCCTGAATCCGGTAGAGCAGCGGCGGCTTCGCCACCGGGAGTCATACGATTGCATGGCACTGTCGGCGTGGGCCGCGCTATGACGCGCCTCGAGGTACGACACAGCACCGTCTACTCCTACCGGCGCGATGTCGGGTTCGGCGAGCACCGTATCTTGTTCCGCCCGAGGGACAGTCAGGATCAGCGGCTGCTCGACTTTGACCTGAAGATCAGCCCCTCGCCCAAGGACCTTCACTGGATCCACGACGTATTCAACAACTGCGTGGCGGTGGCCTCGTTCGATGGCGCCGCGCGAGAGTTGCGCTTTGAAAGCCACATCTTGCTCGATCATGCGCCGATCGAGGCGCTGCGCTTCCGGGCAACTGCGGGCGCCCGCAGTTGGCCGCTGCACTACGACGCCGAGACCATGCCCGATCTCGAACCCTACATGCGGCGCCACTATCCTGATGGTGGCGAAGTGGAAGCGTGGGCCCGGCAGTTCGTGCGGTCCGGCCGCCGAACCGATATTGCCCATCTACTGGCCAAGATGACGACCTCAGTCCCGCAGGATTTCGTCTACTCGCGCCGGCTCGAGCAGGGCACGAAGTCGCCGTCTGAGACGCTCTCGTCGCGGACCGGCTCCTGCCGCGACTTCGCTCTCTTGATGATCGAAGCGGTACGGTCTCTCGGCCTCGCTTCCCGATTCGTCACCGGCTACATTTACGTGCCCTCGCGGGATACGCCCGAGCACCGCGGAGGCGGCGCGACCCATGCCTGGGTGCAGGTGTTCCTGCCTGGCGCTGGCTGGGTGGAGTTCGATCCCACCAACGGCATCGTGGGCAACCGCGACCTGATCCGGGTCGGCGTCGCGCGCGATCCATACCAGGCACTGCCGCTGCATGGCACTTATCGGGGCAAGTCCACCGACTTCATCGGCATGTCGGTCGATGTGGAGGTCACTAGTTCCGCTGTCGCACGTTCATTCGATACGAGCCCCTCTCCCGACTTCCCATGAGGACACCAATGCAGATCAAGGCTGGCTTCAAGCTCATCTACGACGTACCCAAACCAACGCCGATGCTGCTCACATTGAACCTGCATCCCTCGCGCCGCGGTGACCTGCTCACGCCGCAGGTATTGGCCTATGATCCCCCCGTCGAGACTTGGGATTACAAGGATGGCTTCGGCAACGTATGCACCCGACTGACCGCACCTGCCGGTCGGCTGACAGTGCAAACTGAGTTTGAAATCTATGATACCGGCCAGCCTGACATAGTGGCTACGGACGCCTTGCAACACGATATCCGCGATCTCCCGGACGACGTGCTCGTATTCCTACTCGGATCGCGTTACTGCGAGACCGACCGGCTCTCCAACATCGCGTGGACTTTGTTCGAGCAGACGCAGCCAGGCTGGGCAAGGGTGCAGGCCATCCTCGACTGGGTGCACAACCACATTCGCTTCGACTACAAGCTTGCCGACGCGACACGGACTGCTTACGGCGCCTACATCGAACAGGCGGGTGTCTGCCGCGACTATACCCACCTAGCAATCGCCTTCTGCCGCTGCATGAACATTCCGGCAAGGTACTGCACGGGTTATCTAGGCGACATCGGCAACGTCCCCGTTCCCGGACCGATGGACTTCTCGGCCTGGTTGCAGGTTTACCTCGGTGGCCACTGGTACACGGTGGATGCACGCAACAACACGCCGCGGATCGGGCGCCTGCTGATGGCCATGGGGCGCGATGCGACCGACGTCGCTCTCTCGACCCAGTTTGGACCCGCAGCGCTGGTCGGCTTCGACGTGGTGACCGAAGAGGTAACGGCGTCCGACCTAACCGAACACGCGTCCAGATATCAGGAGCAGCAGCATGCCGAACAAGCTACGCAGAGCTAATGCTACCGTTGCCGCCCAAGCCTACGCGCCGAAGCCGAATGGCTCCGCAGTGACCTACGGTCTTGTCGGCGCTGCCCTACTGCTGGTCGCGACGTTCCTCGCCGGTGCATTCTTCAAAACCGACATAACCTCGAACCCATTGGCTTTGTTGGCGCTGACGGTTCTCGCATTCGTGGCGGGAGTTGTGCTGCGCATGTGGCGGCAGATGGAGCATGCCCGCGCTACTGGTCGCGAATATGCGAAGCGTACGCCTGTAGCTGTGCCCGCCGCCACCATCGACGTTCCGACGGACTGTGCTCCGCAATGGGCGACATTCGCATTTCCCTTTGTTCTCCCCGGCCTCGATCGCCCTCATCCGCCGGGCACGTTCGAGATTAGTATTCGAAAGGAGCCGCTCGACGTCTCGTGGGCGGCCTTCATCGAGACCCGCACAATCCTGTTGACCGGCAATGGAACTGTCGAAGGTCTCGACGTCAGGGCGGACGACCTGGAGCACGCGCTCCAGCTCGACAAGGCAGCTAGCGGTGGACCCGTCGCGGTCTAGATCGAGACTTTCGCCAAGAAAGGATCGGATGATTGACGCGTACGTTGTGGAAGTCCGAACGAGGACTTCATGGCTTTTTCAGCGCAGTACCCAGACCGCACGTGGTGGCATCGCGGCAAGGCCTATAGCCGCCTCGAACTGATCGGCGATGCCGCGATCCATGTGGTCGGCCTTCTCATCACCGTGGCGGTCGGTGGATATCTGCTCGCCGCCACAGGACTGCAGACTGCCCCTGACGAATGGCCCATCGTCTGCGTCTACGTGGCCTCGCTGCTGCTAGTCATGAGCGTGTCGCTAGCATTCAACATGGCGCCGGTGGCTCCGGTCAAGCGCTTGCTTGCCCGTTTCGACCAAGCCGCCATCTTCCTGCTGATCGCCGGCACCTACACTCCGCTGCTCGCGTTGCTAGGTGATACGCCCGCCAGCACAATCATGCTGATAGCGATCTGGAGCGCGGCATTGGTCGGCATCGGCCTCAAGCTCATCGTCCCCCAACATTTCGGCAGGCTGGCGCTCGTACTGTATTTGGGGATTGGCTGGAGCGGAGTGATCATTTTCCAGTCACTTGCGTCAGTGCTTGGCCAGAGCACCCTCCTACTGATACTGGCTGGTGGCGTCGCTTACTCGTCCGGCATCGTCTTCCATCTATGGGAACGACTTAGATTTCATAACGTCATCTGGCATTGCTTCGTTGTGGCGGGTGCGAGCATTCACCTTTGGGCGATTCTCGACTGCATGGTCCTGCAAAGGCTCTAGCCTGGATCGCACCCATCATCTCTGTGACCGGATCGGCAAGGTGCGTGTCCGCTTTGGGCGGTGGGTTCAACCGATCGCTGCAACACACTCGGCGAACTTCTCCGCTGGCGTTTGATAGAGCAAGGTCTTTCTCGGTCGCTCGTTGAGCTGCCTGGCGATGGCGTTGAGCCTGGCC
>SEEL01000064.1 GCA_004144345.1 Hyphomicrobiales bacterium
CACAGCGCCCAGTCGCTCACCAACGGGTACCCCAAGGCTGGACCATGCAGAGCACGACTGCCCCGCCCCCGCCGCTGCCACCCGCACTTCGTCGGTACGCCGGGCTATACGGCGGCAGCGAGGGCATTATGCGGGCGGTCCAGGGGGACGTCGATAAGTTTCCGGATTTTTCTTGGATTGGCGTGTGGGGGCAGCGGGTTCCGGGCGGATGCTTATGTAAAGTGTAGCGGGATTCCACCTTTTCGAAGGGGGCGATTTACCCCGACGGTTCACTCGGCTCACCCCCACCCACCATGCTTCGCATGGTCCCCCCTCCCCACAAGGGGGAGGGAGTCCCGACTGCACCTTGAGTGGAGGCCATCCCTCCGGCGCAGCCGGTGGGTGGGTGGCAACGTCGACTGCTCTCTCGGTCGTCATGGCCGGGTCTGACCCGGCCACCCAGCGGAGCGCCCGGCTGGGTCCCCGGGTCTTCGCCCGGGGATGACGGGGGAGAGGGTAGCTGAGGGTGGCCCTGGATTCCCGCCTGCGCGCGAATGAATTTGTGGGTGTGACTCGCCCCACCCACCGGCTACGCCGGTCCCCCCTCCCCGGTGGGGAGGAAGGGGCTCCACTCAAGGTGCTCGCAGTCGGGGTTATCCCTCCTCGGCGCGCAGCTCTGGGGAGGGGGGACCACGCGTAGCGTGGTGGGTGGGGTGCAATGCGCGTCGATCTCTCAATCGTCATGGCCGGGCCTGACCCGGCCACCCAACGGAACGCCCGGCTGGGTCCCCGGGTCTTCGCCCGGGGATGACGGGGGAGAGGGTAGCTGAGGGTGGCCCTGGATTCCCGCCTGCGCGGGAATGACGTCGTGGGTTGGGCGCGCTCGGTGGTGGAGGCGGCCGGAGCACTGCGCCCCTTACGCCCTCGCGCGGCCTTCGGGCAGGACGCGGTGGGGGGGTTGGTGGCCGTCGCTGAAGGCGCGGATGTTGACGATGACGGTCTCGCCCATTTCGAGCCGCGCTTCGAGCGTCGCCGAGGCCATGTGGGCGGTGAGCACGATGCGGTGGCGGCGGGCGAGGTCGAGCAGTTTCTCGCTGATGCCCTGGCGCGATTCGAACACATCGAGCGCGGCGCCACCGAGCCGGCCGGCGGCGATCGCCTCGACCAGCGCATCCTCGTCGATCAGCTCGGGACGGCTGACATTGACCACCAGCGCTTCGGGCTTCATCCGCGCGATGCGGGCGCGGCTGAGGATGTGGTGGGTGTCGCGCGTCAGCGGCGTATGCAGCGACAGGATGTCGACGGCGCCGATCATCTCGTCGAGATCATCGTGGAAGATCGCCTCGAGCTTTTCCTCGAGCTGCGGCGGGCGCCGGTTGCGCGAGAAATAATGGATGGCGAGGCCAAAGCTCTTGGCGCGCGCCGCAACGGCGCTGCCGATGCGGCCCATGCCGACAATGCCGAGCGCCTTGCCGCGCAGCCGCCTTCCCAGCATCCAGGTCGGCGACCAGCCCGGCCAGCTGCCGTCGCGCGGCAGCACCTCGGCGCCCTCGACGAGGCGGCGGGGCAGGGCCAGCATCAGCATCATCGCCATGTCGGCCGTGTCCTCGGTCAGCACCGAGGGCGTGTTGGTGACGGTGAGCGCGGCGGCATAGGCGGCCTCGATGTCGATATTGTCGAAGCCATTGCCGAACTGCGCAATGAGCTTCACCGATTCCGGCAGCCGGGCGATCAGCGCCGCGTCCAGCCGGTCGGTGATCGAGCTCACCAGCACGTCCTTGCCGGCCAGCGCCGCGACCAGTGCGTCGGCGGTATAGGGCGTGTCGTCCGGGTTGAGCGTCGCCTCGAACAGCGTCGCCATGCGCTGCTCCACCGGCGCGGGCAGCCGTCGCGTCACCAGAATTTTCGGTTTGGCGGCTGTCACCGGCGCGGCCTTTCAAGGACCATTAAGGTCTTGTGAGTAACGATAGAAGAAAGGCGCGACCCTTCCAAGCGATACCGGTTTTGTACATGAGTTTCCGTGCGTTGCGGCTCCTGCCCGCACTCTTTGTAGCCCTCTCCGCGATGCCCGCCGCGACCATTGTGACGACGGCCGCGACCGCCGCCGAAACGCCCAGCGGCCTGCCGCTGCCGCGTTTCGTCACGACGCGCTCGACGCCGATCAATGTGCGCGTCGGCCCCGGCCTCAAATACGGCGTTAGCTGGATCTACAAGGTCGCCGGCACGCCGGTCGAGATCATCGCCGAGTTCGACGTCTGGCGGAAAATCCGCGACGTCGACGGTTCTGAGGGCTGGGTCCACCAGAACATGCTGTCAGGCAACCGCGCCGGCTATGTGCTGCCCGAGGCCAATACCGACCGCGTGGCGCTGCGCACCGCCGCCGCCACCGATGCCGGCGTCGCCGCCTGGGTCGGCCCCGGCTTCCCGGTCAAGATCCACAGCTGCGAACAGGGCTGGTGCAGCGTCGTCGCCGTCGACCACCCCGGCGACGGCCGCACCGCCAATTTCAACGGCTATCTGCCGGAAGGCGACATCTGGGGCGTCTATCGTGGCGAGAGCTTCGACTGATCTAGCCGGCATGCGGCGGGCCTAGCGCCCCATTACCCACGCTCATCCGTGCCTTTCAGGCGCCTTCTCCCATCAAGGGAGAGGGCTAGCTCACCACCATCCTGCTCGATTGCTGTCGCGCCCCGTCGGGAAACGCCTGGGTCACGGCTCGATTGCCCTCGCCCTTGACGGGAGAAGGTTGCGAAGCCGGATGAGGGAGATGGCCCTGGAGCTGCCGACTACTGGCCCTTGCGGACGCGGACGACCACGTCGACATGGGTGACCATCATGCCGGTGGGGGGCTCGGGGAGGTTCTGGATGACGATGGCGGAGGCGGGGATGTCGATCACCCGCTGCTCGTCTTCGAGATAGAAATGGTGGTGGTCGGAGGTGTCGGTGTCGAAATAGGACCGCGACGCGTCAACCGCGACTTCACGCAGCAGGCCCGCGGCGCGGAACTGGTGCAGCGTGTTGTAGATGGTGGCGAGCGAGACGTTGACCTTGGCGCTGTTGGCTTCGGCCAGCAGTTCCTCGGCGCTCACATGCCGATGGGCGCCGCCGAACAGGATTTCGGCCAGCGCCACGCGCTGCCGGGTCGGCCTGAGGCCGGCCATGCGCAGCACCGCCGTCAGGCAGGGACGGCGGGAAGGAACTGGCCGGCTGAACATACGTTCGTGCATATCGTCCGAAAAACTCGACTTTTCAGGCCGACTTATAGCTTTGGCAGCCTTTTCGCACAAGCGCGGGGTTGCCGCGCCCGCTGAGGGGCCGCGCCATCCTTGACCCGTTGCCGCCCCCTCACTACACACGGCTCACCTTAACGTCGCGGGAAACCGATACATGGCGGAACGCCAGAACGCTTACGGCTATGACGAGCTGCTCGCCTGCTCGCGGGGCGAACTCTTTGGCCCGGGCAATGCCCAACTGCCGGCGCCGCCGATGCTGATGTTCGATCGCATCACGCGCATCGACGATACCGGCGGCAGCCACAGCCGCGGCCAGATTCGCGCCGAGCTCGACGTCAATCCGGACCTCTGGTTCTTTGCCTGCCATTTCCCCGGCGATCCGGTGATGCCGGGCTGCCTCGGCCTCGATGCGCTGTGGCAGATGACCGGCTTCTTCCTCGGCTGGGGCGGTTCACCCGGCCGTGGCCGCGCCCTCGGCGGCGAGGTCAAGTTCACCGGCCAGGTGACCAACGACATCAAGCTCGTGGAATATGGCATCGACATAAAGCGCGTCGTACGGTCGCGCGTCGCTCTGGGCATCGCCGAGGGCTATGTGAAAGCCGACGGCAAGACTATCTATGAAGCCAAGGATTTGCGTGTCGGGCTGTTCCCGGCCACCGAGACTCCCTGACAAGAACACTAATTGACCAATTGCGGAGATCTGCAGGCATGAGGCGAGTCGTCGTCACCGGTATGGGGATTGTGTCCTCAATCGGCAATAACACGTCCGAGGTGCTGGAAAGCCTGAGGACCGCGACCCCCGGTATCGTCTTCGCCCAGGAATACGCAGACCTCAATTTCCGCTGCCAGGTGCATGGTGCGCCGACGCTCGATCCCTTCGCCATCCTCGACCGCCGCACCACCCGCTTCATGGGCAAGGGCGCGGCCTGGAACTACATCGCCATGCAGCAGGCGATCGAAAATGCCGGCCTCACCGAAGCCGATGTGCAGAACCCGCGCACCGGCATCGTCATGGGCTCGGGCGGCCCTTCGACCCGCACCGTGGTCGAAGCCGCCGATATTACGCGCGACAAGGGCCCCAAGCGCATCGGGCCGCTCGCCGTGCCCAAGGCGATGAGCTCGACCGCGTCGGCGACGCTCGCCACGCCCTTCGGCATCAAGGGCGTCAACTATTCCATCACCTCGGCCTGCGCCACGTCCAAGCATTGCATCGGCAATGGCTATGAGCAGATCCAGATGGGCAAGCAGGACATCGTGTTTGCCGGCGGCCATGAGGATCTCGACTGGACAATGTCGAACCTCTTCGACGCCATGGGCGCGATGAGCTCGGACTTCAACGCCACGCCCGCCAAGGCGAGCCGCGCCTATGATGCGGCGCGCGACGGCTTCGTCATCGCCGGCGGCGCCGGTGTGCTGGTGCTCGAAGAGCTTGAGCACGCCAAGGCGCGCGGCGCGACCATCCTCGCCGAGATCGTCGGCTATGGCGCGACCTCGGACGGCTACGACATGGTCGCTCCCTCGGGCGAAGGCGCCGAGCGCTGCATGCGCATGGCGCTCGAGACCGTCAAGGAGAAGATCGACTACATCAATCCGCACGCCACCTCGACGCCGGTGGGCGATGCCAAGGAGATCGAGGCCCTGCGCCGCGTCTTCGGCAATGAGGACAGCTGCCCGCCGATCTCGGCGACCAAGTCGCTGACCGGCCATTCGCTCGGCGCCACGGGCGTCCAGGAATCGATCTACTGCATCCTCATGATGCAGCACCGCTTCCTCTGCGAAAGCGCCAATATCGAGACGATCGACCCGGCCTTCGCCGACATGCCGATCCTGCGCAGCCGCCGCGACAATGTCGATATCGGCATCGCGCTGTCGAACAGCTTCGGCTTCGGCGGCACCAATGCGACGCTGGTGTTCCGTCATCCGGACCTGATCTAGGGCTCAGTACCCCAGTTCGGTGAAGCGAGCCGAGCGTCCGTCATAGAGCAGCACGCGGCCGGCGAGGGGATTGCCGGTGGCGGTGAGGAGCTTGATGGCTTCCATGGCCATCAGCGTGCCGATGATGCCGGTGACGGGGCCGAGGATGCCGGCGGCTTCGCAGCTCGGCACGTCTTCGGCATTGGGCGTCACCGGATAGAGGTCGGCGAAGCCGCGGCCGCCGGGCATGAAGACGGTCAGCTGGCCATCCCACATCGACACCGCACCGGCGACCAGCGGCAGCTGCAGCGATGCGGCCGCTTCGGCGACGATTCGGCGGGTGTCGAAATTATCGGAGCCATCGAGGACGAGGTCGTAGCCCGCGAGCAGGTCGCGCGCGTTGCCCGCATCGAGCCGCGTCTCATGCGCTACGATGGCGACATGCGGGTTGAGATCGGCGGCGAAGCGTGCGGCGCTGGTGACTTTCGCGATGCCGGTGTCGTCAAGCCGATGGACGATCTGGCGCTGCAGGTTGCTGAGGCTGACGCGGTCGTCGTCGATGATGCCGATGGTGCCGATGCCGGCCGCCGCGAGATAGGCGATGACCGGACTGCCGAGGCCGCCGGCACCGATTATGACGACACGCGCGGCCTTCAGCTTCTGCTGGCCGGCACCGCCGATATCCTTCAGCACCAGGTGGCGCGCATAGCGCCGCGTTTCGTCGGGCGAGAGCGTCACTTGGCGAGCGGGATGGCGATGAAGCGGCGATCGGGGCCTTCGAAACCGAAGGGGTAGGTCGCGATGATCGCGACATGCGCCGCGGGTGGCGCCATGTAGGGCGGCGCGACGATGGCGTAGATGCGATAGACCGAGGGGCAGCCGCGCGATTCCGGCAGCACATCCTTGTCGCGATAAATCTCATGCGCCGGCTGCTCGCCGCCCGACAGCGTCAGGATGAGGCCCTTGGCCTGCTCGCCGATCAGCCCCTCGCATTGCATCGGCGAGTCGGCGGCGAACGGGGTGAGCGTCAGCGTGTAGGCGCCCTGCACATTGTTCGGGGCATAGCCGGGCTGGCCAAAGCTGATGAAGGAGCCATCGCCCAATTCGCCATCGCCATTGAGGGCGATGAGATCGGCTGGTGTGTCGATGCCCAGATTGTCGAGGATCGGCTGCACCTTGCCGGCGGCCTCGGCGCGCGCCTGCTGCTGGCTCGCATTTTCGTCGTCGAGGCGCACGCGCACCGGCGAGCCGGCGGCCCATTTGTCTGCCGTGACGTCCAGCACATAGATGTTGGAATAGGGAAAGCCGGAGCCGTCCTGGACGCCGAATTCCTCGAAGGCGAAATACTGGCCGTCTGACGAAAAGCCGATGAAGTCGATCAGCGCCCGGTCGCCTGCGCTTGCCGGCGCGGCCAGCAGCGCGAGGCCGGCGAGGCTAGCGGCCAGTCGAGCCGAAGCCGCCACTCCCACGTGTCGTTGCATCGAGAGTCTCCTTTTCGGCGAAGCTGACGCTCAGCACCGGCGCCACCACCATCTGGGCGATGCGGTCGCCGCGCCTGATCTCGAAAGTCTCAGCGCCATGATTGATGAGGATCACTTTGAGCTCGCCGCGATAATCGGCGTCGATCGTGCCCGGGCTGTTGAGGACCGTCACGCCAAATTTGGCGGCGAGACCCGAACGGGGGCGAACCTGCGCCTCATAGCCCTGGGGCAGGGCCATGGCGAAGCCGCAGGGGACGAGGGTGCGGCCGCCGGGCGGCAGCGCCAGCACCTCGGAAGTACCGAGCGCGGCGAGGAGGTCTACTCCCGCCGCGCCCGCTGTCTGTTGCCGTGGCGGCTCGAGCCCGCGGCCATGATCGAGGAAAGTGAAGTCGATATCGATCCGGCCGGTCACTAGAGCTCTGTCCTTCGGTTAGGGGCGCACGACCGCATAGAGCTCTTCGGGGAGCTCGATCGTGCCATTGATGAGGTCGAGGAACGCCATCTTCTTTTCGGCATAGCCGCCGCCGACGTCGTCCATGTTGGTTTCGATGACCTGCGAACCGCCAAAGCGCAGCGTGAGGAAACGGCCCTCGAACATCTGCTGCATCATGGCCTTGGTCTGGGCGTCCTGCTCGGCGCCGAGTTCGCCGATCATGCCTTCGGTCTGCACGGCGACGCGCACGGTACCATCGGGATTGGCGGTGAAGGTCGGCTTCGAGCTGGAATCGTCTTCGTCGAATTTGAGGTCGGCGAAATTGCCTTCCGAGACCATCACGCAGGTGGCGCTGCCATCGGCGTTCTCGGTCAGGGTCGAGCCCTCTTCTTCGCAGAAGGGATCGGCGTCTTCACCGGCGGCGCCCGCCTTGATCATCGGGTAGATGTCGGCGCTCATCGTGGTGGTGATCGTCGCCAGGGCCGTGGTGGCCGAGGTGATCTTGAGATCCTGGGTCATGTCCACGCAGCCGGCGAGTCCGACGGTCAGCGCTAGGACACCGGCAAGCTTGCCGATGGTGGAAAAATTCATGGGTTAGCCCTCTCGTGTTTGGCGCCCGCCCGTCCGCCGCCAGTTTAGGCACCGGCGCATGGCGCGGCAAGCGCGGCGCCCCTTTGCCGTCCCGCCGATGAATGCCGAATGAACCGCTAGCGGAATGTTTGAATGATCATTGCGAGGGCAATGATGGCGAGGAGCCAGAACGCCGCCACCATCAGCCGCCGCGTCGTGTGGCGCTGCGGCGAACGCTTGTCGGCGTCGTAATCGTCGAGGGCGGCTTCGGCCCGGCTCACCAGCCCCGGCAGGCGGCCGATGGTGTTGAGCGCCACTTCGGCGTGGTCCTTGAGGTCTTCGAGCCGGCCCAGCGGCCCGGCCTCGCGGCGGACGAAATCGCCGACGACGGGCTCGGCCGTGGTCCAGATGTTGAGCGCCGGGTCGAGCGAGCGGCTGACGCCTTCCGCCAGCACCATGGACTTCTGCAGCAGCACCAGTTCGGGCCGCGTCTGCATCTCGAACAGCTCGGTGGTGGCAAACAGCTGGCCTAGCACCTTGGCCATCGAGATGTCGCTGGCGGTGCGGCCCTGCAGCGGCTCGCCGATCGAGCGCAGGGCGAGCGCGAAATCGTCCACCGACTGGTGCCTGGGCACATAGCCGATGTCGAAATGGCGCTGCGCGATCATGCGATAATCGCGCGTTATGAAGCCATAGAGGATGTCGGCAAGGAAGCGCCGTTCCTTGTGCGAGATGCGGCCCATGATGCCGAAATCGACGGCGACGATGCTGCCGGTCTTCGGATCGGCGAAGAGATTGCCCTGGTGCATGTCGGCATGGAAGAAGCCGTCGCGGATGGCGTGGCGCAGGAAACTCTGGAGCAATGTTCTGGCCAGCGCCTTGCGGTCCATGCCGGCGGCATCGAGCGCCGCGAGGTCGCGGATCGGGATGCCGTCGACCCAGCTGGTGGTCAGCACCGTCTCGGCCGTGTGATCCCAGCTCACTTCGGGGATCACGAAGCCTTCGTCATCCTTGATGTTCTCGGCCATCTCGGAGATCGAGGCGGCTTCGAGCCGGAGATCGAGTTCGAGCCGCGCCGAACGGTCCAGTGTCTTGACGATCTCGGTGGGACGCAGCCGGCGCAGTGCCGGCACGAAACGTTCGGCGAGGGCGGCGCCCGCATATTGCGCTTCGATGTCGGCGCGGAAGCGCGCCCTGATGCCGGGGCGGAGGATCTTTACCGCGACCTTCTTGCTCAGCCCGCCGGCGACCAGCGTGGCGCTATGCACCTGCGCGATCGAGGCGGCCGCGATGGGGGCGGAAATGGCGGTGAGGTCGACGGCGTTGTCGCCGAGCGCGTCCTTGAGCAGCACGGGGACGAGCGCCGCGTCGAACGGCGCCATCTTGTCCTGCAGCAGCGCCAGATGGGCCGCGACGTCGATGCCGACAATGTCGGGCCGGGTCGCCAGCGTCTGGCCGATCTTCACATAGGTCGGGCCGAGCTTGTCGAGCGCCGTGCGCAGCCGGTCCTCGGGCCCGCGCTTCCTGACGGCGCCGCGCTCGAACAGCCGGCCGAGCCGCACGCCGGTCCGCATGACCGGGGGCAGGGCGGCGACGTCGATGACCGACAGCGCACCCTCGCGCGCCAGCACGAACCCGGCATGCGCCAGTCGGAAGGTGGCCGAGACGCTCAAATCAGAGTTTCCAGGCCGCGTGCAGCGCCGCGACATTGCCGGTCATGGCAGTGTGGGTGACGCGCTTGAAGCCGGCCTTTTCGATCATGGCGCTGAAGCGCGCCGGGGTCGGGAATTTGCGGATGGATTCGACGAGATATTGATAGGGCTGGGCATCGCCCGTCACCATCTTGCCGATCGGCGGAATGGCGCGGTCGCTCCACTCCTTGTAGAGCCGGTCGAGCCCGGGCACGTCGACGGCCGAAAACTCCAGCACGAGCAGACGCCCGCCGCGCTTCAGCACGCGATGGGCTTCGCCCAGGGCCTTCTCGATGCGCGGCACGTTGCGGATGCCGAAGGCGATCGTATAGGCGTCGAAATACTCGTCCTCGAAGGGCAGTTCCTCGGCATTGGCCTCCACGAATTTCGCCTGGCCGCCGAAGCGCCAGTTCTTCGCCCGCTCGGCGCCGACGCGCAGCATGTCCGAATTGATGTCGCTGACCGTGACCTCGGCATAGCCGACCGAGGCATTGAGGATGCGCTCGGCGACGTCGCCGGTGCCGCCGGCCATGTCGAGCACGCGATAGGGCACGCTGCCGGTCCTCGGCGGCGCGAGCCGCGCGACCATGGCGTCCTTCCACAACCGGTGCACGCCGCCGCTCATCAGATCGTTCATGAGGTCGTAGCGGTCGGCGACGTCGTGGAACACCTTGTCCACCAGCGCCTGCTTCTCCTCGAGCGGGACGGTCCGTTCGCCGAAGTGGGTCGTTTCAGCCATGCTTGTCAGCCTTTGTCGTCTGGGCGTCTCTATATAGAAGAGAAGCGCGGCGTGGAATTGTTCATAGCCGCGCAGCCTTAAGGGTTTTGTCGTGCCCGAACTGCCGGAAGTCGAAACCGTTCGCCGCGGCCTGGCGCCCTATGTCGAGGGGGCGCTGATCGAGAAGGTGACGCTCAACCGCAAGGATCTGCGCTTTCCGTTCCCGAAGGGGTTCGTTGAGGCGCTCGAGGGCCAGAGCATCGTTTCGGTCGGCCGCCGCGCCAAATATCTGCTGTTCCGCCTGTCGGGCGGCAAGATCTGGCTCGGCCATCTGGGCATGACCGGCATTTTCCGCTTCGCCGAGGGCCGCTTCAAGGAGCCCTCGCGCTATTACGAGCCGGGCGAGGACATCAAGCACGACCATGTGGTGATCGCCCTCAACCATCCCAAGAAGGGGCCGCTGACGCTCATCTACTCGGACGCCCGGCGCTTCGGCTTCATGGATCTGTTCGAGCGCGAGGAGGATTCGCCTTATCTCGCGGGGCTGGGGCCGGAGCCACTGGGCAATGCCTTCAATGCCGGGGAGATGGCGGAGCGCTTCCGGGGCAAGAAGGCGCCGATGAAGGCGGCGCTGCTCGACCAGCGGGTGGTGGCGGGGCTGGGCAATATCTATGTCAGCGAGGCGCTGCACCGGGCCCATATCCGGCCGACGACGGAGGCGCGCAAGCTGGTGCTGAAGTCGGGCAAGCCCTCGGCCCGGCTGGAGCTGCTGGCCGATGGGGTGCGGACCGTGCTGACCGAGGCGATCGACGCCGGCGGCTCGACTTTGCGGGATTTCCGGGCCGCGGACGGCGGTTCGGGCTATTTCCAGCACCGGTTTGCCGTCTATGACCGGGAGGGCGAGCCCTGCCCGACCCCCGGCTGCAGCGGGACCATAAGGCGCATCGTCCAGTCCGGCCGCAGCACCTTCTACTGCCCGGTCTGCCAGAAGCCCTGAGGGCGGCCGCGGCGGAAAACCCTCATTTCCGGACTCATGTTGACGCCATAGGCCAATCCGACTATATGCAGCCCAGCTTTGGCGGCCCGGTGCCGCCGATTTCATTTCATTCTCTGGTAGTTCTCGCGATTGACGCGGTGCGCCGGACAAAGAGGACCGCATGGCCAACACTGCTTCGGCTAAGAAAGCTGCCCGCAAGATCGCGGCCCGCACGGAAGTGAACAAGTCGCGTCGTTCGCGTATGCGCACCTTCATCCGCAAGGTCGAAGAAGCGATCGCCGGCGGCAAGCATGACGAGGCCGTCGCGGCCCTCAAGGCAGCCGAACCCGAGATCGTGCGTTCGGCGCAGAAGGGCATCGTCCATGCCAATCTCGCGGCCCGCAAGGTCAGCCGCCTGAACAATCGCGTGAAGGCCCTCCAGGCCTGATCGACACCTCACCGGTGTGATGTCTCAAGGCTCCCTCGCGGGAGCCTTTTGCTTTTGGTCGATACCACTGGCGCGGCTGATACGTATCGTGCCTGATGGGTGTCGCGCGCGATCGCGCCTCGCGCTGTCGTCCCGCCTTCGCCGTGGCGTCACATGACATCGGTGTGTCCAATCGGTGACACCTGACCCCCTTCAGCGATGGCCTTGAATCTGCGCGCGTTTTGTCGCGTCGGCGATCGCCGCTGCGACACATGAGAATGAATCTTCCCGTTTCGGCCCCTTGTTGGAAATCAAGAACGCGGTTCCAGTTTTCCCCGGATTCAGCGATTCCTTCTTGAGTCACAGGCGCTTGGTTTTCTCGTCTCGCGCGGCACTCGGAAAAACCAAATTCCCGGCACCCAAAACGGCAGCGAGAGTCAATGCTGACTCAAAAAAAGACTCGGGTTGCACCCACAATTGCGACCGGTCTAGTGTGGCTTCGTTGGTTGACGAGGACGGACTTCGGTCTTGGCTCTGCGACCGGCAAGGATGGTTTGGGGCACACAGGTTTTCGCATCGCCACGGTCTTGGGGATCGTGGTTGAAGACCAACAATCCATCCATTGCGGCGGTGTTGGGTGTGATCATTTTGATCGTCTCGCGTTAGCGTAAGAGATGAGGCGAGCCGGAGCGTCAGCTACCCCGGTGTCAGAGTAACGATGAGTATGGTCCGGTCGCGAGTATCACGCGGCGGGTCTGAGAATTTGTCTGCCCGAACGGCAGGCGTTGGCAAAAATGAGCGAGCCCAGAAAGGGCTCCTATCGGCAAAGCGGGGCGGATAGACATGACGATTGTCGGCGGCGGCATGGACGACGGTTTGGGTAAGGGGAGCAGCAACAACAGCAGCGGAAAGTTGGGGAGGCATCTGCCGGCGATGGGCAATGATCGTAGCGATTCCGAATTGTTCCAGCGCATCCGTACCCGGCTACGCGCTGCCGTTGGCGAAGACGTCTTCAACTCCTGGTTTGCGCGCCTCGAACTCGAGGAAATCGTCGACGACAAGGCGCATCTGAGCGTCCCCACGCGCTTCCTGTGCTCGTGGATCCAGTCCAATTACGCCGAGAAGATCCTCGATATCTTCCGCGCCGAAAAGCCGGGCGTCGAACGCCTGCACTTTACCGTCCGCGTCAACGGCCAGGCCCGTCCGCGCCTCGAAAAGCCGGCCGAGCCGGCCAACGAGCCCGAGACCGAGGCAGCGCCTGCTGCGGCGGCCCAGGCCCGCCCGCCGCGCGATACGGCGGCGCCCCGCGGCGACGTGCTGTCGGGCTCGGCGCTCGACCCTAAAATGACGTTCGACAATTTCGTGCCCGGCGGCTCCAACGAGATTGCCCTGGGCATTGCCAAGCAGGTGGCGAGCGCGGCGCTGAACGGCACCGTCAGCTTCAACCCGGTCTATATCCATTCGACCGTCGGCCTCGGCAAATCGCATCTGCTCAATGCCATCGCCTGGGCGGCGGGCGCCAATGAGCCGGGCCGCAACATCGTCTACCTGACGGCCGACCATTTCATGTACCACTTCATCACGGCGGTGCAGCGGCAGTCGGCGATCGCGCTCAAGGACTGGCTCCGTCGGGTCGATCTCCTCCTGATCGACGACATGCAGTTCCTGCAGGGCAAATCCGCCACCGAATTCGGCCACACGCTGGGCACGCTCCTGACGGGCGCCAAGCAGGTGGTGGTGGCCGGCGACGCGCCGCCCCGCGACCTCGAAATGCTGGATGAGCGCGTGCGCTCGCGCCTCAGCGGCGGCCTCGTCGTGCCGATCACCGGCTTCGACATGGATCTGCGCAAGAACATCGTCACCCGCCGGGCCGAAATCGCCCAGCAGCGCTTCGGCGTCCACTTCCCGCCGGCGGTGATCGACTACATCTCGCGCATCGTGGTCAGCCACGGCCGCGATCTCGACGGCGCGGTGAACCGCCTCGTCGCGGCCAACCAGCTGACCAATGAAATGATCACCGTGCCGCTCGCCGAGCGGACGCTGGCCGATCTGGTCCGCGCCCGCGAGGCAAGGAGGGTGCGCATAGAAGACATCCTGCGCATCGTGTCGCGCCACTACAAGGTGCCGCGCAATGAACTGCTGAGTTCGCGCCGCTCGCGCGACGTGGTGCGGCCGCGCCAGATCGCGATGTATCTGGCCAAGTCGCTGACCTCGCGCTCGCTGCCCGAAATCGGCCGGCGCTTCGGCGGTCGCGACCACACGACGGTCCTCCATTCGGTCCGCAAGGTCGAGCAGATGATGAAGGACGACGCGGATTTGACGCAGGAGATCGAACTCCTGAAGCGGATGCTTGAAGAATAAGGGCTGGCGGGCCCGATTTTCCGGCGGGCAGCCGTCCGCCGGGCCGAGTTTTGAGTTGCGGTAGTTTTTGTGCGTGCGGAGTAGGCGAGTGTTGCCGCGTGTAATTGTGAAAGTGCGGAAGGCGGTGCGTCGGCTGGCGCGTCGCCCCGACGAGGACATCGAGCCCACCGGCGCCGAAACCGAGGCGCAGTGGCAGGAGATGCTTTACCGGATCGCCGAGGCCAACCGGGAGTCCGAGCGCCGTCTCGCGGCCGCCGAGCGGGCCCTGAACGGCAGCAGCCTCAACTAGCTGCCAAACACGGGAAAAGCACAGCTGGCGGGGCCTCGCGGCCTTGCCTTTCTGCGCGGCAATTGCAAAGGTCCGAGCCCGGATTTGTAAGGGTTTTGGCACGGTTTTGGGCCTGTCCGGGCAGGCCGGGGACGGGGTAAAATGAAAGTCACTCTCGAGCGCAACGCGTTGCTGAAGTCGCTGGGGCACGTTCACCGCGTGGTCGAGCGCCGCAACACCTACCCGATCCTCGCCAACGTGCTGCTCAAGGCCGCCGATGGCCGCGTCGATCTGCGCGCCACCGACCTCGATATCGAGGTGACGGAATCGGTCCCCGCCATGGTCGGCACCGCCGGCACCACGACGGTCCCGGCCCATACGCTCTACGAAATCATCCGCAAATTCGCCGATGGCGCCGAAGTCCGGCTCGAAACCGACGGCGCCGAGCAGATGCTGCTGACCTCGGGGCGCTCGCGCTTCCATTTGGCGTGCCTCAGCCCCGACAGCTTCCCCGATCTGAAATCGGGCAATTTCAGCCACGAATTCTCGATCCCGGCCGCGACCTTCCGCGAGCTGATCGAACGCACCCAGTTCGCCATCTCCAATGAGGAGACGCGCTACTATCTCAACGGCATCTATGTGCACACGCTCGAAGTGGGCGGCGAAACCGTGCTGCGCGCCGTCGCCACCGACGGCCACCGCATGGCCCGCGCCGAAACGCCGTCGCCATCGGGCGCCCGCGGCATGCCGGGCATCATCATCCCGAAAAAGACCGTCGGCGAAGTGCAGAAGCTGCTCGATGGCGCCGAGGGCGACGTCCAGATCGAGGTGTCGGACACCAAGATCCGCTTCTCGATCGGCGGCATCGTGCTGCTGTCGAAGCTGATCGAGGGCACCTTCCCCGATTACGACCGCGTGACGCCCAAGAACAACGACAAGCAGCTCAACGTCGACCGCGCCACTTTCGCGATCGCCGTCGACCGCGTCTCGACCATCGCGTCCGATCGCGGCGGCAAGGCGGTGAAGCTCTCCGTCAAGGACGGCAATCTGGAACTGAGCGTTACCAATCCGGACCACGGCACGGCGACCGAGGAACTGGCGGTCGAATTCGAGCCCGAGAGCTTCGAGATCGGCTTCAACGCGAAGTATTTGCTCGACATCATCAGCCAGATCCGCAGCGACAACGCGGTGTTCCTGTTCAACGATTCCGGCTCGCCGACGCTGGTCAAGGAAGATGGCGACGCCAAAGCGCTGTATGTGCTGATGCCGATGCGGGTCTGACGACACCAGAAGCGGCTGCGCCTCATGCCTCCACGGCGTCATTCCCGCGTAGGCGGGAATCCATGGCACCAGAACCGCGTCCGCTCGTAGCGGGGAGACGCACCCCGGTACCGGGCCGCTCGCACCCCTCCGACCTGCGCTACGGACCTTGCGTTCTAGCTCCGGTGCCTCCCCCGTCGAGGGGGAGGCGGGCCGACGCCTGTGCTGACGGCCCTGGATCCCCGCCTGCGCGGGGATGACGCTGTGTACGCATGGCCGATGGCGGGCGATGTGGCCGGGTGAGAGCCGGGCCCACCCCCGTTGCGGGGAGGGTAGCGTAGCTCGCCGGAGGCGTAGCGAAGCTGGGGTGGGGGAAGAAACGCCCGGTCCGGGCCGTTCGCACCCCCTCCGACTGCGCTACGGACCTTGCGGTCCTAGCTCCGGTACCTCCCCCGTCTAGGGGGAGGCGGGGCCGACGCCTGTGTTGGCTGCCCTGGATCCCCGCCTGCGCGGGGATGACGCTGTGTACGAACTGCTGATGGCAGCCGATGTGGCGGGTGAGAGCCGGGCCTACCCTCCCCGTTGCGAGGGGGAGGAAGTGCCGACTGGATCATCCTCGCCTCGTGGCTCGCCCCACCCACCGGCTTCGCCGGTCCCCCCTCCCCGGAGGGGAGGGAGGGGCTCCGTGAGGGGGGCGCGATGTTTGCCTCTCCCTCCTCGGCGCGTAGCGCTGGGGAGGGAGAGGCAAAC
>SEEL01000019.1 GCA_004144345.1 Hyphomicrobiales bacterium
GGTGGGGGTGGCAGTCGGCCTCTGGCCTCAGGCCGCCGGCTTGTTGCTCCACATCCGCCAGGCCAGCGTGAACAGCGCCACCGAAAACAGGATCGCCAGCACGCCACCGAAGATCACGAAGAAGATCGCGCCCGTCATCGGTGAGAACAGCAGGGCGATACCGAACAGCACATACAGCGCCCCCGATAGCAGGATCGGCCAGATTTTCGCATAGAGCGCCCGCTCGCGGATGGCGATGACGATCTCCATCACGCCCACCAGGATCGCCTGGAACGCCACGAGGTAGACGATGAACCACACCGTCACCAGCGCCCCGAGCACCGGCGAGATCAAGACGAGGAACCCGGTGATGATGGCGAGCACATTGCGCACCACGTCGAACCAGTAATTGCCGGTCTTGGCCCCGCCAAACGTCAGCGTCCAGAGCCCGAGCACGCCGTCGATCAGGAGCAGCGCCGCGCCCACCCAGACGAGGGCGACCAGCGCCTCTGCCGGAAAAATCACCGCATAGAGCCCCGCCAGCAACATCACCAGGGCGCGCAGCCCCATCACCAGACCCATCCGCTTCTTCAGATCAGCGACCGCCATGCTCAACTCCGCAATTCAGGTGCACGGACTATGACTCCATTGTCGCAGCTTTGCACCCGCTGGCTTGCGGGAAACCCCCGCAAATGCTCAAAAGCCCGGCCCTTTCAGGACCAGCCCATAATGCCTATCGCCGTTTTCGCCCTTTCGCTTGCCGCCTTCTGCATCGGCACGACGGAATTCATTGTGTCCGGCATCCTGCTGGGGGTCTCGACCGACCTCGGCGTGAGCGTGCCCGCCGCCGGCCTCCTCGTTACCGGCTATGCCGCCGGTGTCGCTGTGGGCGGCCCGCTGCTGGCCCTCCTGCTGTCGCGCTTCCCGCTCAAGCCGACCATCCTCGCCGTGATGGTGGTCTTCGCCATCGGCCAGCTGCTCTGCGCCCTCGCCCCTACCTACGAACTGCTGCTCGGCGCGCGCCTGATCTCGGCCTGCGGCCATGGCGTGTTCTTCGGCGTCGCCAGCGTCGCCATCACCAATCTGGTCCCGCCCGAAAAGCGCGGCAGCGCCCTGTCGCTGCTCGTGGGCGGCATCACCGTCGCCAACATCCTCGGCCTCCCGGCCGGCACCGCCATCGGCAATGCCTTTGGCTGGCGCAGCACCTTTGTCGTCATCGCGGTCATGGCCATCATCTCGGTGGTCGCCGTCGTGTTCGCCCTCCCCAGCCAGCAGAAGGGCGAGGAGGAAGCCGACGCGCCGCTCCGCCTGCAGGCAGCCCAGCTCTTCCACCAGGACGTGTTCTTCTCCTACCTCGCCATCGCCGTCATCATGATCGGCCAGTTGGCCTTCAGCACCTTCCAGGTCGCCATCCTCACCGAGATCACCGGCCTCGAGCCCATCGTCATGGTCCCGATCTTCCTCCTCATCGGCGGCGCGGGTGCTGTCACGGGCATCTGGCTCGGCGGCCGCGGCGCCGACTGGAACCGCGACCTCACCATCCTCATTGTCTGTGCCGGCCAGATCGTCTGCTTCGGCATCCTGCTGATCTCGCTCCACTCGGCCTGGGCCATGGCCATCATGCTGTTCCTCACCTCGGCCTTCGGCTTCGGCTTTTCGACGCCCATCCAGGTCCGCATCCTGCATGGCGCCCGCGCCGCGCCGCGCCTCGCCGCCACGATGACCTCGACCGCCTACAACACCGGCATCGCCATCGGTGCCGCGGTCGGCGCCGCGCTGTTGACCGCCGGCATCAGCTATGAACTGCTGCCGGCCACCGGCATCGCCTGCAGCGCCGCCGCGCTCCTCATCGCCTTCATCTCCATCCGCCTCGCCCGCCGCCCGGAACCCGCCTGATGTCGCCCGCTCTGCTTGCGCTTTTCGCTGCTGCCTTCGCCATCGGCACATCGGAATTCGTCATCGCAGGCATCCTGCCGGCCGTCTCCACCGACCTCGGCATCTCCATCCCGACCGCCGGCCTCCTCGTCAGCCTCTATGCCCTCGGCGTCGCCGTCGGTGGCCCGGTGCTCGCAACCTTCACCGGCCGCATCTCGCGCCGGCTGCTGCTGCTCGTCTATGTCGGCATCTTCACCATCGGCTATGTCTACTGCGCGCTGGCCCCGAACTTCACCGCCCTCCTCATCGCGCGCGTCCTCATCGCCCTGATCCACGGCGCCTATTTCGGCACGGCACTGGTTATGGCCTCGTCCGTCGTTGCGGAGAACCGCCGCGGCTTCGCCATCGCGCTGGTGTTTGCCGGGTTGACCGTCTCCAACATCGTCGGCGTGCCCCTCGGCACCGCCATCGGCAATGCCTTCGGCTGGCGCATGTCCTTCTGGGCCGTCGCGGCGCTCGGCCTCGTCTCGGTCGCCCTCATCGCTCTGCTTGTGCCGCGCGACAACGCCCATGAGCATGCCGGCGGCAGCCTGCTTGCCGAGATCAAGGTGCTGGCGCGCGAGCCCGTCTACAATTCGCTCATCGTCATCCTGCTGCAGACCGTCGGCCAGTTCGCGCTCTTCACCTACATCGCGCCGCTGCTCACCGATGTGTCGGGCGTGCCGCTCGATGCCGTGCCGTGGCTGCTGCTGCTGTTCGGCGTCGGCTCCACCATCGGCGTTCTGGCCGGCGGCCGCCTCGCCGACTGGAAGCTGATGCCCTCGCTGATCGGCGTCCTCGCCGCGCAGATCGTCACCTATCTGCTGATCATTGCCTTCATCGGCTCGCCCTGGATCACCGCCGGCCTGATGCTGGCCTGGGGCGCGCTGGCCTTCGCCTTCGGCGCGCCGGTGCAGGCCCGCATCCTCTCCAACACCCGCGACGCGCCGCTCCTCGCCGCCAGCCTCATCCCGTCTGCCTTCAACATCTCCATCGCCTTCGGCGCCTGGCTCGGCGGCACCATGATCGATGGCGGCTATGGCTATGCCAGCCTGCCCTGGATCGGCGTCCTGGGCGCGTCCCTGTCGGTCGGCGTCGCCCTCTATTCCTGGTCGCTCATCCGCAAGGCCGCCGCATGAAAACCGCCCTCGCCCTCGGTGCATTGTTTCTCGGCGCCTTCGCCGTCGGCACCACCGAATTCGTGCCCGCTGGCCTCGTGCCCGCCATCTCGCGCGACATGGCCGTCAGCATCCCGACCGTCGGCCTGCTGATCAGCATCTACGCCGCCAGCGTCGCCATCGGCGGACCCATCCTGTCGTTGCTCACCTCGCGCTTCCCGCGCAAGCCGATGATCCTCATCCTCATGGCGATCTTCTTTGCCGGGCACATCGTTGCCGCGACCGCACCGAACTTCGAGACCCTGATGGGGGCCCGCGTCCTCATCGCCCTCGCCCATGGCAGCTATTTCGGCCTCATGGCGATCATCGCGATGTCGCTGGTGACGCCCGGCAGGCAGGGCATGGCGCTCGCCTTCACCTTCGGCGGCATCTCGGTCGCCAACGTGCTCGGCGTACCGCTCGGCACCGCCATCGGCGATGCGCTGGGCTGGAGAATGACGTTCTGGATCGTCGGCGGCGTCGGCATCGCGGCCGGCCTGGCCATGGCACTGTTCGTGCCCCGCGAAGCCGCGCATCGCGAACAGCACGCCAGCATGGCCGAGCAGTTCCGCGTGCTCGCCAATCCGCAGGTCTACCTCACCTATCTGATGATCGCGGTGATGATGGTGGGCTTCTTTGCCATGCTCACCTTTGTCTCGCCCTGGCTCACCCAGGTGGGCGGCGTTCCCTCGGCCTATGTGCCCTGGGTGCTGCTGCTGTTCGGTGTCGGCGGGCTCGTCAGCACGCTGATCGGCGGCAAGCTCAACGACATCGCCCCCAACCGCACGCTGCTGTTCTCCTTCGTGTTCTGGACCGGGGTCTTCGCGCTCGCCCTGTTCGCGCCGGGCAACCCCACGGTTGCGGTACTGGCGGTGCTCGGCATCGGCCTCACCAACTTCAACAACGCGACGCTCCAGACCCGCATCCTGCGTGGCGCCTCCGCCGCGCCCGACCTCGCCTCCACCCTCATCTCGTCGGTGTTCAACATCGGCATCGCCATCGGCGCCTATCTCGCCTCCTACTCGCTGGAGCGCGGCATGAGCTATGCCGATATCCCGTGGTTCGGGGTGGTCTTCTCGATCGCGGCAGGCATCATCTGCGTCCTGACGCTGGCCTTCGAGCGGCGCCGCCGCCTCGCGGCACTCGCCGCCTGACCATCATCGCCCGGCGCGGCGCTACATGCCGCGGGTCAGGATGAGATACTGGAAGTAGAAGCCCGAGACGAGGAACGACAGCAGGAACGACACGCCGCCGAGCGGGCGCTGCAGCGTCCCCTTGCCTTCCGCGCCGAACAGGCTCCCCACCGTCCCGAGCACCAGCACGATTACCGACACGATGGCTCCCGCAATGTCGGTCGGTGAGTCGCCGCCGGAGCCAACGAGTTCTTCAAAGCCACCGATCAGTTTGACGAGCGCGCCAAGCGACAGGCCGAACATCGCCGTGAGGACGAGATAGGTGGCGTTTCCCTTGGCCACCTCGCTATTGCCCACCAACAGCCATTTCGGCAGATGCGGCGGCCAGACGACGAACGCCAGATGCAGCACGATGGCGCTGCCGAGTGAGAACACCACCAGCGGCAGCGTCAGCCAGATCACGAAACCCAGACCCGCCCACGGGTTGATGTTGGCAATTTGCTCAGCGCCCATGGCCATGCGCCCCTAGCAGTCGGCGTTGCCGTTGGCGCATTCCCACATCCGGTCGCGATAGGTCCGGATGTCGATGTAATAGATCGCCATCGCATCGTGGTAGATGTCGGCATAGTCCCGGCCGATCTTGCGAAACTCGCTGGAGGTCGCCGCGAGCAACGCACTCTGCTCCGGTTCGCCGCAGGCGCCGCTTTGCGCGAGGGTAAGACGGCTCTGGTCGAGCGCGTTCAGGTCTTCGCCAAAGCGCAGCAGGCGCCGGTTGAAACCCTCGATGGCGAGGTCGCGATACTGCTCGATATCCGCGAGAAACTGCCCCAGCGTCGCGTAGGTGATCGGCTCCCGCAGCTTGGCCCGCGGCGGGTGCTCCGACGGCGAGAAGCGCACCTCGAATTGCAGCGCCGCGGGACACTGCGCCAGAGCCGGACTGGCAGCCGCGGCCACCAGCAAGAACAGCAGAACACCAGCACCGCGCATATCGCCCCCCAGTAACCGCCACACCGGTGGGAAACTGGGCAGGCGCCTGGTGGGAGTCAATTACGGGTCCGACCCGTCAGTAGTGATGCGGATGCGCCCTCAGGCCGGCAGCCCCGGATCGCCCTCGGCCAGGGCGGCCAGCGCCTGGTCGAGATGGCTGGTGGTGCGGCAGCCGATCAGCACCGAGCTGACCTGCTCCTGGTGAAACGCCCAGGCCAGCGCGAGGTTCGCCACCGGCTTGCCCGCCTGCTCGGCGGCCTTCATCAACTGGTCGAGGCGCGCCCACGCCCGGTCGTTGAAATAGATGTCCTTGTGCCCCGGCATGATCTCGAAGCGAACATCGGAAGCAACCGCCCCCCGGTACTTTCCGGTCAGGAACCCCGCCGCCAGCGGACTGTAGGTGACGATGTGCACACCGAAGTCCCGGCACAGCTGCCGCAGCGCCTCGTCCACATGGCTGACGGCATAGTTCTGGTTGTTCTGGACGAACGACATCGGCGCGAGGCCGCCCTCGACCTGCTTGCGCAGTACGCTGCCCAGCTGCGCCGCATTGAAATTGCTCACGCCGAGCGCCCCAACCTTGCCGGCCACGACAAGTGCGTTCAGGGCGCTGAGGACGCGCTCATCCTCGATCGAGGGATGAAAGGAATGGACGAACAGCACATCGATCCGCTCCATGCGCAGCCGCGTGAGACTCTGCTCCACGGCCGCCGCAAGCGTGCTGGCGTCAAAGGGCGGAACGAGCTTGCTGGCGATGGCGATATGGGCGGCGGCCTCGCCCTTTTCCGCGAACCACTGCCCGACGATAGTTTCAGAGGCGCCACCGCCATAGGCCGAGGCGGTATCGAAGAAGGTGACGCCCTGCTCGAGCGCGTGATCCATGATCGAAAAGGACGCGGCCCGGTCGATTTCCCGCCCGAACGTCACGCAGCCCAGCCCCGCCTGGCTGATGTGTTTGCCAAGCGCTGGCACAAAAACGCTATTCACTTCTCACTTCCCCCCAACGTATTTTGACCAAGCGAGCGCTCTCGCGATCGCTTGGTCCTGAGCGTCAGCCCAGCGCGGCCTTCACCTTGGCGCTCGCCTTGCCGAAATCGATGCGGCCCGGATAGTCCGCCTTCAGCGCGGCGATCACCTTGCCCATGTCCTTGCCGCCGGCGGCGCCGGTCTTGGCGATTGCCGCCTTGATCGCGTCCTCGACTTCCGCCTCGCTCAGCCCCTGGGGCAGGAATTCGTTGAGGATGTCGATTTCTTCCTTTTCGACCGTGGCGAGGTCGTTGCGGCCGGCGCTGACATAGATCGCAAAGCTCTCCTCGCGCTGCTTCACCATCTTTTGCAGCAGCACCAGGATTTCCTCGCTGGTCATCGGCCCTTTGCCCTCGCCGCGATGGGCGATGTCCCGGTCCTTGATCGCGGCATTGATGGCCCGGAGCGTGCCCGTCCGGCGGGCGTCACGCGCCTTCATGGCCTCCTTGTAGCCCTCGCTGATCGCCTCGCGCATGGCTCACATCCCTTCAAATCCAGTGATTTGCTTCCATATAGAGACTTGTGCGCGGCTGCGCCACTTGCGCTGGCCGCCTCGGGCTTCTAAGGGAAGCCCTCAACCCGTACCACAAACCCCTTGGAGACCCGCCATGTCCGGCTGGCAGCCTACGACCGCGACCGCCCTGTTGATCCTCGCCGACGGGACACGCCTCGAAGGCCGCGGTATCGGCGCGGTGGGCCATGCGGCCGGCGAAGTCTGCTTCAACACGGCGATGACCGGTTACCAGGAAATCCTGACCGACCCGTCCTATGCCGGCCAGATCGTCACCTTCACCTTCCCCCATATCGGCAATGTCGGCACCAATGACGAGGACATCGAGACCGTCAACATGGCGGCCCTCTCGGGCGTCCGCGGCGTCGTGCTCAAGGCCGACATCACCAACCCGGCCAATTACCGGGCAGCCGAGCGGCTCGATGCCTGGCTCAAGAAGCGCAACATCGTCGGCATCACCGGCATCGACACCCGCGCTTTGACCGCGCTCATCCGCGAAAAGGGCATGCCCAACGGCGTCGTCGCCCATGCGCCCGATGGCTTCTTCCACGAACCCTCGATCGTCGCCGAGCTCAAGAACTTCCCCGGCCTTGAAGGGCTCGACCTCGCCAAGGAAGTCACCACCGGCCAGACCTACAAATGGGACGAGACGCCCTGGCAGTGGAATGAAGGCTACGGCAAGGAAGAGAACCCGCAGTTCCACGTCGTCGCCATCGACTATGGTGCCAAGCGCAACATCCTGCGCCAGCTCGCCGGCGAAGGCGCGCGCATCACCGTCGTGCCCGCCACCGCGACCGCCAAGGATATCCTCGCGCACGATCCCGATGGCATCTTCCTCAGCAACGGCCCGGGCGATCCGGCGGCCACCGGCAAATATGCCGTGCCGACCATTCAGGCGCTGATGGAAACCGGCAAGCCGATCTTCGGCATCTGCCTCGGCCACCAGCTGCTCGGCCTCGCGCTCGGCGGCGCCACCGCCAAGATGCATCAGGGCCACCACGGCGCCAACCATCCGGTCAAGGACCTCACCACCGGCAAGGTCGAGATCACCTCGATGAACCACGGCTTCGCCGTCGTCAGCGAAAGCCTGCCCGCCAGCGTCACGCAGACTCACGTCTCGCTGTTCGATGGCTCCAATGCCGGCCTCAGCGTCAAGGACAAGCCGATCTTCTCGGTGCAGTACCACCCCGAAGCCTCGCCCGGCCCGCATGACAGCCACTATCTGTTCACGCGCTTCGTCAATCAGATCCGCGCCCAGAAGGGCATCGCCGCCAGGCCCGAACACGCTGCCATCGAGGCATGAGAAAGCCGCCCCATATGGGGCGGCTCTCGATGGTCGTAGATCGCGCTTCTTACGGCGCGCTGGATTCGCTCGACGACTCGACCGACGATTCGCTCGACGACTCGTCGCTGCTCGAAGTGGTCGCATCGCCGGCGCCGGCCGTCAGGCCCTGCAGCTGGGTGAATTCACCTTCATCGAGGTTGCCGTCCTTGTTGGCGTCAGCCTGGTCGAAGATCAACTGCGACAGCGTCGGGTAGGCGCCCATCGCTTCCTCGAACGACACCCAGCCGTCCTTATTGGCATCGACGGTCTGGAAGTCACTCACCGTCGTAGTCGCGGTGCTGGAATCCTGAGCGATAGCCGCGAGGCCGAAGGTACCGGCCGAAAGAGCTGCCGCGGCGATGATTGCGAGCTTGTTCATAAAATATTCCCTTCAAATTGGGTTGTTAGCTTTGCGCCACGAGGACGCGTGGACGCTAAAACCGCGTCGACGGACTAACCAGCTCTGAGGGGATTGGTTGCGGCCGCAAAGGTGACCATTGCTGGCCCAATTCGAGTCAAAAAACAGGCGCGCGCGGTTCCATCACAATTGTGGATCGACGTTCCAATAACCAACCGCGCATAGACCCTAGCTGGCGTCGCCCGCACATGGCGGATTAGCCGCCCTCGGTCGGCGCTATCAACTTCCCGGTTGTCCGCAAGATCGTCGGCGTGCAGGGCTACACGCACCGCGACGAAGGCGGCCTGGTTGTCGGCCTGTCGGCCGAGACACCCGGCATCTCGCCATTTCCGTCATGCCGGCCCGCCCCTTTGCAGGGCCGGCATGACTGCATGGACTACACGCTGCTCGTGTCGCACTGCGTCGGGTCGCCGCTTTCATAGCCGCGGCGGAACCACTCCATGCGCTGCTCCGACGTGCCATGCGTGAACTGGCTCGACGGGACGCGCCCGCCGGTCAACCGGTCGTCGCCGATCTGGTTGGCGGCGTTGATCGCCTCTTCCACATCGCCAGCCTCGAGGAAGCCCGCTTCGAACTCCGCCTTCGCCCAGGTGCCAGCGAAGCAGTCGGCCTGCAGTTCCACCTGCACCGACGCGTGGTTCGCCTGTTCCTGCGACATCGTCTGCCGCGCCCGGTTGAAGTCGGGCAGCACGCCGATCAGCTGCTGCACGTGGTGGCCGACCTCATGGGCAATCACATAGGCCTGCGCGAAATCGCCCGGCGCGCCGAACTGGCGGCGCAGCTGCTCGTAGAAGCTGAGGTCGACATAGACCTTCTGGTCGGTGGGGCAATAGAACGGCCCGCTCGACTGGTCCGCCACGCCGCAACCCGATTGCGTCTGCCCGGAAAACAGCACCACCTTCGGCGCGACGTAATTGCTGCCCTGCGCGCGGAAATACTGGCCCCAGTAATCCTCGGTGTCCTTCACCATCACGCCGACGAACTGCGTCAGTTCATCCTGGTTGGCGTTCTGCGGCGGCAGTGTCTGCTGGAAGGGCACATTGGTCGAACTGTCGCCACCGGTCAGAATCGACAGCGGGTTGATCCCCATCACCAGCGCGATGCCGATGAACACGATCACGATGATGATGCCGCTCATCCCGCCGCCGGAGCGCCCGGTCGGCAGGCGGAAACCACCGCCCTGCCCGAGCGGCGAATTGCCCAGACCACCGCCGCGGCCGAAGCCGCCGCCCAGTCCGCCACCGCCGCTGCGCTGGCCGCGCCGGTCCTCGATGTTCGAGCTACCCTGCCGGCCCTGCCATTTCACCATTTCGACGCTCTCCTAATTCGCCCCGATCATAGGGCGCTGCGGCGCACAACGCCAGAATTTGACCACCCGGTCCAATTTTGACAGTCTGGCGATGCCGAAGTCATCGCAGCGTCACCTCGACCCGGCAAGACCAGATTGCTCGTCCGTGCGGCACTCAACTGGTAACCGTGACTGTCCGTTCCCGAACGAGCCCATTTCATTGGGAGAACGACATGCATCTCAACATTTCGCGGCGCGCCTTCCTGGCCGGTTCGGCCAGTGCGGGTGCCCTCATCGTCATGCACCCCTTCGCCGTCCAGGCGCAGGCCAACCAGGCCCATTTGCGCCTGATCGAGACCACCGATCTGCATGTCGCCGTCTACCCCTATGACTATTTCGCCGACGCCCCCAACGACACCATGGGCCTCGCCCGCACCGCCACGCTCATCGAGAACATCCGCGCCGAAGCCGGCAATTCGATTCTCGTCGACAATGGCGACGTCATCCAGGGCAATCCGCTCGGCGATTATGTCGCCTATGAGCGAGGCCTCGACGGCAAGCCGCATCCCTCTATCGCCGCCATGAACACCCTCGGCTACGAAGTCGGCACGCTCGGCAATCACGAATTCAACTACGGCCTCGATTTCCTCGACAAGGCGCTCGCCGGCGCCAATTTCCCCTTCGTCTCCGCCAATCTGGTCAAGGGCGAGCTCGGCGCTGATCCCTTGAGCGACACCACCTACATCGCCCCCTATCGCATCGTCGAAAAGCAGATCACCGACGGCGCCGGCGCCACCTCCACCATCAAGATCGGCTTCATCGGCTTCCTGCCGCCGCAGATCATGACCTGGGACGCCAACAATCTCACCGGCAAGGTCAACACCCGCGACATCGTCGAGACCGCCCGGGCCTATGTGCCAAAGATGCAGGCGGAAGGCGCCCAGCTCATCGTCGCCCTCTCCCATTCCGGCATCGCCGCCGATCAGGGCGCCGGCGCCGAGAACGCCTCGCTGCAACTCGCGGCCGTTGACGGCATCGACGTCGTCCTCACCGGCCACCAGCATCTCGTCTTCCCCAATTCGAAGGATTTCGAGGGCCTCGACGGCGCCGATCTCGAAAAGGGCACCCTCGCCGGCAAGCCCGCCGTGATGGCCGGCTTCTGGGGCTCGCATATGGGCCTCATCGATCTGCTGCTCGAAAAGACCGCCGACGGCAACTGGACCATCGCCTCGCACACCTCCGAAGCCCGTCCGATTTTCGAACGCGTCGACGGCAAGGTCGTGCCCACCGTCGAGAGCGAGCCGGAGGTGCTGGAGTCCGTTGCCTCCGAGCATGAAGCCGCGCTCGAATATGTCCGTCGCGCTGTCGGCGAGACCGCCGCGCCGCTCCACTCCTACTTCGCCCTCGTCGCCGACGATCCCTCGGTGCAGATCGTCAACATCGCGCAGACCTGGTATCTGAGCCAGATGCAGAAGGGCTCCAGCTGGGACGGCGTTCCACTGCTCTCCGCCGCCGCGCCCTTCAAGGCCGGTGGCCGTGGCGGCCCGGACTACTACACCGACGTCGCCATCGGCCCCGTCGCCATCAAGAACGTCGCCGATCTCTATCTCTACCCCAACACCATCCAGGCGGTCCGCATCAAGGGCTCCGACGTCAAGGAATGGCTCGAACGCTCGGCCGGCATCTTCAACCAGATCGCCGCAGGCGGCGCCGCCGACCAGCCGCTGATCAACCTCGATTTCCCTGCCTACAATTTCGACGTCATCGACGGCGTCACCTACAAGATCGACGTCAGCCAGCCGAGCCGCTACTCCGTTGACGGCAAGGAACTGGTCAACCCCGACGCGCATCGCATCATCGATCTGATGTTCGACGGCAAGCCGATCGACCCCGAACAGGACTTCGTCGTCGCCACCAACAATTATCGCGGCGGCGGCGGTGGCAACTTCCCCGGCATCACCGGCGACAAGGTCGTGTTCAAGGGTCCCGACACCAATCGTGACCTGCTGATCCGCTACATCGTCGACCAGAAGACCATCCAGCCCAAGGCCGACAGCAACTGGTCCCTCGCCCCGCTCGGCGGCACCACGGTCCTGTTCGACACCGGCCCGAAAGCCAAGGACCACCTCGCCGACGTCACCGCCGTAAAAATCGAACCCACCGGCACCACCACCGAAGCCGGCTTCGCCACCTACCGCATCACCCTGTAGCCGGCCCGAAGTCTGGATATCCTCCCCCGCTTGCGGGGGAGGGGGACCGGCAAAGCCGGTGGTGGGGGCGACCACAAGCACCGGGGCCCTGTACCCCCACCACGTCATTCCCGCGCAGGCGGGAATCCAGGGCAGTCGGCACAGTGGTCGTGGCCCCTGGATCCCCGCCTGCGCGGGGATGACGTTCGGCAGGAACCGTCGCATCGGATTCGCACGAATCTACGTATTAATCCGCACCCCCAAAAACGCTTAACTCAACTAGCGATTTCCCCAGCAAGCTCTAGGCGCACACCCCGATTTTGGGCCAACTTATCCACGTCCCCCCGGAGCGGGTGTAAACTCCCCTCAGCTGGGTCGCACGGACGGAGTTCGCGACGAAGGACGCGCTCCAGCAAGCGGGCGGGTGGGAGCGTCTCCCACCTGGGCCCCATGGGTTATGCGACGGACTGAAGTCCGTACGGCCGCATGGGGATCTGAAATCCCGCGCCCCGAGGCGTCGTGTGCCTCTCTATCTGAAACATCGAGGCGTACGCGCCTCGGGGCCCCGTCCACTTCCCCCGCAACCGGAGGCTCATCACCGATGGACGATGACTCACGCCCACGCAGCAATTGCCGAGCCCTCTCGGGATCGGCCGGACAGAGTGCCCACCGCCGCGCAAATAAATTGAGCCCGGCCCCACATTGACGTATACGTCAACGATCATGAACCCCATCACCGAGAACCGCCGCCACTACGAGGACCTCGTGGAAGGTGAGACCATCGACCTCGGCCGCATCGCGGTCAGCAAGGAGATGATCACCGGCTTCGCGCGCGAGTTCGACCCCTTCCCCTTCCACCTCGACGAAGCGGCGGCGAAGGCATCACTGCTCGGCGGCCTCGCCTCCTCCGGCTGGCAGACCGCGGCGCTGACCCTGCGCATGCTCGGCGACACCTTCCTAACGAGGATCGCCTCGATGGGCGGCCTCGGCTTCTCCGACCTCAAATGGAAGAAGCCCGTGATGGTCGACGACACCATCACCGGCACCGCCACCATCGCCGCGTTGCGCCGCTCGCGCCATCATCCCGAGCGCGGCATCGTCACCGTCGATCTCGACGTGCGCAACCAGCGCGGCGAGCCGGTGATGACCATGCGCCTCGCCAATTTGGTCGAACTGCGCGATCCCTCCTTGCCGCTGGTCGAGGGAGAAAACCCATGACCCGCTGGTTCGAGGACATCACGCTCGACGAAGCCTTCCCGCTCGGCAGCCATCACTTCACCGAGGCCGAGATCATCCGCTTCGGCCAACTCTACGATCCGCAATATTTCCACGTCGATCCTGAAGCCGCCAGGCACTCGCACTTCGGCGGTCTAGTTGCCTCGGGCTGGCACACCGTCAGCGTCGGCCACCGCCACATGGTCGATGCGCTCTTTGCCGAAGAGGATCGCCTGCGTGGCGAGGGCAAGGAGCCGGGCGTCTCTGGCCCCTCCCCCGGCGTCAACAAGATGCAGTTCAAGGCGCCTGTGCGCCCCGGCGATACCGTCACCTACACGCTCACCGTCACCGGCAAGCGCCCCTCCAACTCTATTCCGGGCTGGGGCCTGCTGTTCAACACGCTCGAAGCGGTGAACCAGCATGGCGAGCTGGTCTACCACGCCGAACTCGTCGGCTTTTCCAAATTGCGCGATTATCGGATGCCGATCGGCCTGCGGCTCTACCTGGCGTTGACCCGACTCCCTGTTTTGGGGAAAGTCCTCGCCAAACGCACCGGATGAGTTAATGCGCACCATCGCCCTTGCCCTGAGCTTCGTGACGCTCGCTGCCCCCGCCCTCGCCCAGGGTACCAATGTCAGTCCCGCCGAGGGCAATTGGGGCTGCATCGCGCTCATCGACAACACCAAGGCGGGCCTGCTCACCGTCTTCGCCGGCTCCTATGGCTACGCCTCCGCCAATTTCGGTTCCGCCGCCTCCGGCACCGGCGACGCCGAAATGGGCTCCGACGGCGTCCGCTTCCTCAATGGCAGCCTCGCCACCATCGGGATCGGCTATGGCCTCGTGACCTTCGATCCGGCAGGGGGCGATGTGCTGACCCTCTACAATCCGGAAAAGGCCGTGCTCGTCTGTAAGCCGCGCTGAGATGACCTTCGCCGTCTTCGGCATTGTCCTCTTCGCCGCCGCTCTCCACGCCGTCTGGAACGCCATCGTCAAGGCCGGCAGCGATACGCTGCTGACCACCATCCTCGTCGCCGCCTCGGCTGCGCTGGTCGGCATCGTCACCCTGCCCTTCCTGCCGCCCGTGGCCCCCGCTGCCTGGCCCTATCTCGCCATCTCCGCCGTGCTCGAGATCGCCTATTACGCCCTCATCGCCGGGGCCTATCGCCAGGCCGACATGAGCCGCGCCTATCCCGTGATGCGCGGCACCCCGCCGCTGATCGTCGCGCTGGTCTCGTCGCTGGCGCTCGGCATGCATCTGTCGCCGATCGGCTGGGCCGGTGTGCTCCTCGTCTCGCTCGGCCTCCTCAGCCTGACGCTGATCGGCCGCACCGCCGAACCGCAGCGGCTCGGCCTCGCCATGATCAATGCGCTGGTCATCGCCTCCTACACGCTGGTCGACGGCTTCGGCGTGCGCGCCTCCGGTGCACCGGTCACCTACACCATGTGGATCTTCGTTCTAACCGGCGTACCGCTGGCGCTCTGGGCGCTGCTCCGCCGGCCCGACATCATCGGCTATGCCCGCAGCAACTGGGCCCTCGGCGTCGCCGGTGGCTTCGGCACGCTCATCTCCTACGGCCTCGTCCTCTGGGCCATGACCGAGGCGCCGATCCCGATCGTCGCGGCGCTGCGCGAAACCTCGATCCTCTTCGGCACCGCCATCGCCGCCTTCGTGCTGCGCGAGCGCGTCACCACGGCCCGCGTTGCCGCCGTACTGGTCATTGCCGCCGGCGCTGTGGTGCTGAAACTCGCCTAGGGTTGACCGCGCCGCTACGCATCCCTATGTTCCGCCACCTAACCGAGAGGTCTCGCCAGCAAATGATCTGAGTAATCGAGCGGACGCCAAAGCATCTCCCCTCCCACGCCCCGCGTGCGGGTGGTGGTGCAGGATTGCCGGCGAACTCGATGTACCAGATCCAGGCGAAGACTTCGTCCGGCTCTCCCCGTCCCTAGAACTCCATCGCCCTTAGTTTTGGCCGCGCCGCGCGATCGCTTGCGATTTCACGCGTGCGCCCTGCTCCCCGCTGTCCGCTTCCATGCGCGACCGGGGAAGGAGTGAACTCATGCCCAAATTCATCACCTACCAACGTCCCGCTCCCATCAACAAGCAGAACTGGAACGGTACTTCAAAGCAGCAACCCATCCCCCGCCGTACGCCAGGCGAGGTCAAGCCTGCCCCGACTGTGCCGAGCCTCGATGCGCTGCTGAAGAAGGACTGACAATTCCGAGGCGGTGGCCGCGTGCCGCCGCCTCAATGCCCCGGAAACGGCACGAGGCTCTCGATCTTGACGCCGAGCGCCCTGAGCTTTTCCGCCCCGCCAAGGTCGAACAGATCGATCACGAAGCCTGCATTCTCGACGACCGCCCCGGTGCGCCGCAGCAGGCCCACCGCCGCCACCGCCGTACCGCCGGTCGCGATCAGATCGTCGATCAGCAGCACCTTGTGCACATCGGTCAGCACATCGGCATGGATCTCGATCGTATCGACGCCATATTCAAGCGTGTAGTTCTGCCCGATCGTCGCGCCCGGCAGCTTGCCCCGCTTGCGGATTGGCACGAAGCCGACACCCATCTCGATCGCGACGCCAGCGCCGAAGATGAACCCCCGCGCCTCGATCCCTGCGACATGCGTGATGCCGAGGTCGCGATGCGCGTCGGCCAGCCGCTTTATGCTCTCCCTGAACCCCTGCGGGTGCTCGATCAGCGTGGTGATGTCGCGAAACAGGATTCCGGGCTTTGGATAGTCCGGGATGGAACGGATCAGCGATTTGAGGTCGAGCATCAGTCGCGCTTCATCAACTTGCGGGCCAGCACGCCGGCGCGATAGGCGGTGTCGAGCGTGGCATCGGCGGCCTTCTGGCGCAGCTGCGGCGTCACCAGATGCGGCGCGGCCTTCACGGCAGCGCGCACCACCGGATGGCGGACAACGGTCACGGCAACGCCGATAAGGGTCGCGGCAGTACGGATCGGCGACATGGCTCTATCCTCGCAAAGCGTCGGGCCAATTTAGCCCAGCCGGGCCGCCCGCGCCAAGCAACAAAAAGGGCGCCGAAGCGCCCTTTCAAATTCAGCATTCAGTGCCGGGCTCAGTGCTCGACCTTGCGCCATAGGCGCTGCTTGACGAACCACATCAGCGCCGCGAACAGCAGCAGGAAGGTCAGCACGCGGAAACCCGCCGATTTGTGCTCGTTGAGATGCGGCTCAGCCACCCACATCAGGAACGCCGAAACGTCCTTGGAGTACTGGTCGGCCGTCAGCATCTCGGCCGGCACGTCCGAACCGTCCGCATTGGCATAGGCAACCTGCCCGTCCGAGAACGGCGGCGGCATGCCAATGGCGTGGCCCGGGAACACTTCGTTGAAGAACTTGCCGTCGGGCAGCACATAGGGCTGACCCTGGCTGTCGACCGTACCGGCCGGCACTTCCTCTTCGTAGCCCACGAGGAGGGCGTGCATGTAGTCCACGCCGCCTTCCGAATAGGTGGTGAAGTAGTTGAATACCCAGTTCGGGAACGCGTCATTCACCTTGCGGGCCTTGGCGATCACCGACAGATCGGGCGGCACGAGGCCGAAGGCGGCGGCGAGATCGGCGTCGCTCTGGCCGGTCCCCGGCCAGGCGTCGGACGGCAGCGCCTTGCGCGAGCCTTCCGGTGCTTCCGGATCGACGACGGTGTACTCGGCGGCCAGCGCCTTCACCTGCGCCTCGGAGAACTCCGGCCCGCCGGGCTGCTCGAGGTTCCGGAACGACAGCAGGCGTGCCGAGTGGCAGCTCGCGCAGACTTCGCGGAACACCTGGAAACCGCGCTGCAGCTGGTTCTGGTCATACTTGCCAAACAGGCCGGCAAAGCTCCAGTGCTGCTTTTCGATGTGCGCGCCTTGTTCGGCCGCAGCGACCGGCAGGGCCAGACCTACAGCGAGCAGGCCGGCAGCGAAAATGGTCGAGATCTTGATCATTCTGTTGCGGTCCTGAGCGGTCAATTCGTGGCCGGGGCGTGCTTGAGCACGGACTCGGAGATGGAGTTCGGCAGCGGCTTCGGCTTCTCGAACCGGCTAAGCAGCGGCAGGATGATGAGGAAGTAGCCGAAATAATAGGCCACCGAGAGCTTCGAAGTATCAGCCACGGTCAGACCACCGATGATCTTCATGTCCGCAGCCTGCGCGCCATACCAGGTGAGCAGCACGAAGTTCGCCACGAACACCCAGTAGAACCACTTGAAAGTCGGGCGGAACGTCCCCGAGCGAACCTTGTGCGTATCCAGCCAGGGCAGGAAGAACAGGATCACGATCGAGCCACCGAAGGCGATGACGCCGAGCAGCTTGCTGTCGAGGATGAAGTTGAAGTCGATGGCGCGCAGGATCGCATAGAACGGCAGGAAGTACCATTCCGGAACGATGTGCGGCGGCGTCACCAGCGGGTTGGCTTCGATGTAATTGTCCGGATGGCCGAGGATATCCGGCGCAAAGAACACGAACCAGGCGAAGGGGATGCAGAACACCACAATCGCGAACAGGTCCTTCATCGTGTAGAACGGATGGAACGGCACCGTGTCGCGATTGGACTTCACTTCGACGCCGATCGGGTTGTTGTTACCCGGCACATGCAGCGCCCAGATGTGGAGCCCGACCACCGCCGCGATGATGAACGGCAGCAGGTAGTGCAGCGAGAAGAAGCGGTTGAGCGTCGGGTTGTCGACCGCGAAGCCGCCACGCAGCAAGTGCAGGATCGGTTCGCCGACAATCGGGATCGCCGCGAAGATGTTGGTGATCACCTGCGCCGCCCAGAAGCTCATCTGGCCCCACGGCAACACGTAGCCGAAGAACGCCGTGCCCATCATGAGCACGAAGATGATGACGCCCAGGATCCACAGGATCTCGCGCGGCGCCTTGTACGAGCCGAAATACAGCCCGCGGAAAATGTGCAGATAGACGGCGAGGAAGAACATCGAGGCGCCCACGGCGTGGGTCGCCTGGATCATGCGGCCGCCGTTCACGTCGCGGCGGATATGCTCCACCGAGTCGAAGGCCATGCTGATATGCGGTGTATAGTGCATCGCCAGGATAATGCCGGTGACGATCTGCACGGCCAGCATGAAGGTCAGGATCGCGCCGCCGGTCCACCAGTAATTGAGGTTCTTCGGCGTCGGGAAGTCGATGATGGTCGCCTTGGCGAAGCGAACGAGCGGCAGGCGCTCATCCAGCCACTTTTCGACCGGGTTGGTGGGATTGTAGTTGCTCTCGTGCGCGGACATCTAAGTCTCTTCCCTCAACCGATCTGGATCACGGTGTCGCTCAGGAACTGGTAGGGCGGAACCACCAGGTTGGTCGGAGCGGGACCTTTACGGATACGACCGGCCGTATCGAACTGCGAACCGTGGCACGGGCAGAGCCAGCCACCGAACTCACCGGCGTCGCCAACGGGCACGCAACCGAGATGCGTGCACAGCGCCACCATCACCAGATACTGCGCATGGCCCTCCTTGACGCGCGACTCGTCGGTCGCGGGGTCCTTGAGCTCGTTGAGCGGCACGGCGCGCGCTTCGTCGATCTCGGCCTGCGTGCGGTGCCGCACGAAAACCGGCGACCCGCGCCACTTGATCGTAACCGACGACCCTTCGGCAACCGAAGACAGGTCGAATTCGGTCGAGGCCATGGCCAGCACGGAAGCGTCGGGATTGAGCTGGTTGATCAGCGGCCACACCGCTGCGCCAACGCCCACTGCACCTACCGCCGCCGTCGCGACATAGAGAAAGTCGCGGCGCCCCGCATTGGGTTGTTCGGTGTGCGCCAAATTCGATTCTGTCGCCAAGGTCGAAATCCCTGCCTGCTGTCTGATTTGCGCTGGCTTGCGGAGCCCCCGCACCGCGCAACAAATGACCTCACCCGCCCTCAACGGCGCGTGATTTGGCTGTCTTTTGGCACTCTCCCTAGAACTTGTCTAGACTGCGGCATTGCCCCAAAACCGCCATGCGACACTATACCCACCGGTGCTTCAGGCCCGCTGGCGTAAGGAGCAGCCGATGACTGTCCAACTGGCCCTCTATCAGCCCGACATCGCCCAGAACACCGGCACCCTGCTGCGGCTGGGCGCCTGTCTCGGGGTCAGGGTACACATCATCCACCCTACCGGCTTCCCTTTCTCGCGCCGCGAATTGAAGCGTGGTGGCCTCGATTATCTCGACCGCGCCGAGATCGTCGAGCACGACAGCTACGCCCATTTCGCCGCCTGGCGGCAGGAATCAGGCCATCGCACGGTGCTGCTGACCACCAAGACCGAGACATCGGCCTACGGGTTTTCCTACGCGCCCGGCGACATCCTGATGCTCGGCCGCGAAAGCGCCGGCGTGCCTGAGTCTGTCGCCGCCGAGGCCGGCGCCGCCATCCGCATCCCGATGCAGACCGGTTTGCGTTCAATCAATGTTGCCGTCGCTGCGTCCATGATACTGGGCGAAGCACTCCGCCAGACTGGCCACTTCGAGACTCTCTCATGACCCTGCCCCCCGACATCTCAGCCAAACAGGCCACCGCCGCTGCCTGGTTCCGCCAGGTTCGCGACGACCTCTGCGCTCGCCTCGAAGCGATCGAGGCCGAGGGTGGCGTGCTGTCGGACAGGCCGGCGGGCAAGTTCGAGATCAAGCCATGGGCCCGTCCCGACGGCGGTGGCGGCGAGATGGGCCTGCTGCATGGCCGCGTCTTCGAGAAGGCCGGCGTCCACATCTCCGTCGTCCATGGCCAGTTCAGCGAGGAATTCGCCCGTCAGATGCCGCACACCGAGGCTGGCGCCGAATTCTGGAGCGCGGGCGTCTCGGTCATCATCCATCCGTGGAATCCGAACGTGCCCGCCGCGCACATGAACACGCGCATGATCGTCACCGGCAAGACCTGGTTCGGTGGTGGCGGCGACCTCACCCCGGTGCTCGACCGCCGGCGCAACCAGACCGATCCCGACAGCGTCGATTTCCACGCCGCTTACCGCAAAGCCTGCGAAACCCATGGCGTCGACTACGCCCGCTACAAGAAATGGTGCGACGACTATTTCTGGCTCAAGCACCGCAACGAGCCGCGCGGCATCGGCGGCATTTTCTACGACAACCACAATTCAGGTAATTGGGACGCGGATTTCGCCTTCACCCAGGACGTCGGCCGCGCCTTCCTTGATGTCTACCCTGCCCTCGTCCGCCGCAACTTCAACACGCCATGGACCGAGGCTGATCGCGACGAGCAACTGATCCGCCGCGGCCGCTATGTCGAGTTCAACCTGCTCTATGATCGCGGCACCACCTTCGGCCTCAAGACCGGTGGCAACATCGAGGCCATCTTGTCATCCATGCCCCCCGAGGTACGCTGGCCGTAAAGGGGGAACCGGGTGGCGCTGACCGAAGTCGAAATCACCGGCTATCGCTCCATCCGCAAGATGCGCCTGCCGCTTCGGCGGGTGACCATCCTCACGGGCGGCAACGGCGTCGGCAAGACCAACATCTATCGCTCGCTCGAACTGCTGCACGCGGCGGCGCGCGGCACCATCGCCGACGAGATTGCCCGCGAAGGCGGCCTCGGCTCGGTCTTCTGGGCCGGCGGCAAGAACCTCTCGCCCGATGGCGCCTTCGATCCGCGTTACCGCACCGATGGTCTGCGCAAGGGCGAAGCCAACCGTCTCGCCCTCGAGGCGACGCTTGAGGATTTCGGCACCTACCGTATCGAATTCGGCTTCCCGCAGAAGATCACCGCAGCGGCCTTCGATACCGAGGCGCAGATCAAGCTCGAATCCCTCAGGATCATTGACCGCGGCCGTCCTCGCGCCATCCTTGAGCGCAACGGCCGCCACATCAGCCTGCGCCACGAGGATGCCGACGATCTGCTCGCCAGTGAAACCGCGCTCGCCGAACTGGGCGGTGCCGATGCCGACCTCGGCGCGGTCCGCACCGAGCTCTCCAACTGGCGCTTCTATCACGGCTTCCGCACCGATCCGGATTCGGCCCTGCGCCGTCCATGCCGCGCCATCACCTCGCCGCTCCTGGCTTCCGATGGCAGCAATCTCGCCGCCGTCTTCGCGACGCTGCGCCACATCCGTCAGGACACGGTCGATCTCGACGCCGCCATCGAGGCCGCCTTCCCCGGCGCCGAACTGCGCGTGCCCCGCCCCGACGAAACCGCGACCTTCGAGATGGTCTTCCCGGAGACGCCCAAGCGCGGCTTCCGCCCGCACGAATTGTCGGAGGGCACGCTGCAGTTTCTCGCGCTGATGGGGGCGCTGCTCTCTTATCGTCTGCCGCCCTTCATCGCGCTCAACGAGCCCGAGGCCAGCCTCCATCCGAGCCTCTTGCCCGCGCTTGCCGCCGCGATCAGCAAGGCCGCCGAGCGCGCGCAACTCTGCGTCGTCACCCACTCCGAACTATTGGCCAGCGCTATTGCCGACGTCACCGGCGCGGTGCCGCGTGAAGTGCGCCGCGACGACGATGGCACCGCGATTAAATCCCTCAGTCCCCTCGGCGTGTTCGAGGAGGACGAATAGCGGAACTCAAGCCGCCCCTCTCCGTTTCCCCTAGCTGAGCCTCAGGAGGTTGCGATGAAGCAGTATGAATGCCTCGTTCCCGGTTGCCAGTGGCATACCCAGGCCGACGATCCCGCCGAGATCGTGCGCCGCGCCGCCGACCATCTGCGGTCGGTGCATGCCGAGGCAGAGGTGCGCCCGGAAATGATTGATCGCATCAAGCAGCGCATCCATGCGGCGCAGGCCGCGCAATAGTCAGCGCTGCAGCATTGCCAGCAGCGTGTTGCGATCCATCTTGAAGCCGGACTGAATCCATCGCTTTTCGAGCCGGTCCAGTTCGGCCCCGATCTTGGGGCCGGGCTTCATGCCGCGCTGCATCAGGTCGCTGCCCGACACCGGAAAGCGCGGTACGTCGATCTGCTCGAGATGCTGCACCACCACCTGCTTGCCTGCTTCGGTCCATCCCGACAGCGTCGCCGCCACTTCCACCGCATCGGAGAGAAAGGCCGGGAAGCGATAGGCCGCTTCGTTGATGTGGAAATCGGTCAGCAGCTTCGCCGCGAGGATGATCGACTCCGCCGTCGCGATCTCGTCATTCGACAACCGCCAGCGCTGCTTGACGCCCTTGCTGCCGAGAAACTGCACGAGGATCGCGAGCCGTGCCGTGCCGTTCGGCCGGTGCACCCGCCGCTCATAGGTACCCAGCCGGTCGAGCAGCGGCGCCGGCATCTCGATGATGCCCGCTTCCACCATCGTCTCGAAGGTCCGCGCCACCTGCGGCAGCGCGATCATGCGGCGCATCTCGGCGCCTACCCGCTCGCCCGAGAGATCGCCAAGGTCCCCCGCCGCCTTCCGCACCGCCGCCAGTCCGTCCTCGTCGAACAGCTGCTGGCCGTGGCTCGCGGTGAAGCGGAAGAACCGGTAGACGCGCAGCCGGTCCTCGGCGATGCGCCGGTTGGCGTCGCCGATGAAGCGCACCACACCATTGAGGCAATCCTCGGCGCCGCTGATCGGATCGAACAGCTCGCCATCCATGTCGCAATAGAGCGCATTGAGCGTGAAGTCGCGCCGCTCGGCGTCGCGCGTCCAGTGGTAGCCGAAGCGCACCACCGCACGTCGCCCGTCGGTCTCGACGTCTTCGCGCAGCGTCGTCACCTCATAGCTGCGCTCGCCCACCTTCAGCGTCACCGTGCCGTGCTCGACGCCCGTCGGATACACCGCGATCCCCGCCTCGCCGGCGCGCCGCATCACCTCGTCGGGCCGCAGCTCGGTGGCGAAGTCCACATCATTGGCTTCACGCGCATGTTCGGACAGCGTGTCGCGCACCGCGCCACCCACGGCACGGGTCTTCCCCGCCGCCCCGTCGAGCAGCGCGAACACCCTTTGCGTCGCCTCATCGCGCAGCCAGGCCGCGTCTCTGAGGCGCTGCAATGCCGCCTTGGGGATCACCACGGAATCTCGTCCTTCAGCACCAGCTCATAAAAGCGCCGCGTCAGATTGGCGGTTATCCCCCAGATGACAAGCCCCTCATGCGCAATCTGCCAGGTCGAGCCCTGGCGCGCCCCGCGCGTGAAACGCAGCGTCCCGAAGCTCTCGTCGCGCATCAGCGTCGGCAACGGCACCTCGAACACGCTCTTCACTTCGCCGGGATTGCCGACGAACGCCCGGTGCGGCGTCACCTCGGCCACCACCGGCGTGATCAGATAGTTCGAGCCGGTAAAATAGGCCGGCATGTAGCCGAGGACCCGCGCATCGTCGCGATCGAGCGCCACCTCTTCCCACGCCTCGCGCAGCGCCGCGTCGCCCGGCCCCTTGTCCTCGGGGTCGATCTTGCCGCCCGGAAAGGCGATCTGCCCGGAATGCGAGCGCAGGTCTGGCGAGCGTTCGGTGTAGAGGATCGAGAGCGCCTCGCCGCGCCGCACAATGGCGATCAGCACCGCGGCATCGCGCGGCGGCGAGGCAAAGCCGCCATCCGGTACCCAGTCGGGGGCGAGCGAAGCCGTCTCCTCGGCCAGCTGCGGCGAGGGCAGCAACCGATTCCTGATTCGCTCGATCAGTTCATCGGCTGCCGACACATCACACCCTACTGATGCTTCCTGGCCCCGAACGCGCCGATCCTGCCCGTGAGGCGCGCCGCAAGCGTCTTGTCCTCAGCATAGACAAGCACGCGGCTCGGGTCGACCGGACCCGGCCATTCGACCGCGCCCAGCACCGTCGGCTGCCAGCCCAGCGGGCAATAATAATCGCGGTCGCCGATCAGGATCACAAAGCTGCCCTTGCTGCGCTCCAGCGCCTGCCGAGTCACTTCGAGCGCCAGCTGCTTGCCGATGCCGCGCTTGCGGAAGTTCGGATGCGTCGCCAGCGGCCCCAGCATGTAGCCATCGACGCCACCCACGCTGAGCGGTGTCATCCACACGCAGGCAGCTGGGGTGCCATCGACTTCGGCGATGAGCGAGAGGGAGGGGTCGATCGGGAAGCGCTCGCGCACCCGGAAGGCCGTCCGGGCAAAACGCCCCGGCCCGAACGCCGCCGCCTGCAATTCGTCGATGAACGCATCATCGGCGGGCGTGGCAACGCGAATGGTGGACGGCTGGGATTGCGGAGGGACCGGAGGCACCTCGGGCGCGACAGAAGGCGTGATCATCGTGACAAGTCCAGGAAGCGTAAAAAGGACAAATGCACCGGCTCTCGGGCCGGCTCCCGACCAACTAGGGTCGTCGGGTCACGTGAACGACGTTCTCCATCCTGGACGCCTCCTGACGTCTGAAACGCGCATTAGCACCAGCTATCTTGCGCGTAAACGATAAATCATGGAGTCGATCGTTCAATTCAAGACCTCGCCGCGGGTGCCGGGTAATTGTGAACGGAGCGCCTCACTCGGGCGTTGCTAGGTCCAAAAGGAGACGATTGTGGGACAACTGGTCGACGGCACCTGGTCGAGCGAATGGTACGACACCAAAAAGACCGGCGGCAAATTCGTCCGCGGTGACGCCGTCTTCCGCAACTGGATCACCTCGGATGGCAGCCCCGGCCCCTCCGGCGAGGGCGGCTTCGCGGCCGAAGCCGGCCGCTACCACCTCTACGTCTCCTACGCCTGTCCCTGGGCCCACCGCACCCTGATCTTCCGCGCCCTCAAGGGCCTCGAGGACATCATTACGGTCTCTGTCGTCTCGCCCAAAATGGCCGATGAGACCGGCTGGACCTTCAAATCGGAAGGCGCGACCGGCGACAGCCTCTACGGCGCCGACCATCTCTACCAGATCTACCAGCGCGCGAGGCCCGACTACACCGGCCGCGTCACCGTTCCCGTGCTCTGGGACAAGCAGCGCCAGACCATCGTCAACAATGAAAGTTCGGAGATCATCCGGATGCTCAACAGCGCCTTCGACGGCCTTACCGCCAATGAAGACGATTACTACCCCGAAGCGCTCCGCCCCGGCATCGACGCCCTCAACCAGCGCATCTACGACACCGTCAACAACGGCGTCTACAAGGCCGGCTTCGCAACGAAGCAGGAGGCCTATGAGGAAGCCGTCGCCGCCCTCTTCGCCTCACTCGACTGGATCGAGGAGATCCTCAGCAACAACGCCTACCTCGCCGGCGACCGCGTCACCGAAGCCGACTGGCGCCTCCTCACCACCCTGCTCCGCTTCGACGCCGTCTATGTCGGCCACTTCAAATGCAACATCCGCCGCATCGCCGACTACCCCAACATCTCGCACTATCTGAAGGGCCTCGTGGCCGTGCCGGGGGTCCGTGACACCATCCACATGGACCACATCAAGACCCACTACTACTGGAGCCACCCCACCATAAACCCCACGCGGATCGTCCCGGTGGGGCCGGAACTGGACTTCCTGGACTAGGGGCTTTGGTTCCTGACCGGGCCAGCCGAGTGGTTCACCTTTGTCTGCCGCTCGCGCCTTCCCACCTCGCTACCAAAGGCCGTGCAAAGGTGTTGAATACACCGATGGCCGCATAGTGAGCAAAGTAGTAGCTCGAACGCAGCAGGCCCAGGTTTTCGACGTTGCGATAGGTTGACCAAGTATATCGGGCGGCAGCCAGCTTGTTTCCGGAAAGAGAATTATCGCGGACCCGGTAGAGCGCAAGGCTCTCGGGGAGTGGTACCGCGCGATCCACTTTCTTCAGAATGCGTAGCCACAGGCCGAAATCTTCAGCACCGCGCACTTCTGGCATGTAGACCTTGCCGATCCTTTCGGTGTCGTAGACGGCAGTCAGGCAACCGATCACGCAGGATTTGAGCAGATCCCGATACGCGACAGGTCTTTTCGCTTGATGCGTGTTGATGAAGCGACCTCCTTCATCAATCCGATCATAGGAGGAGAACGTGAAAGCGAGATCGTGCTTCTGCATGAAGGAAATCTGTCGCGCCAGCTTCTCGGGCTTCCACAGATCGTCGCTATCGAGGAAGGCGACGTATCGTCCGCTTGCGGCTTCGATGGCCGCATTGCGGGCCTGAGCCGGCCCACGATTGGCACCGCTGGCAAGTAGACAGATGCGAGAATCTGCCCCGCCTAAATCCGCTACAATCGCCTTCGTCTCATCGCGCGAGCCGTCGTCGGAGACGATGAGTTCCCAGTTCTGAAATTGCTGGCAACGCACCGACTCCACTGAGTCAGAAATGAATCGTGCGCTGTTGAAAGCGGGCATGACAATGGAAACGGTCGGAGAGCCGGAACGAAGATCACGCATTGATTTTGTCATTACCCGACAAGTTCCGTCGAGGCCCAGTATCTACGGCCATAAGCGCAAGCAACAGGAACATGCCCTCGTATATTAGCATCGAGAGCGTCAGGGTCATTGTGAAGAAGGCAGAAACGACAGCAACAAAGTAAACCTTGTGATTGGTGCGCGTGGCATGCCAGAGCGCCGACGCTGCGAACAGCACATATAGCAGGAAGGCAGGTAGTCCGCCTTCGACGAGCACCTCAAGGGGAGTGTTATGGGCAAATCGCCCGGGCTCCCCGATGGCGGCTCCGAAGTTATACAAGCCGACGCCCACCAGGGGATGCTCAGACCAGGCCGTTAAGCCGGCAAGCCACAGATCGGCGCGGCCGCTTCCGCTCGAGATATTGCCGGTGCGATGCAGCAGGATTTCATTAAGTTCAGGAACCTGCCACGCCAACGCAGCGACCACGGACGCGCCGACAATAACTGCAGCGCCCAGACTGACGTCGCGCCGCTTTAGCCTACCGGTCAGAAGCTGAAACAATACTGCCGCTCCAAGGCCCGCGATTCCCGCCAGTAGTGCACCCCGTGAAAGGCAAAGCGCAAAGACCATCAGCGCGGCGATGGCTAGGAGTGGACGTATTTTCCCCCACAGAAGTGCGTAGAGAATAACGAAGAGCATGCCTAGACCAGCGAAATTCGGATCGGTCCAAACGCCTGTCAGACGGTAAAGCCCGCGCTCATACATGGCGCCCCAAGATACGCGCGGCAGCGAACCGGCGGACAAATTCTCATATATTCCAATAAGATACAGGGCTAATGAGCTAACCACCAAACCCCAGCCGCTAATGTGAAGCGCCCGATCAACGGAAGCGGCATGTCGCTGAAAAATGCCTTTGCTGATACTATAATACACATAAACGAGAAGCATCCCCAGAAGCATTCTCGCGCTGGAATAAACGTCAATGCTTACAAGTGAAGACTGAAGCAATAAATAAAGAAACAATAATACAAACAAGACTTCAAATAGAGTGACTTTAATAGTTCTTGTTATTGCAATTGGCGCCGCAACAAGCATCAAGACCATGAATAGTTTTACGTGAAAGCCTATCTCTATGGTAAATATACTTACAAATGCGGAAAACACGTAGATCGACAGAAGAATGTCTTCAGTTTTTCTGGACGAGCGGACGCGAGAGGCCGCAAAAGTATCACTTGCCTGAGGCTCGACGTAGGCTGACGACTTCACAGTTTGCGCCATCCCTTCACAGCGAGCGAAATCATTCGCGCAGGATTTTCCTCATGCTGAACGGACTTCTTGATGGCAAAGAGAACCACAATTGGAAGGGAGAACTTCCCAAGAACCCGCCTAATTATCGCACCCTTCGAAATGGCGACGCGATCGCTCTCAAATTGGCCGCCGCTGGGTTCCCCTGAATGGGTTACAATACACTCCGGCACATAGATGGCGGCTAGACCAGAACGGACTAGATCAGAGACAAATATGTTCTCCTCGCCCGAGACGTACTCCGCACCCAAGCCAAATCGCTCATCAAACTGCACATGCGAGCGACGAACTGCATCCAGTCGAAACGCGATTTCGATGGAGACTACGTTAAGTGACGTTAGCACAGTGTGCTTGTATGACGTGGGCGGATAGCGCCGAAGGGGATGCCCTTTGTCACTACGGGCCTGGAAGGTGATGACGTCCGCCTCGGGATGGTCGCGGAACATTGCTTCCAGCCGTTCTGAGGCATCAGCATCGAAGATGATATCGTCATCCGATATGACGCATATGTCTCCTTTCGCTGCCGCAATGGCCCGGTTGCGGCTCTTCGATAGGCCGCGCTCTGCGACATTCACGACGACCCCCCCCACTGACCTTATCGGACTGGCCCAGGCTTCTGCACGATCGAGATCGGGTTCATCGACCTGGTTGACGACGATACATCGAGCCGGATCCAGTCGTGCCCCTGCCGCATCGAAACGATTATTCATCGTCGAGACAAGAAACTGCAGCGTGGTCATCCTTTCCAAAAGTACGTCATTTGGCCTGAGCCAGCATTTTTGTTGCGAGGGCCTTGGCGTCTGCCGCCCGCATGTTTGCGTCTATGCGCGAAATCGTGGTCCCGCGCTTCTCCAGAAGCGGCAATGCCGCATCGATGCCCGCTTCCACGCCCAGCGCTGCCTCCACAATGGAGCGTTGTTCAGAATACATGGTTGCGAGACGATCACGCTTTCTTTGACGCGCCTCAGAGAGCTCCGCCGCCCCATAGAGCCAGACGACGTGCGCCGGTGGAGACAAGGTGTCCAGCACCTCGGTCAACCATGCCAACCACTCATCGCGATCTCCCCAATGCAAGCTAACCAGAGCCAGGTTCAGCCAACCCTCGTCCTGCAAGACCAAATCGAACGAGTCTGGAAACCTCTCTCCGAGCGCCACGCGAGAAAGCGCATCGTAGGCAAAGCAATTGAACTCCATATACATGCGGGGCGTGATTTGCCCTGATGATAGCCCGTCCGAAATGCGCAAAGAGAAAAGACGCAATGCTTCAGCGTATCTCGCATCAAGCGCCGAAATATTCGACACATACCTAACTAGGTAATAGTGCAAGAAAATCTTGTTGCCGAAAATCCAGGAAGGAAGCGGGAGGCGGATTTTCTCCGCAACAGCCCACCTGCCGACCGATTGAGCCTGCGCCCTCTCGAAACTGTCAAAGCCCGTTCGCGTCAGTCCCCCATACAGTGTGCTCTTTCCGCTGCCGGGAACCCCCAATAATGTTACCAGCTTTCGCGCCATTGCGGCGGGGACTCCCTATGATCTGCTGATAGCAAACAGCGAGCGCGTGAGTTGGGCGTCCTCTTCGTTGCGATGATTTGGCGCAAAGGCCGCGAAGCGCCCGATCTCGGAAACCGAACCACCTTTCAATTCGGTTCTCAGATAGTCACTCAGCCATTGCACCGCATCGCCATCCCTGAAGGGCAAATTGTATTCCGGGGGCATCTCGTTTTCCCCCGTATCGAAGAAAAGCACGCCATCGGTTTTCGCCCACAATTCCCGAAGAATCTGCGTCGCCGCTGACAGACCCTGATGCCGTACCCAGTGGTGCCAGATCGACAGGCATATGGACACGTCGCATTGTGGCAATAGAACTACCGACTGCGGGGTACACTCTAGGGCAACCGGAATGAACGTGCCACGATCTGCGATATGCTTGCTGGAGAGAACGGCCGTGCGCAATGGCAGTGGGTCCATCTCCACACCATAGGAGAACGAACCCTGACCGGCGAAAGAAAGCGCAAAATACCCGACGTTGCATCCGACGTCGAGGACGGTGCGGGGCTCGAGATTTTTGGCACGCAATAACCCCTGCATCGCCTCGAACCGCCCGCGCGATCCGGCCGCACGTCGGCTACCTTCGATGTTCGACCACGGCAAGTCTTGGTAGGTAATGGTCGGTCCAAAAAGCCCGTACTTTCGAGTGGATATTTTGAATGCCAGAGAATCCAGCGCGGAAAGCAGCTTTTCTCTTCGAGACATCTAGACAGTACCTCTTGTAGTGAATTTGCATGGGAGCAGGGACAGTATGCTTGCATCAAGCCCCGTCCATTGCCGCAACTTGATGTGTAAAATCATTCTCCAACCGAACAAGCCGAGCACAGTGCCGAGCGCCGCGCCATTTATTCCCAGAATGGGTATCAGCAAGAGCTGAGCCAGAAACGTTCCGACCACCCCGCCCGTCATATAAGCGGCGACCGATTTTTCATGCCCAGCCATTATCGCCACGGTCACTACGGCACCCATGAAGGCTATGAGCACTTGGCCCAGTGACAAGATGATCATTGGCACATACGCGGCCCCATACTCGTCCCCAAACAGCAGAACGAGCACATAGCGGCCAAACAGCAGCATAAACACGATTGCGATGGAGCCACAAATCGCGGAGACGGCTGCGACATATCGCAATAGACCCTGCACTTCCTGATGTCGCTCCTCGTGAAAGAGCCTTGAGACATGGGGAGCAATCGCCAGATTAAGGGCGGTTATTGGCACCGTGATGAGGAGGGCGAATTGCGCGGCTACACGATAGACACCAATTTCGGACGGGGACGCGAAAAAGCCCAGCAGAATTACGTCCAGGGAGTTTCCCAGTACCTGCATCCCCTCGACCATTCCCAGCGAAATTGCGCTATTGATCCAGACTGTGCGCTGAACGATTGAGGCCTTTTCAGACTTCAACTCCTCTGGCCGCATCTTCAGTAGCAGCCATGCCCCTACCGCAAACGCCATCAGGCTCGCCAATGCGTGCAGCATCATTGCGTCCGAGGCCGTCAGCGTGGGCGTTGAAAGGAGAAATGCGAGCCCGAGTACTAGGAGGATAAGAAAAGCCGGACGCAGGATAAATTCGGGGAGTTGGCCCTGCACGACATGGCGCAGTCCCCGTAACGCGGCACCCCTCAGATTGCCGAGCGCGACCAGGGGAAGGAGAGCCAGCCCCCATAGGAAAACCGTCGGGCCACTTTCGGGCAACTGCGCGGCGAAAAGCCAAGCGGCGAGAGCACCTAGCGTCATCAGCGCAGCCGACATCGAGAGTGCCACGAGGGTCGACCAGCGCCACAATCCCTTCATTACCGCCCAATCGCCACTGCTCTGAGCCTTGGACGTTTCGCGCACGATGAGGTTAGGCAACCCCATCTGCGCCGGGATAGCCATGATTGTGATAAGGGCGAAAACGAAGGAATAGACGCCAAAGCCGTCCGCACCCAGCAGTCGCGCCAACACAATAGCAACCAGCAGGTTGAGCGCTGTCGACGCTACCTTGATGCCGATCGACCCGATGCCGCCGCGTAGCAGTTGGCCCCTCGGGCCCCGGTCGAATTTCAATGCGAGCAGCAAGCTCGAGACGGACTTCATGCGCGAGCCGTACCAGCATCGGCCGATACTCGCCACCTTACACTTATGCGACGAGCCGCCACGGCCGGAATGTGTCCCGCGCCTCTAGGACGTCCAGGGACATCAATGCGGAAAATTGCACTTGATTCCCCACAGCGCATTAGCATCGTCTCGCTCCAGCGCCCGCCAATTCCGGCGGGTGCGTGTTTCCACACTGCGACGATTCTGCGTGCCCGTAACCCTGCGAAGCTCGTTGCACCCAGTCCTGTCGTCCCCTAATAGTGCACCAACTTGTTGCTTAAGGACTTTGCAGTGCCTGACGAGAATATTGCCGCGCCGGCTGAACTCAGCTTGCTAGATGTAGCGGTGGTGATCACGGAAAACTGGATGCTTTTACTGGCCGCGCCTTTGTTGGCGGGGCTGCTGTCATTCGGAGTCTTCTCGTTTGCGTCACCTAAGACCTTTGATTCTGTTTCGTTTCTTCGCCTAAGTGCGACCGAAGCAGCGGTCCTGCCCTCGGCGAAAATACTGACGCCGGCCATCACCGGTACCGCCTACCTCGGGTCGTTCGATGGGGCGTTTTCCCGCGCGCTGCATCACCTCACCGAAGAGGCCCTGACCGTGCAAAGGGAAGGCGAGACCGACGTCTACAGCGTCCGCGTGCAGACCAAATCCGCTGCGGAATCACAGGAGCTTCTGAGCCGGATCGTCAACTCGCTGATTGCTAATTCGACTCCCACACCGACTGAGCAGGCATTGCTCGCCATCAGGATCGAACAGACGAAGCGCTCAATCGCGGAACTCGAGCGCAATCTGGCGCGCCTGAGCCGCCAGACCGAACTCACAGCGAACGATGTCGTGGGCAACCTCGGCGAAACCGCCGTCGCACTCCTGACGGGCATCGAGGAGCGCCATACACGCCTGTTCCAGCTGGAACACTCGCTGCAGGGGTCGATTTCGAGCGAGGACATCATTCAGCCGGCAACGCTGCCCGACAGCCCCAATGCCGGCTCGGCAGCGATCCGCGCTATGTTCGTGGGTGCCTTGGCGGCCCTCGCGGCCTTTGTCTTCGCCTTCATCGCCGCCGGCTGGAAGGGTGCCAGCCGGAGCGCCGACGGGCTTCACAAGATCACCCGCATCCGTCGCGCCGTCGGACTTCCGGCGAAAAGCTGACCCGTCCGGGCGGCACTCGTCCCCCCGCCCGTGACAACGCCCATTTTCTTGCCGCGCGCGGCGTGGCATTACCCGGCACGATGATTACCTTTGCCCACATCTCGGACGCCCATCTGGCGCCCCTGCCGCCGGTCAAATGGTCCGATCTGCTCAACAAGCGGATCACGGGCTATGTGAACTGGCGCCTCAGACGTCACAATTCGCTGTCCGGCGAAGGCCTCACCAACCTCGTCCGCCACATGCGCGAGCAGGAGCCCGATTTCGTCGCCGTCACCGGCGATCTGGTCAATCTGGGGCTCGAGGCCGAGGCCAACACCGCCTGGAACTGGCTGCAGACCGTCGGCGCGCCCGGCGACGTTGCGGTCTCCCCGGGCAATCACGATGCCTATGTGAAGTCCACCTTCGGCTACAACAATGAGCGCTGGGGCCCCTATATGCGGGGCGAAACCATCGACGCCGCGCAATTCCCCTTCGTCCGCCGTGTCGGCGACCTCGCCATCATCACCTGCTCCAGCGCCGTCCCCACCTGGCCCACCTTCGCCAATGGCCGCTTCGAGCAGGACCAGGCCGATCGCCTCGCGCGCATCCTCAAGATGCTGGGCGACGCCGGCTATTTCCGCGTCATCTGCATCCACCATCCGCCCAATCTCGAAGCCCGCCACCTGCGGCTCGGCCTCTATGGGGCCAAGCGCTTCCGCGAGGCCGTCGCCCGGAACGGCGCCGAGCTGGTGCTGCATGGCCACACCCACAAATCGACGATCTATGCCATTCCCGGCCTCAATGGCGACGTGCCGGTCATCGGCGTTGCCGCTGCCGGCGCGGCGCAGGCCGAGGATGGCGGCACCGATCCGGCCCGCTACAACCTCTTCAAGATCGAGCGCCTCGGCACCGCCTGGAGCTGCACCATGCGCGAATTTGGCTTTCAGCGCCTCAGCCCCGATATTGTGCTCAGGCTGAGTCTGAGAATCTATTGAGCGCACCCTTCCGCATCGAAAAACCCACCTACGATGCCGCCACCGGCGTCGCGCGCTTCCCCTATGCGCTGGGCGATCTGCGCTTCACCGAAACGCTGCGCTTCGCTGACGGGGCGGATGCCGACGCCGCGGCCTCGGCTGCCTTTGCGCGCCTGCTCGATCTCACGGCAATCGTCCTCGGCGTCAGCTATTTCAAGCTCACCGCCCCGCACCGCATCATCGCCGGTTTCCCGCTCAATGCGGCCGAACGCGACTTCGCGCTCGATGTCTATTCCAACGGCCTCGGCGAGTTCTACGCGCGCAACAACCTCACCCGCTTCGGCAAGATTGAGATCGACGCGCCGGACGACACCAGCCGCGCCCGGCCCGCCCCCCTGCTGCGCGACCGCGCGCTGCTGCCCATCGGCGGCGGCAAGGATTCGCTGGTGTCGGTGGAACTGCTCGAAGCCGCCGGGCTCGACTACACACCCTTCGCCGTCAACCCGAAGGGCCCCATCCTTGGCTCGGTGGACAAGATCGGCAGAACGCCGCTCTATGTGGACCGTACGCTCGATCCCGAGATGATCCGCCTCGGCAAGGAGCCGGGTTACCTCAACGGCCACGTCCCCTCCACTGCCATCAATTCGATGATCGCGGCGCTTACCGCCCTGCTCTTTTCCTATTCGCGCATCGTCCTCTCCAACGAGCGCTCGGCGAGCGAAGGCAACGTCATGCATGACGGCCGCGAGGTGAACCACCAATATTCGAAATCGCTCGAATTCGAAGTGCGCATCGCCAACATCCTCGGCGACGCGACCGGCGGCGCGCTCAACTATTTCTCGCTGCTTCGCCCCTATTCCGAAGCGAGGATCGCCAAGCTCTTTGCCCGCGAGACGCGCTTCGACCATGTCTTTTCGAGCTGCAACCGCAACTTCAAGCTATCAGGTCATGATGGACCGCTCTGGTGCGGCGAATGTCCAAAATGCCATTTTACTTTCCTGTTGATGGCATCGCGCATGGACTATGGCAGGATGCTCTCGATCTTCGGCCACAACTTCCTCGACGTACCCGCCAATGAGCGCTCCTTCCGCGAGCTGACCGGCCTCGCCGGCCAAAAGCCGTGGGAGTGCGTCGGCGAGATCGAGGAGGCGGCCGCCTGCCTCTACATCCTCACCCAGCATCCGGATTGGGAGAACGCCGCGATCGTCCGCACCCTCAGCGACGATCTCGTGGCGCAATATGGCCGCGCCCGTCTCTCGGCGGCGCTCGCCGCCCTCTTCACCGACAGCCCGGATCATCATATCCCTAGGGCCATCGCCGAAAGGATCGCGCCCCATGCGCTTTGATCAACCCGTCCTGCTCTATGGCGCCGGCCGCGAGGCCCGCTCCACCCGCGCCTTCCTCAAAGCCCGCGCGCCCGACCTCAAGGTCTACGTCACCGTCGACAGCGGCGACGCCGGTATCGACGATGCCGAGATCATCGCGCCCACCGACCTCCAGGCGGCCATCGAGCAGAAGCGCTTCGGCACCATCGTCAAATCGCCGGGCGTCTCGCGCTACCGGCCGATCTTCCTCGTCGCCCGTGAAGCCGGCATCGCCGTCACCTCGAACCTTAATCTCTGGGGCGAGTATTTCCGCGACGGCCGCACCGTCATCGCCATCACCGGCACCAAGGGCAAGTCGACCACGGCGACGCTCGTCCATCTGATGCTCACCCAGTCGGGCATCGACGCCGGCCTTGCCGGCAATGTCGGCCTCGCGCCGCTCGAAATCGCCGGCAAGCACAAGGTCGTGGTGTTCGAGCTGTCGAGCTACCAGACCGCCGACATGGCCTTCTCGCCCGACATCGCGGCCGTCACCAACCTCACGCCCGAACACACCGACTGGCATCGCGACGCCGAGCATTACTTCGCCGACAAGCTCAATCTCATCGACCACGAAACGCCCTTCCCGGTCGGCCTCGGCCCCGCCGCGCAGACCAATCCGCTGGTGCTTGCCGCCCTGCGCGACCCCAAGCGCCTGCTGCCGCCGCTCGCCCCCTTCATCGCCGACCGCATTGCCTCGACGGTTTCCAAGAGCAAGCTCAAGGGCGCCCACAATCTCGACAATGCCCGCCTCGCGGCGCAGATCGCCTTGGCTGCCGGCGCCGGCCTCGAAGGCATCGTGCGCGGCATCAACCAATTCGAGCCGCTGCCGCATCGCCTCGAGGAACACGCCATCGGCGGCCTCACCATCGTCAACGACTCGATCTCGACCACCCCCGAAGCCACCAAGGCCGCGCTCGCTGCCTATCCCGGCAAGCGCATCGCGCTCGTCGCCGGGGGCCATGAGCGCCAGCAGGACTACGCCGAACTGGCGTCCCTCCTCGGCGCACGCGGCGTCACCGTGCTCGTCGCCCTGCCGGTCACCGGCGATCGTTTGGCCACGGCCACCTATGCCGCCGCACCGCAGATCGAAGTGGTCGAGGCCGGCACGCTCCGCGCCGGGCTCGAGGCCCTCGCCGCGCGCCGCGACAAATTCGATACGATTATCCTGTCGCCGGGCGCCCCGAGCTACGGCCAGCTCGAAACGGCCGGCATCGTGTTCAAGGATTTCGAGCAGCGCGGCCGCGCTTTCGTACGGATCGCCGAGGAACTGCTCGGCTAGCGGCCGGGCGCATCCACCACAGGCGTGCCGTCCGGATTGAACGGCCCGTCGAGCGCCGTCGTCGGCACACCGGCCAGCACCAGTCCCTGGCGGAACTGCTCAAGCACGGATGGCTGCCGGATCCGCATCGCCAGGCGCGGCATGACGCCATTCTTCTGGAACGCCGCATTGCCCATCACCAGCGGCCGGTAACGGTCGATCAGGTCGGTACGGCCGGCACGCGGCGCCGCGGCCAGCGCAATCACCGGCCCGAACTCCTCGTCACCGGCGGCCAGCGCCTGTGCCGCATCGATCGCATCGAAGAACCGCTGTTCCCGCAATGCCGTGAGCCCGCGTGTCAGATAGTACCATGGCGGCGCCGTCGGGATCGCCGCCAGCGCCATTTCGCCCGCCGCATTTCCCTCGGCCAATTCGCCGCTGAGCCACAATTGCGTCCCCAGCACGGAAACCGCATCCATATTGGCCGGATTCAGCTCCTGCGCCCGCCGCGCCGCCCTCACGGCATCGCCCATCGAGCCCTGCCGCGACAAGACGATCGCCTGCTGCTCATGCGCAAAGCTGCTCGTCGGCGCCAGCTCCACCGCGCGTGAGGCGGCGGCCGTCGTCTCCAGCATCAGCATCGGCAGATCGGCGTCCGAGCTCGAAAGAAACTGCGTGCGCCATGCGCCCAGTCCCGCCACCGATGCCAGCGCCACGGCATTGTTCGGCTCCTCCGCCAGCAATCGGCTGAGGCAGGCGACGCCATGGTCGGCATCATCGACACTGCGCCGCTCGCGCCAGGACATGAACAGCAATTCGCACACATAAGCGCCGGGGTCCTCCGGCAGCGCCGTTTGCAGCCGTAGCCAGGCCATGCCCGGCGCATGCAGCGGCCCGGTCGCATTGCCCAATTGGCCGGCGAGCGTCAGCGCCGCCGCCCGTAGCGCCTCGCTGTCCGTCATCCCACTCGGGGCGGTGATGGTGCTGGTCCAGATGCTACCGCCGCCACCCGCTGGCCGGAGGATCGCGCGCGCCACGAACCGGCCGTCCATGATCTGCACCGTGCCCTCGACTACCGGCCCGGTCCCCTCTGGAGCGAGATGCATATTGTCGAACCGGCCGAGCAGATCGGTCACCCGGGCCGCAAACTGCCCGATATCGTCGTCCAGCACCGGATCGCCGGTCAGATTGTCGAAATGGCCGACGACCACGCCCGGCTCCTGCGGCACCGCGGGCGCGCCGGGCGCGAGAGTTTCGGGCGCCCAGCGCACGATCGCCACCGCCAGCGCCACGCCGATCAGCGTGAAGGACAGCCCCATCAGCGCGGTGAAGAGGAAACGCGACAATCCGCGCTTCCGCCCCCCGGCCACCGGCGCCACCCCGGCTTTGACAGGCGTCGCGGCGACAACCGGCGCCACCCGCCCGGCCTCTGCCTCCCGGAACTCCGGCACGTAGCGCCCGAGCGGCAGGCGAATCTGCACGTCTGCGCGGCTGTGCCCGTTGCTGTAGAACTGCTCCAGCAAGCGCCGCAGCCGGCGCGCCTGCACCCGGACGATCGGGTCGGTCTGCGGATCGAAATTCTGCGGCCGGCCGAAAACATCGACCGCGATGGAATAGGCCTTGATCGACGCCTCGTCCCCGGCCAGAGTCTTGGTCACCACATAGCGAAGCAGGTCCGCCAATTGCGGCGACCGAGCGATCCCCTGCCAGCCCAGGATTTCATCCAAGGCAGCTTGCACCCTCTCAGCGCTGGGTCCTGCGGTCGGCACGGCGGACTACCCCTTCGTCCTGCCTTATACGGGACTTTGGGCTTTTACATGTAAAACGCAAGCGCTTTACCCACACTTTACGCCGTTTGACCTTCCGGGCTGGACCGGTTGTCGGCATATCCCCACCCGTTCGCAGAGCAGTGCGGCCGGTTGAAGCAGGTTTTGCGTCTCACCCGGCAGTCTCGCGGTCCTCCCCGCCTGGCGTCGCACTTCAGACCATTGCGTACCTAGACAGATTGACGGCCCCCCAATCCTCCCGCGCGGCGCGGGACAGGAGAAGCGATGACCTTCCTATCTGCCCAGCAGCCCGCAATGGTGCTGGTTGATGATGACCATCATTCTGCCCGCCTGCTGACGCGGATGATCGAGGCCCATGGCGGCCCGACGGTGAACCGTTTCTCGGATTCCGCCGCCGCCTTCGACTTCCTCGTCGAAGCCAGCATGCGACCGGGCACCGAAATGCAGTGCCTCGCGGTCGTCGACCTCAAATCGACGTCGACGGCCACGCGCGACTTCATCGCGCGTCTCAAATTCGAAGCGCCCGAGCTCACGGTCATTGCGATGTCCCCCACGCTCGACCGCGACACCCGTAACGGGCTGCTCAACGCCGGCGCCGCCGCCGTTTTCGAGCGCCATTCGAACATCGACCTCTACCGCCGGGAGGCGGCAAACATCGTTTCATTCTGGGTGCGCAATCAGCGCCTGGATGCAGTTGGCACCTAGGAGATCCCCCAAGAACATCTAGGTGCCGCGGGGAGCGGCGTGCTCGACGGCGGGCGACCGTCACGGCATTCCCAACGCCCTCCCCGCATCTTATTTGCGCCAACGCGCAAGACCATCTGCCGCGATACCTCCCGATCGCGGCGGTTAGGACCACGAAGCAGTGCCGCTCTCCTCCCTCTCGCGGCCACTTCGTGGGGACTAACCCGGGCTCCGCTCTTTTAGGTGGGGCGGGCCCGGAACCGAGCGGCGGCCGCATCTTTGCCCTTGCGGCCGCCGTCTCTCTTGTTCAGCCCTTACTGCTGCCTTCATCCGCCTTGTCGCCGTCGCCGATCGCCCGGTGCGCGAACGCCTTGAGCGCCGCCAGCACCAGCACCGCGAACAGCGCCACCCCGAACGCCACCGCGTAATAGCCGAGCGCCGTCGACACGCCGACCGCGCCCGCCAGCCACATGCCGGCGCCGGTTGTCAGGCCGCGAACATTGCCGCGCTGCTGGAAAATCGCCCCCGCCCCGAGGAACGCGATGCCCGCCGTCGTCGCCTCCACCGCACGGATCGGGTCCGTGTTGGTGACGCCGCTATCGAGCGCGATATTGTAGATTTCGAACGCCAGCAGCGTGAACAGGCACGCGGCCACCGCCACCAAGATGTGGGTCCGCAACCCGGCTGAGCCATTGTTGCTTTCGCGCTCGAAGCCGATCATCGCCCCGAACAGCCCGGCAAGCAGCAGCCTTATCGCCAATATTTGCTGCGGAGTCTGGGTTTCGACATAGCCAAGGCTGGTGGCCCAATCCATCGACGCTGTACTCCGGTTGACGCTGAGCCCGAAACTCCCGCCGCCGCCCGCCGGTTCCCGTCCTACTCCAGCGCTTTCACGTCCCGCCCGCTCCGCAGCAGCCGCCGCGGCCCCGCCCCCTCGGCCGCCAGACTGTCCTCGCGGTTGTAGAGCGGGCAATTGCGCAGCGACAGGCAACCGCAGCCGATGCAGCCCGTCAGCTCGTCGCGCAGCCGCGTCATCAGCGTGATCCGCCGGTCCAGCCGGTCACGCCAGCGGCTCGACAGCTTCGCCCAGTCCGCCTTGCTCGCCGCCCGGTCGTGCGGTAGCATTTCCAACTGTTCGCTGATCTCCGCCAACGGCACGCCGAGATCCTGTCCCATGCGAATGATCGCCAGCCGCCGCAGCACCTCCCGATCGAACCGGCGTTGATTGCCGCCCGTTCTGTGGCTCCGGATCAGGCCCTTGCGCTCGTAGAAATGCAGCGCCGACACCGCCACCCCGCTGCGCTCCGCCACCTCCCCCACCGACAATTCTGCCATCACCAGCCTCTTTACCTCAACTGCGGTTGAGGTTGTAGGCGTACCACACAATCTGTAGGGAACCCAAATGACCACCACCTCGAATTCGTGGCGCGACCTGTTCGCTTCCGGCGGACTTGCGCTTTTCGTCATCATCGGCGGTACCGGGCTGCAGGCCATGGAGGCCTTCATCGGCTCGGCCATGATGCCCACCGTCGTCGCCGATATCGGCGGCCTTGAGCTGTTCGCCTGGAACACCACGATCTTCATCGTGGCCTCCATCCTCGCGACGCTGTTCGCTGCGGTGCGTCCACGCTCCATCGGCCCGCGCGGTGGCTACCTCATCGCCGCCGCTGCCTTCGGTCTCGGCAGCCTGCTCTGCGGCCTCGCCCCCTCGATGCACCTGCTGCTCGGCGGCCGCTTCGTGCAGGGCTTTGGCGCCGGCCTCCTCATCGCGCAGTCCATCGCCATGTTCCGCATCGTCTTCCCCGAGCGGCTCTGGCCCCGCATGATGGCGCTCAACGCCACCGTCTGGGGCGTCGGCACGCTGCTGGGTCCGGCGCTGGGCGGTATCTTCGCCGAGATCGGCCTCTGGCGCTGGGCCTTCCTCAGCATCGTGCCGGCAGCGATCCTGCTCGCCATCGGCGCCTGGCGCGTCCTGCCCGCCCGCAGCGAGTCGCAGCCGCCGGCCCGCATGCCGTTCAAGCAGATCTTCCTCGTCACCGCGATCGTGCTCGACATCTCCGTCGCAAGCCTGCTCACCGATGCGCCCGACATCGCCGGTGCGCTGGTGATGCTCGCCCTTGTCGGCCTCGTGCTGCTCGGTCTGGCCGAAAACTATTCGCGCGCCCGGCTGCTGCCCGAAGGCGCCTTCTCGCTCCGCTCACCCATGGGCGGCCTCTTCGCGCTCATTCTCGTGCTGGGCCTCACCATCACCTCCGACATCTTCGCACCGCTCTTCCTGCAGCGCCTGCATGGACTGTCACCGCTCTGGGCCGGCTACATGACCGCGCTGGTCGCCGGGGGCTGGAGCATTGCCGCCATCGCCACGTCCGGCTGGACCGGCGCCCGCGTCCGCGCGCTGATCGCCACCTCGCCGGTCGTGCTGCTCGCCTCGACGGTGATGCTTGCCTTCACCCTCGCCCAGCCCGGCAACAGCCCGCTGATCCTCGCCGAGATCGCCCTCGCCCTGCTGCTGTTCGGCGCCGGCATCGGCATCGCCTTCCAGCATCTGTCGACGCGCGTCCTCGCGACATCCACCGCTGCGGACAACGACCGGACCTCGGCCGGCCTCGGCATGGTGCAGCTCTTCGCCTCCGGCCTCGGTGCCGCCATCGGCGGCGTCGCCGTCAACGCGGCGGGCCTGCCCTACGCCGAAACGCCCAGCGAGATCGCCTTCGTCGCCCAGATCCTGTTCGGCGTCTTCGCCATCATCGCGGCCATCGGCATTCCGCTGTCGCTGCTCGTCATCCGCCGCGACGCCGCTCGCGCCCTGCAGCCGGCAGAGTAGCGACCGCTACTCCATCCGGATCTGCAGCTTCACATCGCTCGGCCGCGCCTCCACGGCGCGGTCAAAGGCCTTGATCGACTCCTCGAAGCCGAACGTCTCCGAGATCAGCGGCTTGAGGTCGACGCGCCCCGAACCCATCAGCGCAATCGCCCGGTCATATTGATGCGCGTAGCGGAACACGGATTCGATCCGCAGTTCCTTGACCGATAGCCCCGCCACGTCGAACCCCACCGGATCGACCGGCAGCCCGACCACCACGACGCAGCCCCCCGGCCGCGGCAGCTCGGCAAGCGTCTCCCACGCCTTGGGCGAGCCCGAGCATTCGAACACCACATCGGCGCCCCACCCGTCGGTCAGCCGCTGCACTTCTGTAACGATGTTCTTCTCGCGGATGTTGACCGGGATCACGCCCTGGTACTTTGCCGCGATATCGAGCTTGGGCTGCGCGAGGTCCGCGACAATCGCCCGCGAGCAGCCGCCGGCCAGCGCCGCAATCGCCACCATCGTGCCGATCGGCCCCGCGCCGAGCACCACCGCCGTATCGCCCGGCGTGATCTTCGCCTTCGTCGCCGCCTGCATGCCCACCGCGAACGGCTCGACCATCGCGCCTTCGGCAAAGCTCACATTGTCGGGCAACTTGAACGTGTAGTTCGCCGGATGCACCACGAACGGCGTCAGCACGCCATGCACCGGCGGCGTCGCCCAGAACGTCACCGCCTGGTCCACATTATACATGCCCAGCCGGCTCGCCCGTGAATTGGGGTCCGGCACCCCCGGCTCCATGCACACCCGGTCACCCACCTTGAGGCTGCTCACCCCGGCGCCGATTTCGACCACCGTGCCGGCCGCCTCATGCCCCAGCACCATCGGCGCGTTGACCACGAACGGCCCGATCTTGCCATGCGTGTAATAATGCACGTCCGAGCCGCAGACGCCGACCGTGTGGATTTTGATCTTCACCATCCCCGGCCCGACATCCATCGGCAAATCGATGTCGCGCAGCGCCAGTTCATGCTGCTTTTCCAGGACCAGGGCGCGCATCGCGGTCATTGCAATCTCCTCATTTGCGGCTGAATCGATAGCCTCCCGGCCTGCCTGCCGCAACGGAAACCCGGCCAAACTACCTCCCGGCTTGGTAACCGATCGGCAAGCCACCGGCGGCTAGACTCCCCGCCGAGGCGAGGATTAGCGTAATATGGCGTCTGCACGCGCCCCGGTGATGCGGAACTGGCAGGTCATGGCTGGCCTGTTCGTGCCTGTCATCGTCAGCCTGCTGGCGATTGGCGTGCTGGCGCTCGGCTTCGTCATGTGGTCGGCCCAGGGCGTTGATGAGCGTGCGCTTGAGCGCCAGATGGCCCTCGCCCGCCACGTCATTGCCCGCCAGCTCCAGAACATCCCGCACGATCAGGAGAGCGTCACCCTGTGGGACGACGCGGTGCTCAACACCAAGCTCAGCCTCAACACGACCTGGGTCGATGACAATCTCGGCCTCTGGATGCGCGACTATTTCGGCCACGACGACGTCATCATCCTCGATCACCGCAACCAGCCCGTCTACGCCATGCTCGAAGGCGAGCGCGCCAGCCTCGATGAAGCGAGCCGCGCCTTCGTCGACGTGGCGCCCATCGCCGCCGAACTGCGCCTCAGCATCATGAGCGGCGCCGTCGACGACTACCTCAATGGCCGCGTGTCCCGCGCGCCGCGCATCGCCGAACTCGCGACCATGAACGGCGTCCCTTCGCTGGTCAGCATCGCGCCGCTGATCTCCGACACCGGCGCCATCGTCCAGGGCCGGGGCAGCGAATATCTCCACATCGTCGCCGTGCGCCTCGATACCGACTACGCCCACCGTCTGGCCGTCGAATACCAGATGCCCGGCGCCCGCTTCACCCAGAGACCCTCCGGCGATCCCGAATATGCCGCCATCGCCCTCAGCGACACCCGGGGCCGCTTCCTCACCTTCTTCGAATGGGAGCGCTCGAGCCCCGGCCAGGCGCTGTTCTACCAGACCATCCCCGCCATCGCCGGCGCCTTCCTCGTCGCCATCCTCATCGCCTTCTTCCTCGTCAACCAGCTCTGGCGCAAATCGCGCGACCTTGAGGCCGGCCGCGCCGATGCCGAACATCGCGCTGCCCATGACGCGCTCACCGGCCTTCCCAATCGCGTCAGCTTCGAGCAGGCGCTTGCCCGCACCCTCACCCAGCGGCCCAGCCGCGATCGCCGCACCACCGTGCTGATGCTCGATCTCGACCGCTTCAAGCAGGTCAACGACACGCTCGGCCATCGCGCCGGCGACGACCTCATCCGCGCCGTCGCCCAGCGGCTTGGCCAGCTCATCGGCCCCAGCGATATGCTGGCCCGTTTGGGCGGCGACGAGTTCGCCATCATCCACCATCACCCGCCGGGCCTCACCGGCCCGCTCGAACTTGCCCAGCGCAGCATCGACGCCATCGGCAAGCCGTTCGACATCTTCGGCAGCGAGGCCTTTGTCGGCGTCTCCGTCGGCCTCGCGCCGGTCGAGGCCGGCGAGATCGATGCCCATGAGCTCACCCGCAAGGCCGACATCGCGCTCTACGAAGCCAAGGCCAGCGGCCGCAACCGCGCCGTGGTCTTCGAGGAATCGATGAACGAGTTCCTCCAGAACCGCAAAACCATCGAGGGCGAACTGCGCGAAGCGCTGCGCCGCACCGACCAGCTCTCGATCGCCTTCCAGCCGCTCTTCGATGCCCATCGCAAGATCGTCGGCGCCGAGGCCCTGTCGCGCTGGCATCATCCGCATCGCGGCCAGGTCTCGCCGGCTCACTTCATTCCGGTCGCCGAAGCCACCGGCCTCATCGAGCAACTCGGCGCCCTCGTCCTGCAGCGCGCCTGCGAGATGGGCGCGAAATGGCCGGGCTACACCATCGCCGTCAACATCTCGCCGGCCCAGCTGCGCAACCCCGATTTCCCCTCGACCGTCTTCGGCATGCTGCGCGAAACCGGCATGCGCCCCGCGGATCTCGAACTCGAAATCACCGAGGGCATCCTGCTCGAGGAAGTCTCCGACGCCGCCGAGGCGCTGCGCATCTTCCGTGCCGCCGGTATCAAGATCGCCCTCGACGATTTCGGCACCGGCTATTCCTCGCTCAACTATCTCAAGCGCTATCCGGTGGATCGCATCAAGATCGACCGCTCCTTCGTCAGTCAGCTCGCGCCGGGCAATGTCTCGGTCGCCATCGTCCAAGCCATGGTCACCCTCGCCCATGCCCTCAAGATCGAAGTCACCGCCGAGGGCGTCGAGACCGAAGGCCAGCGCAGCGTGCTGCTCGATCTGGGCTGCAACGTCTATCAGGGCTATCTGCTGTCGCCCCCCATCGCGCCGCCGGCCCTTGAGCAGCTGCTGTCGCGCCCGCAGATCCGCGTCGCCTGACTTTTACCTTCCGTTAACCACGCACCCGCTTTTCGCCCGAGCGGAAACCCGGCTCCAACACCGGCATGGCTAGGCTCGTTGCGCATGCCTGGTCATGGGGGCGTCCGTGCAAGACTCTGAATCGCGCTGGAAGTTCTCCATCGCCGTGTTGCTGCCTGTCGTGGGCGCCGTCATCGTCACGCTGTTGCTTGCCGGCGGCTTCATCCTCTGGTCCGCGCAACGTACCGACGATCGCGCGCTTGAGCGCCAGCAGACCCTCGTCGCCCATATCGTGCAGGGCGCCAAGGCCGACTTCGAAGGCTCGCAGGGCTCAATGGTCCTCCGTTACGAAGTCACCGAAGCCTTCCTCGGCGACACACCGGACCTCGACTGGATCGATCCCGAACTCGGCTGGGCCGGCTACACCGATTACGGTCACGATCGCGTCTATGTGCTCGATCCGAACTTCGCGCCGATCTACGCCGCCAATGCGGGCGAGCGTCAGGATGTCGCCTTCTACGACAATGATCGCGCCGTCATCGATCCCATCGCCATCCGCTTCCGTTCGCCCGAACTCGCGGCCGGCAGCACGGCCTACGAGAATTGGGACGCCAACTGGCCGCCGCAGCTGTCCGACTTCGCCACCATCTCCGGCCGCGTCGCCTTCGTCAGCGTCCTGCCCATCACCTCCAACTGGGAAGGCCAGGAGCAGAACACCGGCTCGCACTATTTCCACGTCGCCATCAAATTCCTCGAAAGCGGCGTCGCCCAGAACCTGATGGACGAATATCTGCTCGAAGGCGCCCATTTCGACACCGTCCCTGCCACCCTGCCCGGCGAGACCATGGTGCCCGTCGCCAATGCTGCCGGCCGCTTCGTTGCCTATTTCAAATGGCTGCCCGAGCGTCCCGGCCAGGCGCTGCTCGCCGAAACCTTGCCCGCCAGCCTAGGCCTCCTCGCCGTCATCGGCATCGTCATCGCGCTGCTGCTCTGGGGCCTCGCCCGCTCCACCGCCGCCCTCGATCGAGCGCGCGCGGAAGCCCTCCATCGCGCCACCCACGATCCGCTCACCGGCCTTGCCAATCGCGCGCTCTTTGCCGAGCGCCTCGAACGCTCTCCCCTGCCGCTCGCGCTCCTCGCCCTCGATCTCGACCGCTTCAAGCATGTCAACGACACGATGGGCCATGAAGCCGGCGACGATCTGCTGAAGCAGGTCGCCAACCGCCTCACCGCCGTCGTCGGCGACAAGGGTCTCGTCGCCCGTCTCGGCGGCGATGAGTTCATGGTGCTGGTTCCCAGGGCCGCGGACTCCGCCATGCTCGCCGATCTCGCCGCAGCGATCGTCCGCAGCATCGCCGAGCCGTTCCGGCTCGGCCGCGAGACCGCCAATATCGGCGTCTCGGTCGGCATTGCCACCGCGCTCACCGACGAGCGCGAAGACCTCGTCTCGCGCGCCGATTTCGCGCTCTATGATGCGAAAGAATCCGGCCGCAACACCTGGCGCGTCTTCGACGAGTTGAAGACCGCCGCCTAGCCGACCGCTTCGAGCACCGCCGCCAGCCGCGCCTCGCGTACCCGCAGGCCTTCGCGACTGTCGGCCGCCGCCCACAGATCGCTGAGCGTCGCCTTCTCGAACAGCGCAAACAGGCACGGCGCGATATAGCTCGATCGCGTGATCGCCGGCGTATTGCGCAGGAACCCCGCCACCGATTTCGTCACCGCCGCCAGCTGGCGCTTCCGTGCCGACATCGACTCCCCAGGCTCGAGCTTGGCCAGCGCTTCGGCCGCCATGGCGCTCGCATGCAGCGTGCGGAAATCCTTCGCCGTCACCGCTGCGCCGGCGATCTCGCGCAGATAGCGGTTGAGCTCCTCGGTCCGCACCGCCCGCGCCTTGCCCTCGTCATCGCGATACATCAGCAGCCGCTTGCCGGGGATCGTCTTCACCTTGGTGATCGCGGCGGCGAGCTTGGCATCTTCCAGCGTGTACTCGGCCAGCTTGCCGCTCTTGGCCGGAAACTTCAGCGTCAGCGCGTCGCGCTTCACCGATACATCGCGTGTGAACAGCGTCCCCGCCCCGCGCGTGCCGCGCGCATCGAGATAGCGCTCGCGGCCGATCCGCATTGCCGTCCGGTCGATCAGCGCCACGCCGATGGCGAGCGCCAGCGTCCGGCTCCCGGCCTCCGCGCCAAGATCCTCGCTCACCCGCCGGCGGATCTTCGGCAGCGCCTGCGTCAGTAGCCCGAGCTGCTTCTGCTTCTTGCGCGTCCGCCGCGCTTCCCAGTCCGCATGATAGATGTACTGCACCCGCCCCGCCGCATCGGTGCCGCAGGCCTGGATGTGCATGTTCGGCTCGGGCGCAATGCGCACCTCGGTCCACGCCGGAGGAATGCCGAGATGCAGCGCCCGGTCGCGCAGCGCACCCGCCGGCCACGGCTTGCCGTCGGCATCCACATAAGAATGGCCGCGCCCGTGACGGACGCGGCGCACGATGAGATCGTCGCGGGAAACGCTCTTGAGGCGCATCTGGGCGGCTTAGGAGATGACGCTCGGCGGCGTGCTGGCGAAGAACACGAAATAGATGATGGCGAAGAGCCCGACCACGAGTGCCATCGAGATGATCAGCACCCAGAAATTATCCATCCGGCGATTCGCCTGCCGCACCTCGGTCGTCGTCTTCTTGGCGTCATAGACTTCCATTTTCGTGACACCCCTTTTGGCAGTTGCTGTGGGAAAGCAACGCCTTGGCAAGCCTGCGGTTCCAGCGCACTTGACCCCGCGCGCGGCGCCGTCAATCTGCAGGCAAGCTTCGGGGGCGAGGTGACATGAACAAACCATCCGGCGCAGCAGCGCCAAACCACGGTGCACTATGAGTCTGGCGAGCTATTTCCTGGCGCGGGCCGCCCGCCTGCCCAAGGCCCGCTTCCGCACGACGCGCCAACGTAACATCCGCGTGACGATGCGCGACGGCGTCACGCTGGAGACCGATGTCTTCCTGCCGCGCAACGGCGTGCGCTCGCCCACCATCATGATGCGCGTGCCCTATGGCCTCAACGGCTTTGCCACCGTCGCCGAAATGTTTGCCGAGCGCGGCTTCAACACCGTCATCCAGGCCTGCCGCGGCACCAGCAAATCCGGCGGCGAGTTCGACCCGCTCACCAATGAGCGCGACGACGGCCTCGCCACCCTCGACTGGATCAAGACCCAGCCCTGGTTCGATGGCCGCCTCGGCCTCTCCGGCCCCTCCTATCTGGGCTATGCGCAATGGGCCATCTCCGACGCCCTGCCGAAACAGGCGGCCATGTCGGTGAAAGTCACCAGCGCCGAATTCCAGTCCATCGTCTTCCCCAACAACAGCTTCAACCTCACACTGATGTTCGGCTGGATGCAGGTGGTCGAGGGCATCCGCTCCAATCCGCTGCGCGTCTTCGGCGACATGCTCTCGGGCGGCATCGAAAAGCGCACCCTCAGCGCCTCGCTCAAGTTGCCGCTGCTCGAAGCCGACAAGCGCATCAGCGGCAAGGAGATCCCCTTCTGGCGGCGCTGGCTCGGCAATTTCGACAAGCATTCGGCCTTCTGGGAACCGCTCGATCACACCCATCGCATCGGCACGCGCACCCCGCCCACCAGCTTCGTCAGCGGCTGGTACGATTTCATGCTCGACCAATTGCTGCGCGACTATGCCTCGCTCACCGAGGCGGGTGTCCGCACGCGCCTCACGGTGGGCCCATGGTGGCACATCAGCGAGGAGCTGCAGCTTGAAAGCATGCGCGACACGCTGAGCTGGATGACTGCCGAACTGCTCGGCGACCGCTCGGGCCTCCACGACAAGCCGGTGCGCCTGTTCGTCAGCGGTGCCGATGAATGGCACAGTTTCACCGCCTATCCGCCCGGCATCCCCGACACGCAGATCTGGCACCTGCATCCCGAAAAAGTGCTGTCGCAGCGTCCGGTCAAGACCAGCGAGCCCGATCGCTACACTTACGACCCCAAGAAGCCGACGCCCAATGTCGGCGGCGCCATGTTCGCCTTCTCCGGCGCCGGTCCGCTCAACCAGGCAACGCTTGAATCCCGGAACGACGTTCTGGTGTTCTCGTCCGAGCCGCTATTCACCGACCTCACCATCATCGGCCAGGTCAGCGCCGTGATCTACGCCCGCGCCAGCCTCACCAATGCCGATATCTTCGTGAAACTCTGCGACGTCGACGAAAAGGGCGTCTCGACCAACATCTGCGACGGCATCATCCGCAAGTCGTCGGCCGATCCGGCCGTGCCCGACGACATCTGGAAGCTCAATTTCAAGCTCCATGCGACGGCCCACACTTTCAAGCGCGACCATCGCCTGAGGCTCATCGTCGCCAGCGGCGCCCACCCGCGCTACATCCGCAACACCGGCACCGACGAGCCCATGGGCACGACGACCAAGCTGCTCCCCGTCAACGTCGAGATCTTCCACGACCCCACCCGCCCCAGCGCCATCCATCTGCCGGTCTTCGAGCTCTAGCAGCTAAGATTCAGTCGGCACGGATACCCTCTCCCGCTTGCGGGAGAGGGGGGACCACGTAGTGGTGGGAGAGGGGTGCACCTTGCGCCGAACTGCCTGAGGGGCAGACAGGGCCCTACCCCCGAACCTCGCCCCCAACCTTCACCCGTTCCCGCGCCTTATGCAGCAGCGGCTCCGTGTACCCGCTCGGCTGCTCCGCGCCCTTCAGCGCCAGATCCAGCGCCGCCTGGAACGCGACCGAGCCGAAATTGCCGCTCATCGGAATGTAGAGCGCGTCGCCCGCATTCTGCTTGTCGACCACGCCGGCCATGCGCTCGAACACGCTGACGACGTCGTCCTTGCTCACCAGCCCGTGCCGCAGCCAGCTCGCCACCGCCTGCGAGGAGATGCGGCAGGTGGCGCGATCTTCCATCAACCCCACATCATTGATGTCGGGCACCTTCGAGCAGCCCACGCCCTGGTCCACCCAGCGCACCACATAGCCAAGAATGCCCTGCGCATTGTTCTCGAGCTCGCGGATGATCTCTGCCTTGCTGAGCGTCGCCGCATCCAGCACCGGCATCGAGAACAGCGCATCGAGGCCCGGCGTCGGCTGGTTGTGCCGCCGCTTCTGCGCCGCGAACACATCGATCTGGTGATAATGCAGCGCATGCAGCGTCGCCGCCGTCGGCGACGGCACCCAGGCGGTATTGGCGCCGGCATTGGGATGGCCCGCCTTGCTCGCCAGCATCGCCGCCATGTCGTCCGGCCGCGCCCACATGCCCTTGCCGATCTGCGCCTTGCCCGAAAAGCCCGCGGCGAGCCCGATCAGCACGTTCCGGTCCTCATAGGACTGGATCCACTGTTCGGCCTTCACATCGTCCTTGCGCAGCACCGGGCCGGCTTCCATCGACGTATGGATTTCGTCGCCCGTGCGGTCGAGGAAGCCGGTATTGATGAAGAACACCCGCTGGCGCGCCTCATAGATCGCCGCCTTGAGGTTGGCCGAGGTCCGCCGCTCCTCGTCCATGATGCCGATCTTGATGCTGTTGCGCTTCAGGCCCAGCATGTCCTCGACCGCGCCGAAGATCTCGCAGGCAAAGGCCACTTCCTTGGGCCCGTGCATCTTCGGCTTCACGATATAGATCGCGCCGGTCGTCGAATTCACCTTGTCGCTCAGCGAGCAGAGCACGGTCACCGCCGCATCGAGCAGCCCTTCGCCGATTGGAACGCCGTCCTTGTCGAGCACGGCGCGGCTCGTCATCAAATGCCCGACATTGCGCACCAGCAGCAGCGCCCGGCCCTTCAGCGTCACCGGCTGGCCGTTGGCATCCTTGAACGAGCGGTCGGTGTTGAGCTCGCGATGGACGGTCTTGCCGCCCTTCTCGAACGCTTCCTTCAGCGTGCCATTCATCAGCCCGAGCCAGTTGCGATAGACGCCGACCTTGTCCTCGGCATCCACCGCCGCGACCGAATCCTCGCAATCCTGGATCGTCGTCAGCGCGCTTTCGAGAATGACGTCGCTGAGCCCGGCCTTGTGGGTCTTGCCGATCGGGCTCGCCGCATCGATCACGAGGATCGCGTGCAGCCCGTGATGCACCAGCAGCAGCTCGCCACGCGCTTCCGTCCCGCCATAGCCGGCGAACTGTGCCGCGTCCTTGAGGCCCACCCGCCCCGCCGGCGTGTCGGCCACGAAGCGGCGCGCGCCATCTTCCTTGCTCACATGATAGCCGCTGACATCGGCATGGCTGCCGCTCGCGAGCGGGAACGCCTCATCGAGGAACTGCGCCGCCCGCGCCACCACGGCCGCGGCACGCGCCGGGTTCAGCCCCTTGCCCGGCGCCAGTTCGCCCTCGCGCGAAATCGCGTCCGTGCCATAGAGCGCGTCATAGAGCGAACCCCAGCGCGCATTGGCCGCGTTCAGCGCGTAGCGCGCATTCGACACCGGCACCACCAGCTGCGGCCCGCAGATCGACGAGATTTCCGGATCGAGCCCGGATGTTTCGATCTCGAAATCCGCCGGATCCGCGACCAGATAGCCGATCTCTTTCAGGAACGCCTGATAGCCCTTTGGATCATTGGCCACCGGCCCGTGCGCGCGATGCCAGCCATCGATCTTGCTCTGCAACTCGTCGCGCACCGCCAGCAATTCGCGATTTCGCGGCATGAACCGCTCGACCAGCCCCGCCAGCCCGTCCCAATACGTATCTGCCGCAATCCCCGTCCCCGGCAGCGCTTCCTTCTCGACGAAATCCACCAGCAGCGGATCGACCGAAAGGCCCGATTTGTTGAGATAATTGGTCATTGCAGCGTCCTGTTCTTCTCGCATCGCCTCCCCCACGCAGGAGAGGCAGCCGAAGCCGGATCAGGACGCGTCGCGCGCCCGCACTATCCGGCCAACGCCGATTTCATCGGCTTCCCGGCCACATAGGTCTCCACCACAGCGCGGTCGTCGCCGCAAGTCTGCAGCAGGAACAATTCGTTCGCCAGGCTGCCAACGGCCTCCATCCGGAGCGCCATCTGCGGCGTCGCGCGGGCATCGAGCACCACAAGGTCGGCGTCCTTGCCCGCCTCCACCGCCCCGATCCTGTCATCCAGTGACATCGCCCGGGCATTGCCCAGCGTCATCATATAGAAGGACCGCAGCGGGTTGAGCCGCTGGCCCCTCAGCTGCAGCACCTTGTAGCCCTCGTCGAGCGTGCGCAGCATCGAATAGCTCGAGCCGCCGCCCACATCGGTCGCGACACCCATCCGCACCCCATGGGCATGCAGCCGGTCATGGTCGAACAGCCCCGAGCCGATGAACAGATTCGACGTCGGGCACCACACCGCCACGCTCCGCGTCTCGGCGAGGATTTCGACCTCCCGATGCGTCATGTGGATGCAATGGCCGAGCAGCGTCTTGGGCCCCAGCAGATGATAGCGCTCATAGATGCCGAGATAATCCGGCAGATTGGGGAACAGCTCCTTGGCGAAGACGATCTCGTCGAGATTCTCGTCCACATGCGTCTGGATGTGGAGGTCCGGGAACTCGCGCGCCAGCGCCTCGGCCATCTCCATCTGCTCGGGCGTCGAGGTGATGGCGAAGCGCGGCGTGATCGCATAATGCGCCCGCCCCTTGCCGTGCCATTTGCCGATCAGCGCCTTGCTGTCGTCATAGCCCGATTGCGGCGTGTCGCGCAGCGCCTCGGGCGCATTGCGGTCCATCATCACCTTGCCGCCCACCATCAGCATGTCGCGCTTGGCCGCTTCGCCGAAGAACGCATCGACCGATTGCGGATGCACGCTGCAATAGGCGGCGGCGGTCGTCGTGCCATGCCGGATCATCTCGTCGAAGAAGCGGCTCGCGATCCGCGTCGCATGCGCTTCTTCGGCAAAGCGCTGCTCCTCGACGAAGGTGTAGGTGTTGAGCCATTCGAGCAGATTGGCGGCGTACGAGCCGATCACCTGCATCTGCGGAAAATGGATATGCGGATCGATCAGCCCCGGCAGGATCAGCTTGCCGCGATGGTCGATGATCTCGGTATCGGCGTGCTGCGTGCCGTCGAACGGCCCGACCGAGACGATCTTGCCGTCCTCGATCTCCACCTCGCCATCGTCCCAATAGCGATAGGAGTCCGTGTCATCGAGCCCCTGCGGCTCGCTCACAAAGCTCAGCACCCGGCCGCGGAGCAGTCTGCGCGCCATCAGCCGCCCGCCTCGCGGAACCAGGCGACGACCAGCGCCCGTTCTTCCGCTGTCATTTCGGTCACATTGCCCGGCGGCATGGCGTGGCTGAAGCCCGCCTGCATCACGATCTGCTCGGCATGGTTGGCAATCGCCGCGTCGCTGTCGAGCTTCACATTCTTGGGCGCCTGCAGCACGCCCTCATAGACCGGCTCGGCCATGTGGCACATCGAACAGCGGCCAAGGATCACGTCGCGGGCGGCAGGAAAATGCTCTGCGGCGAGAAACCGCTGGGCGTTTGCCGACGCCACCTCCTCGCGCACATCGCCGAGCTTGGGCGCTGTCGAGAGCCACGCAATCACGATGAAGATGATCACCGCCGCCGCCCAGGTCCAGTGCGGATTGCCCTTGCGCGCATGCCGCGTGTTGAACCAGTGCCGGATGATCGCGCCTTCGAGGAAGATCAGCGAGGCGATGATCCAGTTCCACTGCGTCGCGAACGCCAGCGGATAGTGGCTCGACAGCATGAAGAAGATCACCGGCAGCGTCAGGTAGTTGTTATGCAGCGAGCGCTGCTTGGCGATCTTGCCGTATTTCGCGTCCGGCACGCGGCCCGCCTTGAGGTCGGCCACGACGATCGTCTGGTTGGGGATGATGATCGCGGCGACGTTCGCCGTCATGATCGTCGCCGTGAAGATGCCCATATGCAGCATCGCGGCCCGGCCGGTGAACAGCAGCGTATAGATGTACGCCATCACCGTCAGGATCACGAACAGCACCAGCATCAGCCCGAAGGTCGAATTGCCGATCGGCGATTTGCACAGCGTGTCGTAGATGAACCAGCCCAGCACGATCGAGCCCGCCGAGATCGCCACCGCGCCCCATTGCGGCAGATCCATCACATGCCGGTCGATCAGATAGAGGTCGGCGCCGACATAATAGACGATGACGAGCAGGCAGAAGCCGCTCAGCCACGTCGCATAGCTCTCCCATTTGAACCAGGTCAGGTGCTCGGGCAAAAGCTCCGGCGCCACGAGATATTTCTGGATGTGGTAGAAGCCGCCGCCATGCACCTGCCACTCCTCGCCATGCGCCAGCGGCGGCAGGCTCGGCGTCTTGCGCAGGCCAAGGTCGAGCGCGATGAAATAGAACGACGACCCAATCCACGCGATGGCCGTGATCACATGCGTCCACCGCGCCGCGAACGACAGCCATTCCCACATGATCGCGTAATCGGGCATTAGGACCTCGTCGAGAAGAAGGGGCGGACCACCGGCCCGCCCCCGATAGTCGAACCTTAGGCGATCACTTCCACGCCCGCGGCATAGGCCTGCATGCCGAGCAGCACGCCATCGTCCGGCACCACGCCGTCGGCGATCGAGATGTTCAGCGACGCATCGGCCGGGTTGGTCAGCTCGAGCGGGCCGGTGAACACATGGTAGCTGCCATCGATCTGGCCGTTCTTGACCACATCGGCGGCGGCGGCCACGTCGGCCGGCACGTTCTTGTTGTACGGCGTCATGATCAGGCCGCCATCCTTGAGACCATCCCACGGCTGCTGCGGCGTCCAGGTGCCGGCCAGCACGGCTTCCGCCGTCTTGATGTAGTGCGGACCCCAATTGTCGACGATCGAGGTGAGGCACTGCTCGGGGCCGAACGCGGCCATGTCCGAGGCCTGGCCGAAGCACGGGATGCCGAGGCGTTCACACAGTTCCACCGGCGCCGGCGAATCCGTGTGCTGGGTCAGGAAATCGACGCCCTGGTCGATGAAGGCCTGCGCCTGCGCCGCTTCCTTGGCCGGGTCGAACCAGGTCGAGATATAGGCGGCCTTGAGCACGAAGTTCGGGTTCACCTGGCGCGCGGCGATCAGGAACGCGTTCATGCCCATCACCACTTCGGGGATCGGGAACGAGGCGATGTAGCCCGCAACGCCCTTCTTCGACATGTGGCCGGCAATCGTGCCGAGCACGGCGCGGCCTTCATAGAAGCGCGCATTGTAGGTGCCGAGGTTCGGGCCGGTCATGAAGCCGGTGCAATGCTCGAAGATCACGTCCGGAAACTCGGCCGAAACCTTCACGGCCGCTTCCATGTGACCGAACGTGGTCGCAAAGATCAGCTTGTTGCCCTGCTGGGCGAGTTCGCGCAGCACGCGCTCGACGTTCGGGCCGGCCTCGCCGACATTCTCGACCTTGGTCACTTCGACCTTGTCGCCCAGCGCGGCGGCCAGGTCGTTGGCGCCCACATCATGGGCATAGGTCCAGCCGTAATCGCCGGGCACGGCGAGATAGGCGAAACCGACCTTGAGCTTTTCCTGGCCGAAGGCGAGGCCCGACAGGGCCGGCATCGCGGCAAGGGCGACACCGCCCTTGAGGATCGTGCGGCGGGTTGGCATTGTCATTTTGTGTCTCCTGATGACGTTTGACGTTTCACTCGCATACGAAGGGCGTTCGTTGGCGCCCTAAGCCGTTGGGATAAAGGGCCTGCCGAGGCAGGCTGGCGCGCTGCTGGCCGCGCTGCGCCGAAGCGATATCAGCACCAGCACCAGCAGCGTCGCGAGATAAGGCAGCGCCGCCCACATTTCGGGTGGCAGCGCCGAGAATATACCACCGGCGGCCTTGGCGTGTACCTCGAGCGTCATCACCGCGCCGAACACATAGGCGCCGGCGAGCAGCCGGAACGGCCGCCACGACGCGAACACGACAAGCGCAAGAGCGATCCAGCCGCGGCCCGCCGTCAGGCCCTCGGCCCAGATCGGCGTCATCACCATCGAGAACATCGAGCCCGCAATGCCCGCCATCGCGCCGCCGAAGGCCACCGCCATGTAGCGCACGCCAATCACCGAATAGCCGATCGCATGCGCCGACTGGTCGTTCTCGCCCACCGCGCGGAGGATCAGCCCGGCCCGCGTGCGCTTGAGGAACCATGCGATCGCAACGCACATGAAGAGCGAGAAATAGACCACCGGCGAATAGCCGAACACCACGCGCCAGATCGGATGCAGCGCCAGCGCATCGGGGAACAGCTGCACGAAGGCCGGCACGGTCTTGCCGAGGAAGGGTTTGCCCGCCAGCGCCGAAAAGCCGCCGCCGAAAATCGTCAGCGCCAGCCCCGTCGCCACCTGGTTGGCCGACAGCGTCAGCGTCAGAAAGCCGAAGATCATCGAGGCCGCCGCCCCGGCCACCGCCGCGGCGATCACCCCCAGATACGGATTGCCCCACGTCGCCGTCGCGGCAAAACCGGTCACCGCGCCGATCAGCATCATGCCCTCGACGCCGAGGTTCAGCACCCCCGACTTTTCCACCACCAGTTCGCCGAGACCGGCCAACAGGATCGGCGTCGCCACCAGCACGATGGCCGCGACGATCGCGACGATGAATTCCGGGCTCATGCCGTGCCTCCCGCCGGACGCGCCGACACCACGCGCAGCCGGTAGCGCACGAACACGTCCCCGGCCAACAGGAAGAACAGCAGCATGCCCTGGAAGATGCCGGTCGCCGCGCTCGGCAGCCCCATCGTCGTCTGCGCAATCTCGCCGCCGACATAGGAGATCGCGAGCACGATGCCCGCAATCACCACGCCCAGCGGATTGAGCCGGCCGAGGAACGCCACGATGATCGCGGTAAAGCCATAGCCGGTCGGGAACGCCGGCACCAATTGCCGGAACGGCCCCGCCGCCTCAAGCACCCCTGCAAGGCCCGCAAGCCCGCCCGAGGCGAGCAGCGCCAGCCACACCGTCTGCTTGGCCGAGAACCCGCCATGCCGCGCCGCATTCGGCGCCGAACCGACCGTCCGCACCTGGAAGCCGAACACCGTCCGCCCGATCAGGAACCACGCGGCCACCGCCACCAGCAGCGCAATCGGCACGCCCCAGGTCATGATCGTGCCCGACCACAGATAGGGCAGCGACTGGTCCGCCGTGAACATCTTGGTCCGCGGAAAGCCGAACGCCATCGGGTCCTTCCACGGGCTTCGCAGCAGATAATAGAGCAGCTGCACGATCGCGTAGTTGAGCATCAGCGTCGTCAGGATCTCGTTGACGTTGAGCTGCGTTTTGAGGAACGCCGGGATCGCCGCCAGCGCCATGCCACCAAGGATGCCGCCGACGATCATGACCGGCAGGATCCACGGACCCTCCATGTTCATCGTCAGCAGCACGACGGCCGTGCCGCCCAGCGCTCCGGCCACATACTGGCCCTCGGCGCCGATGTTCCACACATTGGCGCGATAGGCGATCGACAGGCCCACTCCGATAATGATCAGCGGCGCCGCCTTCACCCCGAGGTCCTGCCATTTCAGCGGATTGGTCAGCGGCCGCGTGAAGATTTCGAGCACCGAGCCGACGCCGTCATAGCCGAGCAGCGAGAACAGGATCGCGCCCACCACCATCGTCAGCAGCACCGCCAGCACCGGCGCGCCATACAGCAGCACCCGGCTCGGCTCCGGCCGCTTCTCGAGCCTAAGCTGCATGCGGAGCCCCCGTCTCGCCATGGATGCCGCCCATCAACAGGCCCACTTCCTCGATATTGACGCCGGCCACCGGCATCGACTTCGACAACCGGCCCTCATTGATCACGGCCAGCGTGTCGCAAAGACTCAGCAATTCGTCGAGGTCCTGGCTGATCACCACGATGGCCGAACCGGCCGCCGCGAGGTCCACCAGCGCCTGATGGATCGCCGCCGCCGCGCCCGCATCGACGCCCCAGGTCGGCTGGCTCACCACCAGCACTTCGGGCCGCTGCAAAATCTCGCGGCCCATGATGTATTTCTGGAGGTTGCCGCCCGACAGCGACCCCGCCATCGCTTCCGATCCCGTCGCCTTCACCGCAAAGGCCGAGATCACGTCGCGCGTATATTTCTTGGCCGCGTTCGGCCGGATCAGCCCGCTCACCGCGAGCCCCAGCCGGTCCCGCGCCGTCAGCACCGAATTGTCGCTCAGCGTGAAATCGGGCACGGCCGCATGGCCGTTGCGTTCCTCGGGCACGCTGGCCAGCCCCTTGAGCCGCCGCTGCTTGGCGCTCAGCCCGCCGATCCCCTGCCCGCCAATGGCAATTATGCTGGCGCCGCCGGCGATCTCTTCGCCGCTCAGTGCCAGTAGAAGTGCGTTCTGCCCATTGCCGGCCACCCCGGCAATGCCGAAGATTTCGCCCGCCCGCACTGCGAAATTCACATCCTTCAGCGCCACGCCGAAATGCCCGACGCCCGCCATGCTGAGCCGGCTGACCGTGAATTTCTCCGCTCCGAAACTGCGGCCCTCCGGCTTGCTGATGCTCTTCAGATTCCCGCCGATCATCTTCTCGGCCATCGACCGCGACGTCTCGACCTTGGGGTCGCAGGTGTCCACGAGCTTCCCGCCGCGCAGGATCGTCGCCGTGTCGCACAGCGCCTTGATCTCATGCAGCTTGTGCGAAATGTAGAGGATCGAGCAGCCTTCGCTCGCGAGCTGCCTGAGCACCACGAACAGCTGCTCCACCTCCTGCGGCGTCAGCACCGAAGTCGGCTCGTCCATGATCAGCAGCGTCGGGTTCAATAGCAGCGCGCGGACAATCTCGATGCGCTGCCGCTCGCCGACGCTCAAATCGGCCACGATGCGCTGCGGATCGAGCCGCAACCCATACTGGTCCATCACCGCCTTGATCTTGGCTTCGAGCTCGCGCTGCGGCACTTTTGCGTCGAGCCCGAGCGCGATGTTCTCGAACACCGTGAGCGCCTCGAACAGCGAAAAATGCTGGAACACCATGCCGACGCCAAGCTTGCGCGCGGCCTTCGGGTTGGGCACCACCACCGCCTGCCCGTTCCAGCGGATTTCGCCGGCATCGGGCTGCATGATCCCGTAGATCATCTTGACCAGCGTCGATTTGCCGGCGCCATTCTCGCCCAGCAGCGCATGGATTTCGCCCGGCTTCACCTCGAACGACACATTGTCGTTGGCCAAAACGCCCGGGAAGCTTTTGGTGATGCCACGAAGGCTGAGGCGCGGCACAAGGTCAGTCAAAGGCAGCTGCTCCCAAACCCTGTCTGGATTCCGGCCGCGCCATCGAAACTTCCCCCTTGCCTATCTGGACCATTATCTCAGCCGCCGCCAGTGCGGCGATCACCTCTGGCCGCTTGTCCACCAGTCCCATTGCCCCGATCGGCAGCACCAGCCGCGCCAGCGCAGCCTCGCTGCCGCCCTCGCCCCGATACCAGCTCGCGAATTTCGCCCGCTTCGTCACCGACCCCACCATGCCCACATAGGGTGAGTCGGCGCGCTTGAGAGCCTCCATCGCAATCATGAAGTCCAGCGCATGGTCATGCGTCAGGATCACATAGGCGCTCCCCGCGGGCGCGCCCCGCACCACCGCCTCCGGCATCGGCACCGCTTTCGCGTCGACGCCCTCGGGCAGATCGGCCAGTTCGTCCGGCCGCGTATCGACCACATGCACATTGAGCGGCAACGCCGCCAGCGCCCGCGCCAGCGCCGTGCCCACATGCCCCGAGCCAAACAGATAGACATGCGGCAGCGCCGCTGCCTCGCCGTTCAGCCGCTCGACCAGCCGCGCCGCCTCGCCGGAATCCATCACGCGCAGCGAAACCGTCACCCGCCCGCCGCAGCACTGCCCGATCTCCGGCCCGAGCGGCACATCCATCACGCCGGGCGGCAAGCCATCCCGCAGCGCCTGCCGCGCCCGCGCGATCACCATATATTCCAGCGCCCCGCCCCCGATCGTCCCGATCAGCGCGTCGGCCGCCACCACCATAAAAGCCCCCGCCTCCCGCGGCGAAGACCCCCGCACCGACGACAACTCAGCCACAATGCTCGACGGATGCGCGGCGACAAATCTGCTGAGGTCGCCGGCACGCATCACGCAGCGCTCCCCCGCATCTTCTCGACGCCCATCAGCACGCGCTCCGGCGTCACGGGCATGTCGAGGTTGGGGTGCACCTGGTAGTCGGCGACCGAGGCCACCGCCATCGACAGGGCCTCCACCACCGCGTAGCTGAGGCAGATCGGCGGCTCGCCCACGGCCTTGGAGCGGCCGACGCTCGGCTCCTTGTTGACGCTCCAGTCGGCCAGCCAGACATTGAAGTCGCGCGGCACGTCGGACGCGAGCGGGATCTTGTAGGTCGAGGGCGCGTGCGTCCTGAGCTGCCCCTTATTGTCCCACCACAATTCTTCGGTCGTCAGCCAGCCCACCCCCTGGATGAAGCCGCCTTCCACCTGCCCGATATCGATCGCGGGATTGAGCGAGCGCCCGAGATCCTCGATCACATCGGCCCGGTCGAACTGGTACTCGCCGGTCAGCGTATCGATCGTCACCTCGGCGCAGGCCGCGCCATAGGCAAAATAGTAGAACGGCCGGCCGGTGCCGGTGTCCCGATTCCAGTGAATCTTCGGCGTCGCATAGAACCCGGCGGCGCTGAGCTGCACGCGGTTCATCCAGCACGACGTCGCCAGCTCGCCGAACGGCACGAATTGCTGGCCGGCGCGGATGCCGCCGAACTCCCAGCGGACATCCTTGGGCTCGACCTCGTAGATCCGCGCCGCATGCGCTTCCATCCGCGCCTTGATCTGGTTGGCCGCGTCCAGCGCCGCCATGCCATTGAGATCGGTGCCCGACGACGCCGCCGTCGCCGAGGTGTTCGGCACCTTGCCCGTATTGGTCGCGGCGATCTTCACATGGTCGACGGTGACGCCGAACGCGTCCGCCACCACTTGCGCCACCTTGATATGGAGCCCCTGCCCCATCTCGGTGCCGCCATGGCTCAGATGGATCGAGCCGTCGCGATAGACATGCACCAGGGCGCCTGCCTGGTTGTGCCAGGTCGCCGTGAACGAAATCCCGAACTTCACCGGCGAGAGCGCAATGCCCTTCTTCAGCACCTTGTGCGTGCGGTTGAATTCCAGCACCGCGTCGCGGCGCTTCTGATACTCGGCCTTGGTCTCGAGTTCCTCCACCACGCGGTGGATGATGTTGTCCTCCACCGTCTGGTGGTAGGGCGTCACATTGCGATCATCCGTGCCGTAGAAATTGGCCTTGCGGACCTCGAGCGGGTCCTTGCCCAGCGCAAAGGCGATGTGCTCGATCCAGCGCTCGCAGGCGATCACCCCCTGCGGCCCGCCAAAGCCGCGGAATGCGGTGTTCGACACCGTATTGGTGAACAACGGCAGCGAGTTCACCCGCACATGCGGGTAGTAATACGCATTATCACAGTGGAACAACGCTCTATCGGTCACCGGCCCACTGAGATCGGCCGAATAGCCCGAGCGCGCCGCGAACGTCGCCGCTACCGCTTCGATCCTGCCGTCATCATCATAGCCGACATCGTAGCTCACCACGAAATCATGGCGCTTGCCGGTGATCTGGAAATCGTCGTCGCGATCGGGCCGAAGCTTCACTGCCCGCCCGAACTTCTTCGCCCCCAGCGCCGCCACCACCGCAAACAGATTGCCCTGCGTTTCCTTGCCGCCGAAGCCACCGCCCATGCGGCGCATATTCACCGTCACCGCCGCATGCGGCACGCCCAGCACCTGCGCCACCATCACCTGGATTTCGGTCGGATGCTGAGTCGAGACGTGGATATAGACCTCGTCATCCTCGCCCGGCACCGCCATGGCGATCTGGCTCTCGAGGTAGAAATGCTCCTGCCCGCCAATCGTGATCGTGCCCTTGGCGCGATGCTTCGAGCCCGCGAGCCCGCTGTCCACATCGCCACGCTCGAGTTTCAGCGGCTCGGTCACCACCGCGCCGCCCGCCTTCATCGCGCCGGCCACGTCGGTCACATGCGGCAGATCGCGATATTCGATCTTGACCAGCTTCGCCGCGCGCCGCGCCGCATCGCGGCTCGTGCCGAGCACCGCAAAGAGCGGCTGGCCCCAATATTTCACGGTGGTCGTCGCGAACACCGGCTCGTCATGCTTGTGCACCGAGCTGATGTCGTTCTCGCCCGGCACATCCTCGGCCGTCAGCACCCCGACCACGCCAGGCGCCTGGCGCACCGCGTCGAGATCGATCGAGGCAATCTCGGCATGCGCCTTCGTGCTCAGCCCCAGATAGGCATGCAGCATGCCCTCCGGCTCGGCAAGATCGTCGACATATTCCGCCCGCCCCCCCACCTGCTTGATGGCGGAATCATGCGGCGTGCTTTCATGCAATCGTCCGGCAACCGGCTTCACATCGAGCTTGTTCATGCCACCGCCTTGCTCAGCCGCTCCACCGAGCCGATCGTCTCGAGATGGAACCGCCGCAGCAGATTCTGCGCCGCCAGCAGGCGGTACTCGGCGCTCGCCCGCATGTCGGTCAGCGGCTGGTAATCCACCGCAAACGCCGCAATCGCCGCTTCCACGGTTTCGGTCGTCCACGGCTTGCCGACCAGCGCCTCTTCCACCGCCTTGGCCCGCTTTGGCGTCGCCGCCATGCCGCCAAACGCGATACGCGCCATCCACACCACGCCGCTGTCATTGACGAAGATGCGGAACGCGCCGCACAGCGCCGAAATGTCCTCGTCCTTGCGCTTGGTGATCTTGTAGCAGGCAAACTGCTCGCCATCCGGCAGATAGGGGATCGTCACCTTCTCGACGAACTCGCCCGGCTGCCGGTCCTGCTTGCCATAGGCGATGAAGTAATCGCGCAGCTTCACCTCGCGCCGCTCATTGCCGCGGCGCAGCGTGATGTGTCCGCCGAGCGCAATGAAGGGCGGCGGCGTATCGCCGATCGGCGAGCCATTGGCGATATTGGCGCCCACCGTGCCGGCATTGCGCACCTGCCCGCCGCCGATCCGGTCCCACAGTTCGGTGAGCTGCGAAAAATGCTTCACCACCGGCGCCCGCGCTTCCGTGTAAGTTACCCCGGCGCCGAGCGTCAGCGCCGCCGCGCTCTCCTCGATGGAATGCAGTTCTTCAAGCCCGCCGATATAGATCATCGGCCCGATATCGCGCATGAACTTGGTGACCCACAGGCCCACATCCGTCGCGCCGCTCACCAGCGTCGCTTCCGGATGCGCCGCATAGATCGCCGCCAGCGCGTCCACCGAGCCCGGCACGATGATCCGGTCCTTGCCCGCGCCGATATCGACTGTCGCGCCATCCTGCAGCGCCGCCAGCCGCGCCTTCATCGCCGCGCGATGCACCAGCAGCGGATCGGCCGCCACATCGCCATAGTCAGACATCGCCAGTCCCGCCTTGACGATCGGCGCATAGCCCGTGCAGCGGCAGAGATTGCCCTGCAGCGCCGTCTCGATGGCAGGAACGCCCGGCTTGGGCTCCTTCATCCACAGCCCATAGAGCGACATCACGATGCCCGGCGTGCAGAAGCCGCATTGCGAGCCGTGATAATCCACCATCGCCTGCTGCACCGGATGCAGCGGCCCACTGGCCGGCGACAGATGCTCGATGGTGACGATATGCGTGCCATGCAGCATGCCGACAAAGCAGATGCAGGCGTTCACCGTCTCATACGAAAGCTCGCCGCCGCGCAGCCGCCCGACCAGCACCGTGCAGGCCCCGCAATCGCCCTCGGCGCAGCCCTCTTTGCTACCCTTGAGCCGCTTCGTCAGCCGCAGATAGTCCAGCAGCGTCTCCGTCGCCTTGATCTCGCTGATCTCGACGTCCTCATCATTGAGGATGAAGCGCAGCCCGCCCATCAGCTCCCCCGATAGGTCGAATAGCCGAAGGGCGAGACCAAGAGCGGCACGTGGTAATGCGCCGGCTCGGTCATCGTGAAGCGGATCGGCACAAGGTCGAGGAACGGCGTCTCGATATCGACGCCCTTGGCCTCGAAATACGCTCCCACATGAAAGATCAGCTCATAGCCGCCGAGGTGGAAATGGTCGCCTTCGAGCAGCGGCCCCGGCGCCCGTCCGTCTTCATTGGTAATGCCCGAAAGCAGGTGATGGCTGTGGTCACCATGCAGCATCAGAAGGTCGAACCGCATGCCGGAGGCCGGCTTGCCGTGCATGGTATCGAGGACATGTGTCGTGAGCCGTCCCGAACCCGCCATTCTGCGCAATTCCTGTTCTTGTTGACGCGACTATCGAGAATAATCTGTCACAATCCAAGGGGGTCCCGCCCTATTTTTTACCGTTTGGTCCAGATTTGCGCACCCCGCCCCATTTGCGGGCAGGCTTTGCCTTGCTAACAAAGCTGACACTCCTTCGTCGGTGCAGCCCATGAGATATCCCCGCAACATGCTCGGCTACGGCCGCACCCCGCCCGATCCGGCCTGGCCCGGCGGCGCTTACGTCGCCGTCCAGCTGGTGCTGAACTACGAGGAGGGCGGCGAGAACAACGTCCTCCATGGCGACACCGCCTCCGAAGCCTTCCTCTCCGACGTCATCGGCGCCCAGCCCTGGCCCAACCAGCGCCACGCCAACATGGAGTCGATGTACGAATACGGCGCCCGCGCCGGCTTCTGGCGCCTCTGGCGCTATTTCACCGCCAACGCCATCCCGATCACCGTCTATGGCGTCGCCACCGCCCTGATGCGCGCGCCCCAGCAGCTCGCCGCCATGCAGGAAGCCGATTGGGAGATCGCCTCCCACGGCCTCAAATGGATCCAGCACAAGGACATGCCGGAGGACGAGGAGCGCGAGTCGATCGCCGAGGCCATCCGCCTGCACACCATCGCCACGGGCGAGCGCCCCTATGGCTGGTACACCGGCCGCTCCTCCCTCGCGACCGTCGACCTCGTCTCCGAGGAAGGCGGCTTCGACTATGTCTCCGACACCTATGATGACGATCTGCCCTATTGGCGCCCGCACCGGGGCCGCGCCCAGCTCATCATCCCCTACAGCCTCGCCAACAACGACATGCGCTTCGTCACCGCGCCGGGCTTCGACAATGGCGAGGAATACTTCACCTTCCTCAAGGACAGCTTTGATGTCCTCTACGAGGAAGGCCGCCTCGGCTCACCGAAAATGATGTCGCTCGGCCTCCATTGCCGCCTTGTCGGCATGCCGGGCCGCTTCGCCGGCCTCAAGAAATTCCTCGACTACGTGAAGTCGAAGGACAGGGTCTGGCTCGCCCGCCGCATCGATATCGCCCGCCACTGGCAGCAATATCATCCCTATGTCGCGCCCGGCCTCGTGCCGTCGGAAATGGATCGCACCCAGTTCGTCGGCCATTTCGGCTCCACCTTCGAGCACTCGCCCTGGATCGCCGAACGCGCCTTCGACGGCGAACTCGGTCCCGCCAACGACACCGCGACCGGCCTCCATTTCGCTTTGCGCACGCAGTTCCGCCTGGCGTCCGAGGCCGAGCGCCTCAACGTCCTCAAGGCCCACCCCGATCTGGCCGGCAAGCTCGCGCAGGCGAAGCGCCTCACCGATGCCTCCACCGCCGAGCAGGCTTCCGCCGGCCTCGATGCCCTCACCGACCACGAACGCGGCGCTTTCGAGCAGCTCAACGCCGCCTATGTCGCCAAATTCGGCTTTCCCTTCATCATCGCCGTCCGCGACAACTCCAAGGACATGATCCTGCGCGCCATGCATGTGCGCGTCGGCAATGATCGCCACACCGAATTCAACACCGCCTGCGGCCAGGTCGAACGCATCGCCCTGCTCCGCCTGCGCGCCATACTCTCCGAGGCCTAGCTCCATGTATGTTCTGCACATCGCCAACAAGAATTACTCCAGCTGGTCGCTGCGCCCCTGGGTGCTGATGCAGCACCTTGGAATCCCGTTCGAGGAAATCAACCACCGCTTCGGCACCGGCAGCATCAAGCCCGTCTCGCCCTCCGGCCAGGTGCCGCTGCTTATCGACGGCGACACCAAGATCTGGGAATCCATCGCCATCGTCGAATATCTCGCCGAGCGTCACCCCGGCATCTGGCCCGAGGATCCGGCGGCCCGCGCCTGGGCCCGTTCGGCCGCCGCCGAAATGCATGGCGGCTTCAGCCATCTGCGCAACATCTGCGGCATGAATATCGGCCTCCGCATCAAGCTCAACACCGTGCCCGATGGCTTGCGCCAGAATCTCAACCGCCTCGAAGACCTCTGGAAGGATGGCCTGCTCCGCTTCGGCGGCCCCTTCCTCGCCGGCGAGAAATTCACCGCCGTCGACGCCTTCTTCGCCCCGGTCGCCTTCCGCATCCAGACCTACAACCCGTCCGTCGAAGAGCGCGCCCGCGCCTACGCCGCGCGCCTCCTCGGCCTCCCCGCCATGCAAGCCTGGTCCGCCGCCGCCCTCGCCGAAGACTACCGCGACCCACCCCACGACGCCGAAAACCAGGCCGTCGGCACCATCACCGCCGACTTCCGCGCGCCTGAGAAAAGCTGAGTTGGGAGAAGCGACGCGAGTTCCCGCGCGAGCGGGAATTCTGCGGCGATGTCGGCGAAGGAAATAGGCGAGCTAGAGCGTCGCCGGTCCGTGCGGCTCGTCATGCTCTTCGCCATCTTCCCAGGCGATCGAGTCATCGACCTCCGGGCTGTCGGCAAAGCGGTCGGCGATCCACTCCATGATCATCCGCAGCGTGTCATGGCGCTCGACGAATTCGGCGACAGGCGCCGACTGATGCTGGTGTGCCGGTAAGCTCATGGGCAAATCATGCGCCCGATTCCTTGCCAGTTCTTGAACACAAAAGCTGGCCTTGAACCCCCACCACGCCGGGAGTCAGCGATCCTCCCCCGTGCAACGGGGGAGGGGGACCAGCGAAGCTGGTGGAGGGGGCGACCCCGCGCACGGCACCTCATGCCCACGCGCTGCGTCATTGGAACCTCCGTTTCCGAACCAGCCCCACCCACCACGCTACGCGTGGTCCCCCCTCCCCAGCGCTACGCGCCGAGGAGGGAGACCTGACTGAGGACGCTGTGCTCTGGAGACTCCCTCCCCACCGGGGAGGGGGGACCGGCGCAGCCGGTGGGTGGGGCGAGCCACAGACACAACGTCATTCCCGCGCAGGCGGGAATCCAGGGCCACAGACATAGAACCCGTTGCCCCACCCTCATCCGGGCTTCGCCCACCTTCTCCCATCAAGGGAGAAGGCCACCCGACCAGCATCGCGGTTTACTTGCCTGCGCCCGCGCCCACCGGCATCGCGGCTCCATCGCCTTCTCCCTCGATGGGAGAAGGTGCCCGAAGGGCGGATGAGGGTGGGGCCACGCCCACAATGTCATTCCCGCGAAAGCGGGAACCTCCGTTCACCGCGCCAGCCACCTCAACAGAGGTCCCCGCTTTCGCGGGGATGACATCGCGTTTGCGGAGGCTTCGATTCGCCCCTCAAGCAGGGCCGGAATACGCATTCATCCGGACCTTAACTCAACTAGCGGTTTCCCCAGGCGGCTCTAGGCGCACACCCCGATTTTGGGCCAACTTATCCACGGTGGTTTCGACCGGGTGTATGATCCCCCTGCTGCCGCCGTATAGCCCGGCGTACCGACGAAGTGCGGGTGGCAGCGGCGGGGGCGGGG
>SEEL01000098.1 GCA_004144345.1 Hyphomicrobiales bacterium
TTCCTGCTGGGCGCGCGGGAGAATGTCGAGGAGTTTCACTGGTAGGGCGCGAGCGGTCGCCCCACCCACCATGCTTCGCATGGTCCCCCCTCCCCAACGCTACGCGCCGTGGATGGGGCACGATGGTTGCCTCTCCCTCCTCGGCGCGTAGCGTTGGGGAGGGGGGACCATGCGAAGCATGGTGGGTGGGGCGACCGCTCGCGCCCTACCAGTGAAACTCCTCGACATTCTCCCGCGCGCCCAGCAGGAACGCGTCGGCCACCAAACGAAGCGGGGCGTCGCTGACGTCGGACTTGCCCTTCTTCAGCAGTTTCGCGAAATGCGCGTAGATCTGCTCATATTCTTCGGACGGGTTCTCGATGGTGACATTGCCATTGACCCTGAGCACGGTGCCGCCCTTTTCGAGCTTCAGTTCATCGCCGCGCATGGTCTCGAGCGTGATGGTCCAGATCTCGCCGGACTCTTCGAGCCAGTTGAAACCGGCACTGAGCTGCGGCTGGTGCGGCTGGGCGGATTTGAAGACGATCTCGGCATCGACCGGGCTCTGCCGGTTGGCCGGGAATTTGAGCGACGCGCGATCGACGAAGACCGGGAAGGGCACGATCTTGGTGAAGATCGACAGCGCATTGATGCCCGGATCGAACACGCCGAAGCCGCCGGGCTCCCACACCCAATCCTGACCCGGATGCCATTTGCGCACGCTCTCGCGCCAGTCGATGCGGGCCGATTTCAGTCCGTCCTTCCGGAGGATCTTCCTCGCGGCATCGACCGCCTCATTGTAGCGGCTGTGCCAGGTCTGGAACAGGATTCGCTTCTTCTTCCTCGCATAGCTGACGAGGTCGTCGAGTTCCGAGATGGTCGGCGTCGGCGGCTTTTCCATCAGCACATGCTTGCCCGCATCGAGCGCCTCGCGCACGAAGCCGTGGCGGACGCCGGGCGGCGTGCAGATGGCGACGATTTCGACCTTGGGCAGCGCCTTGTAGAGCTCGGCGGCGGTCTTGAACACCGGCCGATCCCCATGCGCGATGCCGCGCGTCGAGACCGTGGCGGCGACTGTGAAATCGCGGGATTTGTCGATGACCGGCAGATGCTGGTCGATGGCGATCTTGCCCACGCCGATCACGGCGATCTTGTGCTTGCCCAATACGGCCTCCCTTTGCGGAGGCGCACTTAAGACGAAACGACTGTCATGTGAAAGGGGGGCGCCGGAACAGCGTCAACGCCGCCGTAAGTAACGCGCCCGCATCTCGCGCGGCGTGACGCCATAGGCGGCGCGGAACTGTCCGTAGAACTGGGTGAGGGCGGGAAAGCCGCTGGCGAAGGCGACGGTCTCGACCGAGAGATTGCCCTCGAACAGCAAGGCGCGGGCACGGATCAGCCGCATGCGAACGACGAATTTGTGCAGCGACACATTCATCACCTGACTGAAGAGGTTGAGCGCGTAATTGGGGTGGAGACCGACCACGGCCGCAACGTCTTCGCCGCGCAAGGGGTCAGACAAGTGCTCGAGCACATGCTTGACCATGGCGACCACATAGCGGATCGGCGCCACCGATTTTGCGGCCGGCGTCACGGCCTCGATCCAGGGCGGCAGCAGCTCGTCCCAGCCGGTGACGGCGGCGCGGCGGAACATGATGGCGATCTCGGCGCGGAGGATATCGCCCCGCTCGGCATCGCCGCTGCGATAGTCCTCGTACCAGCGGCGGAGCGTGTCGGTGCCGATGGCGCCGGGGTGGAGCGCCACCACGCCACCGCCCATCATGGTGTCGGTCAGCCGGCCGAGATTGGGCATGTGGAGGAAGCTGTCGAGCGGCAGATAGACGTTGCACTGGCGCGCGTCATCGGCGGGGCCGGTATCGACGCCGGTGGTGCGGTGGGCAATGCCGGCCCAGAACATCGCCAGCCGTTCGGCGCCGACCGCCACCGGGCGGCCGTCGATGACGTAGTCCATGTGGCCCGCGGTGAGCCAGTTGAGCTCGATATGGCCATGCGCATGCTCGGCCGCCATCAACTGCGGCCGGAACCAGCGCATGCCGAAGCGGCCGAAGGCGCGGTTGGCATCATAGAATTTGCGGTCGGGGCGGGGTTGTGGCGCCATCTGTAGAAACCGGACGAACTGGCTGACCTTGCCGGATTGCAAAGCGCGATGCAATCGCTAGCGTCCGGCCCGACAGTGCAAGGAGGCGCGCCCGCGGCGCGCGACTGAAATGGCCAACCCCAAGATCACCTTTATCGGCGCCGGCTCGACCGTGTTCATGAAGAACATTGTCGGCGACGTGCTGCAGCGCCCGGCGCTCAGGGACGCGCGCATTGCGCTGATGGACATCAATCCCGAGCGGCTCGAAGAGAGCGCGGTGATCGCCGGCAAGCTGGTGCAGACGCTGGGCACGGCGGCGACGATCGAGACCTTCTCGGACCAGCGCCGGGCGCTCGACGGCGCCGACTTCGTGGTGGTGTGCTTCCAGATCGGCGGCTACGACCCGTGCACGATCACCGATTTCGAAGTGCCCAAGAAATTCGGCCTGCGCCAGACCATCGCCGACAGCCTCGGCATCGGCGGCATCATGCGCGGCATCCGTACCGTGCCGCATTTGTGGAAGATCTGCGAGGACATGCTCGCGGTCTGCCCCGAGGCGATCATGCTGCAATATGTGAACCCGATGGCGATCAACACCTGGGCCATCGCGGAGAAGTATCCGGCGATCCGGCAGGTGGGTCTCTGCCACTCGGTGCAGGGCACGGCCTATGAGCTGAGCCGCGATCTCGAGATCGATCCGGCGACGCTGCGCTACCGCGCTGCCGGCATCAACCACATGGCGTTCTACCTGAAGTTCGAGCAGAAGCAGGCGGACGGCACGTACAAGGATCTCTACCCGGATCTGCACCGCGCCTATCGCGACGACCGCGCGCCAAAACCCAGCCACTGGAACCCGCGCCAGAACAACAAGGTGCGCTACGAGATGCTGACGCGGCTCGGCTATTTCGTCACCGAGAGCTCGGAGCATTTCGCCGAATATGTGCCGTGGTTCATCAAGGAGGGCCGCGACGATCTGATCGAGAAGTTCGGCATTCCGCTCGACGAATATCCCAAGCGCTGCATCGAGCAGATCGCGCGCTGGAAGCGCGAGGCCGAGCGCTACAAGACCGCCGACACGGTCGAGATCAAGGACAGCCACGAATATGCGTCCGAGATCATGAACTCGGTGTGGACCGGCCAGCCCTCCGTCATCTACGGCAATGTGAAGAACACCGGCCTCATCACCTCGCTGCCCGAGGGCTGCGCGGTGGAAGTGCCGATCCTCGTCGATGATTCAGGCCTGCAGCCGACCCATATCGGCGCGCTGCCGCCGCAGCTCACCGCGCTGATCCGCACCAATGTGAATGTGCAGGAACTGACGGTCGCCGCGCTGATGAACGAGAGCCGCGAGCACATCTATCACGCGGCGATGATGGACCCGCATACGGCCGCCGAGCTCGACCTCGACCAGATCTGGTCGCTGGTGGACGATCTGCTGGTGGCGCATGACGAATGGCTGCCGGAATGGGCGCGGCTGCCGAACAGGATCGCGGCGGAGTAGGGGCGGCTTATCTCAGCGCTTGGGGCTTACCCCCACCCACCATGCTTCGCATGGTCCCCCCTCCCCACAAGGGGGAGGGAGGGGCTC
>SEEL01000065.1 GCA_004144345.1 Hyphomicrobiales bacterium
AGAGCGAAGGTCATGACGAGTGATCTGGGAGGGGGAGGCCGGGTGGGGCGGGGTCGCTCGCCACTAGCAACCCGGGATCGATGCTGTGTCCGCCATTGGCGGCACGGTGGACGGCAGGGGCAGTTACCAGCCCTGTCGAGCAGGTGCGTTAGGAGCCGGTAGGGCGGCGCATCTGAACCACCGCCGGACGTGGAGAGAGATTCCGGCAGATCATCGGTCCTGAGGAAAGCCCGGTTGCAGCGGCGAGGCGCGAGCCTCACCCACTGCGGACTACCCGCGTCGAGGCAAGACCTCGCCGCTGCTCGCTCTCGCCCGAAGGGGCAAGAGCAAGGGTTCTTTGACATCGCCGGTAGGGCCGGCGGACGTCTCTGCACGTCCGCTGTTCAGCGGTTGGCCAAGCGAGCCTTCTTCAGGTTCGTTTGGCCAGAGCGCAAAGAAAAAGCTAGCGCTCCCGCACGCCCGCTAGAACCGCTAGAACGCTATCTTAGCCGAACACGCTCGCGCCCCGATCGGCGGCGCCGACCAGCGAGCGGAAGCCGGCGAAGAGTTCGCGGCCCATGCCAAAATGCTCGCTGCGCTGGTCCTCGGTCGCCGGGGTGCGCGACAGCAGTTCGCGTTCGTCGCCGAGGAAGGTGAGCGTCCCCGCCTCCGCATCGAGGCGCAGCATGTCGCCGTCGCGGAGTTTGGCGATCGGGCCGCCATCGACAGCCTCCGGCGTCACATGGATCGCCGCCGGCACCTTGCCCGACGCGCCGGACATGCGGCCATCGGTGACCAGCGCCACCTTGAAGCCGCGGCCCTGCAGCACGCCGAGCGCCGGCGTCAGATTGTGCAGTTCCGGCATGCCGACCGATTTCGGCCCCTGGAAGCGCACCACGGCGATGAAATCGTGGTTGAGCTCGCCAGCCTTGAACGCCGCCTGCAAACCGGCCTGGCTGTGGAAAATGCGCGCCGGCGCTTCGATCACCCGATGCTCGGGCTTCACGGCCGAGACCTTGATCACCGACTTGCCGACATTGCCGGCCAGCAGCTTCAGGCCGCCGCTCGCCGAGAAGGCATCCTTGACCGTCGTCAGCACTTTCGGATTGCCCGATTCCGCCGGCGAGGCCTCGAAGGTCAGCCGGTCCTCGAGCAGCTTGGCCTCGACACCGTAGTTCGAGAGGCCAGCGCCGAAGACGGTCTTCACGTCCTCATGCAGATGGCCCGATGCAAGCAGCTCGCGGATCAGGAATCCCATTCCACCCGCCGAGTGGAAATGGTTCACATCGGCAATGCCATTGGGATAGACGCGGGCGAGAAGCGGCACGATCTCGCTCAGATCCGCCATATCCTCCCAGGTCACCTGCAGCCCGGCGGCCGCGGCGATGGCGATCAAATGCAGCGTGTGGTTGGTCGAGCCGCCCGTCGCATGGAGGCCGACGAGGCCGTTGACGATGGCCTTTTCGTCGATGACGTGACCGACCGGCGTATATTCATTGCCTTCGGAGGTGAGCGCCAGCGCGCGGCGGGTCGCCTCGCGGGTCAGCGCATCGCGCAGCGGCGTGCCGGGATTGACGAAGCTCGCGCCGGGCAGATGGAGGCCCATGATTTCCATCAGCATCTGGTTCGAATTGGCGGTGCCATAGAAGGTGCAGGTACCGGCCGAGTGATAGGACTTGGCTTCGGATTCGAGCAGCTCGGCGCGGCCGACCTTGCCTTCCGAATAGAGCTGGCGGACGCGCGCCTTCTCGTCATTGGGAATGCCCGAGGGCATCGGGCCGGCCGGCACGAACACCGCCGGCAGATGGCCGAAGCTCAGCGCGCCGATGAGGAGGCCGGGCACGATCTTGTCGCAGATGCCCAGAAACATCGCCGCGTCGAACATGTTGTGGCTGAGCGCAATCGCCGTCGCCATGGCGATCACGTCGCGCGAGAACAGGCTCAGATCCATGCCGGGCTGGCCCTGGGTCACGCCATCGCACATCGCCGGCACGCCGCCCGCGACCTGCGCGGTGCCGCCCAGCTCACGCGCCGCTTCCTTGATGATGTCAGGATAGAATTGGTACGGCTGATGCGCGCTCAGCATGTCGTTGTAGGACGTCACGATGCCGATATTGAGCGATTTCGACCCGGCCAGTTTCGCCTTGTCGGACGGTGAGCAGGCGGCAAAGCCATGCGCCAGGTTTCCGCAGCTCAGCGCGGCGCGGTAAACGCCGCGTTCGCGGGCGGCGTCGAGCCGGTTGAGGTAGTCACGTCGCGTAGCGGCGCTGCGTGCCGCGATGCGATCGGTCACGTCCTGGACAGCCTTGAGGACAGACATCAGGGGGCTCCTTGCCCGGTCAGGGGCACCAAAAGATGGTCAGCGGTGTTTGGCTTTGACGCAGGATAGCACGGACGGGCATGTCCTCTATGGGACCATCCGCCTCAGCCTTGGCCAGCGTCAAAACCTTCTCCTCCCCCTCGATATGCAGATAGAGCGCGCGGGCGCTGAGGAGGTTGCGCAACGTCAGCGTGACGCGCGGCTCCCCGGCGCCCGGCGCCCTGATGGCAACCACCGGTCCCTCAACCGTCAGTGCCTCATCCAAAGTATCGCCGCCCGGAAAGAACGACGCCGTATGCCCGTCATTGCCCATGCCGAGGATCGCGGCATCGAGCGGCTGAGGCACAGATGTCTGGCCAGCCGAAGCGGCAGCCGCGTCGGGCTCAGGCCCGCTCTGGTAGAGCGGCACGAAATGAGCCAGCGCCGCCCTGCCCTGCAGCAGATTGGCTTTCACCAGCCGGGCGTTGGAGCGGTCCGAGCTTTCATCGACCCAGCGTTCATCGACCAGCGTGACGGTCACCTTGTCCCACGGCACATCGTCCCGTGCCGACAGCACGCGGAAGAACCGCGCCGGGGTCGAGCCACCGGAGACGGCAAGCGAGGCAGCGCCCCGCGCCTTCACGCCGGCCTTGAGATTGTCGGCAATCGCCGACGCCAGCGCCTCGGCCAGTTGCTCCTTGTCGCGGAAGTCGCGCCGCGCAGGTCTCAATTATCGTCCTCGTGCCAGGTGCGGCCATCACGCTCGATCAGCGCCACGGCAGCCGACGGGCCCCAGGTGCCGGCATGGTAGAGATGCGGCGAGTCCGTTGCCTTGTCCCACGCATCGCGGATCGGATCGACCCACACCCAGGCGGCCTCGAGTTCGTCGCGGCGCATGAACAGCGTCTGGCTGCCGCGGATCACGTCGAGCAGCAGGCGCTCATAGGCCTCCGGCGTGCGCTCGGTGAAGGTCGCGGCAAAGCTCAGATTCAGCGGCTCTTCGCGGAGGCGCATGCCGCCCGGGCCCGGGTCCTTGATCATCATCAGCAGCTTCACGCCCTCGTCGGGCTGGATGCGGATGATCAGCCGGTTCGGCTTGGGCGCACCTTCCGCATGGTCGAAGATCGAATGCGGAATGTTGCGGAACTGGATGACGATTTCCGAGGCACGGCTCGCGAGGCGCTTGCCCGTGCGGAAGTAGAACGGCACGCCGGACCAGCGCCAGTTCTCGATCTCGGCCTTCAGCGCGACAAAGGTCTCCATCTTGGAGCCCTTGCGGTCGGCCGGCAGTTCGTCCTGGTAGCTCGGCACCACTTCGCCGCTGATCGAGCCGTTGCGATACTGGCCGCGCACGGTCATTCGCGACACGTCGCCATTGCGGATCGGCTTGAGCGAGCGCAGCACCTTGAGCTTTTCGTCGCGCAGCGCATTGGCGTCGTCCGACGCCGGCGGCTCCATCGCCACGAGGCACAGCAGCTGCAGCATATGGTTCTGCACCATGTCGCGCAGCGCGCCGCTCTCGTCGTAATAGCCGCGCGTGCCGGCACCCACAGACTCGGCCACGGTGATCTGCACGTGGTCGATATGGGCCGAGTTCCAAACCGGCTCGAACAGGATGTTGGCAAAGCGCAGCGCCAGGAGATTCTGCACCGTCTCTTTGCCGAGATAGTGGTCGATGCGGTACACCTGATCTTCGGCGAAGATCTTCGAGACCTCGTCATTGATCTCGATCGACGATTTGAGATCGTGGCCCAGCGGCTTCTCGATGACCACGCGGGCGTCGCGCCGGTAATAACCCTGCTTCTTGATGTACTCGCAGGTCGGGCCGAACAGGTCTGGCGCAATCGCCAGATAGAAGGCCCGAACGACCTTGGGATCGTCGCGCAGCTTGGCCGACAGATCGCCCCACTTGGCTGGGTCGGACACGTCGTTGACCACATAGGAAAAGGTCGAGACAAACCGGTCGACGGTCTTTTCGTCCTGATAGTCCTTCTCGACAAACTGCGCGATCGAGTCCCGCGCCGCCTTCTGGAATTCCGCGTCGGTCAGTTTGGAGCGCGACACGCCGATGATACGGCTCTGCTCGTCGAACTGGCCGTCCATGAAGCGATGATAGAGCGCCGGGATCAGCTTGCGCTTGGTCAGGTCGCCAGTCGCGCCAAAGACGACATAGTCGAAAGGCTGGACCGGAATGATGCGGCTGGACACGCTCGTTTGTCTCCGTTCGATATAGTTCATCAGGCGAAATTCTGCTTGGCGAGGATCACGGCGCCATGCAGCGGCTCGTGCTTGGGTGTCACGATGAAATCGCCATAGCGGGCGGTCATCAGCGGATAGAGGCGGGTACCGAAGCCACCCACGGCGGCCAGCTTGTCGACGCCGCGCGCTTTGAACCAGCGCACGTAATTGTCGATGTAGCTGAGCTGCAGATCGATCAGCTCGCGCGCCACCGGGTCGCCCTTGTCGAAATAATCCATCAGCATCGGAATGAAGGCACCGAACTCGGCCGGAGCCCGGCCTAGCAGCGTGTTTGGCGCACCGGAAGCTGGCGCCGCCGGCTTATCGTCCTTGGGGAAGGACCAGTCCATGATGGCGTCGACACTGCCGCCAAACTTCGCCAGCACCGCCTCGGTCAGCGGCGAGCCGGAAACCAGCCCGTCAGTCGCTTCGACGGTGCGGCGGATCAGTTCGCGGCCAAGAATGGCGCCCGACATCTGGTCGCCGATATGAAAGCCCCAGCCACCGGCCTGATGACGCTGGCCATTGACCACCGCCATGGCCGCCGAGCCGGTACCGACGATGATCACAGCGCCATCTTCGCCGCCATGGGCGCCAGCGCGGGCGATGTCGATGTCGTCATAGACGCGGACCCCGGCGAAGGGCCACAGGCGCGCCGCGAACTCCTCGCGGGCCGACGGCAGGCGGCCACCGGCCATGCCAAAGCAGGCATAGGTGCTCGCCGTTTCGGCAAAATCGATACCCGCCTTGGCGAAGACTTCCTTCGTGCCCTCGCTGATCGAGCGGAACGCCGGTTCGCCATTGTCGATCTGCAGGTTCGAGCGCCCACCCGACGCATCGGCCAGAGTCACCAGATTCTCGTCGGTGAGCCGGATGCGGCAGTTCGTGCCACCACCATCCACGCCGAGGTAATATCTGGTCAAATCGGGCCCCGAGAAACTGAAAACGCCCCACGGCGCGGGCGGACCATAATGCCAAGTCGACTAATACGAAAGGAGAATAAGCAATCGATTTCGCCCAGTCATCCGGCCTTGCCGCATGGCCTCCATGCGACCAATCTCCGGCCACCGCGTTTGGATCAGAATCGGGCGGTCAGGAGAGGCGGATGAGCGGACACATACTGGTTCTGGGCGGCGCGCGCTCTGGTAAAACCGGCTTCGCCGAGCGCCTCGCCATGCGCGCGGGCGAGACGCCGCTTTATCTTGCCACCGCTCAGGCGCTCGACGCCGAAATGCGGGATCGCGTCAAACTCCACCAACAGCAACGCCACAAGCGTTTCGCGACGCTCGAGGAGCCCCTCGCGCTGGCGGAGGCGCTGCGGACATCTGCTGAGAAGCACGACGTCATCCTGGTGGACTGTCTGACGCTCTGGATTTCCAACCTGCTCGGTACAAACCACAATGTGGCGGCAGCCGTGGATGAACTGATCGAGGCGCTCAGGAGCATCGACGACACCCGGGTTATCCTTGTCTCGAATGAAGTCGGCATGGGTATCGTGCCGGACAATCCGCTGGCCCGCATGTTCCGCGATCTAGCCGGAGCAGCCCACCAACGCTTGGCCGAAATTTGCGGGGAGGTCCATTTCGTCGTCGCGGGGCTGCCCATGACGCTCAAGGGACCGCGGCTGACCGAGAGTGAAATCGCCCCCACCGAAGGCTAGGCGAAACGCCAAAGGATCAGGGCCAGGGCAACCGACAGGGCCAGCAGGACATTCATCGCCATCCAATAGAGCTCAAGCGACTTCAGAATGTCGCCGGCGCGAAGGTCCGCCCGACCATCGCCAAAGGCTGGCAGATCATGGACTTCACCCTCATAGGAGCGGGGCCCGCCGAGTTGAAAGCCAAGCGCCCCCGCGAAGGCCGCCTCGGGCCAACCGGCGTTAGGCGAGGCGTGCTTGCTTGCGTCCCTCAGCGCCGTCGACCAGGCGTGCTCGGGATCGGCACGGCGAACGAGGAACGCCGCAGCCGCGACCAGCAGCGCCGACAGGCGAGCGGGTATCCAGTTCACCAGATCGTCGAATCTGGCGCTGGCCCACCCGAACTCGGCGTAGCGCTCATTGCGGTGGCCGACCATTGAGTCAGCCGTGTTAGCGGCCTTGTAGAGCAGGATGCCCGGCAAGCCGCCGACAAAGAGCCAGAACAGCGGCGCCACAATACCGTCGGAAGTGGACTCGGCCAGGCTTTCGATCCCGGCTCGCGCCACGCCGGATTCGTCCAGTGTCTCCGGATCGCGGCCGACGATCTGGCTCACCGCCCTCCGTCCGGAGTCGAGCGAGAGGTTCAGACCGTCCGCGACGGCCTTCACCGCTCGCCCCAGTTCCTTCTGCGCCAGCAAAGTGGAAGCTAATGCCGCCTCAAGCACCCAGCCGAAGGGGACACGCCGGGTCACGGCGACGATGAGCAGTGCTATCGCCATAGCTGTGAGAAGCAGGAGGCCGAGCATAAGAATGCCACGCAGCCGCCGGTTGGCCCCGGTGTTCAGTCTGGCTTCCAGCCAAGTGATCAGCGCGCCCATCCAGGTCACCGGATGGCCGATCAGGCGAAACAGTCCAGGCGGATAGCCGATCAGCCGTTCAATGAGGAGGGCAGCAGGGGCAAGAAGCCAGGACATCTAGACCTCGGCCGCCAACTGGAGAACTGCGTCGAGGTTGAGGAATTTTTCGAGGTGCTGGGCCAGCGCGTCGAGCGTTAGCTCTACCGACGCCTCGAAATTGACTTCGGTTACCACGCCATTCGCAAATGCATGTCTAAACGCATCAGAAACGAAAATGCCATGCATGTACGTTCCGGCGACCAAGCCGTCAGGCGAGGTTGCGCCGTCGGCTTGGGCTGCGATTCTGGCGAAGGGACGGTGGCAATCGGGGCCGTCGGTGACGCCCATGTGCATGTGGTAGCCGCTCACGGGGAGACCGGACGCGATGTGCATGGCGGTCTCCAGGCGTAGTTGCTTGACCTCGGATAGAGTTGTTTCAACCTCCAAGAGGCCCAGCCCGTCTGTATCGCCGGGAGCCCCCTCGATGCCGGCGGGGTCGCGTACGACACGACCGAGCATCTGGTAGCCGCCACAAATGCCGAGGATGCGCTTGCCGGCGCGGTGGTGGGCGTGGATGTCGATGTCCCAGCCCTCCTGGCGCAGCACCTCGAGATCGGCGCGCGTGGCCTTGGATCCGGGCAGGATGATGAGATCGGCCGATTGCGGCAAGGGTGAGCCCGGCTCGACGAAGATAACAGAAACGTTCGGCTCGGCGCGAAGGGGATCGAAATCGTCGAAATTGGCGATACATGGCAGCCGGGGGATGGCGATGGTGAAGGAACCGGTGCTGGCGTCCTTTCGATCAAGCGCCAGCGAATCCTCGGCCGGCAGCCGGTTGGCGCCGCTAAAGAAGGGGATCGGGCCAAGGCAGGGAACGCCGGTACGACCGGCAATGAACGCACTGCCCTCCGCGAAAAGCGCCGGGTCGCCGCGGAATTTGTTGACCAGGGTTGCCCGGATCAGCGCCGCATCAGAGGGCTGGATGACGGCGAACGTCCCGATCAGCGACGCGATGACGCCGCCCCGATCGATATCGCCGATCAGGACGACGGGGACATTCGCCGCCTGAGCAAAGCCGAAATTGGCGATGTCGTTGGCCCGCAGATTGACCTCTGAGGCGCTGCCGGCACCCTCGACGAGGATCAGATCGGCATCGAGCTCACGGAAGCTCTCGACCACCCTCGGGAGCAGTTCGCCGCGCTTCTTCCAATAGTCGCGGGCCATGAAGGAGCCGACGCGCTGGCCGCGGACGATTAGTTGGGCGCCGGTTTCGGCCTCGGGCTTGAGCAGGACGGGATTCATCGCGGTCAGCGGCTCTAGGCGGGCGGCACGGGCCTGCAGGGCCTGGGCTCGTCCGATTTCGCCGCCATCGGCAGTGACGGCGGCGTTGTTGGACATGTTCTGCGGCTTGAAGGGGGCGACCCTGATGCCGCGATTGGCGAAAGCGCGGCAAAGTCCCGCGACAATCAACGACTTGCCGACGTCGCTGCCGGTGCCCATGAACATCAGTGCCTTCGCCATGCTCAGCCTTCTTCCCCGGCGATGACGTGAGCATAGGAGCCCATCACGCGGCCCTCTACCGCCCCCATGGGCGGCAGTGCGGTTCCGAGCGCGTCGGTGGCCGAGAACAGGGGCGTGGCACCCGCGCCGGCCGAATAGTGGAACTCGTGGCCACGGAGGCGGTCGGGCCATGGCAAGGGGCTGGCGTGGGTCAGGCGACGGTAGCCGAGGGTCCGCTTGGGACGACTGATATCGGTGGAAATGGGCAGCAATCCCAGCATCTTGTGGGTCGCCCCGGTCGCGTCGGTCAGGGATTGGCCGAGCGTCATGTAGCCTCCGCATTCGCCGTAAATCAGGGCGCCTCGCGCCTGAGCGGCATGCATGCTGCGGGCAAAACCGGATGCCAAAGCGAGCTTCGGTCCATGCAATTCCGGATATCCGCCAGGCATGAACACCGCATCACTATCCATCTCCGCATATTCATCAGCGAGGGGTGAGAAGAAACGAAGTTCGGCACCCTGTTGCTGCCAAGCGGTGAGGAGGTGGGGGTAGAGGAAGCAGAAGGCGTCGTCTCGGGCGATAGAAATTCGCTGTCCGAGCGGCGATATGCCTGCGAACGGCGGCGAAGAGATGGACGTTTGGGCGGACAAAGCCAGCAACATATCCACGCTGATGAACTGCTCAGTCGCGTCGGCCGCGGCATCGACGACGGCGGCGAAGGCGGCGACCTCGCCGGGCATGACGAGACCGAGGTGCCGTTCGGGCAGATGCAGCGCATCGCGGCGCGGCAGGGCGCCGAGGACAGGGATGCGGAGCGGCTCGAGGGCAGCCAGCAGCATGCGCTCGTGCCTCGTCGAGGCGACGCGGTTGATAATGATCCCGGCGATCTCGACGTCCGGCCGGAAGCTGGCGAAGCCGTGGACCTGGGCGGCGATGGACTGGCCCTGCTTGTCGGCGTCGACGACGAGAATAATAGGGAGGCCGAGCGTGGCCGCGAGGTCGCCGGTGGAGCCGGTGCCGTCGGCAGCGCCGTCGAAGAGGCCCATGACGCCTTCGACCAGCAACAAATCGGCACCGCTCGCATGATCGGCAGCGAGGCTGCGCAGTTGGGCCGGTGGCATGGCCCATGGATCGAGATTGATGGCCTCCGTACCAGCCGTGCGGGCGAGGATGGCGCGGTCGATATAGTCGGGTCCGGTCTTGGCTGGCGCAACGGCGATGCCGCGGCGGCGCAGGGCCGCCAGCAGGCCAAGCGTAACGAGGGTCTTGCCTGAACCGGAACGCGGCGCCGCGATGATGAGCCCGTTAGCCAAGCGCGTTCTCCCGGAGCGCGCCGACATACCAGTCCAGCGTGCCGCGCAGCGCACTGGCGGCGCCGACGACGACGATGGCGGGGGGCGCGATGTACGGTTCGAGTTCAAGCACGGCGCCAAGCCGCCCCTCGACGACCATTTGTGTCGGCAGCGCGGCGTTGCAGACGACAGCGACGGCGTCGTCGGGCGAGCGGCCAGCAGCGATGAGCTTTTGCGCGATCGAGTCGAGATGCTTGACCGCCATGTACATGACGATGACCGGGGCGGCATTGGCGATGGCCGCCCAGTCGACAGCGGCGGGAACGCCGCCCGTCTCATCGTGACCGGTGAGGAAGACCACCGCATGATTGGTGTCGCGATGCGTGACGGGGATCCCGGCATAGGCGAGGCCACCGAGCCCGGCGGAGATGCCCGGCACGATACGGAAGGGAATGCCGTGTGCAGCGAGCGCCATCGCCTCCTCGGCGCCGCGGCCGAACATGAAGGGGTCGCCGCCCTTGAGGCGCAGGACGCGCTTGCCCTGCCCGGCCAGCTCCGTGAGCTTCAGCGTGATGTCGGCCTGCTTCGGCGACGGCTTGCCGCCACGCTTGCCGGCATAAAGCCGTTCGGCAGCGGGATTGGCGAGATCGAGCAGACGGTCGCTGACCAGTGCGTCGTAGACGACCACATCGGCATGCTGCAGGGCATGATAGCCGAGCAGCGAGAGCAGGCCGGGCGCCCCCGGGCCAGCGCCGACCAGCCAGACGCTACCCGGCTCGAACGCCGGCCAATCGAGAGCGTCGAGCGCGACAAACCTCATGCTATAGAGCCTCCGACAACCGAGGCCTGCGAATGAAGATTCTGATCCTGGGTGGAACCGGCGAGGCGCGCGAGCTGGCCGGAAGGCTGGTGGCGACGGGCCATCAGGTCGTGACGTCGCTGGCCGGGCGAACGCAACAGCCGATGCTGCCGGCGGGCGATGTGCGCGTCGGCAAGTTCGGTGGCATTCCCGGATTGGTTGGCTATCTCAAGATGACGGGCACCGACCGGTTGGTGGATGCGACGCATCCCTATGCCGGACTGATCTCGATCAACGCCGTGGCGGCGGCGCAGCAGGCAGGCATCAAGCTCGTGCGCTTCATGCGGCCCGCATGGGTAGAGCCGGAGGGTGCGGACTGGAGGCACGTCGCCAGCATCGCCGACGCGGCCAGCGCACTGCCCAGCGGCGCGACGGTGCTGGTGACCACCGGCCATGAGGGGCTCGAACTGTTGCTGGCGCGGGACGACTGCAAGCTGCTGGTGCGGCTGATCGAGCCGCCGCAAATGACGCTGCCACATCATGCGCGCCTGATCCTGGCGCGCGGTCCGTATAGCCTGGAAGACGAGACCGCGCTGTTCGTGCGCGAGTCGATCACGCATCTGGTGACGAAGAATTCCGGCGGCGAGCAGATTTCGGCCAAGCTGGTTGCGGCGCGCAGCACAGGCGCGCAGGTGATCATGATCGGCCGCCCTGAATACGGCCCCGCCATCGAGGTAGGCACGATCGAGGATGCGGTGAAGGCTGTGCTGGCCTAGCGCGGTCATTCCGCTGCCCTCAGCTTCTTCTTGCCGGCGTTGCGGAGGATATGGGCGAAGTCTGGGTCGTAGAGGCGGCTGTCGCGGAAGCGGGTTTCGCCGAAGACGCGGCCGACAAAGATCAGCGCCGTGCGCGTAATCTTTTCCTCGCGAACGCGGCTGCGCATTTCGGCGAGCGTGGTGATGATGATTTCTTCATCGGGCCAGGTGGCGCGATAGACGATGATCGCCGGGCAATCGGCCCCATAGTGCGGCGTCAGCGCGGATTCGACATAAGCGAGATTGCGCACACTGAGATGGATGGCCAGCGTCGCGCCGCTCTGGCCGAGGATCTCGAGGCTTTCGCGCGGCGGCATGGGCGAAGCCTTGCCCGACGTACGCGTGAGAATGATGGTCTGGCTGATCTCGGGCAGCGTGAGTTCGGTGGCCAGCCGGGCTGCGGCGCCGGCGAAGGCCGGCACACCAGGAACGACCTCGTAGGGAATGGCCAGAGCATCGAGACGCCGCATCTGCTCGGCGACGGCGCCATAGATCGAGGGATCCCCCGAGTGCACGCGGGCCACGTCTTCGCCCCGCGCATGGGCAGTCGCCATCGCAGCGACGATGTCGTCGAGGTGCATCGGCGCGGTGTCGCGCACCAGCGCGTCCTCGGGTGCCGAGGCGACGATTTCTGAGGGCACCAGCGAGCCGGCATAAAGGCAGACCGGGCAGCGTTCGATAAGCCGCTGGCCGCGCAGGGTGATAAGGTCGGCTGCGCCCGGACCGGCGCCGATAAAATAGACCGTCATGGCTGGAGCGCCTTCTTCTCGTAGCCGCGCGGCGTGAACGCCACCGTGGTGCCGTCACCGCGCTTGAGCAGGCGCGAGGTGGACGAGCCGATGAGCACGATGGTGAGCATGTCGACAGTGCCCGGATCGAAGGCCCAGAGCGTCGTTATCTCAACCTTCTGCGCCGGACGGCCGAGATTGCTGGCCACGATGACCGGTGTTTCGGGCGGGCGGTGCATGATGAAGGTGGATTTGGCTTCTTCGATCAAGCCGACGCGGCGCTGCGAACGCGGATTGTAGAGCGCCGTTACGAAATCGCCGGCGGCCGCTGCCTCGAGGCGCTTGCGGATCGTGTTGGCAGGCGTCAGCAGATCGCTGAGCGAAATGCAGGCGAAATCGTGCCCGATGAGGGCGCCGGCGGCGGCACTCGCCGCCTGGAAGGCCGAGATGCCGGGATGGATTTCGACGGCGACGCGACGGGCCGGCTCGGACAGCTTGCGTTCACCGATGGCGGCGAGGAGTTCGTAGACCAGCGAGGCCATGGCGTAGATCTGGGCATCGCCTGAGCAGATGAGGGCCACGGTCTTGCCCGTGGCGGCCAGCTCGAGCGCGTGGCGGACGCGCGCTTCTTCATCGCCGAGCGGGAAGCGGTGTTCCTCCTGCGCGAAATGCAGATCGGCGACGAGATCGAGATAGAGGCCATAGCCCACCCAATCGGTACTGGCATCGAGCGCCGCGACGGCCGAGGCCGAACGGCTGGCCTTGTCGCCGGGGCCGACGCCGATGACGTGGAGCAGCCCCGGGGCGCGGCCGAGGGCCGCCGGATCGAGGGGGTGCGGCGCACGACCAATGGCGCAGGTGGCGCGTTTCGATTTGCGCTTGGGCACGATCAGCGTGCCGGCCTTCAGGGCCGCCGCTTCGGCGACGCCGGGCGTACCGGTTTCGGCTTCGACGATGTCGGACGGGTGGAGCAGCCGGTAACGCTCCTGATTAAGCTCGCCGACGCTGAAGATGCGAAGCGGCACGCCGAAATGCGCGGCGGCCGTGTGGAAAGCGGCTTCGTCGGACTTGATGTCGATGGTGGCCAGCGCGGCGAGCGCGGCGGGCGCGAGGTTCTCGCGCTGCAAGGATTCCTCGACGAGGGCGATCACTTCCTCGGCCGCGACACCGCGCTCGGCCCCTACGCCGGCGACGAGGGTCTTGGGATGATAGAGCAGTTCGCGTTCGCGGCGCTCGGCATGGTCGCTGACGCGCACATGGATGCTGCCCATGGAGGAGACCGGATAGCCCGCCTCGGCGAGCCAGGGTGCTTCGCCTTCGAGCCGCAGCTTGCCGCCGATCAGCAGTGCCGACATCGCCGGCTTGGCCGCAGCGGGATCGGCCAGCACCCAGCCGGGCGGCGGATCGTCGAGGCCGCGCGTGAATTTGCTATCGGACGCGGTGGTGAGCGCCGCGCTGCCGCCGAGATGGGCGGCGATCTCGCGGGCAAGGCGATTGGCGCCGTGATGGCCGCCGAGCAGCGGCACGACATGCGCGCCGTCCTGCGAGACAGCGAGGATTGGCGGCTCGCTCTGCTTGTCGCTGAGATGGGGCGCCAGCAGGCGAATGAGGATGCCGGCGGCGCAGATGCCGACGATCGGGCGACCATCGGCGAAGAGACGTGGCAGCAGCAGCTTGCCGTCTTCGCCGTTGAAGCCGCAATGATGCACATCGGCCTCGATCAGCGGCGCGAGCTTTGCGGCGAGTTCGGCGCCGCTGGCGGCGAAGGTGATGATGGCTGGCCTCATCCCCAGGCCTCGTCGCCGCGATAGCAGAGGATGGTCGAGAAGTACGGCCGCTCGCCATAGCCGAAGCCTTCGAGCGGCGTGATGCGCTGGCGTAGCGTGGTGGCGTATTCGACGACCACAGCGTTCTTGGCGTGACCGGTCTCGCGCAACAGATCGCGGATGCGGTCGAAATGGCGACCCACCTTGATGATGGCGACGGCGGGGGCGTCGCGCAGTTCGGCGCGGAGGGTGTCGTCGGGCAAGGGGGCGGGCAGCACTTTGAGGATTTCGTTGCGGGCTGCGAGGGGGCGGGCGATGGCCGCCGCCGCCGCGGTGAGCGAGGTGACGCCGGGCACGATCTGCACCGGCGCCTGCGGCGCGATGCGGCTCAGTACATACATGGCCGAGCCATAGAACAGCGGATCGCCCTCGCAGAGCCAGGCGGCATCGCGACCGGCGCGGAGATGAGCGGCAATAGCGTCGGCGGCACCATCATAGGCGGCCTGCGCGGGGCCGCGATCGACGGTCATCGGGATGGTGACGGGCAAGAGCTGCGCACCGGGCAGGATGTATTGCGCGGCGATGTCGCGGGCAAACGCAGCGCCCTCGCCGCTCGAGGGATAGGCGACGACGTGAACGCTCCGCAGGATGCGCACGGCGCGCAGGGTGAGCAGCTCAGGATCGCCGGGGCCGACGCCAACGAGATAGAGCGTGCCGCTGTCATTGTGGCTCATGGCTTGCTCACCGACCATTGTGTGACGGGCTGGCGCGGCCGCAGCGCGCGGTAGCCGCCGATGTTGTCGAGGGCGGCAATGTCGATGCGCACGAGATCGCCGCCGAACCGCGACTGGCGGGCGATGATCGATTGCTCGGCATCGAGCGTAACGGCATTGGCGACGAGACGACCACCCGGACGCAGCGCGGTCCAGCAGGCATGGAACAGCGCTTCATTGGCGACGGCGCCGCCGATGAAGATGGCATCGGGCACAGGCATGCCGATGAGGCTGTCGGGCGCGTCGCCATTCTCGATCCGGAGGGATGGGACGCCGAGCCGGCCAGCATTGACCGATATCATCTGCAGGCGCTCGCCCTCGCGCTCGAAGGCGATGGCGCGCGCATCGCGGGCGGCGCGCATCCATTCGATGGCGATGGAGCCGCAACCGGCGCCTACGTCCCAGAGCAGCGCACCGGGATAGGGCGCGAGCTTGGCGAGGGTCGCGGCCCGCACCTCGCGCTTGGTCAGCTGGCCGTCGGAGACGAAGGCATCGTCGGGGAGACCAGGCACAGGGGGCAGCAATTCGGCGCCGGGATCGGCGACGCAGTCGATGGCGAGGACGTAGAAGTCGCCGATCGCGAGGTCGAAGGCACGGGCTTCGGCGGACTGGATGCGCTCGTCGGGCGCGTCAAGATTTTCGAGCACGGTGAGCAGCGAGCGGCCATAGCCGCGCTCGGTCAGCAGCCGCGCGACATGCGGCGCGGTGCCGGCGTCGGTGGTGAGCGCAAGGATGCGGTTGCCGGGCGCGATATGCGACTGGATCAGCTCGGGCGGGCGGGCAT
>SEEL01000020.1 GCA_004144345.1 Hyphomicrobiales bacterium
CCTGTATTCGACGACGATCTTGCCACCGGGGGGCGACGACACGCCGCCGGAATACGTGCCGCCTCCGCCGCCGCCCCCCGGTGGCAAGATCGTCGTCGAATACAGGCTCGCGCTCGATTGCGCCGTGAAGGATGACGAGCCCATCACCGACGACTTTTTCCTGCTCAATATCGGCAGCAAGGAACTGCCGGCCGGCCTCAAGATCCGGTACGAAATTCCGGGCACCGGCGAACGCGGCGCCTTCCTCCTGCCGCGCAGCCTTTCGGCGGGCCAGAAGGCTGAAATCCCCGGCCTGCTCGACGCCGTGCCGTCGGACAGCGAGTGCCGCGCGATGGTCATCACCTGATCTCTCAAGGCCGGGCCGAGCGCCCGGCCGCCCTCGCCGCAGTTACCAATCAGCAAGGTTACGAAAGTTCTATGCGTTAACGCGGGATTAACTTCTCTGCGCTAATTTTCGACTTGTCCAACTTCTGGACTTTGCAGAGCGGTTTCTCCCTCTGTTTGACGCCTCCCTGTTAACTCTCGAGAGCCGCCAGTTACGACGGCTCTTTTTCTTTTTCAGGGCCCCGCTCATTAAGCCTCCCGCAAGACGGGATATGGTGGAGTGCGGCAACCCAGAGGCCAGCCCAGTGAACGACTCCCAGGATAAGGCAGCCATTGCCCTCGGCCCGCGTATTGTCGCGTCGGGCGGCTTTACGCTGCTGTACCGGGAGGGCATGTCGTTGATCGAGGACGTGGCCGCCTATCTCGATGGCGACGGCCGCGCCGAAAGCCGCGGCCTGCCGCGCGAAGCATCCTTCGTCTACGCCACCGAATCGATGCGCCTGACCACCCGGCTGATGCAGCTCGCCTCCTGGCTGCTGCTGCAGCGTGCCGTCAACGAAGGCGAGATCACCACCGAGAATGCCCGGCTCGAGAAGGAAAAGGTGAAGTTCTCGGCGACGCCCGACCAGCGCGGCGGCCCCGGATACGACGATTTGCCCGAGCGGCTGCGTGCCTATATCGCCCAGGGCGACCGGCTGTTCGACCGCGTCCAGCAATTCGACAAGCTCGAACGCGGCGGCATCGCCGAAGCGGCCCCGGCGGCCAATGAAGGCTCGATCGGCGATCAGCTGGCCCGGCTCCGCGCCGCGTTTGGCCGGCTGCAGAGCTAACAAAAAAGCCCCGCTTTCGCGGGGCTTTTTGAATTCCGTCAGTACCGGCCGGCTTAGATGCCGAGGCCCTTGTACTTGTCCTTGAAGCGGGTGACGCGGCCGCCGCGATCCATCAGATTGCCCTGCACGCCCGTCCATGCCGGGTGGGTCTTGGGATCGATGTCGAGCTGGAGCGTGTCGCCCTCTTTGCCGTAGGTCGAACGCGTCTGGTAGGTGGTGCCGTCCGTCATGGCCACATTGATGACGTGGTAGTCGGGATGGATGTCGTTCTTCATGGCGGAGCCTCAAATCAAACGGGCGCGCAAACGAAGGATTTGGGCGCCCGACTGTCGTGATCGGTAAAGTTGGCGGGTCTCTACAGAAAAAACCCCGGCGCGGCAAGGGGGCTCATAGCCACGTCCGCGCAAGAGTTGCGGCGCAGGAAACACCCGCCTATATCCGGGACGCCTTGAAAAGCTCATTTGACACCAAGTCCCTGCCGCCGCGGCGCCCGCGGCGAACGGACCGCAAGACAAAGTCGCTCGGACCGCTGCGGCGGCTGGTGCCTTTTGTGCTGCGCTATCCGTGGCGGCTGGCCGCCACCGCGCTGTTCCTCCTCATTTCGACCGCCTCCTCGCTGGTGATCCCGATGATCGCCGGGCAGGCCATCGATATGGGTTTCCTCGCTCGCAATCTCGATGAAGTGACCCGCTTCGGCTGGCTCATTGTCATCGTGGCGGCGGTGATGGCGATTGCCAGCGCGGCGCGCTTTTATTTCATCTCGCTGCTCGGCGAGCGTGTGCTGACCGACCTGCGCAAATCGGTGTTCGACCATTTGCTCAGCCTCGACGCGACCTTCTTCGACACGCACCGCGTCGGCGAGTTGACCTCTCGCCTCAATGGCGACGTGGCCACCATCCGTGGCCTGATCGGCGCCTCGATCTCGCTGATCATGCGCTCGACCATCACCATTGGCGGTTCGCTGATCCTGATGGTGCTGACGAGCCCGCTGCTGACCGTGGCCGTGGTCGTGATCGCCCCCTCGATCCTGTTCCCGATCATCTTCTTTTCGCGCAAGCTCAGGAAGCTGTCGCGCCGGACCTCCGACTCCAATGCCCTGATGTCGGCGATGGCGACCGAAGCGCTGGGCGCCACGCGCACCGTGCGCAGCTTCGTCCAGGAACCGGAGCAGTCGCGCCTTTACAGCGAGCGCGCCGAGCACAGCTTCAATTCCGAAGTCAGCCGCCTGATCGGCCGCGCCGCGCTGATCGCCTGCGTCATGTTCACCACCATCACAGCGCTTGTGGTGCTGATCTGGTGGGGCTCGCAGGCCGTGTTCTCGGGCCAGGTCACCGCCGGCCAGCTGACCCAGTTCATGATCTACGCGCTGATGGCGACCGGCGCGCTGCAGAGCATTTCCGACGTGCTTGGCTCCTTCGCCAATGTCGCCGGCTCGACCGAGCGGCTGATGGAAATTCTCGACACGCAGTCGTCGCTGAAAGTGCGCCCCGATCCGATCCCGCTGCCGGTTCCGGCGCTCGGCACTGTGTCGTTCGACAATGTAGAGTTCCGTTACAGCACGCGCGACGACCAGATCCTGCGCGGGCTGAGCTTCGATGTGGCCAAGGGCGAGACCGTGGCGCTGGTCGGTTCATCCGGCGCCGGCAAATCCACCGTGTTCTCGCTGATCCAGCGCTTCTACGACGTCACCGGCGGCGCCATTCGCGTCGACGGCATCGACATCCGCGATCTCGATCCGAGCGTGCTCCGCCGGCACTTCGCCTATGTCGAGCAGGAGCCGACGATCTTTGCCGGCTCGATTGCCGAAAACATCCGCTTCGGCCGCCCCGAGGCGAGCGACGCCGAGATCGAGGAAGCTGCGAAGGCGGCGCTGGTTCACGGCTTCGTCGTCGAGCTCGAAAACGGTTACGATACCATCGTGGGCGAACGCGGCGTCATGCTGTCGGGCGGCCAGAAGCAGCGCATCGCCATCGCCCGTGCTTTGCTCAAGGACGCGCCGATCCTGTTGCTCGACGAAGCGACCTCGGCGCTCGATGCCGAAAGCGAGCGCCTGGTGCAGGCGGCGCTGGAGCGGCTGATGGAAGGTCGCACGACGCTCGTCATCGCCCACCGGCTTGCCACCATCCGCGACGCCAACCGCATCCTGGTCCTCGAGAAGGGCCATCTGCTCGACCAGGGCTCGCATGACGAGCTGGTGCGCAAGGGTGGCCGCTACGCCGAACTCGCCAAGCTGCAGTTCCGGCTGGAACAGCCCAACGCCGCCGCCGAGTAGAACGCTACTCGGTCAGCTTGAATTCGATGCGGCGGTTGCGGGCGTAGGCCTCGTCGCTGTCACCGCCATCGATGGGCGAGAACTCGCCAAAACCGGCGGGAACGAGGTGGCGGGCCGAGACGCCCTGCGCGATTAGATATTTCGCCACCGCAATGGCGCGGGCGGATGACAGCTCCCAGTTCGACGGGAATTGCGGCGTGTTGATCGGCCGGCTGTCCGTATGGCCGTCGATGCGCAGCACCCAGTTCACATCGGCGGGAATCTCGGTTTCAAGTTGCTTCACCGCTTCGGCGAGCTTGGCGAGCTCGTCCTGGCCGGCGGTGGAGATGGCGGCCTCGCCGGCGCCGAACAGCACTTCCGACTGGAACACGAAGCGGTCGCCGACGACGCGCACATCGGCGCGGCCTTCGAGGATGGTGCGGAGGCGACCGAAGAAGTCGGACCGGTAGCGGCTCAGATCCTGCACGCGCTGCGCAAGCGCGACGTTGAGGCGGCGGCCAAGATCGGCAACCTGCGTCTTGCTTTCGGTGGCGCGCGTCTCCGACGCATTGAGCGCCTCTTCGAGCGCCCCGATCTGCAGCCTGAGCGCCGATAGCTGCTGGTTGAGCAGCGCCACCTGCGCCACGGCGTCGGCGGAGATATCGCGCTCGGCCTCGAGATCGCTGCTCAGCGCCGCAATCTGCGTATCCTTGCCGCTGTCGCCGCTGCCGAAGCCGGCGATCTGCCCGGACAGCCGGTCGCGCTCGGCGGTGGTGGCGCCCAGCGTCGCCTGCAGCATCGCCAGATCGGAGGTGATGTCCTCATTGCTCGAGCGTTCGAGCTGCAACAGATCGGTCAGCTCGGCGATCTGCGAGTTGAGCCGGCTCATCGCCGTGTCCTTGCCCTGGATTTCCTGGCCGAGGAAGAACTGCGTCAGCATGAACAGCGACAGCAGGAAGATGATGACGAGCAGCAGCGACGACAGCGCGTCGACGAAGCCCGGCCAATAATTGGTGACCTGCGAACGGCGGGTGCGGCTCAGCGACGCCATGCTCGAAATTTCCCCTTTCGCACCCTGTCGCCCGGTATCCCGGCTTTAGTTGGGCCGGGTGGTCTGATCTTCGCGCAGCATTGCCTCGATCAGTTCGCGCAGCTTCTTGTTGGTGTCGCCCTGCTCTTCGATGTGAATGCGCAGGTCGGCCTGTTCAGCGCGGATATGCTTGACCAGCCCGTCGATGCCCTTGGCCAGTTCGGCCATGGCGCGGATGGCGTTCTGCGAGGAGTCGGAGTTCTGCATGGTCGAGCCGAGGCGCTCGAAGATCGCCGACATTTCCTCGCCCTGCACGCCAAGGCCATTGGCCTGCATCTGCGTCATCGGATGGTCGAGTTCGGTCATCGAGGTCATCCAGTCCTCGAGATCGGTGTAGAACGCGTTCTGCGCCTGCGAGGCCTGGAGGTCGAGGAAGCCGAGGATCAGCGAGCCGGAAAGGCCGAGCAGCGAGGCCGAGAAGGCCGTACCCATGCCGCCGAGCGGCCCGGCAAGACCTTGCTTCAAATTCTCGAACATCGTCACGGTGTCGCCGACCGACGTATCGAGCGCCTGGATGGTGCCGGCGACGGTGCTGACCGTTTCGAGCAGGCCGTAGAAGGTGCCGAGCAGGCCGAGGAAGACGAGCAGGCCCGTCAGATAGCGCGACGTGTCCTTGGCCTCATCGAGGCGGTTGCCGACGGAATCGAGGATCGAGCGCATCGAGCTCGGGGTAATCACCGCTTCGCCCAGCCGGTCGCGCAGAAGGCCCGCGACGGGCGCCAGCAGCACCGGCTGGCGGACGCGCGCCATGGTGCCGTCCTGCATCGAGTTCACCCATTTGATCTCGGGGAACAGCCGCATGATCTGGCGGAAGCTGAGGAAGACGCCGGTGAGGGCCGTGAGCACGATCAGCCCGTTGATGAACGGGCTCGCCATGAAGAAAGTATAGAGTTGCTGCCACAGAATGGCGCCGACCAGCGCGACAATGACCAGAAACACCACGTTCTTGACGAGGTAGATCGTCGGGCTCTTGAGGTGGTACGGGTCGTAGTTCTGCGACATGAGCCCCGCCGGATTCGCTGGATTGTGGCAGCGAGTCTAGTCACACCACTCCGGCGTGACAATGGCTTGGCAGCGTTCGTTTTGCGGCGACAGGCGGGTTTCCCGCCTATTTCACGCCCTTGATGATCTTGAGCATCTGGCCCTGGATGGTTTCGTTACCGGCCACCACTTCGCCATTCCAGACGCTGCCCGGCTTGCCCGAAAAGTCGGTCATGGTGCCGCCGGCCTCGCGCAGCATCAGCGCGCCGGCCGCGATATCCCACGGATGCAGGCCGCCTTCCCAGAAGCCGTCGAAGCGCCCGGCCGCGAGCCAGGCGAGATCGGTACAGGCCGACCCGGTGCGGCGGATGCCGGCCACCGCGGGGGTGATCTGCATCAGCTGCTTGAGCTGCAGCACGTCACCGGGCGTGCCGCGCGAATTTATGCCGGTGCAGACGACGGCATCGGCGAGGTGCTTGCGATTGGCCACGCGCAGCCGGACCTTGTCGTCGAGCCAGGCGCCGCCACCCTTTTCGGCCACGAACAGATCTTCCATGGCCGGATTGTAGATGACGCCGGCGACGAGCTCATCGCCGCGCTGCAGCGCGATCGAGACGGCAAACAGCGGGATACCGTGCATGAAATTGGTGGTGCCATCGAGTGGATCGATGATCCAGCGATGCTGGCCGTCGGTGCCCTTGATCTCGCCGCCCTCTTCCATGAGGAAGCCATAGGTCGGGCGGGCCTTGCTCAGCTCGGCATGGACGATCTTTTCGGCTGCCTTGTCGGCATTGGTGACAAAATCCGCCGGCCCCTTCACCGACACCTGCAGGTTTTCGATTTCGCCGAAATCCTTGGTGAGCGAGCGTCCGGCCTTGAGCGCGGCAGTGACCATGACGTTGAGGAGTGCCGAACGGGCCATTTTTGAGCAGTCTCTATGGGAAGGCGGGCTAGATGCCCCAGATTGGGTTTTGGTTCAAGGTGTGAGGCAGCCCCGCGACCACCCGCCCTACCCGCAAGGCGCTGAACCTAGGACGCGCTGGCCACGGCGGTTGGTGGCTTGCTGGGCCAGAACCGGGCCCGTTCCTCGGCGGTGGCGAGGTCCTTGGCCGGAATGCCGACAAGGAGCTTGTCGAGCTGCGGATCGCTGAGACCCTGCCGGCGGGCGAGCGAGCGCCACATGGCCGCTTCGGTGAGGTCGAGCGTCACGCCCTCCCCGACGGCAAGGAGCTTGGCGTAGCGGTTCTGCGCCACCGGATTGCCGGCATTGGCGGCCCGCTGGTACCAGCCGACCGCTGCCGTCAAGTCGCGCTCCACGCCCTCCCCGACATAGAGCAGCGTGGCGTAGTCGATCTGCGCCTCGATCAGGCCCTGCTCGGCCGCGAGCGCGATCTGCTTGGCGCCCTCGCTTGAATTGGGCGGCACGCCGGCGCCCTGCAGCAGCATCGTGCCATAGTCGTATTGGGCTTCGGCAAGCCCGCCATCGGCCGCGAGCTTCATCAGCCGCGCCGCTTCGCTGAGGCTCGGGGCGGCACTGGCGCCCTCGATATGGAGCAGCGCCAGATTGTACTGGGCGGCCGGATAGCCCTTGTCGGCCGATTGCTTGAACAGTTCGCGCGCCCGCTCCCGGTTCTCCGGCACGCCGAGCCCGTGGAGGTAAAGCAGGCCCAGTTCGAACGAGGCCATGCGGTCGCCATTCTTGGCCGCCAGCGCATACCAGCTCGAGGCGGTCGCGACATTGGCCGGCACGCCGAGCCCATTGGCATAGATTTCGGCAATCAGCGTCTGCGCCGCCGGATCGGCATTTTCGGCGCGCGGCAGCGCCATGGCGAGCGCCGTCAAAAAGAAGCCGCGCTGATAGGCGCCATAGGCCTCGTCGACGCGGCCGAAGATTTCCTTGCTGATGTCGAGCGCGTCGGGCGCGGCGTCCATCGGCGTCGGCAGTTCGCCGTCCAGAATCACGGAATTGTCGATACGTGGCGTGCCGATATCGATCTCGTCCTGCGCCAGCGCGAGCGCCGGGGCGGCAGAGAGCAGCAGGGCGGCCAGCAGCCGTTTCACGGCGACGTCTCCAGTGCCTTGCTGATGGCGGCAAGCCGGGCGGTCACGCCCTCTGGGGCGGCCCACAGACTGTCGCCCAGCCCGACGAAGTCACCGCCCTCGGCCGTGACGCTGTCGGCGGTTGCCGCCGGATCGGAGAGAACGCTCGGCACTTCCATGATGCCCGCCCACCAGCGCGCCATTTCGCGCTGTTCAGGATCCCTAGGCCCGGAAAGCGGCCCAAAAAAGATGTAGTCGGGGCCAAGCTCGCCCTTGCTCATGGCATCGTGGCGCGAGGCGATCTGCCCGGCGCCGACAATGAAATCGGGCTTGAGGGCGGCGGTTGCCGCCTTCACGTCATTGACGCCACCATGGACATGGAGGCCATCGGCCCCCAGCATCCGCACCAGGCCGGGATCGCCTTCGATCAGCACGGCGACCCCTGCCGCCTGCGCGCGGGGCGCCACGGCCTTCACCAGCGCCTTGTAGGCACCTTCGCTGCGCTGGCCACGGGTCATGAGCATGGCGGCCACCGGGGAGGCAGCCAGCGCCTCATCCAGCCGCGTGAGGCAGGTGGGCGCATCGATTTGGTCGGGAACGATGAGAAATATCTGAGCGGTCATAGGCGGCCTTATAGCGTCAGCTCCGCTCAATGATCGTAAATTCTGGCAGCAAGGTGGACGAGCGCCCACCCCCGCACCCCGTCATCCCCGCGCAGGCGAGGATCAGGGGCGTGCGGGCACCGTGGCTGTGGCTCCGGATTCCCGCCGTAGCGGGAATGACGTTGTTGCTGGGGAGGCCTGGGGCCGTAGACTTAAGCTGCCCGGTCCAGTTCCACATTCCACGAGCCGGAGGCAGCCAGCGCGTTCATCTTCGCTCGGTGGGCGAACGCCGCCTGCGCCACGCCGATATTGCGGGCATCGCCGCCCCAGGCGAGGAGCGCCGCCGTCTGCAGGGCGCGGCCATAGGAGAAGGTGAGCGCCCAGGGCGCCGGGCCCATGGCGTTCATGGCGCTGAGATTGGCGGTTGCCGCCTCGTCGGACTGGCCGCCCGAGAGGAAGGCGATGCCCGGCACGGCAGCCGGCACCTGCGCCCGCAGCACTTCGAGCGTGCGCTTGGCGATTTCTTCGGCGGCGGGACGTTCGGACGAGCGCACACCCGGCGTCACCATGTTGGGCTTCAGCAGCATGCCCTTGAGGTCGACACCGGCGAGCCGCAATTCCTTGAACACCGTCTCCAGCGTTTCCGCCGTCACTTCGGCGCAACGGTCGATGCCGTGGTCGCCCGGTTCACCATCGGCCAGCACTTCCGGCTCGACCACCGGGACGATGCCGGCTTCCTGGCAGAGCGCCGCGTAGCGCGCCAGCACATGCGCATTGGCCCGGATGCCGTTGCGCGACGGCGCATAGCTGCTGATGGCAATGACGCCGCGCCATTTGGCGAAGCGGGCGCCGAGTCGCGCATATTCGGCCAACCGGTGGCGCAGGCCGTCGAGCCCTTCGGTAATCTTTTCGCCCTGCGTGCCGGGCATCTCGAACGCGCCGCGATCGACCTTGATGCCAGGAATCACATTGGCATCGGCCAGCAGCGCCACGAACGGCGTTCCATCGAGAGCGTCCTGCTTCAGCGTCTCTTCGGTGAGGATGACACCGGAGATGTATTTGCTCATCGCCTCATGGGAGCGGAACAGCATCTCGCGATAATCGCGCCGCGTCTCGAACGTGACCGGCAGGCCGATCATCGCGAAACGCTTGGCGATGGTGCCTTCCGATTCATCGGCGGCGAGAATGCCCGTACCGGGCGAGACGAGTTGGGTAGCGGTCTCGGACAAGGATGGCACGGGCATCTCCAGTTGTGAGGACAAGTGGAAATTACGGCAACACCCCTGCCCCAGCGATTGGACGTTTCGACTAGTCCGGAAGTCGCAAGACCAATGCGAGACCAATCGGATGAGGGACGCCCCTCAGCGCGCTGCCAGTTTGCGCACGGCGATGCCGATATCGGCCAAAGTGCCCAAAGCCAAGGCGAACACTACGGCATAGGTCCCGCGGTCGATTACTTCGCCCGACGAGTCGGCACCGGTGTACCTCGCCAGCGCCGCCTCATAAGGCCCGATGAAGCCGGCAGCGATGGCGACACCCATCGCCACCTGTGACGCTCCCAAAAACAGCGCAAGAATGGCCACAACTCGAGATACGGTAGAAAACATAAGACCCCCAAACGACCTAAGTCAGTTTGGGCAGTCTCTCGATTTGCGCTTTACCGTCAATCTGCGAGGGCGTTGGCCTTCAGCGCCGCGACGCCCGGCAGGTCCTTGCCTTCCATCCATTCGAGGAAGGCGCCGCCGGCGGTCGACACATAGGTGAAATCGTCCTTCACGCCGGCATTGGCGAGGGCCGAGACGGTGTCGCCGCCGCCCGCCACCGAGATCAGCTTGCCGGCCTTGGTGCGGGCCGCGACGTGCTTGGCGATGGCGTTGGTGCCGGCATCGAACGGCACGGTCTCGAAGGCGCCGAGCGGGCCGTTCCACACCACTGTCGCCGCCTCGTCGATGGCCGCCTTGATGCGCTCCAGCGATTGCGGACCGACATCGAGGATCATGCCCGTCGGGTCCATCGCGTCGAGCCCGTAATTCTGGTGCGGCGCGTTCGCGGCGAAGTGCCAGGCGACGACCGCATCGACCGGCACGATGATGGCGCAATTGGCCTTCGACGCCTTGTCGAGAATGGCGCCGACCGTCTCGCCCATATTCTGCTCAGCCAGCGACTTGCCGATGCCGATGCCCTGCGCGAGGAGGAAAGTATTGGCCATGGCACCGCCGATCACCAGCGCATCGACCTTTGTAACGAGGTTCTGGAGCAGATCGATCTTGGTCGAGACCTTGGCGCCGCCGACAATGGCGATCACCGGCTTCTTCGGCGCGCCGAGACCTGCCTCGAGCGCTTCGAGCTCGGCTTGCATGGCGAGGCCGGCGGCCGAGGGCAGCTTGTGCGCGAGGCCTTCGGTCGAGGCGTGGGCGCGGTGCGCCGCCGAGAACGCATCATTGACGAACAAATCGCCGATCGAGGACATGCGCTGCGCGAGGTCGGGATCGTTCTCTTCTTCGCCCGGATGGAAGCGGGTGTTCTCCATCACGATGATCGAGCCGTCGGGCGCATCGTCGATGGCTTCGCCGGCCTCCTGCATGTCGGTCCAGTCGGTGTCGATGAAGCCGACCGGATGGCCTGTCGCTTCGACCACTGCCGGCACGATCTGTTCCAGCGAATAAGCCTTGTCGACCTGGCCCTTGGGGCGGCCGAAATGGCTGATCAGGATGGCCTTGCCGCCATTCTTGATGATCTGGCGGATGGTCGGCACGACGCGCTCGATGCGGGTGGCGTCGGTCACCTTGCCGTCCGCCATGGGCACGTTGAGGTCGGCCCGCAGCAGCACGCGCTTGCCGGCAAAATCCATGCCTTCGATTGTCCTGAACGCGCTCATGCTGAACTCCACTGGCCTGACCCTGAACTGCCGCGTGCCTTAGCGCACTTTGCGGGGCGGCGAAACTGGGCGCCGGACCGGCGGGGCAATGCCAATGGCGCATGGCAGCCGACCGGCAGGGCTCTTGCCAGCCCGAAGGCCTCCCCCTATTCCACCCCAGCCGAAAAGATTCTGGCTGGTCAGGTTATTCCAGCCCCCTCACCGGGAAGACGTCGAGCCAGGAGGCGCGAAAACCACGGCACCAACCATGCAACATGGGCGGTGCGCGCTGGTTCTGTCCTGCGGCGCCGTCCATCAGAGAGAAGAGAGAACTCGAATGGACAAGCGCGTATTGATCCTCACCCAGGTGCTGATGACCCTGATGATGGCCGTCCTGATGTCGGGCATCATGTCGGTCTTCGCCATGGGCTTCACCGCCGAATGGCTGGCCGCCTGGCCGAAGGCCGCCCTCATCGCCTGGCCGATCGCCTTCATCCTGACCCAGGGCGCCTTCCCGCTGGCCAACATCCTAGCCCGCAAGGTGTTCGCGCCGCGCGCCTGACGCGCTACGGGGTGGCGCGTCATGCGCCGCCCTCGTTACCGACGGTCACTCGACGCGTTCGAACAGGTCCGGATAATCCACCACGAGCCCGTCGGCATCGACGGTGATGTCGGCGCTGAACGAGCCGTCGGCGGTCTCGAAGCGGTAGAGGTCTTCGCCGAGCCTGGTGTAAATCTGCTCCGCCGCGAACGGCTCCAGCGTGTCCGCCGGGATGTAGGCCATCCAGTACCGCCGCGTCTGGCCGATATGCAGCGGATCGCGACGGATCGGCAGCGTGTTGGTGAAAGGCGTCATCTCGAAGTCGATATCGAAGCAGCCCTCGAGGTCCGGCAGCGTGTCGCCCTGCATATCGAACCACACGCCATCGTCGCCGCGGCGCAGCACCATCATCGCGCCATCCGTCCGCTGCACCAGCAGCGTCTGGAAACGCCAGTCCGGGGTGAGGTTGAGCTCGTAGAGGACGCCGTGGCGGACCTCATCGGCCGCGCCGACAATGGCCGACCGCACCTTGATGCCCTCGGCATAGGCGTCGAGCCGCAGCTGTTCGAGCCCCTCATGCTCAAGCGAGCGCCAGCGGATGGAGCGACCCTGCGGCATCAGTCGTCACCGCCATCGCCGTCGCTGTCATCGCGATGGCGGGTGTCGGCGGCATGGAACGCGCCGCCGTCGTCGCGGCGCGGCACCTCTCGCTTGCCCCACAGGTCCGGCCGCATGATCACGAACACGACGATGATGGCGACCATCGCCCCGAGCGCCCATTCCGCAATACCCATCGCGCCACCTCCTGCCCTCGAAACAGCAGCGCCACCGCGAGGGTTCCCCGGCGGTGGCGCAAATCACTGAGCGGCAAATGCCTCAGAGCGTCGCCGCGAACACCTTGGTCACGTCGACCATACGGTTCGAGAAACCCCACTCATTGTCGTACCAGCCGAGGATGTTGACGAAATTGCCGTCCATCACCTTGGTCTGATCGAGCAGGATCGTGCACGAATGCGGATCGTGGTTGAGGTCCGACGACACCAGCGGCTCGCGCGTGAAGGTCATCACGCCCTTGAGCCTGCCGTTCGACGCGGCGATCAGCGCCTCGTTGATTTCCTGCGGCGTGGTGTTGCGCTTCGACATGAACTTCAGATCGACCAGCGACACATTCGGGGTCGGCACGCGGATCGAGATCCCGTCGAGCTTGCCCTTCAGTTCCGGCAGCACGAGGCCGATGGCCTTGGCCGCGCCGGTCGAGGTCGGGATCTGGCTCAGCGCCGCAGCGCGGCCGCGATACAGATCCTTGTGCATCGTATCCAGCGTCGGCTGGTCGCCGGTGTAGGAATGGATGGTGGTCATCATGCCCTTTTCGAGCCCCACCAGCTCATTCATGATCATCGCCATCGGGGCGAGGCAGTTGGTGGTGCACGAGCCGTTCGAGATCACGACGTGATCCTTGCCCAGCTTGTCGTGGTTGATGCCATAGACCACGGTGAAGTCGGCGCCGTCGGCCGGGGCCGAGACGATCACCTTCTTGGCGCCGGCGGTGAGATGGGCGGCGGCCTTCTCGCGCGACGTGAAGATGCCGGTGCATTCGAGCACGATGTCGACGCCCAGTTCCTTGTGCGGCAACTCGGCCGGGTTCTTGACCGCGGTCACCTTGAACGACTGGCCGGCGACGGAGACGCGGTCGCCCTCGACCTTCACCTCGAACGGCAGCTTGCCGTGCACGCTGTCATAGCGCAGCAGATGGGCATTGGTTTCGACCGGACCGAGATCGTTGACGGCAACGACCTCGACGTCCTTGTGCCCCTCTTCGACGATGGAGCGGAGGATATTCCGGCCGATACGGCCAAAACCATTGATTGCGACGCGGACCATACTGGCTCCTGGCAGGTAGGATAGTGGGAGAGATTGCGGCTCTTACAACTGCGCCGTTACGGCTTCAACTATGCCCTTCGCAGTAATGCCAAAGTGTTCGTAGAGCTGTTCGGCCGGGCCGGACGCGCCAAACGAGTGCATGCCGACAAAGCGGCCCTTGTCGCCCAGCAGCTTGCCCCAGCCCATTTCGATGCCGGCTTCCACCGCGACGCGCGCCTTGGGCGAGCCGATGACGCTCGCCTTGTAGGCATCGGACTGGGCCGCGAAGAGCTCGATCGAGGGCACCGAAACGACTTTCGCCGAAATGCCCTTTTCCTTGAGCAGCGCCAGCGCCTCGACGGCGAGGGAGACTTCCGAACCGGTGGCGAAGATCACCGCATCGGCCTTGTCGTCGCCGGCAATCCGGTAGGCGCCCTTGGCGGCAAGGTTGTCCTTCACATGCTCCGTACGCAGGGCCGGCAGGTTCTGGCGGCTGAGCGCGAGGATCGACGGGCGGTCATGCGCTTCGAGCGCAATCTGCCAGCATTCGAGCGTCTCGACCGCATCGGCAGGACGCAGGACCAGCAGGCCCGGGATGGCGCGCAGCGCCGCGAGATGCTCCACCGGCTGGTGCGTCGGGCCGTCTTCGCCAAGGCCGATCGAGTCATGCGTCATCACATAGATGACGCGCTGTTCCATGATCGAGCTCAGCCGGATCGCCGGACGGGCATAGTCGGTGAACACCAGGAACGTGCCGCCATAGGGGATGTAACCCTTGTGCAGCGCGATGCCGTTCATGATCGCCGACATGCCGTGTTCGCGGATACCGTAGCGCATGTAGCGGCCCGACCGGTCGGAGTCGGTGAAGGGCAGCGTCTGCGGCGTGTTGGTGAGGTTGGAGCCGGTGAGGTCGGCCGAGCCGCCCACTGTCTCGGGCACCACCGCGTTGATCACGTCGAGCGCCATCTGGCTGGACTTGCGGGTCGCCACCTTCGGCTTGTCGGCGGCGAGCTTTTCCTTATAGGCGTCGATCGCTTCGCCGAGCTTGGCGGGCAGATCGCCCTTGATGCGGCGGGCAAATTCGTCGCGCACTTCGGCATGGGCAGCAACGAAACGGCCCTGCCAGTCGCCAAACGCATTGGCCGAACGCTGGCCCGCGGCGCGCCACGCGTCGAGCGTGTGGGCCGGGATTTCGAACGCCGGATAGTCGATACCGAGCGCCGCCTTGGCGCCGGCCAGTTCCTCGGCGCCGAGCGGCGAACCGTGGACCTTTTCGCTGCCGGCCTTCTTGGGCGCGCCAAAGCCGATGGTGGTCTTGGCGGCAATGAGCAGCGGACGGGTGGATTTGCGGGCCTCGATCAGCGCACGCTCGATCGCGTCCTGGTCGTGGCCGTCGATCGAAACAGTGTTCCAGCCGGAAGCTTCGAAGCGGCGGATCTGGTCGGTCGAATCGGCGCTGGAAACCTTGCCGTCGATGGTGATGCCGTTATTGTCCCAGATCAGCGTCAGCTTATTGAGGTTGAGGTGGCCAGCGAGCGAAATCGCTTCCTGGCTGATACCTTCCATGAGGCAACCGTCGCCGGCCAGCACCCAGGTGTGGTGATCGACCAGTTCACGGCCGAATTCCTGCGCCAGCTTGGCTTCCGCGATCGCCATGCCGACGGCATTGGCAACGCCCTGCCCGAGCGGACCGGTGGTCGTCTCGATGCCTTTGAGGAAGTGAAATTCCGGGTGACCGGCGGTCAGCGAACCGAGCTGGCGGAAATTCTTGACCTGGTCGAGCGTCGCGTCCTCGTAGCCGAGGAGGTAGAGCGCGGAATAGAGCAGCATCGAGCCATGGCCGGCCGACAGCACGAACCGGTCGCGATCCGGCCATTCCGGATGCGCCGCGTCGAACTTCATGACCTTGGTGAACAGAACCGTCGCGATGTCGGCGCAGCCCATCGGCAGCCCCGGATGGCCCGAATTGGCCTTTTCCACGGCGTCCATCGAGAGAGAACGAATGGCATTGGCCATTTCATTGGCGGTCTTGGAATTCGTCATGAAATCCGCTCGTTTCCTGAGGTTTTTCTAGGGATTCTTAAGCGGGCACTGGCTTAACAGGTTCGGACTTCCTGTCAATGACAGCCGGTCTATACTATCGGCTGGGAGCAAGTGATTTGCGGACCGGCGGTTGGCCATGCGGGGCCCCTTCGGCACCGTTTGAACAGAACGGACAAGAAGAGGCCTATGAGCGACATGGACGACACCTACGAGGCGGCCGGGGAGCGGCTGGACCGGGCCCTGCACCGGCTCGAAGCCAGTGTGCGCAGCCTCAATGGCCGGGTACGCGCCCATGCCCGTATCGAAGCCGACACCCAAAAGCTGATCGCCGAGCGCGCCAAGTTCGCCAGTGAACTGGACAAGGCCTCGGCCAAGGCCAAGCGGCTCGACGACACCGCCGCCGACGTCGCCCGCCGGCTGGTGGTTGCCATGGAGACGGTCAACGAGGTGATCCGCGATGCCTGAGGTCAATGTCGAGATCGACGGCAAGAAGTTCCGCATGGCCTGCGAAGAAGGCCAGCAGGAGCACCTGCTGGGGCTGGCCGACCGCTTCAACCGCACGGTCGTGCAGCTCAAGGACAGCTTTGGCGAAATCGGCGACAACCGCCTGCTGGTCATGGCCGGCATTGCCGTGCTGGACGAATTGGCCGAAGCCGAGAACCGCATCGGCTCGCTCAACCAGGATATTGCCGATCTGACCACGGCCGGCCGCGAGCTGACGCTCGAAGCCGAGGAACTGGAGCAGAAATTCGCCCGCCGGCTCAATGACGCCGCCCGCAAGGTCGAGGCGATCGCCACTGCCATCGACGAAACCGGCGCGCCTGCCGCCTGACGCTCAGCGCCCGGCGAGCCGTCCGGGCGTCCAGTTCTCCATCACCGCCTGCTCGAGATCCATCTCGTCGAGCACGTCGCGCATCACTTCATCGTCGATCTGCCGCTCGTCGCGCGCCTTGATCACGGCAGCCCGCCGCGCCGCCAGCACCGTCCGTGCTATCTCGTGCAGCGCGTCATTGTCGTCCTCGACCCGCGGCGTGCCCTGCTGCGCCTGCATGGCGGTCCGCTGCAGCATGATGTCGGCCATCCGCCTCGGCTGCTCGGCCGTCTGCTGGTCACGATATTGGGTGACCGCCGCAATGGTCGCCTGCCGCGCCAGATCCTCCGCGATCTCCATCTGCCTGTCGCGCCGCGCCGCTTCGCCCGGATCGACAATGCCGAGCCGGCGGATCAGCCAGGGCAGTGTCAGGCCCTGTAGCAGCAGCGTGCCGATGGTGACGGTAAAGGCGATCACCTGGATTACGTCGCGCCCCGGAAACGCCTCGCCGGTCGCCGTCACCAGCGGAATACCGGCGGCCGCCGCGAGCGTCACGACGCCGCGCATGCCGGTCCATGAGATCACGGCATTCTCGCGCCAGTTGAAGGCCGGCATCAGATCGAAGGCGCCCTGCTGCCGCGCCTCCCGCGCCTGTTCGAGGCGCTCGGCGAAACGTCCCCGGCGGCCGGACAGCCGCTCGATCCGCTCGAAGCGCCCGGCCCGTCCCGCCTCCGGGACCGCCAGCATCTGGTCGAGCTTCTCGACCCGCCGCGTCGCCGCGCGATGGCGCCAATGCGAGAGGACTGCCGTCAGATACACCCAGCCGATCCGCACGACGATCACCGCCAGCAGCACGAAGAGCGACAGGCCGAGCAGTTCGGGCACGTTGAAGCCATGCTCGCCGGCATCGGCGATGATCCAGCGGAACTGCAGCCCGATATAGGCAAAGACGAACGCCTCGAGCAGCGCGTCGGTGGTGCGCCAGAACTGCCGCTCCTGGATGCGCGCATCATAATGCGTCGCCGTGGCCGTGTGGCCGAGCGACAGCCCCGCCGCGACCACCGCCAGCACGCCCGACGCGCCCAGTTCCTCGGCCAGCAGATAGGCGGCGAACGGCACCACCACGGTCAGCACCGTGGCCAGCGACGCATTGGTGATGCGGATGCGCATCTGGTGGACGATGGCGCCCAGCACCAGCCCGAGGACGAAGCCGGCAACGGCCGCATAGAGCAGATAGAGCACGATGTTGGAGATGAAGAGGTGGGTGCCCGCGACGCTCGCCACGGCAAAGGTGAAGAAGGTCAGCGCCGCCGCGTCATTGATCAGGCTCTCGCCCTTGAGCACGGTCATCATCGAACCGGGGAGCTTGAGCTTCCGCCCCACCGCCACGGCGGTCACCGCATCGGGCGGCGACACCACCGCGCCCAGCACCAGCGCCACGGCGATGGTCATGCCCGGCACCACGGCCGACGCCACGGCCGCGACGACGCCCGTGGTCACGGCGACCAGCAGCACCCCCAGATTGAGGATCGAGCCCAGCCGGCGGATGAAGCTGACGAAGGAAAACTCCCGCGCCGCCGTGAACAGCAGCGGCGGCAGCACCACCGTCAGGATGATCTCGGGTTCGAGCTCGAGCCGCTCCAGCCCCGGAATGAACGACGCCGCCAGCCCCACGGCGGCCAGCAGCAAGGGAGGCTGGATGTTCCGCCGTTCGGCGAAAATGGTCACCGCGATGGCAGCGATCATGACGATGAGGATTTGTGCGACCAAGCCCGTGAGCCCTCGTGTCAGGCCGATATAGGCAGCATTCCGGCGGTCGGGAACGCACAAATGTGCATTTCTTTGCCGCTGGTTTGCCTCGCCGCCCCATCGCCCCTATATTCCCCCGGCTGCCCGGCGCGTGCGGACCATCACATCCCCGGGGCCTTATCGATCCTAAAGGGAGCTGTCCCCGTCCGGACCCGTGGGTTCGGACACACGGCGCCCACCTACGTGAGTAGGTTCCCGGGATCGAATGTCCCACGGCCAGGGCGGCGTTTAGTGCTGGAGCGGTGTTTGGATCCCGAGATCGAAGAAGCAAAAGCCGCGCTGCGGTTGAAAGCCCGTTCCGCCCGCGCGGCGATACTCAATTCAAACCGCACCGATGCGGCAAAGGCCGTCGCCCGCCACTTCTTCGACCATGTCACGCTTGAACCCGGCCAGATCGTTGCCGGCTATTGGCGGATCAAGGACGAGATGGACTGCCAGCCGATCCTGATCCGGCTGATGGACAGCTTCCAGCCGGTCTGCCTGCCCGTGGTGCTTGGCGACGAGCAGCCGCTGGAGCTCCGGCTCTGGGAACAGGGCGCGCCGCTCTATGAAGCCGGCTTCGGCACCCTCGCCCCCTCCGAACTGGCCCCGCAGGTCGAGCCCGACATCATCATCATGCCGCTGCTCGGCTTCGACCAGCGCGGCACCCGCCTCGGCTATGGCGGCGGCTATTACGACCGCACGCTGGATAAATTGACCAAGCGCCCGCGCCTCGTCGGCATCGCCTTCGCCGCGCAGGAGTTGGCCGACATTCCCCGCGAGGCGCACGACGTTCCCCTCGACGTGATCGTTACCGAACACGGCGCCCGTACTTTTGAGCATAGCCCCGCATGAAACTGCTTTTCCTGGGCGACGTCATGGGCCGATCCGGCCGCGACGCCATCTCCGAGCGCCTGCCCGGCCTCATCGCCGAATACGGTTTCGACTTCGTCGTCATCAATGGCGAGAACGCCAGCCATGGCCGCGGCCTCACCGAGCCGCACTACAAGGATTTGCGCGCCGCCGGCGCCGATGCGGTGACGCTGGGCGACCACGCCTGGGACCAGCGCGATACGCTGGGCTACATCGCCCGCGAGCCGACGCTGATCCGGCCGGTCAACATGAACACCGGCACGCCCGGCCGCGGCGCCAATCTCATCGAGGGCCGCAACGGCCATCGCGTGCTGGTCATCAATGCGCTGGGCCGTGTCTTCATGGACCCCATCGACGACCCCTTCCGCGCCGTCGAAGCCGCCATCGCCGCCTGCCCGCTCGGCGAACAGGCCGATGCCGTGATCGTCGACTTCCACACCGAGGCGACGTCCGAAATCCAGGGCATGGGCTTCTTCCTCGATGGCCGCGCCAGCCTCGTGGTCGGCACCCACACCCACATCCCCACCGCCGATGCCCGCATCCTCAAGGGCGGCACCGCGCTGATGGCCGATGCCGGCATGTGCGGCGATTTCGACTCGATCATCGGCATGGACGCGGACGAGCCGCTCAACCGTTTCCTCACCGGCATTCCGCGCGAACGCTTCACCCCCGCCGATGGCGAGGCAACGCTGTGCGGTGTCGCCATCGAGACCGATCCGCGCACCGGCATCGCCATCCGCGTCAGCCCGGTCCGCATCGGCGGCACGCTCAGCCAGGCCCTGCCCTTCGCCTAGAGCTTGAAGAAGGCGTCGGCCGCGGATTTGCTCTTCTGCTTGCTGTCGATCGCCGCCTTCAGCCGGGCGATCTCGCCCTCGAGCATGGCGATCCGGTCGGCCAGTTCTTCCACCGACATCGCGTCGAGGATCATGCCGACTTCGTGTCCCTTGGGTTTTCTCACCTGATCATCATCGAACATGGCGGTCTCCTCTTCTTGGGGATGGTGACTTTAGCCCCGGGTGCTTGCAGGACAAGTCCGATCACGATCAACTCGTGAACATGTCGTTGCCATCCTCCATGTCCGCTATCGTCGTCACCGCGCCCGGCGGTCCCGACTCCCTGTCGCTGCAATCGGTGCCGCTGCCTCAACTGCAGCCGGGAGAGGCGCTCATCCGCGTCACCGCCGCCGGCGTCAACGGGCCCGACCTCGCGCAGCGCCGTGGCGACTATCCGCCGCCGCCCGGCGCCTCGCCGCTGCTCGGGCTGGAAGTCTCGGGCGAGATCGTGGTCGCCGCGGGCGGCTGGGCCGTCGGCGACAAGGTCGTCGCCCTCTGCAATGGCGGCGGCTATGCCGAATATGTGGCGGTCCCATCAGGCCAGATCCTGCCCGCTCCGGTCGGCTGGTCGCTGGCCGACGCCGCCGCCGTCCCCGAATGCTGGTTCACCATCACCCAGACGCTGGTGCTGCGCGCCGGGCTCGAACCCGGCATGAGCGTGCTGATCACCGGCGCGGCGGGCGGCATCGGCGGCGCCGCGATCCAGATCGCCAGCCTCATGGGCGCCGACCCCATCGCCATCGTCTCGAGCGCCGAGAAAGCGGCCTACGCCCGCAGCCTCGGCGCCCGCGCCGTGATCCGCCATGACAGTGAGGACGTCCTCGCCCGCACGCTGGAGCTGACCGGCGGCCGCGGCGCCGACCGCATCATCGATATGCTGGGCGGCCCGGCGACCGCCCGCCACATCGATGCCGCCGCCCGTTTCGGCCACATCCTGCTGCTCTCGACCCTCGGCCAGCGCCAGGCCGATCTGCCGCTCAACAAGATAATGGCCAAGCAATTGACCCTCTCCGGCTCGACCCTGAGGCCCCAGAGTGCGGCCACCAAGGCCGCCATCGCCAACCGGCTGCGCGAGCAGTTTTGGCCCGCTTTGCCGGGCCTCACGCGCCCGAAAACCCGCACTTTTCCGTTGGCCGAGGCGGCCCAGGCGCACCGGGCGATGGAGGAGCGCAGCCATTTCGGCAAGATCGTACTGGCGGCCGGCTGACAGCAAATTCGCGGGATTTCGTTGAAAATACTCGCCCGACCCAGTATATTGCGGCCAATCCCCCTTTAGCATCGTGCGAAAAAGGCGGGCGCGCCGGTGGAAACCCGGCCGCACGGAAAGCGAGATTTATCATGGCGACGACCCTGTTGATGCCCAAGGCGACAGCCGTCTGGCTGGTCGACAATACCGCGCTGAGCTTCGAGCAGATCGCAGCCTTCTGCAGCCTCCATCCCCTCGAAGTGCAAGGCGTGGCCGATGGCGACGTGGCCGGCGGCATCATGGGCGTGAACCCCATCCAGAATGGCCAGCTGACGCGCGAAGAGATCGAGCGGGCTGAAGCCGATCCGTCCTATCGCCTCAAGGTCTCCGACCCCAAGGTGCGCGTCGCCGCCACCACCAAGCGCAAGGGCCCGCGCTACACCCCGATTTCGCGCCGCAATGAGCGCCCGAATGCCATCCGCTGGCTGCTCCGCAACCATCCGGAGCTCAAGGACGCGCAGATCATGCGCCTCGTCGGCACCACCAAATCGACCATCGACTCGGTGCGCGAGAACACCCACTGGAACTCGGCCAACATCCAGCCGATGGACCCGGTGACGCTGGGCCTGTGCAGCCAGATCGACCTCGATCTCGAAGTGAAGCGCGCCAGCAAGGGCACCGCCTCGCCGGACGAAGCCGATACCGGCACGATGCTGCTCACCGCCGAGGAAGCGCTGGCGACCGCCGGTGGCCGTACCGGCACGACCGATCTGCAGCCCGTGGACGAATCACGCCGGCCGGAGCAGGACGAGGATATCGACGCCGATTCGGTGTTCGCGAGCCTCAAATCGCTCAAGAACGACAACAGCGACAACGACTGATCTGTCCCTGACAGGAGGGGCCTCCCATGATCGGAAGTCCCCTCCTCGCAGTTCTCATCCTCCTGATCGTAGCCGTTGCGCTCGTGCCGCTGTTCAAGTGGCTCGGGCTCGGCACGGTGCTCGGCTATCTCGCCGCCGGCATTGCCGTCGGCCCGTACGGCCTCGGCCTCATCTCCGACACAGAGGCGATCCGCTCGGTCTCCGAGTTCGGCGTCGTCGTGATGCTCTTCCTCATCGGCCTCGAGGTGCATCCGCTTGAACTCTGGCGGCTGCGCCGGAAAATCCTCGGCCTCGGCGTCACCCAGTTTCTCGGCACGGCGGTCCTGATCGCCGCCGCCGTGCTGCTCATCGGCGCCACCTGGCAGGCCGCCATCATCATCGGCCTCGCGCTCGCGATGTCCTCGACCGCCATCGCCATGCAATCGGCCGAGCAGCGCTCGCTGATCATGACCGATACCGGCCGCGCCACGCTGGTCACCCTGCTCGTCCAGGACATGGCGGTGATCGGCATCCTCGCCTTGATCCCCTTCCTCGCCGCGACGCGCCGCGTCGACCAGAGCCTCGGCCAGGATCTCGAAACCGCCGCCGAAGCCGTCACCAATCCATACAGCCTCTGGATCGCGCTGGTGATCGTCGGCGGCTTCATCGCCGTCACTCTCGCCTCGCGCTACCTCATGCCCTACGTCATGCGCTGGATCGCCAGCTCGAAAGTGCCCGAGGGCTTTACCGCGCTTGGCCTGCTGCTGGTCATCGGCGCTGCCTTCGGCACCTCATCGCTCGGCCTGTCGCCCGCCCTTGGCGCCTTCCTCGCCGGCGTCCTGCTTGCCGATAGCGAATACCGCCACGAACTCGACAGCAACCTCCAGCCCTTCAAGGGCCTCCTGCTCGGCCTGTTCTTCATCTCCGTCGGCATGGGCATCGCCTTCTCGGTGGTGATCGCCGAGCCGCTGCGCATCGCGAGTCTTGTGCTGCTGATCATCGGCATCAAGGTCGCCGTGCTCTATGTGCTCGCCACCTTCTTCCGCATGCATGTCGCCGACCGCCTGCTGCTCGCCATCCTCTTGAGCCAGGCTGGCGAGTTCGCCTTTGTCGTCTTCGAGTTCGCCCATTCCGCTGGCGTCCTGCCGGAGGACGAGCATCAGGTCTGGGCTGTCGTCGTGGCCCTCACCATGGCGCTGACGCCGTTCCTGCTGCTGCTGTTTGATCGCGTGATGGTGCCGCGCTTCAATGCCCGCATGCCGGTGGCGGATATTCCGCCCGACATGACCGCCCATCATCGGGTGATCGTGCTCGGCTATGGCCGCTTCGGGCAGATCGTCACCCGCCTGCTGCGGGCCCAGGGCTATGAAATGACCCTCATCGACGATGATCCGGCGCAGATCGAGCTGGTCAAGCGCTTCGGTGTAAAGGTGTTCTACGGCGATGGCGGACGGCTCGACATTCTCCGCGCGGCCGGTGCCGCGGAAGCGGACATGGTGGTGATTGCCGTGGCCGGCGGCGACCGCATCCTCGCCATCGCCGAACTGATCCGCCGCCACTTCCCGCGCGTCAAGATCGCGGCCCGCGCCGTCGACCGCAGCCATGCCCACCAATTGATGGCGCTCGGCGTCACCACCTTCGAGCGCGAGACCTTCCGCGCCGCGACGACGCTCGGCGGCAAGGCGCTGGTGGCCCTCGGCCATCCTCCCGACGAAGCGCGCCGCATGGCCGCGACCTTCGAGGAGCATGACGAGCGCCTGCTGCAGGAAAGTTACGATCTGCGCGATGATCGCGATGCCTATATCGGCTTCGTCCGCCGCTCGACCGAAATGCTCGATCGCGTCATGCGCGCCGACCGCGCCGAGGCCGAGGACCGGCTCAAGGGCGATGACGAAGCGACCGAAGATCAGGCGCGCATGCCGCCCACGGGCCGCACATCATAGCGTGGCCGCCAGCCGGTGACGCGGTCGCGTCCGGCGCCCTTGGCATTGTAGAGCGCTTCGTCGGCCCGCCGGACCAACTCGATGGCATTGATGCCCTCGTCGCGCTCAGTAAAGGTCGCGATCCCGACGCTGACCGTCACCACGCCCTTGTCGCCGCCCCGGTGCGGAATACCCATCGCGTAGAGCGACTGCCGGAAGGCATCGGCGATGAAGAAGGCGCCATCCTCGTCGGTCTCGGGCAGGATCGCGACGAACTCCTCGCCGCCATAGCGCGCTGCCGTGTCGCCCGGCCGCTGCACGGCCTGGCGCAGGCAGATGCCGACGCTCTTCAGCACCTCGTCGCCCATCAGGTGCCCATAGATGTCGTTATACGCCTTGAACCGGTCGACGTCGGCCAGCAGCAGGCTAAGCGGCCGGCCCTCGCGCCGCGCCCGCGCCAGCTCGCTATCAAGCGCCATATCGAAGGCGCGGCGATTGGTGAGGCTGGTCAGCCCGTCGGTGGTGGCGAGGAGCCGCAGCTGCTCGGTCATGGCCTTCAGCGCCACTTCCGCCTGGCGGATCTTGGTAACGTCGGAGACCACCACCAGCGCCTGCCCATCGGCGGTCGGGCGCGTCCGCAGATGCAGCCAGCGCCCGTCATAGAGCTTGACCTCTTCCTCGCTCTCGCGGTCCAGCGAACTGACGATGCTTTCCAGCCATTCGTGCTCACTGCCCGCCGGCACGAGTTGCTCGCCGGTCGCCAGCACGGCTTCGAGGATGGTGCGGATATGCTGGCCCGGCCGTCGCACGTCGGTGGTCAGCGGAAACAGGCTCGAATACTGGCTGTTGCGATAGACCAGCGTGCCCTGCGCATTGAACATCGCAATGCCGTCGGACATTTCGCTGAGCACGTAATTGAGCTGGTTGCGGCTGTCGATCACATCGCCCTCGAGCCGCTTGCGGGCGGTGATGTTGCGCGTCACGCCCGCCAGCCCGATCGGTTCGCCGTCATCGTCGTAGAGCGCCACTTTACTGGTCGAGAACCAGGCGTCCTCGCCATGCTCGCCGGGGAGTTTCTCCTCATCGTCGGTAATCGGCCGGCCGGTGCGGAACAATTGCTGCTCGGCCTCCATGAGGGTTGCCGCCCGCGCGCTGTCGGTGAGATCGAAATCGGTCTTGCCAAGCATGTCGCGCTCCCGCGCGAAGCCATTATAGGCCACCACCGAGGCATTGGCCGCGGCGAAGCGGCCCTGCAGATTCTTCACATACTGGAAGTCCGGCGATTGCATGAAGGCGGCCCGCAGCAGATTGCGCTCCCGCTCCAGCACGCGGTGCCGCATGATGAAGAAGGCCGAGAGCGCCGTCGCCGCCGCATTGAGCCCGAAGGCCAGCCCCGACGGCTGGATGCCGGGAAACACCCCGAAGACATGGAGGGCCATTGTCAGTGCCGGACTGACGCAGGCCACCGTCAGCGCCAGCAGGCCCGCGCTCCACAGCGCCGGCACGCGCCCGCGCGTCATCCGCGACACCATCCAGCCGGCCAGTGCCGCAGTGATGATGCCCACCGCCCCGGCCCATGCCGTCAGCCCGCCAAGCACGAGGCGATAGCCGATGGCGATCACCACGGCGACGAGGCCCGCAATGGGGCCGCCGAAAAAGCTCGCCAGTGCCAGCAGCGATGCGCGGAGATCGACGAGCATCCCGGCTGTCGTCGGCACCGCCAGGGCCATCGAGGCAATCGCGCCCAGCCCCATGACCGCGCCGAACGCTGCATTGCGCAGCCAGCGGGGCCGGTTCGCGAACAGGAACTCGCTGTGCACCCATGACGAGATGAACAGTGCGACCACCGCGAAATTGGCAACCAGGAACTGTCCTTGGGACGTCATCTATCCGCGATTCCGCGTGTCGGAGAGCGTCTACTCTACGTTTTCGGCGGCACCGTCTGGTTAATGACTCGCCCGCCCGCTTGCCGCAGTTAATGTCTTCCTAACCGTTTGCATTGCCTTGACTTATCCGGCCCCGGGGCGTCCTGTCGCCCCGCCTTCCCGCCTGCCGAGCTCTTCCATGATCGACTACACGTTCTGGGCCGTCGCGATCCTCGCGGTGTTCATCGTTGGCTTGAGCAAATCGGGGTTGGTGGGCTCGGTGGGCATGGTGGCGGTGCCGCTGCTCGCCCTGGTGATGCCGGCCCGCGATGCCACCGGCATGATGCTGCCCGTGCTGCTCGCCATGGATGCCATCGCCATCTGGGTCTACCGCAAGGACGCCAATTGGCAGGTGCTGCGCATCATGCTGCCCGGCGCCGTGGTGGGCACCATCCTGGGCTGGCTGCTGTGGAGCGTCGTCACCGATGCGCAGGTGCTGCTGGCGGTGGGCATCATCACCGTGCTCTTCATGCTCGATGCGCTGCTGCCCTTGCGCAAACGTCTCCCCGATACGCCGCCCTCGCGCTTCTGGGGCAATTTCTGGGGCGGCGCGGCCGGGCTCACCAGCTTCATTTCCCACACCGGCGGCCCGCCCTATCAGATCTACACGCTGCCCCTCGGCATGACGCCGACCACCTATGCGGCCAGCACTGCCTTCTTCTTCGCCATCGTCAACACGATGAAGCTGGCGCCGTTCTTCTTTCTCGGCCAGCTTTCGGTGAGCAACCTCGAACTCTCTGCGGCGCTCATCCCCTTCGGCCTCGCCGGCGTCGGCGTGGGCGTCTATCTCGTGCGGCGCATCTCGGCCAAGGCGTTCTACACCATCGCCTATGCGCTGATCCTGTTGCTCGGCGTGAAGCTTCTCTATGACGGCATCATGGGCGTGTTCTTCACCACCGGAGCCTGATCGCCGTGAGCTACCGCCTCGACCACATTGCCCTGTTCGTCCGCGATCTCGACGAGGCGGTGGATTTTCTCACCCGCGTGCTCGGCCTCGCCGAAATGCCCAATCCGATGGGCGGCACCACCATCCGCTGGATCGAAATCGGCGATGGCCGCCGCTTCCATGTGCAGGCCGGCGACACCTCGCGCGTGCATGTGGAAAAGCAGACCCATTTCGCGCTGTCGGCCGACAATCTCGACGCCGTGCTCAACCGTTTCCGCGCCGAAGGCATCCATTTCTCCGACATGCGGGGCACGCCCGGCGCCGTGAACACCCGCCCCGACGGCATGCGCGCCGTCTTCGTGCAGGATCCCACCGGCTACTGGTTTGAAATCAACGACCAAAAATGAAAAAGGCCCAGGACGAGCCCGGGCCATTTTCTCACGCTGTCTGCCGTTTCCTCAGGCGCTGGCCTGTAGCTTGACCAGCTCATCCTTGATTTCGAGTTTTTTCCGCTTCAGTGCCGCGATCATCATGCTGTCCTGGGCGAGACGGGTGTTCTCGTCGTCGAGCTGGCGCTCGAGTTCCTTATGCCGTCTTTCAAGGGCGGCGATATGGCCTTCAGTCGTCATGACAACTCCTTTCAAGCGTTTCGAACCTGTCGATGTTAGGTAAAGACACCGGCCTTGTCACTGTCCGTAAATGCCGCTGGAAAAGCCGGTGTGAATCGATCCGCCGATGCGTTAACGATTTGTCACGAGGGGCCCGGAATCGCGGGGTCGCGGGGGTCGTCAATGCTGCCGCTGAACAAGGAACAGGAAGCCGCGCTCGGCCTTGAGCTGGCGACAAAGCGGCAGGAACATGCCGATCTGGACGCGGCCATCCACACGCTCTCCGCCTCCGGCGTGGCCGACCAGATGCTGATCCAGCGACTCAAGAAGCGCAAACTCTCGCTCAAGGATCGCATCGTGCAGCTCGAGAACCTGCTGATCCCCGACATCATCGCTTGAGCCGGATGGCCATTTCCGCTACACGCCCGGCTTCACGAGGGCCTTGTGATGCAGGGTAAACCGTCTGTCGCCATCGTCATGGGGAGCCAGTCCGACTGGGCGACCATGAAGCACGCCGCCGATACCCTCGATTTGCTCGACATCTCCTATGAGGCGCGCATCGTCTCGGCGCATCGCACGCCCGAGCGCATGGTCGCATTCGCGCAGGGCGCGAAAGCCGAGGGTTTTCAGATCATCATCGCCGGGGCCGGCGGTGCCGCCCATCTGCCCGGCATGATCGCCGCGCTGACACCGCTGCCGGTGTTCGGCGTGCCGGTGCGCTCCAAGGCGCTGAGCGGCCAGGACAGCCTGCTCTCGATCGTCCAGATGCCCGCCGGCATTCCTGTCGGCACCCTCGCCATCGGCGAAGCCGGCGCCACCAATGCGGCGCTGCTCGCGGCGGCCGTGCTGGCGCTCAACGATGCCGATGTCGAGACGGCGCTCGCCGCCTATCGCGCCGAGCAGACCGGCAAGGTGCCCGAATTCCCCAAGGACGAGGATGAATAACCCGCTTCCGCTCGGTGCCACGATCGGCATCCTCGGCGGCGGCCAGCTCGGCCGCATGCTGTCGCTCGCCGCGTCCCGCCTTGGCTTCAAGACCCACATCTATTGCCCCGATGCGCAGAGCCCCGCCTTCGAGGTCACGCCGCACAAGACCGTCGCCGCCTATGACGACGAGGCCGCGCTGGCAAGTTTCGCCGCCGCCGTCGATGTGGTGACCTATGAGTTCGAGAACGTCCCGGCGCGCACCGCCGAATTCCTCGCGACGCTGAAGCCGCTCCATCCCGGCGCCCGCGCCCTCGCCGTGTCGCAGGACCGGTTGCTGGAAAAAACCTTCATCGGCGATCTGGGCATCCCCGTCGCACCGCACCGCGCCATCCATGCGGCGGCCGACCTCGCGCCGGCCATCCCTGCGCTCGGTGCGCCCGCCATCCTCAAGACCACGCGGCTCGGCTATGACGGCAAGGGCCAGCGCCGCGTCGCCGATCTCGCCGAAGCCGAAGCCGCCTTCGCCGCCCTGCGGCCGCACCCGCTGGTGCTCGAGGCCTTCGTGCCCTTTACGCGTGAAATCTCCGTCATCGTCGCCCGCGGCACGGATGGCGCAACAGCGGCCTTCGATCCCGCCGAGAACGTCCATCGCGACGGCATCCTCTTCACCTCCACCCTGCCCGCCACAGTCTCCGCCGAGACCGCCGAGGCCGCACAGGCCTATGCCGCTCGCATCGCCGAGGCGCTGGGCTATGTCGGGGTCATGGGGGTCGAATTCTTCGTCCTCGCCGACGGCAATCTGATCGTCAACGAGATCGCCCCCCGCGTGCACAATTCCGGCCACTGGACCGAGGCCGTGTGCGTGACCGACCAGTTCGAGCAGCATATCCGGGCCATTGCCGGCTGGCCGCTGGGCGATCCGTCCCGTCTCGCCGATGTGCTAATGGAAAATTTGATCGGCGACGAAATCGCCGCGATACCCGGCGGACTCGGCGCCGGCATCCGCCCGCACGCTTACGGCAAGGCCGAGTCGCGTCCGGGCCGAAAAATGGGTCACCTGAACCGGGTTCCCTCAAAAACGCCCCGGAAATAGGCGTTTTTCTACAAATCTGCCGGTGGACAAGCCCTTCTGGATGACCTATAAGCCGCGACCACGGTGACCGGCCTGGCTGGTCGGCGCGTATGCCATTGGCAGGCGCGCTTCTCATAACAGATACGATTTTACGAAGGGCGAATCCGCTTGCAGGTAGTTGTTCGCGATAACAATGTCGACCAGGCGCTGCGCGCGCTCAAAAAGAAGCTGCAGCGCGAGGGCGTTTTCCGTGAGATGAAGCTCCGGAACTACTACGAGAAGCCCTCCGAGAAGAAGGCGCGTCAGAAGGCTGAGGCCGTCCGTCGTGCCCGCAAGCTCGCCCGCAAGCGCGCCCAGCGTGAAGGCGGTCTGCCCGCCGCGCCGAGCGCAGCTGGCGCCGCGGCCCGTCCGGCCCGTCCCGAGCGGTCGTAATTAGTCAGCGCCGCCTTCGGGCGGCGTTTGCGTTACTATCCGTCGTCGCGCGTTAGTCAGCCGACGCTAGCGTCCACATCAAACTGTTGAGGAATAGATGATGAAGAAGCTTCTCCTCGCCGCGGCCGTTGCCGCCATGGCGTTCACCGGCGTCGGCGCCGCTCAGGCCGAAAGCCGCGTTCAGGTCGGCGTGCTGACCTGCGACGTCGAACCGGGCGTCGGCCTGGTGTTCGGCTCGTCCAAGGAAGTCGACTGCAAGTTCACCCGCAAGGGCTACAAGACCGAGACCTATTCGGGCTCGATCGACAAGATCGGTATCGACCTCGGCGTCACCGGCGGCGGCAAGATCGCCTGGCTGGTCTTCGCCGGCACCAAGGACGTCAAGAAGCGCGCGCTCGCTGGCAACTATGTCGGCGCGTCGGCTGAAGCCTCGCTCGGCGTTGGCCTCGGCGGCAACTGGCTGATCGGCGGCTCCAAGAAGTCGATCGCCCTGCAGCCCTGGTCGGTGACCGGCACGATCGGCGTGAACTGGTCCTGGACCTGGACCAAGCTGTCGCTGAACTAAGCGAACCGCATATCGAATTGAAACGCCGGTCCCTCGGGGCCGGCGTTTTCTTTTGCCTATTGCGCGGTGGCGGGCGCCTCGAAGAACGCCTTGGCTCTGCCCCAGAGCCCGCGATCCCACAGATCCGAATGCCCCGCACCCGGCTCCACCCAGAGCCCCGCCTTGTTCGGCGCCAGCTCATAGGCGCGCTCGCCATGCCACGCGGGGATGGTCGTGTCCGCCGTGCCCACGGCCACATAGACCGGCTCCTCGACGCCAGCGATCCACTGGTCGACCGGATACTGGTCCGACATCAGCAGCCCGACCGGCAGATACCAATAGCGCTCCTGCCCCACCGACAGCGCCGAGTCGAACGGCGTTTCAAGCAGCAGCGCCTCGGCGTCGCGCTGGCTCGCCACATAGGTCGCTGGTCCTGAGCCGAGCGAGCGGCCCCAGATCACCAGCGGGAAGCCCTTGTTCTGCGCAAAGGCAAAGGCCGCAATGCTGTCCTTGAGCACATTGTCCTGGTTCAGCACGCCGGGCGACGCGGGGAAGCCGCGATAGTCGAAGGCGAGGAAGCCGAAACCATCGGCGACGAACTGCTCGTAGCGCTCGTGATCGGCCGTGAAACTGCGGGCATTGCCCTTGTAGAAGACGATCACCGGCTTGCCCGCCTGCGGGGGCGCATACCAGCCACGGATGCGCTCATTGTCGGAGGTCGGAATCTCGACCAGCTCGGCGTTGGTCAGCGTCGTCTCGCCCAGATCGAGGAACTTGCCCGCCACATCATATTGGAGGCTTCGCTGGTTGAGCGAGATATAGGCCAGTACGCCGCCATAGGCGACGACGGCGAAAACGGCGATGGCGACAAGCGCGCGGCGTAGCAACTTCACGGTCTGGATCCTCCCCTGACGGGGAGAATAGCACAGCCCGCGCGGCTTACGCCTCTTCGCTGATCGCCTTGTCGAACGCCATGCCGAACACTTCCTGCGGCTGACAGCCGGAGACGGCGAATTTGTTGTCGAAGATGAAGAACGGCACGCCCTGGATGCCCTGCTGCGCCGCCCACATGGCGAGTTCATGCGACGTCTTCAGCTCTGCCGGGTCCCGGATCACCGCCAGCGCCTCATCGCGGGTAAAGCCGTAGCCCGTCGCGATCTCGGCCAGCACCTCGTCGTCATTGATCTGCTTGTGCTCAAGGAAATAGGCGGCGGCGATGGCGTTCGCCAATTCGTGCTGCGTGCCCTTGGCCTTGGCCAGCCGCGCCAGCGTGTGCCCCTTCTGCGTCGGAAAGCTCCGCGGCTGCTGGCTCAGATCGAGCTCGATGCCCGATTTCTGCGCCTCGCCCTCGACCCGCGCCCACATCTCCTTGGGCTCGCGTCCGTATTTGCTGCGCAGCATCTCGCCCACATCATAGCCCTCGGCCGGCGTGTTGGTATCGAGATAGAACGGATGGTTCTCCACCTCCACTTTGACGTCGGGCGGCAGGGCGGCAATCGCCTGGTCCAGCCGCGCCGAACCGACGAGGCACCAAGGGCAGACGATATCGGTGAAAAGGTCGACTTTGATTGTGCGGGTCATGCGGCAGATTTGGCGTGCCTGCCGTGACCCATCAAGAAGGCACGCCGATGTGACCTAGGCCAAGCGGTTGACGGAACGGATCTAGGAGTTGGCCCGCCGCCGCACCACGGCCCGCGCCACGTGCCCACCCATCCGCCCGGTGAACTTCGCCGTCGCCGTGGTGGCGCGCAGCAGGAACCACGCCATGCTGAGCAGCCAAAGCATCGCCGCGACCAGCCAGCCGCCGATGCGCCACATCATGTCGGCGAGGCGCACCGCGCCCTTGCCCAGCATCTTGATCACCGCCGGGAAGCGGTCCTGATAGCGCTCCGCCGTCTTGGCCAGCACTTTCACGTCGCGCGTCGAATCCACCGCCTCGACGCTCATCTTCATGGCCCGCACGCCGCCCACCTTGCCGATGGTGCCGAAATCGGTGGCGAGGTCGGTCACCGCCGCAACGGCGCGCGGATTGAACAGCCGGCTCAACGGCGCGCCCATCTCGCCGATGCGCAGTTCGCGCGCCAGCGCCAGCGTCTCATCCATCGCGCCGCGATTGAGGCTGCGCGCCAGCATCGTGCCCACCTCATTGGCCAGCCGCGGCGGCACCTTGCCCACCTTGTTGACCGCCTTGAGGAACGACGTTCCAGCCCGCAGCGGCAGCGCGGCCCCGCCCGTGCCGATGGTCGCCGCCGTCAGCGACAGCCCGACTGTCGACAGGCCCAGCGTCAGGTAGTTGACGGGCTGCCCGGTGATATAGTTGCCGCCTTGCGCCACCAGATCGCGCACATCGCCAATGCTGGTGAGGTCGGTGGCGACGACACAGGCAAAACCCGCCTCGCTGTCGAAATCGCCATTCACCACGCAGCTCCAGCCCTGCCCCAGCACGTTGAGCGGATCGACACCCGGCAGCGCCGCGAGTTCCGCCTCGAGTTCGGGCGGCACCGCGACCTTCTGCTCCTTCGCCAGGGCGATCAGCGAGCGGGCGAGATCACCGTCGCGCGCCACGAGCGCAGTGCGGATTTCAGCGAGATATTGCGCCGGTGGGATCAGGGCCAGCCGGTATTGCGCGATGGCGCCCTCGCCCGCCAGCGTCAGCACCTTGATCGAGGCCCAGACATTGGGCGACAGCAAAAGGCCGGCGACAAACAGCGCCAACCCGATACGTCGCCAAAGTCCCCGGAAAATCCGCAACCGCCGCTCGCTCCACTCCGCGCCTTGTGCCACGCGATCTGGGCAGCATGTAGGTGGCGGCAGCGGTTGCGACTAGGCCGGGGACTACTGTCCTGCCGCGATGTCGACGGCTCGCCGCAGCGCCCTTATATGCGCCGCCGGCGCGCCGGGCGTGCCGCTGGTGTCGGTCCAATAGTCATTGTGGGTGACAAACCGCCCGAACAGCCCGCCGCGGTCGATGCGCACCCGCCGGTCGTAGATCGCCGCACCGAAGCGGTCCTCGCCCCCGACGACGCCCGAGATCACATCACCGATCAGCACCAGCACCGGATTGAAGCGGTCATAGATATTGGTCCAGCGCACCACGCTGAACACCGCTGCATGATGCGCCACGGCGCCGCCTGCCTCGGGATAGGTGGAGGCATAATTGGCGCTGTCATAGCGGACCGGCGGCGAGGTGGGCATGACGCGCTGCTCCTTGAGCATCGCGAACTCGCTGCTGCCATCGGTCACGAGGAACTGCGCGCTGGCGAGCGGCGAGCCCAGCGACACGAAATCGCTGATCTTCCAGCCGGCCCGGCGCGGCGAGCCATCCGCCGCCCGCGTCGGCTGCCGCCGCAGGATGTCGAACGCCGCCCATTGCAGCTTGCGGTAGCGCCTTAGGTGCCGCAGCGGCCAAGGTGTATGGGGCGGGATCGCCGCCGCATGCCGGTCCACCGCGTCGATGGCGTCCGCCGCCGCGGCATCCGGCGGGTTCTCCTTGGTCGGCCCCACCGCGTGCCACATGAATGTCAGCAGATCATAGGCGAGCACGGTGCCGAGCGAATGCGCCACGAGCACCACGCGGTCATAGGCCGGGTCGTCATGCAGCGCCATCAGCAGGGCAAGGCCGCGCTCGCGCACCGCCTGCCGTGGCGCCACCGTCTCCGATTGCGCGCTGAGATAGCTCGCAGCATCGCCGAACAGCGGCAGGAACGTCGTCGTGCCGACATAGTAGAGCAGCCCCAGCGCCGCGCCGAGCCAAACGCTCGGGATCGTCCAGAAGACCACCGTGAGCGCGATACCCACGGCGAGGAGGACCAGCATGTTGGGCAATTTCTCGAGCAGATTGACGAGCCAGCGGAGCCCGGGGACCGGCGGAATGAATTTCGGCAGCAACCGCAGCACCACCAGCACGAACGCCGCCACCAGCCACAGCATCGCCTCTGGCCGCATCAGCGGCGCGATCAAATTCTCTCCGGCCAGCATCGGCAGGTAGAGTCCGAAGGCGATCGCGATCGTCGCCACGATGATGTTGAGCATCCAGAACAGCGACCACGGCCAGCGCATCGCCGGCGTCACGTCGTTGGGGCTGATCCACAGCAGCCGCTGCATCCACCGCCACAGCTTGCGGAACGGCGTGTCATCCAGCAGATCGGCGTAATAGAGCTCGAAAAAATCCGTCTTGCGCCCATCCGCGGCCTCGGTGGTGATCCGCTCGAGGTCGAGCAGCCCGGATTTGCCGTCGGGCACCACCCAGATGTCGCGCTCCTTGTCCGGCGCAACGGGCGGCTTCAGCCGGTGATCGGTGATCCACAGCGTGCGCACGAAATCGCGCATCGTGCCCATCGGCCGCTGCTGCCCCTGGCCATGGACAATGACGATCGCCTGCCGGCTCGGACGGATCTGCCTTTGCGCATCATCGGGAGGGGCCGCGGCGGCCTCGCCGCGCGCCTGTCGTGCCGCCACATCGGCGGGCGTATCGGTGTTCCGCGCCATGATCATGCTCCGTGCCGCGGCGGCCGGAACCGATGGATAGAGCTAGACTGAAAAGGCCGCCCACCCGCAGCATACCGCCCTCGGGCCCTGCCGCAAAGCCGCAGCTAGCCCGCGAGGTGTCGCGTCGTGATCGCCACCCATGCGGCGATGGCCAGCAGCAGCACGGCCGCCACAACCCCGAGGATGCGCCGCGACCGGTCGGTGGCGAACAGCGGCTGCATCAGGCTGCCGGTCAGCGCGATGGCCGCATGCACCGCGGTGGCCACCACCACATAGATCGCCGTCAGCAGCAGCGACTGAGAGGCCATCGGCTTCGCCGCGTCGACGAAATTGGGCAGCACCGTCACATAGAATAGCGCCGCCTTGGGGTTGAGCAGGTTGGTGACGAGGCCGCGGCGGAAGAACATCGCCAGCCGCTCATTGGTCGCCCGCTGCTCGAGCGGCTGGCGAGATTGGCGATAGCTGTCCCAGGCGAGATAGACGAGAAAGGCCACCCCGCCCCAGCGCAGGATCTCGTAGAGCCAGCGGTTTTCCGCAATCAAGGCGCGAGCCCGAAGCCGGCGGCGAGGCCGAGCAACAGCAGCCCCAGCGCCACGCCGGCCGTCGCAGCAAGCCCCGCAATGCGGCCGCGCTCGACACTCAGCAGGGCGAGCCAGGCCATGTTGGGGCCCGGCGTCAGTTCGATGACCAGCGAGGTCAGGGCGAAGGCGGCAATGGTTTCCATCCGCCTTCGCCGACGTTTAGTGGCCCAGTGCCTTGACGATGTCTTCCGTCATCTTCTTGGCGTCGCCGAACAGCATCATCGTGTTGTCGCGGAAGAACAGTTCGTTCTGCACGCCCGCATAACCCGCCGCCATGCCGCGCTTGATGAACAGCACCGTGCCCGCGTCTTCGACGTTGAGCACCGGCATGCCGTAGATCGGCGAGGTCTTGTCGGTCTTGGCCGCCGGATTGGTCACGTCATTGGCGCCGATCACGAAGGCCACGTCCGACTGCGCGAATTCCGAGTTGATGTCTTCGAGCTCGAACACTTCATCGTAAGGCACATTGGCTTCCGCCAGCAGCACGTTCATGTGCCCCGGCATACGGCCCGCCACCGGATGGATGGCGTACTTCACCGTGACGCCTTCCTTCTTCAGCATATCGGCCATTTCGCGCAGCGCATGCTGCGCCTGGCTCACCGCCATGCCGTAGCCCGGCACGATGATCACCTTGCCGGCGTTCTTCATCATGAACGCGGCGTCGTCGGCCGAGCCCTGCTTGACCGGACGCGTCTCTTCCTCGCCCGAGCCCGCCGCGGCGCTGTCGCCGCCGAAGCCGCCCAGGATCACCGAGATGAAGCTGCGGTTCATGGCCTTGCACATGATGTAGCTGAGGATGGCACCCGACGAGCCCACCAGCGCACCGGTGATGATCAGCGCCGTATTGCCCAGCGTGAAGCCGATGCCCGCCGCCGCCCAGCCCGAATAGGAGTTGAGCATCGAGACGACCACCGGCATGTCGGCGCCGCCGATCGGGATGATCATCAACCCGCCCAGCACCAGCGCCAGCACCGTGATGGCCCAGAACAGCCAGGTGTCGCCGCTCACCGCGAACCACGCCACCAACGCGATCAGGATGAGGCCGAGCACCGAATGCAGCGCATGGCGCATCGGCAGGATGATCGGCTTGCCGCTCATATTGCCGTTGAGCTTGGCGAAGGCGATCACCGAGCCGGTGAAGGTGAAGGCACCGATGGCGACGCCGATCGACATTTCGATCAGCGCCTGCGTGTGGATGTGGCCCACTTCGCCGATGCCGAAGGCTTCCGGCGCATAGAGCGCACCGGCCGCCACGAACACCGCGGCGAGACCCACCAGCGAGTGGAAGGCCGCAACCAGCTGCGGCATGTCGGTCATCTTGACCGTCCGCGCCATATAGGCGCCGATGCCGCCACCGATGGCGATGCCACCGATGATCAGCAGCCAGCTGAGCCCGTCATTGATGCCGGAAACAGCCAGCGTCGTGAGCACGGCGATGGTCATGCCGATCATGCCGAACAGATTGCCCTGGCGCGACGATTTCGGGCTCGACAGCCCGCGCAGCGCGAGGATGAACAGCACGCCGGCGACGAGATAGAGCAGCGCGGCGATATTCGCGTTGATCATCGGCTCAGCCCTTCTTCTTGTACATTGCCAGCATGCGCTGGGTGACGAGGAACCCGCCGAAGATGTTCACGCTGGCAAACACCAGCGCGATGAAGCCGAACGCCTTGCTGATCCAGTTGGCGTCGGCCGCGAGGGGCACGCCGACAGCAAGAAGCGCGCCGACCACGATCACCGAGGAGATCGCGTTGGTCACGCTCATCAGCGGCGTGTGCAGGGCCGGGGTCACCGACCAGACGACGAAATAGCCCACGAAAATGGCGAGCACGAAGATCGCCAGGCGGAAGGTGAAGGGATCGATCGCTTCCATTTGACTCTCTCCTTAGGCCGCGCCGGGCAGCTTGATGTTGGGGTGGACGATGGCGCCGTCCTTGGTGAGCACGGTGGCCTTCACCAGTTCGTCGTCCCAGTTCACGGCGAACTCTTTCGTCTTCTTGTCGAACATCGTTTCGAGGAAGGCGAAGAGGTTGCGCGCGAACAGCGAGCTTGCCGAGGTCGCGAGGCGCGCCGGCACGTTCTTGTAGCCGACGATGGTCACGCCCTTGTGGACGATCACCTGGCCCGGCACCGTGAGTTCGACATTGCCGCCGCGTTCGGCCGCGAGATCGACGATCACCGAACCGGAAGGCATCGACTCGATCATGTCCTTGCTGATCAGCTTGGGCGCGGGACGGCCCGGGATCAGCGCGGTCGTGATGACGATGTCCTGCTTGGCAATATGCTGCGCCGTCAGCGCCGCCTGCTTGGCCTGGTATTCGGCCGACATCGGCTTGGCATAGCCAGCGGCCGTTTCGGCCTGCTTGAACTCTTCGTCCTCGACGGCGATGAACTTGCCGCCCAGCGACTCTACCTGTTCCTTGGCAGCGGGACGCACGTCGTTCGCCGACACCACGGCGCCGAGGCGCTTGGCCGTCGCGATCGCCTGGAGGCCAGCGACGCCGGCGCCCATCACGAACACTTTTGCGGGGCGCACCGTACCGGCGGCGGTCATCATCATCGGGAAGGCGCGGTCGAAATTCACCGCCGCGTCGATCACGGCCTGATAGCCCGCGAGGTTCGCCTGGCTGGAGAGAATGTCCATCACCTGCGCGCGCGTGATGCGCGGCATGAATTCCATGGCGACCGTCGTCACGCCGGCCTTGGCCAGCGCATCGATCTCGCCTTCATTGCCATAGGGGTCCATCGAGCCGACCACCAGAGCGCCGGGCTTCACGCCCTTGAGGATATCGACGCCCGGCCGCCTGACCGTCAGCACGATATCGGCGTCCTTCACCACATCGGCGGCATTCGCCAGCACGCTCGCGCCGGCTTTTTCATACTCGGCATCGGGGAAACGGGCCGCGTCGCCCGCCCCCGCCTCGATGGCGACGACATTGCCAAGCCCGATCAGCTTGCCCGCGGTTTCCGGAGTCGCGGCGACACGGGTTTCCCCGTCAGCCCGCTCGCGGACGATTGCAATCTTCATTGATGGTCCCCGCCCCACACGAAAAGTGGTTTTTCGACGGCGCGATGCGTCTCACAGAATCACCGTTTACGCAACGCCGCGTACTACCAAAGTCGTAATAGCCTTTGGGATAGGGGGTAAGGGCGATCCGCCGCAATTTACCTTCCTAATCCTAAGCGGTTGAGCAGATTGCTCATTTTGGTATGGTTCCGGCATGACAACGTCAGGCAAATCCGCCTGCACCGTATCGCCCGCGGGATCGCGCTGGGCATCGCCCTGATTGCCGTCCTGCTCCTCATCGTCTGGCTCGGCAGCCGGCTCTAGACAGCAAAAAGCCCGCCTGAACGGGCGGGCTTCAGCAACAGCAGCGGCGCTTCCTCAGGAACGCGCCGGATTCGTCGGCCGCTTACGGCTGGACGAAGAAAAACAGCGCCACCATCAGGACGGCGAGGACGATGATCGACCATTTGCCCAGGCGAATGAACGTATTCCAGGTCGCCTCATGCTGGGCGTAGTCCATGGCAGCGGAGATCGTCTCGGTGTCGTGGGATTCGTGGGCCATTGCTTCCTCGGCGTGCCTTTAGTTTGGGTCGGTCTCGGCGAGTTCGCCGATGAGCCGCTCGATCATTGAAAGTCCAAGCGCCCAGAAACCCGGGTCGCGCGCGTCGAGTCCGAAGGGCTTCAGCAATTCCGAATGGTGCTTCGACCCGCCAGCCTTGAGGAGCTCGAAATAGCGCTCCGCAAACCCGTCGCTTGCCTTCTCATACTGGGCATAAAGCGAGTTCACAAGGCAGTCGCCGAACGCATAGGCGTACACATAGAACGGCGAGTGGATGAAATGCGGGATATAGCTCCAGAACACGCCATAGCCGTCATTGAGCTTGATCGCCGGCCCGAGGCTCTCGGTTGAGACATCCAGCCAGATCTGGTCGAGCTGCTCGCGCGTCAGTTCGCCCTCCTTGCGGGCGATGTGGACGCGGCGCTCGAAGGTGTAGAAGGCAATCTGCCGCACCACCGTATTGAGCATGTCCTCGACCTTGGAGCTCAGCATCGCAAAGCGCTGCTTCTTGTCCGTGGTCTTGTCCAGCATCGAGCGGAACGTCAGCATCTCGCCGAACACCGAGGCGGTTTCGGCCAGCGTCAGCGGCGTGTTGGAGAGGATCGAGCCCTGCGGCCCGGCCAGCACCTGATGCACGCCATGCCCCAGCTCATGCGCCAGCGTCATCACGTCGCGCGCTTTGCCCAGATAGTTGAGCATCAGATACGGATGCGCCGTCGGCACGGTCGGATGCGCGAACGCCCCCATCGCCTTGCCCGGCTTCACCGGCCCGTCGATCCAGCCGCCGGTAAAGAACGGCTCGGCGACGCGGCGCAGTTCCGGCGAGAACGCGCCATAGGCGTCGAGCACCGTGGTCGTCGCCGTCTCCCAGTCGAAGGTCCGGTCGTCGCTGGTCGGCAGCGGCGCGTTGCGGTCCCACGCATTGAGCTGGTCCTTGCCGAACCACTTGGCCTTCATCGCGTAGTATTTGTGGCTGAGCCGCGGATAGGCCTCGCGCACCGCCGTTTCGAGCGCGTCCACCACTTCGCGTTCCACCGAATTGGCGAGGTGGCGGCTGTCGGCGATATCGCCGAAACCGCGCCAGCGGTCCGAGATTTCCTTGTCCTTGGCCAGCACATTGGTGATGTGCGTGAACAGCCGTCCATTGTCGTTGAGCGTCTTGCCCAGCGCGCCGAACGCCGCCTCGCGCTTCTTCTCGTCGCGGTCCGACAGCAAATGCAGCGTGCCTTCGATCGGCAGCGTCTCGCCATCCACCTCGAACTTCAGCGATGACATCGTCTCGTCGAACAGCCGGTTCCAGGCCTGGACGCCGGTCACCGATTTCTCGACGAACAGTTCCTCGATCTTTTCATCCAGCTGATAGGGCTTGGACTTCCGCAGTTCGGCGAACCAGTGGCGATAGCGCGCGAGGTTGTCGTCCGTCATCAGCGCCGCCTCGATCACCGCATCGTCGATGCGGTTGAGTTCGAGTTCCCAGAACAGCAGGCCCGTCGACATGTCCGTCAGAGCCTGGCCGATATCGCCGAGGAACTTCGCCCGCTCCGGGTTCTGCGTGTCGAGCGCGTAGCGGAGATAGGCGTAGGAGGAGAGCCGGCCGGTCACGTCGCCGAGCTTTTCCGAGCGCTCCACCGCCTCATAGAGCCGCCCCGCCTTCGCCAGCCCGTCGAGCTTGCCCTTGTAGGCCGCCTCGAACGCCTTGGCCTCGGACTTCGCCCAGGCCAGATCGCGCTGCAATTCCGGCGAATCCACCGCTGGATAAAGATCGGTCAGATCCCATTCCGGCAGCGCCCCAAGCTCATTGTGCCCCTTCTGGGCGGGTGCCGCAGGCGCGCGAACGGGATCGGTCATCAGCATCGGACTTTCGTAGGGTTCAGATCGGAGCGGGACCATATTCTGCGCCCAAAGCTTCCTCAAGCGGCGACAACAGCCTTAAGCGGCCCTTAACCGCGGGTTCCCATCCTGCTCCGAAACGGCACACCGCGATTCGGGCTTGGGAGTTCGTCGTGGGTCCAGAAAAAGACTGGGAGACTTGATGACGCGCGTTCTCATCGTGGACGACGATCCGGTGCAATTGCGGCTAACCTCGGAGGTTGCGCAGCGCGCCGGCTTTGTCCCCGTCACGGCCGCCGGCGGCGACGAAGCGCTGCGGCTGCTGCGCTCCAGCCCCGGGTTCGGCGCCATCATCCTCGATCTCGTCATGCCCGACCGCGACGGCATGGCGGTCATGGAAGCCATGGCGCGCGACGGCATCACCACGCCCGTCATCATCCAGACCGCCCATTCCTCGCTCGAAACCGTGGTTTCGGCCATGCGCAAGGGCGCCGTCGATTTCTTCGTCAAACCCGTCGCGCCCGAGCGCCTGATCGTCTCGCTGCGCAACGCCATGAAGCTCGACGAACTCGAAACCATCGTCCGCTCCGAGCGCCACCGCCGCGCCGGCACGCTGAGCCTTGCCGACATCGTCACCCGCTCGCCCGCCATGCACCGCGTGCTGACGCTGAGCCAGAAGGCGGCCAAGTCGCAGATTCCCGTGCTCATCGAAGGCGAAACCGGTACCGGCAAGGAACTTGTCGCCCGCGTCATCCAGGGCATGGGCGACCGGGCGTCGAAACCCTTCGTCACCGTCAACTGCGCCGCCATTCCGGCCAATCTCATCGAATCGACGCTCTTCGGTCACCGCAAGGGCGCCTTCACCGGCGCCACCGCCGACCATCGCGGCAAGTTCGCCGAGGCCCATGGCGGCACCATCTTCCTCGACGAGATCGGCGAATTGCCGCTCGACGCGCAGGCCAAGCTCCTCCGCGTCCTGCAGCAGGGCGAAATCGAGCCCGTTGGCGCCGATCGCCCCGAGCGCGTCAATGTCCGCGTCATCTCGGCCACCAACCGCCGCATGCTGGGCCTCGCCCAGACCGGCGAGTTCCGCGAGGACCTCTATTACCGGCTGAACGTTTTCCCGGTCTATGTGCCGCCGCTGCGCGAGCGCCCCGAGGACATCGAGCCGCTGGCGACCCATTTCATCGCCCGCTTCGCTGCCGAAGCCGGCAAGCGCATCGCTGGCCTCAGCACCCCGGCGCTCGAACTGCTCGCCGGCTACAATTGGCCGGGCAACATCCGCCAGCTCGAAAACGTCATCTATCGCGCCATCGTCCTCAGCGACGGCGGCTATCTCGAAATCGCCGATTTCCCGCAGATCGTCGCCCAGGCGCGCGGACGCGAGGAGACCGCCCGGCTCACCGAGGCCGTGCCGGTTCCTTCAGCGCCGGTTCACATCGATGCCCTTAGGGCTCAGCGCCAGAGTGAGACGCGGATTTCCAATCCTGACCGTTTCCTCGATGCCAAAGGCGAAGTGGCGCCGCTGCCCGATCTCGAACGCGAATTGATTGCCTTCGCGCTCAAGCATTACGGCGGACGGATGTCGAAGGTGGCGCGGGCCCTCAAGATCGGCCGCTCGACCCTCTACCGCAAGCTTCGCGACTATGGCCTCGAGGAGAGTGTCGAGAGCGACGCGGCCTGACACCGGGACGGCAACCTGCCGGTTCCCGTTGCGCAAAGGCCACATCGCGGGAACACAAAAAGGTGAGGAATTGCCCGCGTTAAGGCTTGTAGATTAACAGCGACAGGTATTGCTGCGCCGCCCCTCCCCCGGCGCCGATATCTAGATGACGGAGTCTGCTTTGCGCGTATTGATGGCCATGTTGTTGGCGGGTGTCGCTCTGTCCGGCACGTCGCTTCCCTCTTTTGCGCAACAGGCCACGGTCGAAAAGGCCGCGCTGACCAAGGTCGTCATCGCCCCGCCGCGCAGCGATCTGGCGCGCATCATCAAGGCCGGCCTGCAGAAGGCCTATTATGAGGCCGACAAGGACACGCGCGCCTACGCCCAGGCGCAGAAACTCTACTTCTTCTACGGCGCCCGCGGCTTTGAGCCGCTGTGGCTGACGCCCGGCGTTGGCAGCGCCATTTCCTTCTCCGACAATGCCGAAAAGATCCTCGACGTCTTCAAGGCCGCCGAACTCGAAGGCTTCCGTCCGTCCGACTATCTGACGGCCGACCTCGACCCCGCCGCCGCGGGTAGCGATCCCACCAAGCTCGCCGCGCTCGAAACCGCCTTCTCGCAGGCCGCCGTGCGCTATGCGCAGGACGCCTATGGCGGCCGCATCACGCCGACGGCCGTCAGCGCCAATTTCGTCATCGCGCCCAAGCGCATCGACGAGGCCGCGACGCTGCTTGAGCTCGCCGCTGCCGACGATCCGGGCCAGGTGCTGCTGGGTATCGGCCCCAAGAACCCCGAATTCATGCGCCTCAAGACCGTGCTCGCCAAATTCTACGATGGCAGCGTGCAGGTCGAGCAGATCACCATCCCCGACGGCAAGACGCTGAAGCTGGGCATGGACGATGAGCGCGTGCCCGTGCTGCGCCAGCGCCTCGGCGTCGCCGCCCCGGAAATCCCCGAAGGCGCCACCGACGCGCAGGTCGATATCACCTACGACCAGGCCCTCGCCGATGCCATCACCGCCTTCCAGTCCGAAATGGGCCTGACCGCCGATGGCGTCATGGGGCCGGCAACCGTTGCCGCCCTCAATGGCGGTGGCAATGTCGGCAAGGACGACATCATCGCCAACATGGAACGCTGGCGCTGGGAGCCCGAGGATTTCGGCGACTTCAACGTTCAGGTGAACATTCCCGAGTTCACCCTCTGGATCAAACGCGATGGCGAGACCGTGCACACCACGCGCGTCGTCGTCGGCACGCCCAAGAACCAGACGCCGATCTTTTCGGACATGATCCGCCACATCGTCGTCAATCCGTACTGGAACGTGCCGCCCTCGATCGCCGCGGGTGAAATCAAGCCGCATCTGATCGCCAACCCGAACTACCTGGCCACCCAGAACATGGAGATGCTGTCGGGCGGCAAGGTGATCAACGCCGCGGCCATCGACTGGACCGTCACCAACATCAACAATTACTCGGTCCGCCAGAAGCCCGGCCCGGGCAATGCGCTGGGCAAGGTGAAGTTCCTCTTCCCCAACTCCCACAACATCTACCTGCACGACACGCCGTCGAAATCGCTGTTCTCGCGCGCCTTCCGTGCCTATTCGCATGGCTGCGTGCGCGTCATGAACCCGCTGGAATTCGCCGGCGCGCTGGTCGCCACCAACCCGGCGCTAAGCCAAGCCTCGCTTGAGGGCCTGTTCGGTGACAAGGAGAAGTGGGTTAACATGAACAATCACGTGCCCGTGCACCTGATGTACTTCACCCTGCGCGTCGACGAAAACGGCACCGTCCGCTCCTATGGCGACGTCTACGGCCACAACAAGAAGCTGATCGAACTCCTGAACGCCGAATAAGGCGTTCAGGCCACCCCTCCGCCAGGCTCACGGGCGGATCGGCTGTCCGGCCCACTTTTGCCCCGCTTTTCCGCCCTCTTTACCCTCGCTTAAGACCTAAGCCTTGGTTCAGCCGCGATTTTTGCCTAGAAACTGCACTGTTGGCAGTCGCCTGCGAGCAACTGTTGGCCGCATCGGGTCGTAACCGGGTGTTAGCGTTAAGGAACTCTTTTTCCCCTGCGCGCTAAACTCGACGGGTCTAGTGAACCAAGAACGGGCTTTCTGGGGCGTGTCGGTCATACCGAAATTCGATTGGCGTATCATGGGTTTGCGCGCCATGGCTATGGCCGTGGGCTTGGCGCTGTTCCTCGCCCAGGCGTCGATCCCGGCTGCCGCCGGCCCCAATGAGCGCACCCTCTGGCTGCACCACACCCATACCGGCGAAACCGGCAAGTTCACCTACTGGCGCAACGGCCAGTACGACCGCAAAATCATCGACCAGATGAACGTCTTCCTCGCCGACTGGCGGACCAAGTCGAAGGCGAAGATGGACCCGGCCCTCTTCGACCTGATGTGGGTGGTCTATCAGGAAGTCGGCGGCAAGCAGCCCTACAACATCGTCTCGTCCTATCGCGAACCCAAGACCAACGCGATGCTGGCGTCGAAATCCTCGGGCGTCGCCGAAAACAGCCAGCACATGCTGGGCAAGGCGATGGACGTATTCATTCCCGGCGTGAAGCTCGCGACCCTGCGCGCCGCCGCCATGCGGCACCAGGTCGGTGGCGTCGGCTATTATCCCACGTCTGGCAGCCCCTTCGTCCACATGGACACCGGCAGCGTCCGCGCCTGGCCGCGCATGACCCGCGCCCAGCTCAAGAACGTCTTCCCCGACGGCAAGACCCTGCATCTCCCCGTCGACGGCACGCCGCTGTCCAAGGATGGCCGCGCCTATGCCCAGGCGCAGTGGAGCAAGTGCAAGATGGTGCCGTGCAACGGCATGAGCGCCCCGCCAGCCTATGTCGATAGCGGCGAGCCGCAGGTCATGCTGGCCTCGCTCGATCCCAAGCAGCGCAGCGTCGCCACCATCGAGGTCACCGCGCCCGTGCCGATGATGCGCCGCCCCGATGCGATGGCTGCCCTGGCCCTCGATCCGGCCAACAATACCTTCGGCACCTCGCCCGACAATCCGTTCAACAATCCGAGCGACGCGCTCGCCACGGTCCTCCCCTTCTCCAAGACCCCGGCCCTGATGGTCGCGACCCGCGGCGCCCTGCCGCTCGACGGCACCACTGCCCTTGGCGCCATCGACGAGACCGCTCCCATGCCGCGCGCTCTGATGACGCCCCGCGATGGCGAAATACTCACCGCCTATGCCCCAGAAATCACGCCCGATGCCGGTGCGCAGCGCGCCCTCGATATCCTCATCGAGCGCGAAACAGCCGCTGCTGCCCTCGTCGCCCCGGGCGCCGGTGAGCCCCGCATCGACACCTCCGACATTCGCGTCGCTTCGCTCGGTGGCAACAACGGCATGGATGTGGTCCAGAATATCTTCGACATGACCTGGACCGCGGTCACCGAGGCCAACGCCACCAGCGCCATCGCCAACACGCTCGTCTCGGCCAGCCTCGAACGCGACTCGCTGGTCGGCCTCAAGCCGCGCGAATTCGACCTCGTGGCCCCCGAGATCGACCACGTCAACGAAACACTGGTGATGCCGGTCGCCATGACCGACATGCATTTCGCCGAGCTCTACGAGCCCGAGGGCTATCTCGACAACGCCGCCGAACTCGGCCCGCTCGCCAACCGCGTCATGCTCGAACCCGACAACGCCCCGCCGCCGCGCTACGACATCTTCGTCGTCCGCCGCCCCATGCTGGTCGCCTCCCGCTAAGCTCCCTGTCCACGCCGAGTGGAACGATTTTCGACTTCGCGCCTTGTTCACAGACGCGTCAGCGTCGGCGCGAGCGTCAATCGGGAGGTGTCATTGGGCATTCTGTGGACTCTGCTGATCGGCTTTGTCGCCGGTCTCATCGCCAAATTCATCGTCACCGGCAGCGGCCAGCCCGGTGGCTTCGTCCTCACCACCATTCTGGGCGTGGTGGGCGCGTTCGTCGCGTCCTTCCTCGGTCAGGCGCTGGGCTGGTACCAGCCGGGTGAGGGGGCGGGACTGATCGGTGCCGTCGTCGGCGCCGTCATCGTCCTGCTGGTGTGGGGCGCCATCGCGCGTCGCCGCGCCGTCTGATCACGGCCGCATAAGGGAGACTACACGTGGCAAACAAAGGCATGCCTTCCATGCTGGCGCTGCTCGGCCTGTTGGCCGTGGCCGGCTACCAGAACCGGGACAAGATCACCGGTGCCCTCAACGACCTCAAGGCCCGCTCGCCCCAGGATGCCAGTGGCAATCCTGACATCCTCGGCGGCCTTGCCGGCAGCCTGGGCGGCCTCTTCGGCGGCGGTGCGGCTGGCCAGGCCGGCGGCGGCCTCGGCGACATGCTCAAGGGCTTCGGCCTCGGTGGCGACGATGCATCGCGCCAGGGCAGCGGCCTTGGTGGCGGCCTGCAGGATCTGCTGGGCAGCTTCCGCAATGCGGGCGACGCCCAGGTGGCCGATTCCTGGATCACGCCGGGCGTGCCGACCGAAGGGCTGCGGCCTGATCAGGTCGAACGTGCCATCGGCGCGGAAAATCTGGACGAGCTGGCCCGCCGCACCGGCCTCTCCCGGCAGGAACTGACCGAGCGGCTTGCCAAGACCATCCCCGACGCCGTCGATGTGATGACCCCCGGCGGGCACCTGCCGACCGACGACGAATTGCGCAAGAGCATCTGGCCAACGGCCTGAACGGCGCCGCCTCGCGCCTTGGCCGCCCCGGGAAACCGCGGCGGCTAAGGTCTATTCTGCCGCAACTGCGGCAAATCTCCCGCGTTTCTGCACACGCCTCAGGTTGCATCGGCGGCCCGCCACGCCTAAACCTCAGGCAGCAAAGAGAAGCCCTTGTCCGACCGTCCAATCACCCCCCTGCTCGATACCGTCCACACGCCCGCCGATGTGCGCCAGTTGGAGCGCGGCAAGCTGCGCCAACTGGCCGACGAGCTGCGCGCCGAGGTGATCGACGCCGTCTCGGTGACCGGCGGCCATCTGGGCGCCGGCCTCGGCGTCGTCGAGCTCACCGTGGCGCTCCATGCCGTGTTCGACACACCGCATGACCGGCTGATCTGGGACGTTGGCCACCAGGCCTATCCGCACAAGGTGCTGACCGGCCGCCGCGACCGCATCCGCACCCTGCGCCAGAAGAACGGGCTCAGCGGCTTCACCCGCCGCGCCGAGAGCGAATACGACCCGTTTGGCGCCGGCCACTCCTCCACCTCGATTTCCGCCGGCCTCGGCATGGCCGTTGCCTCGCAGCTGCAGGGCACGAGGCGCAACGTCATTGCCGTTATCGGCGATGGCGCCATGTCGGCAGGCATGGCCTATGAGGCGATGAACAATGCCGGCGCCATGGATGCGCGGCTGATCGTCATCCTCAATGACAACGACATGTCCATCGCGCCGCCCACCGGCGCCATGCGGGGCCATCTCGCCAAGCTCGTCTCCGGCCCGTTCTATCGCGGCGTCCGCGACAAGGCGAAGTCGATCACCGAAAAGATGCCACGCATCATCCATGAGACTGCGCGCAAGACCGAAGAATTCGCCCGCTCCTTCTTCACCGGTGGAACGCTGTTCGAGGAACTCGGCTTCTTCTATGTCGGCCCCATCGATGGCCACAATGTCGACGACCTCGTCGAAGTGCTGACCAATGTGCGCGACGACGAGAACGGCCCCATCCTCGTTCACGTCGTCACCAAAAAGGGAAAGGGCTACGACCCTGCCGAGGCCAGCGCCGACAAATATCACGGCGTCAGCAAGTTCAATGTCATCACCGGTGCACAGGCCAAGCCGCAATCCAACGCGCCCTCCTACACCAATGTCTTTGCCGAAACGCTGATCGAGGAAGCCCGCCGTGACGAGCGCATCGTCGCCGTCACCGCCGCCATGCCCTCGGGCACGGGCCTCGACAAATTCGCCGAGATCTTCCCCGCGCGCATCTTCGACGTCGGCATCGCCGAGCAGCACGCCGTCACCTTCGCAGCGGGCCTCGCCAGCGAGGGCATGAAGCCCTTCGCCGCGATCTACTCCACCTTCCTGCAGCGCGCCTATGACCAGTTGATCCACGACGTCGCCGTGCAGGGCCTGCCCGTCCGCTTCGCCATCGACCGCGCCGGCTATGTCGGCGCCGACGGCCCGACCCATGCCGGCAATTACGACAGCGCCTATCTCGGCGCGATCCCCGGCATGGTCGTGATGGCCGCGGCCGACGAAGCCGAACTCAAACATATGGTCGCCACCGCCGCCGCCCATGACAGCGGCCCCATCGCCTTCCGCTATCCGCGCGGCGACGGCCTCGGCGTCGAAATGCCCGTGCGCGGCGAGATCCTCCCCATCGGCAAAGGCCGCATCGTCAAGCAGGGCTCCGGCGTTGCGCTGCTGAGCTTCGGCACCCGCCTCGGCGAAGTCATCGCCGCCGCCGAAAAGCTCGCCGCCTACGGCCTCAACCCCACCATTGCCGACGCCCGCTTCCTCAAGCCCCTCGACGAAGAGCTTATCGCGAGGCTGGCCCACGACCACGAATTGCTGATCTCGGTCGAAGAGAGCGGCATCGGCGGCTTCGGCAGCCACGTCGCCACCTTCCTCGCCCAGAACGGCCTCCTCGACGGCAAGCTGAAGTTCCGCCCGCTGATGATCCCCGACAGCTTCGTCGAGCAAGCCAGCCAGGCCGACATGTACGCCGCCGCCGGCCTCGACCGCGCCGGCATCGTCACCACCGTCCTGACCACCCTCGGCCGCGCCGCCACCGACCTGCCGGCCCGGGCTTAGCTCACCGCTATTCCCAATCTAGGCCGGATCGGCCATCGCCGGGCTATCTTCAGCCTCCAGCAGTCCGCGCAGTTTTTCCTTCAGCCACGCCTGCAGCGTCATAGTGAACGTCCGCGTGAGGTGATCGACGTCCTGATACAACACAATGCCGTCAAGCACCGCGAGACAAGTGGCTGCGCATAGCACCTCCGACGAGTCGATCAGCCGTACATGTTCCGGAATCTGGCGGCGCAGCACGGCGAATTCGCGCAGCTTCCTGTCACGCGGCACTTCGCATGCCGACCAGTCGTCGCGATGCGTCGCAAGGCAATTGACTGGAGCGGTCGCGTAACGCGGATTGTCGCGCATCCCGATCACCCGCATGCCCGCTCGCTCCAGCGCCGCAAACACCTCAAGCTCCTCGGTCGGCACGTCTTCGGGGTTCATCTCATCGGTTGACGTGCGCGTGGCGAGGACGACCACCGCCTGCGGCTGAATCTTCCTCAGTTCCTCTATGGCATTCGCGCTCCATGCCTCGCACCCGGCGTTGTGCCCGTCGAGCACGAAGCGGCAGCCGCTTCGCGTCATGCTAACCACACGGAAGCCATTTGCCTCTCCTACCGCACCGAACAAGTCGACCCATTGTGCGATATGAGACCCCCCCACCAAGGCAATGGTTAGCGTCGCGTCCTCGTCGCCGTGCACGCAGGACTTTGCCTCCCTGCCCGCCCACTGGTGGCAGCCATTATAGTAGGTGACCGTGTGGTCAGTCCTGCTGATGACGGGATCTGGTACAAGTTGCCCCGGAGCCAGGCGCCCGGTGGGATCGGCCCGATAGGCTTTGAGTTCGGCGTGGGCCTGATCGACCCGCTGCTGATAGAGCATCTGCCAGCCCTTAAGCGAGGCTCCACCGAGTCCAAGGAACGCCACGGCGACAAGGACGCCAAGGACCGGCCAGCGGACGAGCCAGGGCGCGCGGCGCACCGGGGACTCAATCAATCCAGTGCTCAAATAGGCGAGCAACCCGGCAATCGCGATGATCCCCAGCCCCGGCAGCAGCCCCACTGCGTCCGTACCCATCATGTGGCGCACGAAGATCAGCACCGGCCAATGCCAAAGGTAGAAGGCGAACGACATGTCAGCGAGGCGCACGACGAGGGGATGGCGCAGCGGCCGGATGTTCCCGTTATTGTTCGCCGCCGCGATGATGAGGAGCGCGCACAAAACCGGTACTGCCGCGATATAGCCCGGAAACTGCCGCGACACGTCGATGGCCAGCCCGAAGGTCACTAGTACGACCAACCCCGCATAGCCCATTAACCGCGCCACCGCCGATGGAAGCCGTAGCTTGTCGAGCCACAGCGCCGCCAGCGCACCAGCGGCGAACTCCCACACCCGTGTCGGTGTGATGTAGTAGGCCACCGTCTGATCGCGCTGCGTGTAAGTGACACTGATCCACAGAGAAGCGACCAATATCATCCCGAAGACCACGGTCGCCACGACACGACCGCCGAACCGCCGTCCGATCAAGCTGCACGCGTAATAGATAACCGGCAGGACCAGCAGCACCTGCATCTGCACCGATAGTGCCCACATCTGCTGGAAAGGCGAGTTCAGCAGCCCGGCCTGCAGATAGTCGACCGAATTGGCTGCCAGCAGCCAGTTCTCGACAAAGCCGAGCGACAGCAGGCCATGCGCGAGGCCCCCGCCCCACAGCGGATCCGGCAGGAAGAAATAGGCACCAATGATCGTGCCGATCACCACGATCGCCGTGCCCGGGACAACCCGGCGGATCGTTGACATGAACTGGTTGAACAGATCGCCCAGCCGCATCGGTTCGCGCCGCATCAACCCGGCCACGAGGAAATAGGCCGAGACGACGAAGAACACGTCCACCCCGCCCGACACCCGCTGCAGCCAGATGTGGTAGACCGCGACCAGCAAGGCCGCGACGGTCCGCAGCCCCTGCACTTCGGTGAGATATTTGCGTTCAGTCATAGGCACTGTCTTCCTGGCTCAGCGGCGGCGCGAGGGCTGACGCCGTGGCCGCGCCAAGCTGTTCGACAAACTGCATCGTGGCGGTGCGGGTCAGATGGTGGGAGTCGCGATAGAGCAGAACGCCGTTCTCGACAACCGGGCAAAACTCGGCATCGCATAGCGCATCTGTCACGTCCACGAAACTGATGTTGGGACCCATATCCCCGACCATTCTCGCCACGTCGCCGAGCTTGTCGTCCCGCGGCCGGCCGCAGGCTGCGGGGTCGGTTCGATGGCGGGCGACGCAGCTGAGGACATCGAAATCGAAGCGCGGATTGTCGCGCAGCCCGAGCACACGCAATTGCTGCGCCTCGAGTTGGGCCAATACCGTCGCATAGCCGTGCGGGATGCTCTCGGGCGCGGCGGCGTCGCGGCTAGTGCGCGTCACCAGCGCCACCACAAGGTCCGGCCGCAGCGTCTCGAGCGCCGCCATCACGCTCTCGTTCCACAGCCGGCAGGTGCGGTTGACGTCGCGATCACTGGTGAAGGTGCAGGCATTCTTGGTCATCGCCACCACGCGATAGCCCTGCGCCCGGCCGATGGCATCGAACACATCCATCCATTGCGCCATGTGCGAGCCGCCGACCACCGCCAGCGTGACCGCCGCGTGCGTGTCGCCATAGTCGCATTGCACCAGCTCGGCGCCTGAGGTCTGCACGCATTTGTCGGCATAGATTGCTGGCTCGTCGAAGCGTGCGATGATCGGTTCCGGCACGATCTGCCCAGGCGCCTGCGCCTGCTCCGGCGCGGCGCGATACGCCTCCAGCGCTGCCAGAGCCGTGCTGCTCCGCACCTGGTTCACCGCCTGCCAGCCACCAACGGCGCCCGCGCCCACGCCGATGCACAGCACCGTCGCGGCAAACCCGATAGCCGGGCGCCAGAGCTGCCGCACGGGTGTCTCCACCAGCGCCGTGCTGGCATAAGCCAGCAGCCCCGCCGCCACGATGATCGCGAGCCCGCCCCACAGGCCCACATCGAGGCTCTGCGCCGTAAAGCGCCAGAACACCAGCAGCGGCCAGTGCCAGAGATAGAAGGCAAAGGAGATCTCGCCCAGCCGCCGCGACACCCTGTTGTCGAGCAGCCGCATGCCGGCGCCATTGCTCGCCGCGAGGATGATCGCCAGCGCGCACAGCACCGGCACCGCGGCGACGATGCCCGGGAACTGCCGCGACACGTCGATCACCAGCCCGAAGCTCACCAGCACCAGCAGCCCCGCATAGCCGAGGATACGCGCCACGCCCGGCGCCAGTCTCACCTGCCCCAGCCACAGCGCCGCCAGCGCGCCTGCCGCGAACTCCCACGCCCGCGTCGTCGGCAGATAGTAGGCGACCGTCTGGTCGGCCCGTGTCGCGACGATGCTCCACGCCAGCGACGCCGCGAAGATCGTCCCGAACGCCACTGTCGCAACCATCCGCGCACGCCCGGTCCATCGCGCAACCACGCTGCACGCCAGATAGACCACCGGCAGCGCCAGCAGCATCTGCATCTGCAACGACAGCGCCCAGAATTGCTGGAACGGCGTCTGCACGACGCGCGGCGTGAGGTAATCGACCACGCTGCTGGCGAGCAGGAAATTCTCCGCGAACAGCAGCGACCACCAGGCCTGCGGCAGCATCTGCAGCCACAGCGGATCGGGCAGCAGCACGAGGCACCCGATCGCCGTCGCCGCGATCACCAGCATCGCCCCCGGCACGATGCGGCGCAGCGTCGAGCCCCATTGCGCCAGCATTTCGCGCACGCCCATCGGCTCGCGCCGGAGCAGCGCCGCCATCATGAAATACGCCGACACCACGAAGAACACATCGACGCCGCCCGAAACGCGCTGCAGCCAGATGTGATAGACGGCCACCAGCAGCGCCGCGACGGCGCGCAGCCCCTGCACTTCCCCCAGATATCTGCGTTCCACCAAGACCCGCCCCCCGCGCGGCATAAGCCACGCTGTGGCCCTGCCGTCCAGTGGTCGCGCGCCGTGGAACCATCTGCCCGTCCGGGCGGTTTTTCCCTGCGAAAGGTCGAGTCATGTCCAGGAAGCGCGTTCGCACCGCCGCCATCGTCAGCGTTTTGTGTATTGGCAGCTTCGGCGCCCTCGCCATGCTCCCCGCCGACCCCGAAACCATCGCGCGCGCCGGCATTGCGGGCGTCTCGAGCCAGCAGGCCGAAACCCTCGCCTCGATCGATGCGATGCTCGGCCCGAAGGACGAAGTCGTTGCCGCCCTGGACGACAGGCCCGCCCCCATCGACCGCGCGGCGATCGCCCCCGCCGCAGCCGAGCCGGACTGGGCCAATCTGCAGACGGCCGCGCTCACCGAGCCCGTCCCCGAACCGCCGCCGATCGCGGCGACCGACGCCATCGGCAGCGCCGCGGTCAACCTCCGCAGTGGTCCCTCGAGCAGCAGTTCAACCCTCAGCGTGCTGCAGCCCGGCCAGCCCATCCAGATCAGCGGCGAGCAGGATGGCTGGATCGAGGTGACCCTCCCCGATGGCACCACCGGCTGGGTCTATGCCCGCTATGTGGCCGGCAAGGAGCCACCGAAATCGGCGGCCGCTACACCCGCCCCGGAGGCGCGCGAGGCCAAAGCCGTGGTCAACAACGCCAATGGCAAGCTCAAGGGACGCACCGCCCGCATCGATGCGGCGCTCGCCGTGCGCGCCAAACCCTCGGCCGGCGCCCGTACAGTGTTCCGCACCACCCCGGGCGAACGCGTCCGCATCATCGGCAGCGACGGCGACTGGTTGCAGATTCGCACGATTTCCGGCGATCTCGGCTGGATCCGCTACGCCGGCTGACCCCGTTTTCCGCTACCGCACCCCCGCCCAGCACACCGCGACGCGCTAATTGCAAACATCTCTTTGCAAACATTCCTTTGCGGTATATGCTGGCCGCATGACCCAGCCCCGCCAGATCTCCCGCACTGTCCCAGGCATCACGGCGCTCAAGGCGCTCGCCCATCCCGACCGGCTGCGCCTCCTGTCGAGCCTTCGCACCGCCGGTCCCTCCACCGCCAGTGAACTCGGCCGGCGCTTCGGGCTCAATTCCGGCGCCACCAGCTACCATCTGCGCCAGCTCGCTTTGCACGGCTTCATCGAGCCCGCCACCGAACTCGGCAATGCGCGCGAGCGCTGGTGGCGCGCCAGGCATGAATCGACGTTCTACGAGACGGCGGAGCTGAGCGGCGACGACCTCGAATCCGGCCTCGCCTTCACCCAGGCGGTGCTCGCGGGTCACGCCGCCATGCTGCAACGCGCCCAGGAGGCCTATCGCGATCTGCCCGTGCCCTGGCGGAAGGCCTCGACCAACAGCGACTACATCATCCCGCTCACTGCCGAGGCCGCCGAGGCGCTCAACAACCGCATCATGGATCTGCTGATGGAGGCCAAGGCCGCGAGCCCCGCCCCGGGCACGCCGCTGCCGCCGGACGTGAAACTGGTTGCGTTCCTCCACTACGCCTTCCCCTATCCGGAGCCGCGCCAGTGACGCGCCCGCTCCGGCCCATCGTCGCACTGGCCGTCGCCGAGATCGTCTCGCTGCTCGGCACGCGCCTCTCGATGCTCGCCATCCCGTGGCTTGTGCTCACCACCACCGGCGATCCGCTGCTCACCGGCCTCGTCGGCTTCGCCGAGATGCTGCCCTATGTGCTGGCCAAGGCCCTGGGCGGCCCGCTGATCGACCGGCTCGGCGCCCGCCGCATCTCGATCACCGCCGATCTCGCCTCGATGCTCGCCGTCGCCCTCGTGCCGCTGCTCCATTTCGCTGGCGCGCTGCGCCTCGAAACGCTGCTGCCCATCGTCGTGCTGCTCGGCACCCTGCGCGGCCCGGCCGACGCCGCCAAGCAGGCGATGATTCCGGCCGTCGCGGCCCTCGCCAATGTCGCGCTCGAACGCGTCACCGGCATCGTGGGCACCATCGATCGCCTTGCCGGCGCCCTCGGCGCCGCGGCCGCCGGCGCCCTCGTCGTCGCCATCGGCGCCGCCCCCGCCCTCGCTGCCACGGCGCTCACCTGCGCCCTCGCCGCGCTGGTCGTCGCCTTCGGCCTGCGCCTGCCGCGCCCCGCCCCTGCCACCGCCGCGAAATCGTCCTATCTCGCCGACCTCGGCGAGGGCTGGCGCTATTTCCGCACCGACCCGGTACTGGTCGGCATCGTCGGCATGATCGCCGTCACCAACCTGTTCGATCAGGCCTACTCCGCTGTGCTGCTGCCGGTCTGGGCCAGTCTCGTCGGCGACGCGGCGCTACTCGGCAGTGTCTTTGCCACCTTCAGTGCCGCGGCGGTTGCGGGCGCCGTTCTCGCCACGCTGCTGGCGCCGCGCCTGCCGCGCCTCCTCGTCTACACCACCGCTTTCCTCATCTGCGGCGCGCCGCGCTATCTGATCTTCCTCGCCGACACGCCGCTGCTGGCCATCTTCATCGTCGTCGCCACCGCCGGCTTCGCGTCGGGCTTCATCAACCCCATCATCTCGGCCGTGATCTTCGAGCGCATCCCGGCGCCGCTGGTCGGTCGCGTCAATTCGCTGATCGGCGCGGTGTCCTGGGGGCTCATCCCGTTCGGCGGCCTCGTTGGCGGCGCACTCATCGCCGCCTTCGGCCTCAAGGCGGCATTCGCCATCAGCGGTCTCGTCTATTTCGCCGCCACCATGCTACCGCTCGCCGTCCCCGCTTTTCGCGGCATCGGCCGGCGGCAGGCGGAGGCGGTCAGCCCTTGAGCGCGCCGGCGGTCAGCCCCGCCACCACATGCTTCTGCGCCAAGAAGAACACGATCACCGTCGGCAGAATGGTGAGTGTGATGAACGCCAGCACCAGGTGCCACTCAGTGCCGAACTCGCCGCGATAGACCATCATGCCGAGCGGCCACGGATATTTGCTCTCCGTGTTGAGAAAGATCAGCGGCAGCAGATAACTGTTCCAGCTCTGCACGAAGCTGATGATCCCGACCGTCGCGATGATCGGCCGCGCCAGCGGCAGCGTCACATACCAGAAGAAGCGGATGTAACCGGCGCCGTCGACGAAGGCCGCGTCGAACAGCTCCTCCGGCATGTTGCGGAAGTAATTGCGGAACAGCAGGATCGAGGCGCCGATATGGAACGCCACCTGCGGCAGCACCACGCCCCAATAGGTATCCAGCAGGCCGAGGTCACGGATGCGCAGGAACAGCGGCAGGATCGCCGTCGCCACCGGGAACATCAGCCCGATCAGGAAATAGTTGAGCAGGAAGCCCGAGCCGAAGAAGCGCACATGCGCGAACGCGAACGCCGCTGTCGCCGACACGATGATCGTCAGCGCCACCGTGAGCACGCCGATGATCAGCGAATTGCCCAGCAACTGCCAGTAGCGCGTCGAAAAGAAAATGTCGCCATAGTTGGAGAACACCCAGTCGACCGGCAGGCCGAACGGATTGGAACGCAGTTCCCCCAGTGTCTTGAAGCCGCCCAGCGCCGTCGCCACCAGCGGGATCAGCACGATCGCCGCCACGAGGAACAGGGAGGCATAGATATAGAGCTGCACGACGAACCCCGGCCGCCGCTCCGACGCCGTCTGCGTGCTCTCGAAACTGTCGGCGGCCGCGTCAGTCATTGCGCATGAACACCCGCTTGTAGCTGAACGCCAGCACCACGCAGATCAGGAACAGCACCACGCCCACCGCGCTGCCGAACCCTACCTGCATCCGCTGCACGCCATACGTGTAGAGGAACGTCACCATGGTCTGCGTCGAGTTCGACGGCCCGCCGCCGGTCAGCGGCATGATCATGTCGAACAGCTGCAGCGAGCCGACGATCGAAAAGAAGATCGAGAGCCTGAGCGTCGAGGCGAGCAGCGGCAGCGTCACATAGAAGAATTTCTGCACCCGGTTGGCGCCATCGATCTCCGCCGCCTCGAGCAGATGCCGGTCCACCGCCTGCAGCCCCGCGATGAACAGCATCATGTGAAAGCCGAAATACTTCCACACGATCACCGCCAGCACCGCGCCCATCGCGGTCTTCTGGTCCGCCAGGAGGAACAGGTCGGGATAGCCGAGCGCCCGCCCGATCGCGCCCGCCAGCCCCGCATCGCCATCATAGACGAAGCGCCAGATCAGGCCCGCCGCCACATCGGCCAGCACATAGGGTAGAAAGAACAGCAGCCGGAACGTCACCGCGCCGCGGATGCGATTGCTGAGCAAATTCGCCAGCCAGAGCGCCAGCGGGATCTGTACCCCCACCGAGATCACGATGATCAGGCCGTTATTCTTCAGCGCCGTGAGGAACGAGGCGTTCTTGAACAGCACCTCGAAATTGCGCCAGCCCACAAACTGCGTCGGCAGCCCATAGCCGTTCCAGTTGTAGAAGCTGTACCAGCCCGCCTCGCCCATCGGCAGGATCACGAACATCGTGAACAGAACAAGCGCGGGCGGCAGGAACAGCACGAGTACGGGAAGTTTCTCGCGCCACCTGCCGCCCTTGCGGACAGCGGCGACTGATCGAGGCTGAGTCAGGAGTATCTCGCCCGCAGGGAGTGTCATCGCCGCTATCCTCACCGGAACTCGGCGCCGTCTCTACCCCCCTCAAGGCGAGACGGCGCGCTTCCCGGTATCCCTAGAGAGCCAGGTCGAGTTCGCTCTTGATCATCGCCGCGCCATCGGCGCCCGACAGATTGCCCACGAACATCTCGACCGACACGTCATTGACCACGCGGCCCACCGCCGGCCCGAGATCCTGGTCGAAGAAGTTCTGGTGCCAGGTCGAACCCGCCACCTGCTCGGCCGACTGCTTCATCAGCGGATCGGTCACCGCGTCGCCGCTGTCTACCGTCACCGGAATGATGAAGCCCGCCGAAGCCAGCGCCCGCTCATTGTCGCGGTTGGTGAAGAACTTGATGAACTCGATCGCTTCCGGCTTCGGATTGGCCTTCAGCGCCCAGCCATTGAGACGGCCCAGCGTATCGGTCGCCTTGCCCACGCCACCGGGCACTTCCGGGAACGCGAAGCGGCCGAGGTTCTCCTGTGCGAGGCCATTGCCGTCGGTGGCATTGGTCTTCTGGTTCTGCCACGTCGCTTCGAAGCCAAGGATCATCGCCGCCTTGCCATCGGCAAAGCTCTTGAGCGAATCCGGCCACGTCGCGCCGAGATAACCTGCCTGGCAGGGCTCGAGTTCGCCCAGCTGGCGCAACTGCTCGCCCGCCTTGACGAAGGGAGCGCCGTTGAAGCCGTCGCCTTCATTGGCCTTGGCCGCGTTGAACGCGTCCTGCCCGGCGTTCCGCATCACGAGGTAGCTCCAGTAGAAGTGGAGCGGCCACTTGTCGCCGCCACCGCAGGCGAGCGGCGTCAGCCCCGCATTCTTCAGCGTCGACACGGCGCCCAGCAGATCGTCCCAGCTCTTGATGCTGTCGGCGTTCACGCCCGCCTTGGCGAACTGTTCCTTGTTGTAGAAGAAGGCGATCGAGCCGGTCTTGTAGGGCACGGCCCAGACCTTGCCGTCATAGACGAGGCCGCCCAGCGGCCCGCTATTGTAGCTGTTGCGCCAGGCGCCGCCCTCGGCGTCCATGTCCGCCGTCAGATCGTACAGCGCGCCGGTGCCCGATTGCTCCTTCAGCACGCCGCCGCCCCAGCTGTAGAAGATGTCCGGCGCCGCATCCGATTGCAGCAGCGTCGGCAGCTTGGCCTTGAACGCCTCGTTCTCGAGGAACTGGATCTGCACGTCGACATCAGGATGGCTCGCCTCGAAATCGGTGGCGATTTTCTCCCACGCCTCGATCAGCGGCGCGCCCGTCTCCACATGCATCAGCGACACCACGGTCTGCGCGTGGGCCGTGCCGCTCATCAGCATGGCGCTCAATAGCGCAGCGGCTGAAAGCGCTGTCATCGTCTTGGTCATGTCGGTCCCCTCCCAGGGTGCCCGTGCGCCGGACCTGCCGGCGGCTGCAGGCAAAACATTAATCAACGAACCGGGCCGGCCCCTCCTCAGGCGGTCGCAACCCGTGCCCTCACGCTACGGCCCGTACCATACCAGTGTCAATGAGTTACGTGCCTCAGCTCACTCAGAATTCAACAATGGCCTGTACCAGTTCACTGTTGAACCTTGGATCAGCGCTTAGTGCGCGTGGCCGTCATCATGATCGGCCTCGCCCCGCCGCCAGTAATTGGCCACCTTGAGGTAGTCGGGATTGACCCCCGCGCCCAGCAGGTGCTCGCGAATGGCGGCCGACGCTGAGGCCTCTCCGGCGACGAACGCATAGCCCGTGCCTTGCGGCAGCGCCGTCTCGCGCACCGCCTCGACCAGCTTGCCGCCTTCGCTCCGCACTACCCAGCGTAAATCGAGATTGGCCGCCGTAGCGAAGCTCTGCTTCTCGCTTGCGTCCGCAATCTCGATGATTGCGATGACGTCGGCTCCAGCCGGCAATTCCTCGATGCGCCGCCCGATCGCCGGCAGCGCCGTCTCGTCGCCCGCCAGCAGATACCAGTCATACGCGCCACGCACCACGAACGAGCCGCGCGGTCCGCCCACGCCGAGCGTGTCGCCCGGCTTCGCCGTCGCCGCCCAGCTCGCGGCCGGGCCGTCGCCATGCAGCACGAAATCGATCACCACTTCGCCCGTCTGGATGTCGAAGCTGCGCGGCGTGTAGTCCCGGCCCTCCGGCCGGATGCCGCCGGGAAAGGCCAGCCCGTCGGGGCCCGGCACCGGGCGCTCCAGCGTCTCGCCCGGCTTGGCGAAGAAGAGCTTCACATGGTCGTCATAGGCATCCGACCGGAAAGTCGCAAAATCGGGATCGCTGAGCGTGATACGCGCCATCAGCGGCGTGAGCCGCTCATTGCTCACCACTTTGGCGATGCGGAAACGCAGCTCGTGGCGGACGCGTTCGGTGGTTCTGCTCATGGCCTTACTCCTGGTCGTAATAGACGCTGATCAGCTGTCCGCCGATGTGGTGGACGGTCACTTCCACCTCATAGACCTCGCGCATGATCTCGCGGGTGATCACCTCGGAAGGCGTGCCCTGATAGGCGACGCGCCCCTGGCGCATGCACACGATATGGTCGGAATAGACCGACGCGAAATTGATGTCGTGCAGCACTAGAACAATGGTCTTGCCGAGTTCACCCGCCGCCCGTTTCAACAGCCGCATCATGCCCACGGCATGCTTCATGTCGAGATTGTTCAGCGGCTCGTCGAGCAGCACATAGTCGGTGTCCTGGCACAGCACCATCGCGACGAACGCCCGCTGCCGCTGCCCACCCGACAATTCGTCGAGGAACCGCTCGCTGAGCTCGCCGAGGTTGAGGTAGCCGATCGCCTGGTCGATATGGACCTTGTCCGCCGCCGTCAGCCGGCCCTTTGAATGCGGATAGCGGCCAAAGCTCACGAGGTCGCGCACCGTGAGGCGCGCTGTCATGTGATTGTCTTGCCTGAGGATCGACAGCCGCTTGGCCAACGCCTCGCTCGACACCTTCGAGACGTCGAGCCCGTCCACCGTCACGCTGCCGCGGTCCATGCTCATCAACCGGCTGACCATCGACAGGAAGGTGGACTTGCCCGCCCCGTTCGGCCCGATGATCGAAGTGATGCCGCCCTTGGGCAGACTCAGGCTGACGCCGTCGACGACGCAGGTCGCGCCATAGCTCTTGGTCACGCCATCTGAAACGATCATCGCGCGGACCTCCGCAATACGAGAATAATGAAGACGATGCCGCCGAGGAACTCGATGATGATCGAAAGCGCGGTATCGAAGGCGAAAATGCGCTCGAGAATGGTCTGGCCACCCACGAGGCAGGTGATGGCGAGGAGCGCCGCCGCCGGCAGCACATAGCGATGCCGGCTGGTGCCCACCAGCGAATGCGCGAGGCTCGCAACGAGCAGCCCGAAGAAGGTGATCGGCCCGACCAGCGCGGTCGACACCGCAACCATCACCGACACCAGCATCAGGATGATCACCACGGTCCGCTGATACGGCACGCCGAGATTGATCGCCTGCGCGCGGCCCAGCGACAGCACGTCGAATGTGTGCCCGATGCGCAGCGCCACCACACTCGCGACGACAATGATCGCGCTCGAGAGCAGCAGCAGGGTCGTATCGATCGTTCCGAAGCTCGCAAAGAACGAATCCTGCAGCACCTGGAACGCATTGGGGTCGAGCATGCGCTGCATGAACTGGCTTAGGCTACGGAACAGAATGCCGAACACGATGCCCACCAGCACCAGCAGCGTCAGGCTCCGCTCCTCGCCAAGGAACAGCCAGCGGAACAGCAGCCCCGAGAACACCACCATCACGACGATCTCGACGCCGAACTGGATCTGCGGATCAATCCCCGCCAGCGCGCCCGCGCCGAGGAAGAACACGATGGAGGTCTTGAGCAGCACATAGAGCGCGTCAAAGCCCATGATCGACGGCGTCAGGATGCGATTGTTGGTCACCGTCTGGAACAGCACCGTCGACACCGCGACCGAATAGGCCACGAGGCAGAGCGCCAGCACTTTGCGCCCGCGGAACGGGATCACGAAGCTCCAGCTGCCCTTGGCGCCAATCGTCATGAAGCAGACGATCGAGACCAGCGCCAGAAGGCCGAGCGCCGTGAGCGCGAACACCGGCCGCGACATCCCGAGAATGCGGCGCGAGCCCATGATGGGCGCGGCAATTGCGGTATCAGCCATTACGGCGCGTCCTCAGCAGCAGGAAGAGGAACACCGCGCTGCCGATCACCCCGACCACCACGCTGATCGGAATTTCGTGCGGATATCGGATGACGCGGCCGAGGATATCGCAGGCCAAAACGAAGCCCGCCCCCATCACCGCCACCCACGGCACCGTGCGGCGCATATTGTCGCCCACCATCAGGCTCACGAGGTTGGGCACGATCAGTCCGAGGAACGGGATCGAGCCCGCCGTCACCAGGACGCTCGCGCTCACCAGCGACACGATGATCAGCCCCAGCACCATCACGCGCTGGTAGTTGAGCCCGAGGTTGGTGGTAAAATCCTTGCCCATGCCGGCCACCGTGAACCGGTCCGCCGCGATATAGGCCAGCGCCCCGCAGGCGAGCCCGACCCACAACAACTCATAGCGCCCGCGCAGGATGCCGGAGAAGTCGCCCATGTTCCACGCCAGCATCGTCGGCAGCAGTTCGACGCGATAGGCGATGAACGATGTCGCCGCGCCAATGATACCGCCCAGCATGATGCCCACCAGCGGCACCAGCATCACGTCGCGCAGCGGCACCGCGCGCAGTATACGCAGGAACAGCGCCGTGCCCGCCAGCGCGAACGCGGCGGCAATCAGCATCTTGCCCATCAGCGGCCAGCCGGGAACGAACAGCGTCGCCAGCAGAAAGCCGAGGCTCGCCGATTCCGTCGTGCCCGCCGTCGATGGCTCGACGAAGCGGTTGCGCACGATCATCTGCATCACCAGCCCCGCCACCGCCATCGCGGCACCGGAGAGGATGATCGCCAGCGTGCGCGGGATGCGGCTGATCAGCAGCACCTGCACCGCCCGGTCCTCGGGGCTCGCCGACCACAGCGTGCCCGGCGTCACATTGCTCACGCCGATGAAGAGGCTAATCACCGCAAGCACAAGCGTCGCGACAATCGCGACGGCGAGCCATGCGGTGGGATGCGTCTTGGGGGAGAGAAACCGGCCGCCGGAGCGGCCGGGTAGTACGTCCGTCATCAGGCGTTGAGGCCCGCGATCACCTGGTCGAGCAGCAGCATCACGCCGGCATAGCCATGCATGGTGATGTAGGCCGGCTGCGAGTCCAGATAGACGATGTGGCCCTGCTGCGACGCCTTGGTCTGGTTCACCAGCTCATTGTCGAGCAGCGCCGCGGCGGCGCCCTGCGTCTCGCCGGTGCCGGCATCGCGGTCGACGACGAACAGCCAATCGGGATTGGTCTCGAGGATGAACTCGAACGACACGCCGTCGCCACCGTGATCGCCATCCTTCACATTCGCCATCGCCGACGGAATGCCGAGCTGGTTGTGGATCCACGCCACGCGGCTGTCCGGCCCATAGACGCCGATCTTGCCCGCATTGGTCACGAGGATCAGCGCATTGCCCTTGCCCTCGGCAGCAGCTTTCGCCTCGGCCACCTTGGCGTCGAGCGCCGCGTTCAGTTCAGCCGCCTTGTCGGCCGCGCCGAAGATGTCGCCCAGCTTGGTGAGGTTGCCCTTGATGCCGCCGATGATGTCGGCATTGTCGGCCAGCGACATGTCGATCGTCGGCACGATGTCCTTGGCCGTCGGGTACACCGCGGCCGAGCGCCCGCCGATGAAATAGACATCGGCTTCAGCCGCCGCGATGCCCTCGAAATCGGGCTCGAACAGCGAGCCGATCTGCAGCGCATCGGCCGCCACGGCCGGCTGCAGATAGCCCGGCGCATTGGAGGACGGCACGCCCGCCACAGCCACGCCCAGCGCCGTCAGATTGTCGAACGTCGCCCAGTCCTGCACCAGCACCTTGGCCGGCACGCCCGGCAGGGTGACCTCGCCTTGCGCGTGCTTCACCACGATGTCGGCGGCGAAAGCGGGAGCGGCGAAAGAAAGGGCGAGCGTGGCGGCAAGCGCCGTCGCGGACACGGTCTGAACGAACCGGCTGCTGAGCATTGGAAAGGTCTCCTGTCGAAATTGCAGGAGCGACCTAGGAAACATGACAGAGAAATTCAACATTAAAATCAACAGTTTAGAATTCTTCTAAACTGGATCATATTTATCCACAGCGGTCCGGCGGACGCCCTGCGCCCGCCGCCGCTGGAGCGTCGCTCTATTCGTCGTCTTCGCCGGAATCCCGGGGCGCAACGGCCATGCCGAGGGCCGCCATGTAGAGCTCGAGCAGCGCTTCCTGCTCCATGCGTTCGGCCGCATCCTGCTTGCGGATGCGGACGATCTGCCGCAGCACCTTGGTGTCGAAACCGTTGCCCTTGGCCTCGGCGTAGATCTCCTTGATGTCGTCCGCGATCGCCTGCTTTTCTTCTTCCATGCGCTCGATGCGCTCGATGAAGGCGCGGATCTGGTCCTGCGCGACGCTGTCGGACGAAACGGTGGGCTGTCTGGCCATATCAAAACCTCTGCTTTTGCCGAGCGTTCAACCCCACCCGGCCCGCCAACTCAAGCGCCATCCGGCCCGATTTCCACACC
>SEEL01000099.1 GCA_004144345.1 Hyphomicrobiales bacterium
GCCATATTCACTGCGTCATCCCCGCGAAGGCGGGGATCCAGGGGCCACGACCATTGTGCTGACTGCCCTGGATTCCAGCCTGCGCGGGAATGACGTTGTGGTTGGAAAGGAGCCCTGGGTCGCCCCCACCACCGCTACGCGGTCCCCCTCCCCCGTTGCACGGGGGAGGATACCCCGACTTCGATGCCTGTGCCGCCTCCTATGACTCCTTGGTCAGGCGCAGGAACCTGTAGGTGTTGTTGGCGGCGAAGAGTTCGGGGGTGCGGTTTTGGGCGGAGAGGCGGGTGGCGAGGTGGCGGCGGTCGCGTTCCTTGACGAACAGCCGATAGGCGCCGCGCACCAGGCGGTTGAGGGTGGGCCGGCGGCGTTCGAGCTGATTGCCAAGGACGGTCAGCACCGGGGAGAGCGCGTCGCGATAGAACATGCGGTCGATCTCGATGGAGGGCGCCGCCAGTACGGTGACGTCCTCGTCGCTGACGATCCGGTAGCCCGAGCGTTGCGCCGCTTCCACGAACTGCAGATAGCGATGGCCACCACCAACCATGCGGCCGCCGGTGTAGGCGGGGGAACGGAAGCAATCGGCGATAACCACGGAGCCACCCGGCGCCATCAGCGCATCGACGCGTGCAAACACGATCTCGAGCGGGATGTACTGGAAGCTCTCCGAGAACAGGCACACATCGTAGCGCCGCACCGGTTCGTGATCCTGGAAGCGCGCCTGATGGAGGCGGATCCTGTCGCCCAGCGCGGCGCGGGCAATCGTCACCTGCTCAGCGGAGGGCGTCAGCATCTCGACGTCATAGCCAAGATCGGCGAGCCGGGCCGACAGCGCCCCTGTGCCGCCGCCAATGTCGAAGATGCTGGCCGGCGCGGGGGGCAGTAGGGCCAGCAGCTTGTCGACATAGCGTTCCTGCGCGCGCCGCAATGTCGGGAAGGTCGGCCGCTCGCCCTCGAGCCATAGCCCGTAGTGGAGCCACGGGCTGTCGGCGAAGACTTTCAGCAGATGCGCGAAGAGATCGAGATCGGCGAATTCGCGACGGCGCCCCACGTCGATGTCCTCCCCCAAAGACAATGACAGCAGCCTTTGTGAGACAGCGGCGCGGGAAACTCAACTGCCGGAAACAAAAGGGCCGCCCGGAGGCGGCCCTTGGGGGTTGGTTAGCTGCCCTGCGGCTCGGGCTCGGCGCCCGGCTCGGGATCGGGGCGCTTGCGCGGCGGGGCCTTGCCGGCCGAGGGAACACCGGTGGATTTCGGCGCCGCATCGGCTTCGGTTTCGCGGAACGGGGTCTGGCCGTCCATCAGGCCGCGGATCTCGTCGCCGGTGAGCGTCTCGTATTCGAGGAGCGCCTTGGCGATGGTGTGGAGATCGTCGATGTTCTCGCGGATCACCTTCTGCGCCGTGTCGTAGCCTTCCTCGACGAAGCGCTTCACTTCCTCGTCGATCAGCTTCTGCGTGTCGTTCGACATATGCGTGTTGCGCTGCATCATCGAGCGGCCGAGGAACACTTCGTCCTGCGCATCGCCGTAGAGCAGCGGGCCGAGCTTGTCGGACATGCCCCATTCAGTCGCCATGGCACGAGCCAGGCTCGTGGCCATCTTGATGTCGGCGGAGGCACCCGACGTCACCTTCTCGTAGCCGAAGATTTCCTCTTCGGCGACGCGGCCACCCATGGCGACCGCGAGGTCGGCATAGGCCTTGCGGCGGGTGAGCGAGACCTGATCGCGCTCCGGCAGACGCATCACCATGCCCAGCGCACGACCGCGCGGAATGATGGTGGCCTTATGGATCGGATCGGAAGCTTCCATCTTGATCGCGAGCAGCGCGTGGCCGGCCTCGTGATAGGCGGTGAGCTTCTTGTCTTCCTCGGTGAGGCTGAGGGTGCGGCGCTCGGCGCCCATCATCAGCTTGTCCTTGGCATCTTCGAATTCGCTCATCGTGACGAAGCGCTTGTTGCGGCGGGCCGCCAGCAGGGCACCTTCGTTGACGAGGTTCATCAGATCGGCACCCGAGAAACCGGGCGTCCCGCGGGCCAGCACCTTGAGATCCACATCGGGAGCCAACGGCACCTTGCGGACGTGCACCTTGAGGATCTTCTCGCGGCCGGCGACATCGGGGTTCGGGACGACGACCTGGCGGTCGAAGCGGCCCGGACGCAGCAGCGCCGGATCGAGCACGTCGGGGCGGTTGGTCGCGGCGATGAGGATGATGCCCTCATTGGCCTCGAAACCATCCATCTCGACGAGGAGCTGGTTCAGGGTCTGCTCGCGCTCGTCATTGCCACCGCCGAGGCCAGCGCCACGGTGACGGCCGACGGCGTCGATTTCGTCGATGAAGATAATGCACGGGGCATTCTTCTTGGCCTGCTCGAACATATCGCGCACGCGGCTGGCGCCGACGCCCACGAACATTTCGACGAAGTCCGAACCCGAGATGGTGAAGAACGGCACATTGGCTTCGCCGGCGACGGCGCGCGCAATGAGCGTCTTACCGGTACCGGGCGGGCCGACCAGCAGCACGCCGCGGGGAATCCGGCCGCCGAGGCGCTGGAACTTGCCCGGGTCCTTGAGGAACTCGACGATCTCTTCGAGGTCCTGCTTGGCCTCGTCGACACCGGCGACGTCCTCGAACGTCACCTTGCCATGGGTTTCGGTGAGCAGCTTGGCGCGCGATTTGCCAAAGCCCATCGCGCCGCCACGGCCACCGCCCTGCATCTGCCGGATGAAGAAGAACCACACGCCGATGATGACGATGAAGGGCAGCCAGCTCGACAGCAGGATCGTCCAGAACGGCGACGATTCGGGCGCCTTGGCGCTGATCGCAACGTTCCGCTCTTCGAGCCGCGGCACCACATCGGTGTTCGGCGGGATGATGGTCTCGAATTTCGCACCGCTGACCAGCGTGCCCTGGATGACGTCATCGACAATCAGGACGTCGCGGACATTGCCGGCATCAACTTCGCGGAGAAATTCGGAATAGGTCTTGTCGGCGACGGAGACCCGGCTGGTCGAGGACTGGAAGACCGAAAACAGGCCCATCAGCATGAAGAGTATGATGAGCCAGATGGCGAAGTTACGGAAGTTGACGTTCATCAATCCTGTCCTGGATGGCCGGCGACGGGAGGAGTGGCCGGCGGTTCGGGCAAAGATAAGCCCCGCACTAAGGCGTTACAAGGGCGGCAAAGTGCGCGGAAACGTCCGCAAAGTCCATTTGCCGTGGGTTGGTGGGGTTAATCGGGAGTGGAGGCGTTGCGGAATGCAACGGGGGTGATGGGGCTGGGCCGAGGGCGCTCGACTCGCCCCAGCCGCTGATGGTGGGCGGTCCTCGTCCAACCGCTGCACGGTGGAGGAGCCCTGACTGCAACATCGCGGTTGGGCTCGCCCCACCCACCGGCTTCGCCGGTCCCCCCTCCCCGGTGGGGAGGGAGGGGCGCCACTCAAGGTGCAACACTTTGCTCAACCCGCAGTCGGGTCTCCCTCCTCGGCGCGCAGCGCTGGGGG
>SEEL01000066.1 GCA_004144345.1 Hyphomicrobiales bacterium
ACCGGCTTCGCCGGTCCCCCTCCCCCGTGCACGGGGGAGGGGGACCGGCGAAGCCGGTGGAGGGGGCGACCCCGAGCACCTGAGCCCGGCCGGCTTTGCCGCATCGCCGCTTACCTTGCCCTCTTTCTGATCGAGGCTCTGCTGGCCAGCATGCCTAAACAGCCGCCAGCCCGATCAACCCCGCCGCTGTCGGTGAAAACCCGCAGCCGCGGTAAAATCCGTCCAGCGCCGGCTCATAATCCACATGCAGCCAATGTGCGCCGCGCTCCCGCGAGAGCACCGCCGCCCGCGCCACCAGCTTTGTCGCCAGCCCCTGGCGCCGGAATTCCGGGTCGACGCCCGTATCGAGCAGGAACGCATGGACTCCGCCGTCCCACGCCACATTGACGAATCCGGCCAGCCGCTCGCCCTCCAGCGCCCCCACATGCGCGAGGCTCCGCGGCAGCACCTTGTGCGCGTAGCCCTCGGGGACAAACCCCCAGGCGGCCAGCCACAATTGATCGAGTTGCGCTTGTGTCGGGTACGGGTCGTCCGCGATCCGGATCACGGCAGGTTGGCGAAGCCGTCCTTGAAGCCGTTCAGCGACACCGGGATGCCGATGCCCTCTTCCGGCGTCTTGAACACCACGAAAATCGCCGTCGAGCCCTCGGACAGCTGCTTGATCAGCCCGTCATCCATCACGACTTCGGCCACGCAGCCATTGGGCAGGCAGCGCACGAACGCCACCCGGCCCATATCGACGCCATCTACATTGAGCCCCAGCCCGTTGGGCAGCAGCACGCCCAGCGGCGCCAGCACCCGCAGCAGGCGGGCCTGCTGGTCGGCGGTCTTGAGCACGATCACCGACAACCCGACATTGGGCTGGTCCTCGGCGGTCACGTTCTGGATGATGGCGCACTGCTCGAAGCTGGCGCCCGGCGGCGTGTCGCAGCTCATCTGCCAGTCGCCATACTGTGCCTTGACCACGCCCTGCGCCGAAACCGGCACGGACAGGCCCATCAGGCCGAAGGCCGCGAGTGCGGCGACGGCACGCTTGAAGCTACGGGACATCAATTGAAGCTCGTCTCCCATGCCGCCGGCACGCATTGCCCTGGCGGTCTAGTTAACTGCCGCCCGGTGGACTGGCAATCGGAAAGCCGCATAAAGCCGGGAGAATCAAGGCGTCGGTGAGGCGTCGATGGCCACCGCCGGGTTCATTTTGACGCACGGTTCGCAATCGTGGCGTAATTGCGTTGGCCCCGGCGATGTGGTTTAGCTCACGACCAATTCCAGCGCTCCGAGGTTGAGTCGGGGCGGCGTAAGCTATGCCGCACTAAACCAGCCTCAACTCTCGGTCGCGCACCGGATGAAAGCGATCCAAGGGGGTTATAGTTGGCCGGTAAGTTTCTCCGCTCTTTCGGGATCGCGCTAGGCGCGCTCGCGGCCGCCGTGCCGGGCTTTGCCCGCGCCGCTGAAGGGCAGCCGTCGCCGGGCGAAATCGGCTTCCAGGATTCCGTGACGCCGATCGCCGATTCCATTCATGTGTTCCACAACGGCATCCTGTTGTGGATGGCCATCGGCATCTCGCTGCTGGTTCTGGCGCTGCTGATCGTGCTGGTTGTGCGCTTCAATGCGCGCGCCAATCCGACGCCCGCCCGCTTCACCCACAACACGCTGGTCGAAGTGATCTGGACCGCGCTGCCGGTGATCGTTCTGGTGATCATCGCCATCCCGTCCTTCGCGGTCCTCACCGACCAGATGACCATCCCCGATGGTCAGCGCAAATATCTCGGCTCGAACATCTTCTCGTTCGGCTCGGTCGAAGTCCCGGCGCCCGCGCTGACCGTCAAGGTCACCGGTTCGCAGTGGTACTGGACCTATGAATATGTCGACCAGCAGAAGAGCTTCGACTCTGCCATGCTGACCGAGGAAGAGCGTCTGGCGCAGAACCCGCCCCAGCCGCGCCTGCTCGCCGTCAACAACATGCTCGTCGTGCCGGTCGATGCGACCGTCCGCGTGCAGGTCACTGCTGCCGACGTCATCCACGCCTTCGCCGTGCCCAGCTTCGGCATCATGACCGACGCCGTGCCGGGCCGTCTCAACGAGACCTGGTTCAATGCGCGCAAGGAAGGCATCTTCTACGGCCAGTGCCGCGAACTGTGCGGCAAGGACCATGCCTTCATGCCCATCGCCGTGCGTGTCGTTTCGGCCGAGGTCTACGCCGCCTTCATGGCCGCGCTCGAAGCCGGCAGCATCGCCGACGCCAATGCAACGCTGCCGCCGCTCTCGGCGCAGCCGGCCGCCTAAGCGGCGACAGTAGATAGACGAGGGAAAGCCGATCATGGCCAACACGCACGCACTCGAAGCCCACGATGCCCACGCCCACGGGGCGCATGGGGATCACGGCCACGTCACCGGCTGGCGTCGCTACCTCTTCTCCACCAACCACAAGGACATCGGCACGATGTACCTTGTGTTCGCCCTCATCTCCGGCGTCATCGGTGCGCTGCTCTCGGGCATGATGCGCCTTGAGCTGCAGGAACCGGGCATCCAGATCTTCCACGGCCTCGCCGCCATGGTCTACGGCCTCGATGCCCAGTCCGCCGTCGCGCTCGATGCCGGCAAGCACATGTACAATGTGTTCACCACCGCTCACGCGCTCATCATGATCTTCTTCATGGTCATGCCCGCGCTGATCGGCGGCTTCGCCAACTGGTTCGTGCCGCTGATGATCGGCGCGCCGGACATGGCGTTCCCGCGCATGAACAACATCTCGTTCTGGCTCCTGCCGCCGGCCCTGATGCTGCTCGTGCTGTCGATGTTCTTCGAAGGCCCGTCGGGCATGCACGGCGTTGGCGGCGGCTGGACCATCTACCCGCCGCTCTCCACTTCCGGCCAGCCTGGCCCGGCCATGGATTTCGCGATCCTGTCGCTCCACATCGCCGGTGCCTCGTCCATCCTTGGTGCGGTGAACTTCATCACCACCATCTTCAACATGCGCGCCCCGGGCATGACGCTGCACAAGATGCCGCTGTTCCCCTGGTCGGTGCTTGTCACGGCCTTCCTGCTGCTGCTGTCGCTCCCGGTTCTCGCCGGCGCCATCACCATGCTGCTGACCGACCGTAATTTCGGCACCACCTTCTTCGCCCCCGAAGGCGGCGGCGATCCGGTGCTGTTCCAGCATCTGTTCTGGTTCTTCGGCCATCCCGAAGTGTACATCCTGATCCTGCCGGGCTTCGGCATCATCAGCCACATCGTGTCGACCTTCTCGCGCAAGCCGATCTTCGGCTACATGGCGATGGTCTATGCCATGGTCGCCATCGGCGCCGTCGGCTTCGTCGTGTGGGCGCACCACATGTACACCACCGGCCTCAGCCTCAACGTGCAGCGCTACTTCGTCGCCGCCACGATGGTCATTGCCGTGCCGACCGGTGTGAAGGTCTTCTCCTGGATCGCCACCATGTGGGGCGGCTCCATCACCTTCCGCACACCGATGCTGTGGGCGCTGGGCTTCATCTTCCTGTTCACCGTTGGTGGTGTGACCGGTGTGGTGCTGGCCAATGCCGGTGCCGACCGTGCCCTCCACGACACCTATTACGTCGTCGCGCACTTCCACTACGTGCTGTCGCTCGGCGCCGTGTTCGCCATCTTCGCGGCCTGGTACTACTGGTACCCGAAGATGTTCGGCATCGTGTACAGCGAGACCCTCGCCAACATCCATTTCTGGATCACCTTCGTTGGCGTGAACCTCGTGTTCTTCCCGCAGCACTTCCTCGGCCTGTCGGGCATGCCGCGCCGCTACATCGACTATCCGGATGCCTATGCGTTCTGGAACCGCGTCTCGTCGGTCGGCTACTACATCACCTTCGCCGGCCTGCTGCTGTTCCTGTTCATCCTCTTCCAGTCGGCCCGTAAGGCGCAGCGCGCCCCGGCCAACCCGTGGGGTGAGGGTGCGACCACGCTCGAATGGACGCTGAGCTCGCCGCCGCCGTTCCACCAGTTCGAGACGCTGCCGCGCATCGACGCCAAGTCGGATCACTAAGGACAGGTCGGGTGACACTCGTTGACCACAGCAAGGTCTATGACCCCGTAGCGGGTGGGGCGCGCGTCGAAGATTACTTCGCGCTCCTCAAGCCGCGGGTGATGTCACTCGTCGTCTTTACCGCGATCATCGGGCTGCTCCTGGCGCCCGGTGGTATCAACCCCGTCCTCGGCATCATCGCGATCCTCTGCATCGCGATCGGCGCCGGCGGCTCGGGTGCTCTCAACATGTGGTACGATGCCGACATCGACCGCGTGATGAGCCGCACCCTCAACCGCCCCATCCCGTCGGGCCGCGTCACGCCCGGTGAGGCGCTCGCTATGGGCATCATCTGCTCCGGCTTTTCGGTGGCCATCCTCGGCCTTGCGACCAACTGGGCCGCGGCCGGGCTGCTCGCCTTCACCATCTTCTTTTACGCCGTCGTCTACACGATGTGGCTGAAGCGCTCGACGCCGCAGAACATCGTCATCGGCGGCGCCGCCGGCGCCTTCCCGCCGATGGTCGGCTGGGCCGCCGTCACCGGCGACATCTCGCTGGCCTCGGTCGTCCTGTTCCTCATCATCTTCCTGTGGACGCCGCCGCATTTCTGGGCCCTCGCCCTCTACAAGCAGGGTGACTACGGCGCCGCCGGCATCCCGATGATGCCCAACGTCAAGGGCGAGCGCTCCACCAAGCTGCAGATCCTCGTCTATTCGGTGATCCTCGCCATCGTGTCGCTCGCCCCGGTCGCCATCGGCATGTCCGGCTGGCTCTATGGTGCCGTCGCCGCCATCACTGGAGCGTCGTTCGTCTGGTTCGCCTGGCGCCTTTATCGCAGCACCGAAACGGTGGCGATGAAGAAGCTGGCGCGCTCGCTCTTTACCTATTCGCTGGGCTATCTGTTCGTCGTCTTCCTCGCGCTGATCGTCGACCATGCCGCGCGCCTGATGGGATGGCTCTGATGACCAACGATCTGACCCCGCCGCCGCTGTCGCCGCAGGAAGAAGAACTGAAGCGCCGCCGCCGTCGCAACAACATCGCGCTCGGTCTCGTGCTGACCGCGCTCGTCGTCATCTTCTACGTGCTGACCGTCGCCAAGATGGGGCCCGCCATTCTCAATCGGGAGCTCTGACATGGCGACCGATGCGCTGGCGCCGCTGCCCGAACGCCGCAACCGCAATGTTGCGGTCATCCTCTTCCTCGTCGCCGTGGGCATGGTCGGCCTCGCTTACGCGTCCGTGCCGCTCTACCAGCTGTTCTGCCAGATCACCGGCTATGGCGGCACGACGCAGGTCGCCGACGGCAACCCCAAGGGCGTCATCGCCCGCGAAATGACCACGCGCTTCGACGCCAATGTCGACGGCGCGCTCGCCTGGCGCGTCAAGGCGGCCCATCCGGTCACCGCCAAGGTCGGCACCGTCGAGACCATTGTCTATGAGGCCACCAACCTCAGCAACGAGACGCTCACCGGTACGGCCGGCTTCAACGTCACGCCCGATCGCGTCGGCGGCTATTTCAACAAGATCGAGTGCTTCTGCTTCACCGAGCAGACGCTCAAGCCGGGTGAAACCGTGCAGATGCCGGTGACATTCTTCGTCGATCCCGATATCGACGCCGACGCCGAGCTCAAGACCATTCACGACATCACTTTGTCCTACACCTTCTACGCTTCGAAAAATAAGGGAAGCTGACTATGGCCGACGTTGCGCACGCCAAGCCCAATCACGACTACCACCTCGTCAATCCGAGCCCGTGGCCGTTTGTGGGATCGATGTCGGCCTTCGTGCTTGCGGTCGGCGCGATCTGGTTCTTCCACACCCGCACCTCCGACAACCCGCAGCCCTGGCTGATGCTCATCGGTTTCGCCGGCGTCCTCTACACCATGTATGCGTGGTGGTCGGACGTGGTGAAGGAATCGCTCACCGGCGATCACACCCCGGTCGTGCAGATGCACCACCGCTACGGCATGATCCTGTTCATCGTCTCCGAAGTGATGTTCTTCGTGGCGTGGTTCTGGGCCTATTTCGACCAGTTCTTCCGCGTCGATGACGTCGAGCAGTTTGCCCGCGTCGCCTTCACCGGCGGCCATTGGCCGCCGGCCGGCATCGAGCTGTTCGACCCCTTCCATCTGCCGCTGTTCAACACGCTGATCCTCTTGACCTCGGGCACCACCGTGACTTGGGCCCACCATGCGCTCATCCATGGTGACAAGCAGGGCGTGAAGTGGGGCCTCTGGCTCACCGTGCTGCTCGGCGCCTTCTTCACGGTCGTGCAGGTCATCGAATACACCCGCGCCGGCTTCACCTTCGATGGCAACATCTATGGTGCGACCTTCTTCATGGCGACCGGCTTCCACGGCTTCCACGTGCTGATCGGCACCATCTTCCTCGCCGTCTGCCTTGCCCGCGCCTATGCCGACAACCTCACCAAGAAGCACCATCTCGGCTTCGAATTCGCCGCCTGGTACTGGCACTTCGTCGACGTCGTCTGGCTCTTCCTGTTCGCCGCCGTCTACATCTGGGGCAGCTGGGGCGTGGCCATCAGCCACTGATCGGCAATGGTCCGGTAAAGTTCAAAGGGCGCAGCATCAGCTGCGCCCTTTTGTTTTGTCTCGCCGCAACCGCGAGGGTGGCAGTCGGCGGATCCTCCCCCGCGTGGCGGGGAAGGGGGACCACACAGCGGTTGGCCGAGCGAGCCGTCTTGGGCTCGTTCGGACAGAGTGCATAATAGCGAAGCTGGTGGAGGGGGCGGTCGAGTGCACCGACCTTGCCCCAACGTAATGAGGAGGACTCAATGCCAGCCGACCACATCATCCGCGACGTCGCCGCCCTCGAAGCCCTCTATGGCGAAATCGGCGAAGCGTCGGCGCTCAAGGAAATCTCCTACCTCCACCCGCACTATGCCGCCTTCATCAAGGCCTCGCCCTTTGCCATCCTGGCCACCTCCGGCCCCTTCGGCCTCGATGCCAGTCCGCGCGGCGATCCCGCGGGCTTCATCGAAATAGCCGACGACAAGACGCTGCTCATCGCCGATCGCCGCGGCAACAACCGCATCGACAGCCTGCGCAACATCATCGCCGACCCGCGCGTCGCGCTGCTCTTCCTCGTGCCCGGCATCGGCGAAACCCTGCGCGTCAACGGCACCGCCGAAATCTCCATCGACCCCGCGCTGCTCGAGCGCTTCGCCGTCGCCGGCAAGCCGCCGCGCTCCATGCTCGTCGTCCACATCGACAGCGTCTTCTTCCAATGCTCCCGCGCCCTTATCCGCGCCGAACTCTGGAACCCGGCCCACCACCTCCCGCGCACCGCCTTGCCCTCCACCGGCCAGATCCTCGCCGCCATCACCAGCAACCGCATCGACGGCGAAACCTACGACCGCGACCTCCCCCCAAGACTGAAATCCACGCTGTACTAGCAGTCAGGTCTGGGCCCCGCGGTCGCTGTCGGCACCTATCCTCCCCCGTGCAACGGGGGAGGGGGACCGCGTAGCGGTGGTGGGGGCGGTCAAGAACACCGCGTCTCGTTGCACCCACAACGTCATTCCCGCGCAGGCGGGAATCCAGGGCAGTCAGCACAATGGTCGTGGCCCCTGGATCCCCGCCTTCGCGGGGATGACGCAGTGGAAGCAATCAGCGCTGGCGCCACCCACGGGTCCTCCGCTCAGTGCAAGCGCCACCCCACCCACCACGCTACGCGTGGTCCCCCCTCCCCAGCGCTCCGCGCCGAGGAGGGAGACCCGACTGAGGACTCCGTGCTCTGGAGACTCCCTCCCCACCGGGGAGGTGGGACCGGCGCGGACTACCCGCGTCGAGGCAAAGCCCTCGCCGCTGCTCGCTCTTCGCAAGAAGGGCCATGACTTCCCCCGCAACCGGAGGCTCACGGCCAATGGATGATGAAGCACGCCCCCACAGCGCCGGAACGCCATGTTCACCGCTGCTTGTCGGCGGCTCGAATCTCGTTCCAATAGCCGTCGAGGCGCTCCAGCCCGGCGTCCTTCATGGCGATGTTGTTGGCCTTGGCGCGGCCTTCGACATAGTGGAAACGGCGCGTGAATTTCGCATTGGCGTCGCGCAGGGCCGCCTCCGGTTCGATGCCCATGTGCCGCGCCAGATTGGCGATGGCGAACAGCAAATCGCCCATTTCCTCGTGCCGCTGCTTGTCGGTCTCAGCCGCCAGCAGCTCGTCCAGTTCCTCGGTGACCTTGGCCATCACGGCCGGCACGTCGGGCCAGTCGAAGCCGACGCGGGCGGCGCGCTTGGTGAGCTTTTCGGCGCGGGCGAGGGCAGGCAGCACCATCGGCACGTCGTCGATCACCGACGGCTCGTCTTCGCGCTTGGCGGCCTTCTTGGCGCGCTCGTCTTCCTTCACATCGTCCCAGCGGGCCTTGGCGCCGCCGGCGTCGCGCGCCGCCTGTTCGCCGAACACATGCGGATGCCGGCGGATCAGCTTTTCGGTGATCGACTGCACCACGTCGCCGAAGTCGAAGCGGTTCTCCTCGGCCGCCATCTGGGCGTGGAAGACGGGCTGGAGCAGGAGGTCGCCCAGCTCATCTCGCAGATCCTCGAAATCGCCGCGCTCGATGGCGTCGGCGACTTCATAGGCTTCCTCGATCGTGTAGTTGCTGATCGACTTGTAGTCCTGCTCGAGATCCCAGGCGCAGCCGCCGTCCTTGTTGCGGAGCGCCGCCATGATTTCGAGCAGGCGGGAAATGTCGCGGGACGGTTGCATGTCGCTACCTCAGACGATGTCGAACTCGACGCGGTCGTCGCCAAGCGTCGCGACCACATGGCCGGGCCCGGAGACCGCCACCATGCCGCACATCGAGCCGGTGGTGATGATGGTGCCGGCGCGCAGCGGATAGGCCTCCTGCTGGTTGTCGGCATAGGCGGCGAGCGAGGCCAGCACCGTGGCGAAGCCGTGCACCGCCGGTGCGTCCCAGATACGGGCGCCGGCGAAGTCGAGCGTGATGCCGAGCCCGTCGATCTTGTCGCCCAGGGCACGCGGCGCGCCGATGGCGTAGCCGAGCGCCGACATGGCGTCCGCAAGCCCGCCAACCGGACCGGCCGGCGCGCGATTGGTGAAGCGGCTGCCGCAGATCTCGACGCCGGTGAAATAGTGGTCGATGGCATCGGGCAGGTCGGCCGAGGACGCGACGTCGCGCTTCAGTACCATGCCGACTTCAACCTCGAGCCCGAGCAGATTGGCCGAGGGCATCTTGAAGTCTGGCGCATGGCCGACGCGGGCCGCCACGATCGGCGCCACGACACCGGCCTTGTCGGCAAAGATGCCGGTCTTGAGCATGCCGACGGCAGCGCCGGTGGCAGCGAGCACGCCGGCCTGGATGCGATAGGCGGCCGCGCGATCGAGCGCCGCGAAGGGCACCGGATCGACAGTGTGGGTGCCCGTGCTTTCGGCATTGGCGAGCAGGCGGATCAGTTCGGCTTCGTTGGTCATCTGGCTCATTCTGCTATTCGCATAAGATATATTATGGAACTTACGGATGGATCGGATTGGGCGGATTTGCTGGCATTTGATCGAAATCAGCCGGCATTGGCCAGCACCGCAGTCGCCGTGATCTCGATCCTGAGGCCATCGGCCAGCAGCTCTTTGACCACCACCGTGGCGCGCACCGGATACGGCTTGTGAAAGTACTCGGCATAGACCGCGTTCATGCCCTTGGCGTCGGCGCTGTCGATCAGGAACACCTGCACATTGACGATGTCGGCCAGCGTGCCGCCGGCAGCGCGAACCGCCTGGTCAAGATTGGCGAGCGTCTGGCGCGTCTGCGCCTCGATGCCACCCTGGGTGATCTCGCCGGTCTCCGGGTCCTCGGCGATCACGACGAGCCACACATGATTGCCGGCGCGGTTGGCGTCGTTCACGGGACCTGTGGACGGCGCAATGCCTGTGGCGATCGATTCAAACGGCATATGGCCTCCAGTTCAGGCGGCCATCGCTCCCGGTCCGGGCGTGGCGCCGGGCGGCACCTTACCGAGGATGATCATGCCGAGAACTTCGTCTTTGGTGACGTCCCCGGTACGGGCGGAGCCGACCACCTGCCCGTTCTTCATCACTACGACCCGATCCGCAAGGTCGAAGACGTCATGGATGTCGTGGCTGATGAGGAAGATGCCGATGCCGTCGGATTTGAGTTCCTTGATCAGATCGCCGACCTGCGCCGTTTCCTGCGGTCCGAGGGCCGCCGTGGGCTCGTCCATGATCAGGATGCGGGCGTTGAACAGGATCGCCCGGGCGATCGCGACAGACTGCCGCTGGCCGCCCGAAAGCGCCTTCACCGGCTCCTTGAAGCGGCGGAAATTGGGGTTCAGCCGCCCCATGACCTCGCGGGCCTTCGATTCCATCGCCGCATCGTCGAGCGTGCCGATCGGCGTCGTCAGCTCACGGCCGAGGAACAGATTAGCCGCCGCGTCGACATTATCGGCGACCGCCAGCGTCTGGTAGATCGTCTCGATGCCATAGGCCTTGGCGTCGCGCGGATTGGAGATATCGGCTTCCTGGCCATTGATCCGGATGGTGCCGGAATCGCGCTTGTAGGCGCCCGACAGGACCTTGATCAGCGTCGATTTCCCCGCGCCATTGTGCCCGAGCAGCCCCACCACTTCGCCGGGATAGAGATCGATCGAGGCCCGGTCGACGGCGTGGATGCCGCCGAAGGAAATGGAGATGTCCTGCATCTCGACCAGTGGCGTCTTGTTGTTGTCCAGCATCTGACGAAACTCCTAGCTGGCCTGTCGGCGGTAAAGCGTGTCGAGCCACACCGCGAACACGAGAACGAGGCCCACGACGATCGATTGCAGCGGGCTGTCGAGCCCGATCAGCACCATGCCCGACTGCAGCGACTGCATCACCAGCGCGCCCAGCATGGCGCCGGCAATGGTACCGATGCCGCCGGCCAGCGACGTACCGCCGATCACCGCCGCGGCGATCACATAGAGCTCGTCGAGGGTGCCCAGCGCATTGGTCGAGGCGTTGAGGCGGGCGGTGGAAATGGCGGCCGAAATGCCGACCAGCGCGCCCATCAGGGCAAAGATCTTGACCGTCACCCAGCGGGTGTTGATGCCGGCGAGGTCAGCGGCCTCGGGATTGCCGCCCATGGCGAAGACGTAGCGGCCGAAGCGCACGCGGCGGGCAATAAAGGCCATGATGACGCCGACGCCGATGGCGATCAGCACCGGAATGGCGATGCCATGGGCGATGATCAGGCCGCCCTCGGGGATCGGGATGTTGTTGGCCTGAGCATAGCGCTCGGCGATGCGGATGGGCCACGGGTAGGAATTGGCCACCCACACGGCGATCAGCACGATGCCGCTGCCGAGCCCGCCCAGGATGCCCTCGGCCCACATGGGCCTGAGCGGAAAGCCGAAGCGGCGGCGCTGCCGGCGGTCGGTGTAGATCATCAGGAGAATGCCGAGGCAGGCGACGATGCCGACGCCCCAGCTGGGCCAGAAGCCGATCGAGCCCATCGGGCCGCCGCCCATCAGTTGGAACGTGGTGTCCATCGGCGCCACGGTGCGGCCCATGGTGACCCACCAGGCGGCGCCGCGCCAGATCAGAAAGCCGCCCAGCGTCACGATGAAGGCCGGGACGCGCAGATAGGCGATAATGAGCCCCTGCACCGCGCCGATCGCGGCGCCCACAAGGATGCCCGCAAGCAGCGCCAGCACCCAGATGCCCGGGTGTCCGAAGCCGAGAATCTTGGGCAGGATTTCGGCCTGCGTCACGCCCATGATCATGCCGACGAAGCCGAGCATCGAGCCGACCGACAGATCGATGTTGCGGGTGACGATGACCAGCACCATGCCCGTCGCCATGATGGCCACCGAGGCGGTCTGGACCGACAGATTCCACAGGTTCCGCGGCGTCAGGAACAGGCCGCCAGAGATGATGTTGAAGATGATCCAGATCAGCGCCAGGGCGCCAACCATGCCGAGCAGGCGCGTATCGAGTTCGGTGGCTGCAAGGAAACGCTGCGCCGCATTGCCCGAACTGATCTGGTCGCGTCGGCTGTTGCTCGAACTTGCTGTCTGATCAGCCATGGGTAGTCCCCTCCCCTTGAGGCGCGCATCGGCTGACGCTTGCCGAGTGCAGGCTCAAGCATAGCACGCTGGCTGCCGAGTCCATGCGATGGGTGGGATGCCGCAGCGAGGCTGCGACATCCCGATTGCGTTAGTTGCAGGCTGCGACCGAACCGGCCGCGACGCCCTGGCAGACCACGTCTTTGGAGACCCAGCCGGCGTCGATGACGACGTTGAGGTTGTCCTTCGTGATCGGCACGGGAGCGAGGAACACGGCGTTCATCTCGACGCCCTTCGGGCCGCCGGAGAACTTCGTGGCGCCTTCGACGGCGTCGAGAGCGGTGCCGCCAGCGAGGGCGACAGCGATCTCGGCTGCCTTCTTGCCGAGCTCACGGGCGTCCTTCCAGACCGAGACGGTCTGGGTGCCGAGCGCGATGCGGTTCAGAGCGGCATGGTCGCCGTCCTGGCCCGACACCGGCACGGTGCCAGCGAGACCCTGCGCGGTCAGCGCGGCGATGGCGCCGCCGGCCGTGCCGTCGTTCGAGGCGACAACGGCGTCGACCTCATTGTTATTGGCGGTCAGGAACTGCTCCATGTTCGCCTGGGCGACTTCCGGGTTCCAGTTGTCGGTGTAGGCTTCGCCGACATTCTTGATGTCGCCGGCGTCGATGGCGGCCTGCAGCACTTCCATCTGGCCAGCGAACAGGAAGTCCGCGTTGGGGTCGGCACCGTTGCCCTTGATGAACACGTAGTTGCCCTTCGGCTGGACGGCGAACACGCCGCGCGCCTGCATACGGCCAACTTCCTTGTTGTCGAAGGTCAGGTAGAACGCGTCGGCATTCTCGATCAGGCGGTCATAGCCGATCACCGGGATGCCTTCGGCCACAGCGGCGGCCACGGCCGGCGCGACGGCTTCGGAGTCCTGGGCCAGCACGATGATGGCGTTGGCGCCCTGCGAGATCAGGCTCTCGATGTCCGTGAGCTGCTTGGACGCGGACGACTGGGCGTCGGCCGAGATGTACTTGTCGCCATTGGCTTCGATGACGGCCTTCATGGCGGCTTCGTCGGTCTTCCAGCGTTCTTCCTGGAAATTGTTCCAGGACACGCCGATGACCAGATCCTTGGCGAGCGCGGCACCAGCCACGCCACCGAACACGGTCGTGCAAAGCAGGACCGCTGCGAGTTTCTTCATGTTGTCCTCCCATGGGCGGCGGACCGCCCGGTCAATGCGGACGCCCTCACGCGCCCGCTGGCGGGCCCCTGACGCGGAGCCCGGCGCGTATCTGACACCGGCCAATCGCGGCGTCAATCTTATTTTTGATAGTCGAAATTAATCGACAAGTTGCAATTGCAGGGTAAGAATAGCTGCAACTACGAAGGCTAAGCCCTTGAGACTTATAGGCGACAGCGATTTTGTGAGGCGGCAGAACCGCGGCCTCGTCCTGACCGCCCTGCGTAACGATGGGCCTGCGGCACGTACCTCAGTGGCCGAGGCGACAGGCCTCTCCCCGGCCAGCCTGACGGCGATCACGCAGGACATGCTGGCGCAAAATCTCATCACCGAGATGCCCGGCACGAGCGATGTGAAGCTGCGCGGACGGCCGCCGGTGCTGCTCGGCTTCAACCGCCACGCCGCCCATGCCTGTCTTGTCGAACTCGAGGTCGGCCGGGTGCGCTATTCGCTGGTCGACTATGGCGGAACGCTGGTCGACCGCGTCGATGCGAGGCTCGATCCGCAGCTGTTCGAGGCGGCCGATTCCATCGCCTATCTGGCCGAGGGGATCGAGGAGATGCGGCGGCGCAATCCCGACGAAGCCGTCTCGCTGCGGCGCATCGCGATCTCCGTCCAGGGCGTGCTCGACCGCAGCGGCACGGGGCTGAGCTGGTCGCCGGTCCGGCACCTCGCCGGCCGCGATATCGGCACGGCGCTGGGCGGACAGTTCGGCGTGCCGGTGCTGCTCTGCAAGCGCGGGCGGCTGCTCGCCGAAGGCACGCGATGGCGCGACCCGGCGCTGCGGGACCGCAGCGTCGCAACGATCTTCATCGGCTCGACCGTGGCCATGGGCATGACCGTGCGCGGCCAGGTGTTCGGGCGCGGCGAGGAAGGCGCGACCGAGTTCGGCCACATGAACCACGCCCCCGGCGGGGCGCTGTGCCGCTGCGGCATGCATGGCTGCATCGAAGCCTATGCGGCCGATTACGGGGTGCTGCGCACGGCCTATTCCGTGCCCGAAAACACCCCCCCTGCCCCGGCGGTGCCGGCGGCGGAATATGAGGCGCTGATCCAGCGGGCAGGGCGCGGCGACCGTGCGGCGATCCAGGCCTTCCGCCTCGCGGGCAGGGCGATCGGCTATGGACTGAGCCGCCTGCTGTCGGTGTTCGATCCCGAAGCAGTGGTGATCGCAGGGCCCGGCGTGCGCGCCTTCCATTTGATGGAAGAAGAATTCTCGGCCGCGCTTGGCGCCTCTCTCGTCGCCAAGGTGAAGGGCGGGCCCGAGATCCGCATGCTGGCCGATGAAAGCGAGCCGATCTTCAACGGGCTGATGCTGCACACGCTGGCCGATATCGACCAGGCCGATTTCGCTCCCCTGCCGACGGTGTCGATCGCCCGACCGGCGTGATGGGTTTCACTGGGCGAGCGGAAGTAGCTTCTTTGCGCTCTGTCTGAGCGAGCGTGAAGAAGGCTCGCTTGGACAACCGCTGAATAGCGGACGTGCAGAGACGTCCGCCGGCCCTACCGGCGATGTCAAAGAACCCTTGCTCCTGCCCCTGCGGACGAGAGCGAGCAGCGGCGAGGGCTTAACCTCGACGCGGGTAGTCCGCAGGAGGTGAGGCTCGCGCCTCGCCGCTGCAACCGGGTTTTCCTCAGGATCGATGATCTGCCGGAATCTCTCTCCACGTCCGGCGGTGGTTCAGATGCGCCGCCCTACCGGCTCCTAACGCATCCGCTCGACAGGGTCGGTAACTGCCCCTGCCGTCCACCGTGCCGCCAATGGCGGACACAGCATCGATCCCGGGTTTGTAGTGGCGAGCGACCCCGCCCCACCCGGCCTCCCCCTCCCAGATCACTCGTCATGACCTTCGCTCT
>SEEL01000021.1 GCA_004144345.1 Hyphomicrobiales bacterium
GGGGAGGGTAGCGAAGCTCGCCGCAGGCGTAGCGAAGCTAGGGTGGGGGGCGATGAGCCCGAGACCCATCAGCTGCGACCGGGCGCCGCCACCCCCACCCTTGATCCCTCCCCGCAAGGAGGAGGGAGACGACTGCGGCCACTTGAGTGGAGCCCATCCCTCCCCATTAGCGGTTGGCCGAAGCACGCCTCTTGGCTTGCTTCGGCCAGAGCGCAAAAAAAAGCGCGGAGGGGGGACCGGCGCAGCCGGTGGGTGGGGCGAGTCCCAAACGCAGAACCCCGAAGTCGGATATCCTCCCCCGCGTGGCGGGGGAGGGGGACCGCGTAGCGGTGGTGGGGGCGACCCCACCCACGAAAGCCCTTGCTCACCCACCACGTCATTCCCGCGCAGGCGGGAATCCAGGGCAGTCAGCACGGTGACCGTGGCCCCTGGATCCCCGCCTGCGCGGGGATGACGTTCGGCAGGAACCGTCGCATCGGATTCGTACGAATCTACGTAGTCATCCGCCCCCCCAAGACGGCTTAACTCAACTAGCGGAATCCCCAGGCGGCTCTAGGCTCACAGCCCGATTTTTGCCCAACTTATCCACGTCGATTCCAGCGGGTGTATGATCGCCGCATCCCGCTCCCGGTGAGCAAGGTCATGACGAGTGATCTGGGAGGGGGAGGCCGGGTGGTGTGGGGGTCGCTCCGCATCAGTCCGGCTCTGCCCGAGGCCGTGGGAGAGAAATCCTGCTCCCAGGGTCCGGTGGCCGCCGGGAAGCATGACCGCTTCCCGGGATGGAAGGTGCGCCTCGGTCATGAGGCAATCCGACCAGACGGCCCCGCGCGCCGCTGTCAAGTTGGCCGGCAAAGGCAGAGCAGGACTAACCCCCGGTCGCAGCGGCGAGGCGCAAGCCTCTATTCTGCGGTCTACCCGCGTCGAGGCAAGTCCTCGCCGCTGCATCGCTCTGCCAAAGCAGGGCAAAGACTTCCCCCGCAACCGGAGGGTCATGCCCGATGGACGACAAAACACGCCTGAAGGCCCCGTCCTGTTCGAAAGCTGGCGATATTGTCCCGACTCTACTAAGCGTTAGCGCAGCAGGGGGCTGCTGCGGCGATGTCGCCGCCTTGGGGAGAAGACATGGGAAATCTTATCGGCAACTTCACTGGTTTCGACGGCCGGCTCAACCGCCAGCCTTTCTGGATCAGCGGCATTATTCTTGCCGTCGTCTCAATCGTTGTTTCGCTGCTGGTCCTGCCGGTGCTCGGCCTCAGCATCATGCCGAACTTCAACTTCGACACCAGCGCTTCGGCCGCCGACATCGCGGCGATGGTCAATGCGGCGCAGAGCCGTGGCGCCTGGATCGGCCTCGTGCTGTTCCTGGTGTTCCTCTATCCGTCGGCCGCGATCTGCATCAAGCGCCGGCACGACCGCAATTCGAGCGGCCTCGATGTCTGGATCTATTTCGGCATCGCCCTCGTCTACCAGCTGCTGACCGCGCTCGGCATCGGCATGACGACGGCGGACATGGGCAATGGCGTCGTCATTCCGGTGCCCGGCCCGATCAGCATGGTGTTCGGACTCGTATTGGGCATCTACGCCATCTATCTGCTGGTGGTGCTGGGCTTCCTCAAGGGAACGGCCGGCGCGAACCAGTATGGCCCCGACCCGCTCGGCGGCTAAGCAACAGGACGGGATATGACCTCCACACTGCCGGCGGCTGATCCCGTCGCCCTGCTTTCCGATCTGATCCGCTGCGCCTCGGTGACACCCACCGAGGCCGGCGTCCTCGATGTGATCGAGCGCGCGTTGACGCCGCTCGGCTTCACCATCACCCGCCTCCGCTTCGAAGGCGAAGGCGGCACCTACCCGGTCGACAATCTCTTCGCCACGCGGGGGGCCAGCGGGCCCACCACCGGGCCGCATCTGCTGTTCAACGGCCACACCGATGTCGTGCCGCCCGGCGATGTCGCACTCTGGCGGCACGAGCCGTTCGGCGCCGAGATCGAGGATGGCGTGCTCTATGGGCGCGGCGCGGTGGACATGAAGTCCGGTATCGCCGCCTTCATCGCCGCAATCTCCTCCCTGCCCGCCACCGGCCGCATCTCCATTGCCATCACCAATGATGAGGAAGCCGAGAGCGTCAACGGCACTGCCCGGCTGATGCAATGGGCCGCCGAGCAGGGCCACAAATTCGATTTCGCCATTGTCGGCGAGCCAAGTTCGACGACCACCGTCGGCGACTCGATCAAGATCGGCCGCCGCGGCTCGCTCAATGGCCGCATCACCATTGCCGGCGTGCAGGGCCATGTCGCCTATCCGCACAAGGCGCTCAATCCCATTCCGGTCGCGGCGACCCTGATCTCGGCCCTGTCGGGTACGCTCGACGATGGCAGCGAGCACTTCCCCGCCTCCAATCTCGAATTCACCACGGTCGATGTCGGCAATCCGGTGACGAACGTCATTCCAGCCATCGTCACGCTGGCGCTCAATGTGCGCTACAACGACAAATGGACGCCCGAGACGCTCGAGGAGGCGATCCGCGAGGGTATAGAGAGCCAGGACGACGAGAACACGCGCATCGATTTCGAGGTGCAGGGCACGCCGTCGCGCTCCTTCCTGTCACCGCTTTCGGGTGGCGTCGAATTGCTGGCGCAGGTGATCGAGGCGCGCACCGGCAAGCGGCCCGAACTCTCGACCGGTGGCGGCACCTCGGATGCGCGCTTCATCGCGGCCTATTGCCCGGTGGTCGAATGCGGCCTTCCCGGCCCGACCATGCACAAGACCGATGAATGCGTGCCGCTCGCCGATGTGCGCGAGCTCACCGCGCTCTATGCGGCGTTCATTGCGGCGTATTTGAAATGAATGCGCTCGATGCCCTCAGCCAGGCCTGGAAGGGCTGGGGTGAGATCGCCGCCGGCAAGGCGCATGCGGCGCGCAATTTCACGCCGACGCGGAACGGGCTGGGCATCGCCATCTTCTGGTTCGTCATTGCCCTCCTGCTTTCGACCGCCGTGCAATCGCTCGCCGTGGGCATGCCGGCCGTCGAGCAAATCCTCCTCGGCCTTCTCGCCCAGGGGCTGACGCTGGCCGTGCTGGCCCTCGCCATCGCGCAATCGCTGCGTTTCCTCAAGATCGAGCAGCCGCTGACGGCGCTCCTCGTGCCCATCGTCTATGCGATGGGCCTGATGTTCATCCTGGCCATCCCGCTCACCCTCGCAGGGCCCACATTCGCGCTGCTCGCAGTGTTCGGCCTCGCCTGGCTGATCTACCGCGCGGCGCGGGTGCTCGCCGACATGCGCCAGGGCACCGCTTTTGCCTTTGCGCTGCTTTGCCTCATGGTCCTTGTGGTTGTGCCCAACGCTCTCTACATGGTCATCCTGCAACCACCTTCCCCTGCCTGACGAGATCCCGGCTTGGCGCAGCAATCGACATTCATCGAGGAGATGATGGCCGCGGGCCGGGGCGTGATCGCGCTCCTCACCGGCGATCGCAATGCGGGCAGCTATTTCGATCTCAGCCAGCGCGGCCTCGTCAGCAGCTTCATCGCGCTGCTCATGGTCACCGCCCTCAATGCGGTGCTCCCCCTGATCCTGGGCATGGGCAGTGGCGGCGGCATGGGCCGCGGCATCCTCATGGTGGCCATCCTGTTCGGCCTCCAGATCGCCTTCTCGGCCATCGTGCTGCGCCAGCTCAAGCGCCTCGACGGGCTCGTGCCCTATATCGTCGCCGACAATTGGGCGACGTTCTTCCTGACGCTGATCTCGGCTGCCATCGCTGCCGCGGGCTTCGCCAATGATTTCACGCTGATCGTCCTCGGCATCGTGGTTATCATCGTCGAGGTCAACATCGCGCGGCTGATCGTGACGCTGTCGCCGCTGCAGATCGCGATGTTCCTCGTGGCGCAGCTGGTCGGCGTGTCGATCGGCCTCGCCCTCATCGGCTTCACCTTCCCGGTGCCGCCGGAACTGGCTCAGGCCGCGCTGTCGTAATCGACGCGGGTGAGGTAGAGCCCCGCCGGCGGCGCCAACGGGCCGCAGCGCGAGCGGTCCCTTGCATCGAGCGCGGCGCGAAAATCGCGCGGGCTCCAGCGCCCCTCGCCCACGAGCTTGAGCGAGCCCACCATCGAGCGCACCTGCGAGTGCAAGAAGCTCCGCGCACTCGCCCGCACCACGATCATCTCGCCCTCACGCGACACATCGAGCCGGTCGAGCGTCTTCTCCGGCGATTTCGCCTGGCACTCGGCAGCCCGGAACGTCGTGAAATCGTGCTTGCCGAGGATCAGCTGCGCTGCCGCATGCATCGCATCGGCATCCAGCTCCATCGGACAATGCCAGACCCGGAAGTCATCCAGTGCCGGCCGTCCCCTGCGGTTGAGAATGCGGTACTCGTAGTGCCGTGCCATCGCCGAGAACCGTGCCTCGAACGCATCGCTCACGGCATCGCAGGCAATGATCGCCACCGGATGCGGCTTGGTGTGAAAGTTCAGCGCTTCCCGTATCCGGAACGGATCCCAGTCCTTGCCCAGATCGAAGCTCACCACCTGCCCCAGCGCATGCACGCCGGAATCGGTCCGTCCCGCCGCCTGGATCACCACGCGTTCGCCGGACATCTTCTCGATGGCGTCCTCAACCACCTGCTGCACGCTCAACACATCAGCCTGCCGCTGCCAGCCTGCAAACGGCGTTCCATCATATTCGAGCGTCAGCTTGTAGCGGGGCACTAGAGCGCCCGCTCAGGCAGCGTCCCTGCCCCACGCAGGAAGGTCGCGGCATCCATCGCCGCCTTGCCCTCGCGCTGCACCAGGGTCAGCCGCACGGCGCCCTCGCCGCAGGCAATGGTCAAGTCGGGCAGGATCGTACCCGGCATGCCACTACCGCTCACAAGGGTCGAGCGCAGGGCCTTCACGCGGGTCAGCTGTCCGCCCAGTTCGAGCTCGAACCATGCGCCGGGGAACGGCGACATGCCGCGAATGAGGTTGTGCACCTCGGCCGCCGGCTTCGACCAGTCGATCCGTGCTTCCGCTTTCTCGATCTTCTTGGCGTAGGTCACGCCCTCTTCGCCCTGCGGCGTGAAGGTGAGTGACCCTCGGTCAAGCGCCGCCAAGGCGCGGCCCATCAGATCGGCGCCGACAATCATCATGCGGTCGTGGAGTTCGGCGGATGTCATATCCGGGCCGATCGGCATTTCGTCGACCAGGGCCACAGGGCCGGTGTCGAGCCCTTCGTCCATCTGCATCACCATGACACCGGTGCGCGCATCGCCCGCCAGAACCGCCCGCTGGATCGGGGCCGCGCCGCGCCAGCGCGGCAGCAGTGATCCATGCAGATTGAGGCAGCCAAGCTTTGGCGCCTCGAGAATCGGCTTGGGCAGGATCAGCCCATAGGCCACCACGACACCGAGATCGGCGCCGAAGGCATCAAAGGCGATCTGCTCGGCCTCGTTGCGGAGCGTCTTGGGCGTCAGTACCGGGATGCCAAAGCCCTCCGCCGCGACATGCACCGGCGATTTGCGTTCCGCCTGCCCGCGGCCCGCCGGCTTGGGCGCGCGCGTATAGACGGCCACCACTTCATGGCCGGACGAGACGATCTCGGTGAGTGTGGGCACCGCGAATTCCGGGGTGCCCATGAAAATGATCTTCAATGGACCACCTCTCTCGCGGGCCGGGCTTGTCGCCCGGCAACGCCGGTCAGCTCGCCTTCTTGGCCAGCTTTTCCGCCTTCTGGAACTTCTTGAGCACGCGGTCGCGCTTCAGCCGCGAGAGATAGTCGATGTAAAGCACGCCATCGAGGTGATCGAGCTCGTGCTGGATGCAGATGGCGAGCCGGTCCTTGGCTTCGCGCTCCACTTCCTTGCCATCGAGGTCGGTGTATTTCACCGTCACCTCGGCCGGGCGCTCCACCTCGTAGTAGATTTCGGGGATCGACAGGCAGCCTTCCTCGGTCGTCACGGTCTCGTCCGAGTACTTCAGAATCTCGGGGTTGATCATCACGATCGGGTCCGGCTTCTCGCCTTCCTTGGCGAGATCCATCACCACGATACGCTTCATTTCGCCAATCTGCGGCGCCGCCAGGCCAATGCCCGGCGCGTCATACATCGTGTCCAGCATGTCCTTGGCGAGCTGCTTGACCGAGGCGTCGACCTTTTCGATCGGCTCGGCAATTGCGCGCAGTCGCGCGTCGGGCAGCACAAGGATTTCGCGTTTCGCCATGGAAGGTCGGCCTTTCGGGGAGTTTCGGGCTCAATATGGTATTTGCCCTCCGAGGGTCAACCGGCTGTTGACCTGCCGTGAACAATACAAGAACTCTTAAGGCGAATCGGCTAGGCTGGTCCGATGGACAAGGTTCTGTTTTCATTGGGCGGCACGCCGATCACCGCCGAGATGGCGCTTTACACCGGTGCGGGCCTGTTTGCGGCCTTGCTGGTGGGCCTCGTCGTCATCACGCTGCGCGCCAATGGCCAGCGGGCGGAAGAAGCGGCAGCACGGGCCGCCGAGACCGCCGCGGTGCAGAAAAAGAGCGAAGAGGCGGAAAAGACCCTCGCCAGCCTGCTGCAGGTCCAGAACGAAATGACCGGCCGGATGCAGACGATGGCCGAAATCTTCGGTTCGCGCACTTCCGACCTGGCCCGGCTGGTCAATGAACGGCTCGATGCGCAGGGTCAGCGGGTCGGCCAGGCGATCGAGGACACGACCAAAAAGAGCGAGGAATCGCTGGGCAAGCTCGCCGAGCGCCTCGCCGTGATCGACCGGGCTCAGGCCAACATCACTACCCTCAGCAAGGACGTGGTGTCGCTGCAGTCCATCCTCTCCAACAAGCAGACGCGCGGCGCTTTCGGCCAGGGCCGGATGGAAACCATCATCAATGACGGGCTGCCGCAGGGTAGCTACGCCTTCCAGCACACGCTCTCGAACAATTCGCGCCCCGACTGCGTGATCTTCATGCCGAACGGTGCCCCGGCGCTGGTCATTGACGCGAAATTTCCGCTCGAAAGCTGGCAGCGACTGCAAGCGGCGCAGAATGAGCAGGAGCAGCATGTCGCCCGCCTCGGCTTCCGCCAGGATATGCAGGTGCACGTTCGCGCCATCTCCGAGAAATACCTGATCGCCGGCGAGACGCAGGATACGGCGTTCATGTTCGTGCCGTCGGAATCGATCTTTGCCGACATCCACGAGCATTTTGAGGATGTGGTGCAGCGCGCCAGCCGCGCCCGTGTGGTCGTCGTGTCGCCGTCCCTGCTGATGCTGTCCATCCAGGTGGTGCAGGCGCTGATGCGCGACGTGCGCGTTCGCGAGGAGGCGCATCGCATCCAGGCAGAGGTGCGCGAACTGGTCACCGATGTCGGCCGCCTCAAGGACCGGGTGATTGCGCTCCAGAAGCACTTCACCCAGGCCAACAACGATATCGGCGACATCCTGATCTCGACGTCCAAGATCGTTCGCCGTGGCCAGAAGATCGACGAACTCGATCTCGACGACGCCGAGCCGCAGCGCCTTGCCGGCGAATAGCCGTGAACCTACTGCCGCGCAGGCGCGTTGACCCCTGAATGCGCATTCGCGCCAAGGGAGGTCATCATGAGCAATCTGCACCCGGGACGTGTACTGGCGCAGGACTTCGCCCCGCAGGATGGCTCCGGTGACATGCTGACGGCGCTGCCGCTCAGCCAGGCCGAAATCGAGGAATTGCTATATGGGGACGATCGCCCGGCTGGCGAGCGCATCGAACGGCTGCAGGAACTGGCCGCCCAGTTGCGCGATCAGCAGCCGGGTGATTTCGGCGACAACGACCCGGGCGCGCTTCTTGGCGAAATAGAGGAAGCAGTCGCCCGGCTGACCAGTGCGATGGATCGCGACCCCGATGTCATCTTCGACGAATCGACGATGGATGACGATCCGCTCAACCACCGCGAAACGCTCTCCCCCGATTCAGACGAACTCGAAGAAATCGAGGAAGAGGACGAAGCCTCCCTCAGCGACGCGACCGAGCCCCGAGACGACAGCGCCCTCGATCCCGAAGAATGGAGCGAAGACGGCCTCGACGTCGACCGCGGTGTTCGCTAGGCGGGCGCGGCCGTGGCCTTGACAGATGCCAGTCGACGGATTGCCTGACGAGCCGGGCGCTCGATCAGCCAGTGAGCTGGCAGTGCGACAGCAATGGATAGCACCACCACAGCGAGGGTCTGGAGCGCCGGGTGCAGTCCGACGGTCATGCCCGAATTCTCGACGGCTAACAGGACCGGACGGTGCAACAAATAGATGCCGAACGACAGCTCGCCGAGCCAGACCATCGGCGTGCTTCCCAGGAGCCGGCCCGCCATCGACGCGGGCGCGAGGACTGCGCAGAGCACGAGCATCATGGTGACGAGCGAGACCGTGAGATCGGCGTATATCTCAGTGAATGCCGGACCGCCCTGCCGCATGAAATAGGATAGGAGAAAGGCGGCGGCGACGAGAGGCAGCGCATAGCCCGCAATGCGCTTGATAGCTGCGTCCGCGCCGACCCGCCGCACCAGCGCCGAGACCGCAAGCCCCATAAAGAACAGGTGCAGATAGCGGTTGAGCGCATTGCGATCACCATGCAGTCCCCAGAGGATCAGCAGGCCGATTGCGAGCGTAATCAACAGCAGCAAGACCGTATCGCGTTGCGATGGCACCCGGTCGTAGAGCCACCATATGGCGACAAACAACGCATAGAACTGGCATTCGACCGCAATGGTCCACACGGTCAGCCCGTCGCCGACGAAAAGCAGATGCGCGGGCACCGCCGCCCAATCGAAGCGAAACCACGTCGCACCATAGATCGGCAACAGGACGGAGCCTACTACCGTCAACATGAACAGGGGGTAGATGCGCGCGAAGCGGGCAACGGCATAGGACCATCCGGTCGGCCCCGTGAACCTGACGGGAAGGTACAGCGCCCCCATCAGATAGCCGCTCAGGACGAAGAACAGCATCACGCCCAAGGACGGATCGATGGGCAGCCCGACCGGAAATTGCGTCACCTCCTTGGCGTGGCCGATCACGACCAGCAAGGCGGCGATGCCGCGCAGGCCATGCAAAGGTGCGATAAAAGTACGGGATGGCATCATGCGGCCCCGGCGAGCGACGGAGGCAGCGTAGCTCGACTGAATGAACAAGGGCTCAACACCCCCGGCAACTACCGGTCCCACTAAGCCCTTGTGATCCCACCTCTGCTTGCCGCATGTTGGCGTCACGTCAATTGCGGACATCACAATGAAGCCTCGTATTCTCGTGCTCGGCGCCGGTTTTGGCGGACTCGAACTCACCACCCGTCTCTCCGAGGCGATGGGCGACAGCATCGACGTCACGCTGATCGACCGGTCCGATGCCTTCATCTTCGGCTTTTCCAAGCTCGATGTGATGTTCGGTCATTCGACCCTCGACGACGTCCGCCTGCCCTACAGCAGCTACGCCAAGCCGGGCGTGCGGCTGTTGCGTGAGACCGTGACGGCCATCGATCCGGTGGCCAAGCGCGTCACCACCGATGCTGGCATGCACGAGGCCGATTATCTGATCGTCGCGTTGGGCGCCGAATACGACATCGAGGCGACGCCGGGCCTGTCCGGGGCCAATGAGTTCTACTCGGTCGCCGGGGCCGAGAAGCTGCGCGAGATCCTCGCCGACTTTCAGGGTGGCCGTGTCGTGATCGGCGTGTGCGGGACGCCGTTCAAATGCCCGCCGGCGCCGAGCGAAGCGGCGCTGATGCTGCACGATTACCTGCTCGAGCGCGGGCTGCGCGACAAGAGCGAGATCAGCTTTGTCATTCCGTTCAAGACGCCCGTGCCGCCCTCGCCCGAAACATCAGCGGCGCTGGTTGAGGCGTTTGCCGAGCGCAACATCGCGTTCATGCCGGGCAAGAAGGTCGAGTCGCTCGATCCGGCGCGCAAGAGTGTGCAGCTCGATGATGGCAGCGAGCTGCCCTACGACCTGTTCCTGGGCGTTCCCAAGCACCGTGTGCCGCCGGTGGTCATCGACAGTGGCATGTCGGAGAACGGCTGGATTCCGGTCAATCCGCGCACGCTTGAAACGAAATATCCGGGCGTCTACGCTGTTGGCGACGGCGCCGCCACCGGCACTCCCAAGGCCGGTGTATTCGCCGAAGGTGCCGCGCGGGCCGTGGCGGATGCGCTGATCGCCGCGATCAGCAAAAGCGGCGAGGCCAGCCTCTATAGCGGCGCCGGCTCGTGCTACATCGAGTTCGGCGCAGGACGCATCGGCCGCGTCGATGTGGATTTCTTTTCGGGGCCAGCGCCCACCGGCGTCTACTATCCGCCATCGACCGAACTGCGCACCGACAAGGAGCATTTCGGCGCGAGCCGCCGCGCCCGCTGGTTCGGCCTCAACTACTGAGGCCGACCTACATATCCGTGCGGGCTTTAAGCGCCTGGCTCAGTGTGCCTTCGTCGAGATAGTCGAGTTCGCCGCCCACCGGCACGCCATGCGCGAGGCGGGTGATCTTGATGCCCGTCGGCTGCAGCCGGTCGGTGATGTAGTGCGCGGTGGTCTGCCCCTCGACCGTGGCATTCACCGCCAGCACGATCTCGCTGAACTCATGCGCCCGCATCACCAGCGCCTCGATGCTGAGATCGTCTGGCCCGACGCCATCGAGCGGCGACAGCACGCCGCCCAGCACATGGTACTTCACCGCCCCGACGCCGGCCCGCTCCAGCGCCCACAGATCCGCCACGTCCTCGACCACGATCAGGATGCCGTTGGCGCGGCGCGGATCGGTGCAGATGCCACAAGGCGAACGCGTATCGACGTTGCCGCAGACATCGCAGACACGCACCGTATCGACCGCGCGATCAAGTGCCGCCGACAGCGGCAGCATCAGTGAATCCTTCTTCTTGATCAGGTGCAGCACGGCGCGCCGCGCCGAGCGCGGTCCGAGCCCCGGCAAGCGTGCCAGAAGCTGGATCAGCTGTTCGATCTCGGGTCCGGCGGCCATCGGCTAGAACGGCAGTTTCATGCCCGGCGGCAGCGGCAGGCCGGCGGTGGCTTCAGCCATTTTCTGCTGCATCATCTGCTCGGCCTTGGTCTTGGCTTCGTTGTGTGCGGTGACGATCAGATCCTCGAGCACTTCGACATCGTCTTCCTTGAACAGCGACGGGTCGATCTTGAGACCCTTCATCTCGCCCTTGCCGCTCAGCGACACGGTGACGAGCCCACCGCCCGACTTGCCTTCAACGATCGTCTGCCCAAGCTGCTCCTGCATATTCTGCATGTTCTTCTGCAGCTCTTCGGCCTTTTTCATCATGCCGAGAAAATCCATCAATCGTCCTCACGCTCTTCCATAAACGCATCTTCATAGGCGGCGTCGGGCACCTCTTCTTCCTTCAGCTTCACCGTCACGGTGGAGCCGGGGAAACGATCGAGAATGGCTTTGACCAGCGGGTCCTCATGGGCCTCCGCCTTGGCTTCCGCCTTGAACTGTTCCTTGACGTCGCGGATCGTCGGCCCCGTGGCGGGAGCGCGCGAAACCGATACGCCCCAGATCTGTCCGGTCCACAGCTTCAGCCGCGCCGACAGCATCTGGATGACCGCCGGGTCGGCGCCTTCGACCAGCGCCACTTCGATCGATTTCTCGCGGAATGACACCGGCCGCATCTGCGTCTCAAGCGCGATCTTCAGCACGATGTCGCGCTTCTCGCCGGCCAGCGCCACCAGCTCGAGATAGGAGCGCGGCGTCGCCAGCGTCACGGCCTGTGGGGCTGCCACCGGTGCGGCGACCGGAGCGGCCTCGAAACGCGGCGACGGTTCGACGCGCAGCGCCTGCGGACCGGCATTGACCGTCCCGCGATGCGGCACGCCCGGCGTTCCGCCACCGCCCCCGGAAGAGGGCGCAGCCGGCGGTGAATTCTGCAGCTTGGTGATCAGCTCGTCGGGGCTCGGCAACTCACTGGCATAGGCCAGCCGCACCAGCACCATTTCGGCAGCCTGCAGGCCATTGCCTGCCGTTTTCACTTCCTCGCCGCCCTTGAACAATATCTGCCAGGCGCGGCTCAGTGCGCGCATGCCGAGCTTCTGCGCCAGCTCCGGCCCGCGGGCCCGCTCGTCGGGCGTCAGCGACACGTCGTCGGCGGCGGCTGGCACGATCTTCAGCCGCGTCACCAGATTGGTGAAGTCGGCGAGATCCCCGATGACCGTCTCGGGGTCGGCGCCCGCATCATAGAGTTCGCGCAGTAGCGTCAGCGCCGTGGCAATCTCGCCACGCATCAGTGCCTCGAACAGATCGATGGATTTCGCGCGATCGCCGAGCCCCAGCATGGCCTTCACGGTCGCCGCGGTCACCCTTCCGTCGCCATGGCTGATGGCCTGGTCGAGCAAGGACTGGTTGTCGCGCACCGAGCCCTCGCCGGCGCGCACGATCATCGCCAGCGCTTCCGGCTCGTAGCCGATGCCTTCCCGCTCGAGCAGGTCGACGAGATGCGCGTGCATGGTCTCGGGCGGCACGCGGCGCAAATCGAAGCGCATGCAGCGGCTGAGGATCGTCACCGGCACCTTGCGGATCTCGGTGGTCGCGAAGATGAACTTCACATAGGGCGGCGGCTCTTCAAGCGTCTTCAGCAGCCCGTTGAAGGCCGCCGTCGAGAGCATGTGGACCTCGTCGATGATGTAGACCTTGAACGGCGCCGACACCGGCCCGTACTTCACCGAATCGATGATCTCGCGAATGTCGCCAATGCCGGTGTTCGAGGCGGCGTCCATTTCGATCACGTCGACATGGCGGCCCTCGATGATCGCCCGGTCGTGGACGCCTTCCCGGTCGAGATCGAGCGTCGGCTGGCGGCCGCTCGAATCCTCGAAATTCACCGCGCGCGCCAGGATGCGCGCCGTCGTCGTCTTGCCCACGCCCCGGATGCCGGTGAGCATGAAGGCGTGCGGAATGCGGTTGGACTTGAACGCATTGCGCAGCGTCTGCACCATCGCGTCCTGGCCGATCAGCGTCGAAAAGCTCGACGGCCGGTATTTACGGGCCAGCACCAGATAGGGGGCATTCGTCGCCGTCACGGGCGCCGTCATTTCGCTGTCGGGGAAGAGTGCATCGGCCATGACAGGTATATAGCGGTCCAAACCGTGAACCGCAAAAGCGGCGTCGGCGTTAGTACGGAAATGTGTGGGAAGGCGAGAGGCTGGCAACGACCCGTGAAGGTCTCGTTGGGGCTGCTTCCTTCCGGACCTGACCCGGTTGGCGAGGAACACGTCCGCGCCAACCTCTCGCGCCCTATATCGGACAGGATCACGGCCGATGCAAGGCTCACCGACACGGAGATTTTCGATGCTTCGCCCCGCTTTGATCGCCCTGCTCGTCGCCGCCGCGCCCCTGCCGGCGGTCGCGGCCGAGTGCCAGCCCGCTTTCGCCAATTTTCTTCCGCAGATCGTGCGCAAGGAGGCGATTGCCGCCATCGATGGCAGCTACGAGGTCCGGCTGTGGAGCTTCTGCCGCGGCGTGCCGTTCAACGATTCCGGCAATGCCGGCGGCCTGACCCGGACGATCGCCGCCAATGATGTGCTGGTCGAGGCTCTCGCGGCGCGTGGCGCCCGCCCGGACGATGTGCGCTTCGTTCGCATTCTCGACCACACCATCGATCTGTGGGTCCACCGCAACTGAGCAATTCGCGGGCGTTAACCCTGCCGGCTAACGCAATTATATGAAAGCCGTACACAAAACGCCCGTTGTCCGGTGAAATCGGCCACCTATCTAGTTTGCGTAGTGCCTCAGGAGGCTTGCCCATGATGACCGCTGCAGAAACCGAGAAGCGCGCGGCTCAGCGCCGTACCATACTCAAGGGCGGGCACATCGTGTTCAATGGCGGCCGCTCGACGATCGACTGCACCGTTCGCAATCTGTCGCCCAAGGGCGCCAAGCTCCTGGTCACTTCCGCGCTTGGCATCCCCGATACCTTCGACCTGCTTGTGCAGGGCAACAGCCGGCAGCCCTGCCGCGTCGCCTGGCGCAAGGCGAAAGAGATCGGCGTCGCCTTCGCTACGGAACACTGAGGCGGTTTACAGCCGCCTGAACAAGAAACGCCGGCGCGGGGTGACCCGGCCGGCGTTTTCATTTCTGCGATGAGTGGCCGATCAGGCCGGCGGCGTCTCGAGCTCGGCGAAGGCGGCTTCGAAGCGTTCCTTGGACTTGCCGGTCTGCTTGAGCGCCTTGGCGGCGTCGAGGTTCGAGGCCGGCGCGTCGCCAACCATTACCAGCGCGACCATGCCCATGGCATAATGCGGCGCGCACTTGATGCCGTAGACGCCCGGCACGGTGAAGGTGATCGAGATTTCCTCGTTGACCTTGCCCTTGAACGGCTCGGCGCCCTCAGGGATCATGTCCTTGATGGTCTCGGCGTTGTGGCTCTTGTCGGTCGGCACGAAGGTCACGGTGTCGCCGACGGCGATGCGGGTCAGCGCCGGCTCAAACACCATGCTACCGGCTTCACCCTTGTTCAGCATGTGAACCTGGAAGTCAGCCGCATGCGCGGTGGAGGTCAGGTGCAGGGCGATGGGGGCTGCGCCCATCAGGGCGAGGGCGGTACGACGATGCATGATAACTCCTATTAGCATTCCGTTTCGGTCGGCAGACCTTGGCGGTTGACGCCACTTTATCCGGTCTTGCCCGGAGGGTTTAGATGGCCCCGCTTATACACCTCAACAGGCCGGGATTATGTCAGCGTTATTCTGACGCAGTTCCGGCATATTTTCGCCACATCCCCTAACTCCGCTTGACTCTGCGGTGCGGTCAATGTTCTCTTTTTGTTCCATCCAAAAACCTCTGCCGATGGAAACCACCGCAACCATCCTTCATGCCGATCTCGACGCCTTCTATGCGTCGGTCGAGCAGATGCTGAACCCCGCGCTCCAGGGCCGGCCCATCGCGGTCGGCGGCGGGGTGGTTCTCGCCTGTTCCTATGAAGCAAAGAAGTTCGGTGTCCGCGGCGCCATGTCCGGCCGCGAGGCCAAAAAGCTCTGCCCCGAACTGATCTTCGTCGACGGCCATTTCAAGGAATATCAGCGGCTTGGCGATGCCGCGATCCGCATCCTCGACGATTACACACCGCTGGTCGAACGCATCTCGATCGACGAGGCCTTCGCCGATGTCTCGGGTACGGCGCATCTATTCGGTCCGTCAGTGGCGGTGGCGCAGACCATCCGCCGGCGCGTGCGCGAGGAAGTTGGGCTGCCCATCTCCATCGGCATCGCGCGAACCAAGCACCTCGCCAAGATCGGCTCGCAGGTGGCCAAGCCTGATGGCCTCTGCTTCATCGACCCCGCGACCGAACTCGAATTCCTACACAATTTGCCGGTCGAGCTGATGTGGGGTGTCGGTCCAAAGACCAAGGCGCGACTCGCCGGTGTGGGCGTCACCACCATCGGCCAGCTCGCCGCAACGCCGGGCCAGTCACTCGACAGGCTGCTCGGCCCGGCCGCCAGCGAGAAACTCAAATCGCTCGCTTTCAACCGCGACCCGCGCGAGATCGACATGGACCGCCGCGCCCGCTCGGCTGGCGCGCAATCGGCGCTGGGCCGCAAGCTGCCGACGGCCAAGATCATTCGCCCGACCCTACGCATGCTTGCCGATCGAATCTGCTCGCGCCTGCGCGCGAAATCGCTGGCCGGCAGTTGCGTCACGGTGCGCGTGCGTTTCGCCGACATGCATGCCATCACCCGCAGCCTGACGCTCGACGCCCCCATCGCGGCCACCGGCACCGTCACCGAGATTGCGGAGGATCTCGTCGCCGGCGCGCTACGCGATCATCCGGCCGAGCGCTACATCACGCTCCTCGCCATCTCGGTGTCGCATCTCGCCTACCAGCCGATCCTGCAGCTCGAACTGTCGCTCGGGCTCGAGGGCGAGGCGATGCGGCCGGGCACCCGGCGCGGCGCCTCACGCTGGCTTGCCGACAAGGCAATGGACAAAGTCCGTGGCCGCTTCGGCTGGGAAGCAATCGGCTATGGCTCAGTCATCCTCGAAGGCCACCGCAGTGTCCCCGACGGCTTTCGCGAGCTGGCGGAGAAGGATCTCTAGTGCAGCGCCTTTGCGCGCCAGGACTAGCGATCTGCCCGCTAGACCTTGCCAGCGGGATAGACGCCGAGCACGTGGAAATGATCGCAGAAGAACTGCAGCTCTTCGAAGGCGAGCTGCACGTTGCGGTCGTCGGGATGGCCTTCGATATCGGCGTAGAACTGCGTTGCAGTGAACGAGCCGTCGAGCATGTAGCTCTCGAGCTTGGTCATGTTCACGCCATTGGTGGCAAAGCCGCCCATCGCCTTGAAGAGGGCCGCCGGCACGTTGCGGACGCGGAACACAAAGGTGGTCTTCACCTTCACCTGCCCCGCCTTCGGGCGCTCGGCGGTCTTGCTGATCACGAGGAAGCGCGTCGTGTTGTGCGCGGCGTCCTCGATGCCCTCGGCCAGGATGTCGAGCCCGTAGACTTCGGCAGCGTAGCGCGAGGCAATCGCCGCCACGCTCTTGTCGCCGCGCTCGGCGATTTCCCGCGCGCTGCCCGCCGTGTCGGCGCCGTTGATCGTCTTCAGCCCGTTCTTGCTGATGAATTTGCGGCACTGGCCGAGCGCGACACTCAGCGACTGCACCGACTTCACGTCGTTGAGCGTCGAGCCCTTGATCCCGAGCAGGTTCATCTCGATGCGCAGGAAGTGCTCACCATTGATGAACAGGCCGCTCTCGGGCAGCAGATGGTAGATGTCGGTGATGCGGCCATAGAGCGAGTTCTCGACCGGCACGACGCCAAAATCGGCCTTGCCCTGCTGCACCGCCGCAATGGTGTCCTCGAAGGTCACGCAGGGCACTGGTTGGCCCTCGGGGAAGAGCGCGTGCGCCGCCGCATGGCTGAAAGCGCCGGGTTCGCCCTGAAAGGCAATGAGTTTGACCATGATAGCCCCGTTTTCACGACTGGCGCGTCTATGAACCCGGCCTCGCCATCGAGTCAATCAAGCCGCCCGGCGCCCCGCGATTCGGCCCGGCATGCCGCCCAAGGGGGAATTGTCGCAGGGGGTTGAAGCCGGTTGCGGCGCTTGCTGGCTGAGACTATCTTCGCGCCGCTTGGGATGGGGTCTCAGTCTGCTGGTGCAACCGGCGTTGCGGCCTCGTTGTCCCTCGTCTATACGCTGGCGGAGAAGGCTGAGAGACCGCTATGGATTCGTTCGAACTCAATAAGATTATCGGCGCCATTCTGGGCACACTGTTGTTCGTTATGGGCGTCGGCTTCCTCGCCGAAGCGATTTATCACCCCGTGACGGGCAATGGCCCCGGCTACGCCCTGCCCGCGCCTGAAGAAGGCGGCGGCGAAGGCGGCGGTGGTGGCGAAGTGGTCCAGGCCATTTCCATCGGCACGCTGCTGGCGTCCGCCGATCCGGTGCTGGGCGCTGACCAGGCCAAGAAGTGCCAGGCCTGCCACGACCTGACCGAGGCCAATACCAACAAGAGCGGCCCGGGCCTCTACGATATCGTCGAGCGCGTCATCGGCAGCCACCCGGGCTTTGGCTATTCGGCCGTCATGGCCGACCATCAGGCCAAGGGCGACGTCTGGACCTACGAGAATCTGGACCACTTCCTGCTGGCCCCGAAGGGCTTCGCTCCGGGCACCAAGATGACCTTTGCCGGCGTCAAGAACGACCAGGAGCGCGCCAACATCATCGCCTTCCTGTCGACCCTGTCGGCCTCGCCCAAGCCGTTCCCGCCTGCCGATGCCCCGGCTGGCGCCGAAACGGCGACCGACGAGCAGACGGTCGACGGTACGGTTTCGACCGCGCCGGAAGCCGCTGCAGAGACGCCCGCCACCACGGAAGAGCCGAGCGCCGAACCGGCCCCGGCCGCTTCGGAAGCACCCGCGGCCTCGTCGGAAGCTCCGGTGTCCGCTGAAGCTTCCTCCGCCGCTCAGTAAGAGCGCCGCCATCGACTAATCCAGAGCCGTGCCCCCAAAGGCGCGGCTCTTTGTTTTTTGGGAATCGCCATGACCACGCTGCTGCTCCATCTTTCCGACGTCGACGAAGCCGGCTGGGCCCGGCGCTACCGCGAGGCGCTGCCCGGCGTCACCATCGTCCGCCAGACCGACAGCTACGATCCTCAGGCCATCGACTACATCTTCGTGTGGAAGCCCAAGGCCGATGCGTTTGACGGTCTCAGCAACCTCAAGGCCGTGCTGTCGCTGGGCGCCGGCGTCGACGCGCTGCTCAAGCATCCCAACCTGCCCGATGCGCCGGTCGTTCGCTTCGTCGATGCCGATCTGACGCAGCGCATGAGCGACTATGTCATCTCGCAGGTGACCATGCACAAGCGCCTGTTCACCCGCTTCAAGCGGGACCAGGCAGCGCGCCGCTGGACGCAGGTTTATCCGCCTGCCGCCAATGAGACGACAGTCGGCGTGATGGGTCTGGGTGAACTCGGCGTCGATGCGGCGATCAAGCTCAAGCAGATCGGCTTCGATACGCTCGGCTGGAGCCGCACACCGAAGGCCATCGAGGGCATCCGCACGTTCTCCGGCGACCAGCTCGATGCGTTCCTCGCCGAGACGGACATCCTCGTCTGCCTGCTGCCGCTGACGGCCGGCACCACCGGCATTCTCAACTATGAGCTGTTCCGCAAGCTGCGGCGCCAGCTCGACGGCGGTCCGGTCATCGTCAATGCCGCCCGTGGCGGTCATCAGGTCGAGACCGACATCATCAAGGCGCTCACCGACGGCACGCTGGCGGCCGCCAGCCTCGATGTGTTCCAGGTCGAGCCGCTCCCGGCAGACAGCCCGCTCTGGGCCCTCGATAACGCCTATCTCACGCCGCACATCGCCGCGATCAGCAACATCGACGCCGGCGTGAAGTACTTCAGCCGGATCCTCATCGACCACGAGGCGGGCAAGCCCCTGGTGAACGTGGTGGATCGCAGCCGGGGCTACTGACGCAAAATTTATGAGGTGGTCGCTGGCGCTTGCGGTTATCGTCGAGTTTCGTGCCAACTGAAACGAGCCCCATGACCGACGCCAGCGCAGCCCCGGCCAAGCCCAAGCTTTACGACCGGCTGAAACAAGCCACCAAGCACCGGCTTGCCGAGCCCATCCTGGCGCTGATCGTCTTCCTCGAAGCAATGATCATCCCGATCTTCCCGGAGATCATGCTGGCGCCGATGATCGTCGCCGATCGCCGTCGCGCGTGGCGCCTCGCCACGATCTGCACCATCGCCTCGGTCACCGGCGGCCTCGCCGGCTATGCCATCGGCTACTTCCTGTTCGACACGGTCGGCCGTGCGATCATCGATTTCTACGGCGCGGGCGATGGCTTCGCCTCGCTGACCCAGCAGTTCAACGAGAACGGTCCGTTGATGGTGCTGATCGGGGCACTGTCGCCGATCCCCTACAAGGTCATCACCATCACCAGCGGTGTGGCCGGGCTCGACCTGTGGACCTTCATCTTCTACGGCCTCCTCGGCCGTGGCCTGCGCTATTTCGTGCCCTGCGGCCTGTTCTATTTCTTCGGCGCTGTCGCCAATCGGTTCATCGAAAAGCACAAGGCTGCCGCCGGCTGGGCCATGGTGGTCCTCGTCATCGTCGGTTTCGCCGCGGCGCCCCTGCTCTTCCCCAAGGGTGAGGCGACTCCGTCTGCCGGCGATGCCGTCGCCGAAGAGACGCATCAGATCATCCCGGAAACAGTGGTCGACTAGAACCGCATTTCCCAGATCTCGCCGTCGAGGTCCTTGCCGAAATTGTGCTCGATCATCGTTTCGACGATGGCAAAGCCGGCAGCATCGTAGAGCCTGCGTGCCGACACCTGGTTGGCGTGCGTCCATAGCCGCATCCGCTCATAGCCCTTGTCGCGGGCAAAGCGCACGGCCTGCTGCACCAGCGCCGCGCCGATGCCCTGCCCGCGCGCCGCCGGCTCGACATAGAGCATGCGCAGCTGGGCCGAACCGGGCAGTCCATCCGAGGGCATCACGAAGACCGACCCGGTGATCCGCCCATCCTGCTCGGCCACCCACAGATCCTTGGCCGGCGCATCAGGCGCCAGCTGGAACTGCGAATAGATGCCGGCGATCAGCGCCTCGAACTCGATGTTCCAGCCGAACTGCTCATTGTAGAGCAGCCCCTGGCGGTGGATCAGCCAGCCCAGTTCGCCGAGCCGGTGGCCGCGAATGACAATCGGCCCCGGCGACAGCGCCGCGTCGCGGAGCAGCCGCCGTACGACGCCCATCGCCGCCGCCAGTTCGCGCCTCTCGCTGTCGCCGAGCTTGTAGATCAGCTGCGAGACAGCATCGTCCGACTTCTGGTTCAGCCGTTCGACGATGATGTCGCCATCATTGGTGAGCGCCAGATTGTTGCTGCGCCGGTCCTCCAGATTGGGCGAGTAGGAGATGAGTTCGGCGTCGGCGAATTTGCGCAACATGCGGCTGAGGTAGCCGCGGTCCATGCGCAGGGCGCGGAACAACTCGCCGCCGGTTGTGTGGCCGCGCGCATCGATCTCGTAGAGCACCCGCGCCTCGGGCAGCGTCAGCGGCCCCTCGGCGAAATGCTCCTCAAGCAGGCCAATCTGGCCGGTGTAGAACCGGTTGAACGCGCGGATCTCCGCCGTGATGTCTTCAGCCATGGCCAGCTCCCTGAGAAGGAGCCATCGGCAATCATATCGTTGACTTTGTCAACTATATCGCTGTTTGAGCATGCCATAGACCGCCCGAATGCCCTGATCAGTGCCACCGAAGGGGCGGCCGGGCTTGGCTTCGGGTGCCCAGCCATAGATATCGAGATGGACCCACGCCTTGGCGTTGCGGACGAAGCGCTTGAGGAACATTGCAGCCGTGATCGACCCCGCAAAGGGCGTCGCACCGGCATTGTTCATGTCGGCGATCTTCGAATTCATCATCGTGTCGTAGGGCGCCCAGAGCGGCATCTGCCATAGCGGATCGTCGCTCGCGAGACCGGCATCTATCAGGGCTCGGGCCAGGGCATCGTCGGTCGAAAACAGGGGCGGCAGGTCAGGACCAAGTGCCGTCCGCGCCGCACCCGTCAGTGTCGCCATGTCGAGCAGCAGCTCGGGCTTCTCTTCATCGCCCAGCGTCAGCGCGTCGCCGAGAATCAGCCGCCCCTCCGCATCGGTATTGCCGATCTCGACCGTCTGTCCCGAACGGGAGGGCAGCACGTCGCCGGGCCGGAAGGCATCGCCGGCAATGGAATTCTCGACGATGGGGATCAGCACGCGCAGCCGCACCTTGAGCTTGGCGTCCATGATGGCATGGGCGAGACCCAGCACATTGGCCGCGCCGCCCATATCCTTCTTCATCAGCAGCATGCCCGAGGACGGCTTGATGTCGAGGCCGCCCGTGTCGAACGTGACGCCCTTGCCGACCAGCGTGATCTTGGGATCGCCGGCGCGGCCCCAGCTCAAATCCATCAGTCGCGGTGCTTCGGCCGAGGCGCGGCCGACGGCATGGATCATCGGAAAGTTCTGCTTCAGCAAATCATCGCCGACGATCGCCTTGACCTTCATCTTGTGGCGGGTGGCGAAGGCACGGATTTCCTTCTCGAATGCCACCGGACCAAGATCATTGGAGGGCGTGTTGATCAGATCGCGCGCCAGATAGGCGGCATCGGTCAACCGCGCGACTTCGCCGGCGTCCGCGCCCGCGGGTAGCACCAGTTCGGGGCTCGCCTTCATCTGCTTGTAGCGGTCGAATTTGTAGGCACCGAGGTTGAAACCGAGCGCGGCATAGGTCGGGTCGCCGATGGCGCCCTCCAGCCGGTAGCGGCCGGGCTCGAGGAAGGCCGAGGCAAGGCCGGTGAGCAGCGCTGGACGTCCTGCGCCAGTGCCCAGTCCGAAGAGATAACCACCGAGACCGCCACCATCGGCCGGCAGCGGCGCGAGCTTGCCGCGCTGGCCGGTGAAGCCGATGCCGGTGGCCCATTGCGACTGCGCCTTGCTGAGGCCCGCGGCCTTGACCGCGCCCTCCTCGACCAAGATGAGCGGGATGGATTTGGGGAGGGCCATGGGGTCACCGAAAGGGGCGTGAGTCGCGGAACGAGCGGCATCTTAACGGCCCATTAGGGTTAATCAATTATTGCTCGACGCTGACGACGACAGTGAGTGCTTCGATGTTTGTGCGCGTCCATCCCATCCTCAAACCCATGCGCGTGCTGCTGCTGGCGGGTGTCGCCGCACTGGTGCTCAGCGCCTGCGCCTCGAACCGTTCGAGCATGGCGCAGCCGGATTTTGCCGGGCAGCCGGGGATGCAATCCCAGCAGACGCTGGTCGAGCTCACGCAGCGCTACAAGAAGCAGCCGCGCGACAAGGTCACCATCATCTATTACGCCGCCGCGTTGCGCGCCGCGGGCCAGTCCGAGCAGGCCGTCGCCGTGCTCGAACGCGGCATGTCGATCCTTCCCAAGGATGTCGATATCCGCATCGCCTACGCCAAGGCCCTCACCGCCGCCGGCCGGTTCGAACAGGCCACCAAGGTCATCGACGGCGCGATCAATCCCGCTGCCCCTGATTGGAACGCGCTTCTGGTCAAGGGCGCAATCCTCGACCAGCAGGGTCGCAATGGCGAGGCTCGCGCCGTCTATGCGCAGGCGCTGTTGACCGCGCCGAATGAGGCCTCGCTCGAAGCCAATCTCGGCCTCTCCTATGCGATGACCAATGAGCTCGAGAAGGCGGAGCTGCATCTGCGCAAGGCCGTCGGCATGCGCGGCGCCAACAGCCAGATCCGGCAGAACCTCGCCCTCGTAATCGGCCTCCAGGGCCGCTTCGACGAGTGCCGCGCGCTCTTTGCACGCGAGCTGCCGCCCGACCAGGTCGAGGCCAACATGGCCTATATCCGCGCCCTGCTGACGCAGCAGAATCGCTGGGACCTGATCAAGGGCGACACCTGACGCCCCTGACTATTTCGACATGATCTGAAGTTGCCGGCGCCTGACCTGGTTCAGCCGAAGGCGTTGAACGAGCCCTGCTCGATCATCTTGATGATCGCGGGGGCGATGATCACGATGAACAGCACCGGCAGGAAGAACACGATCAGCGGCACCGTCAGCTTCGGCGGCAGCGCGGCGGCCTTCTTTTCGGCCTCCATCATGCGCATCTCGCGGCCTTCCTCGGCCATCACGCGCAGCGAGGTACCGACCGAGGTACCGTAACGGTCGGCCTGGATCAGTGCGGTCATCACCGACTTCACGCCGTCGAGTCCGGTGCGCTTGCCCAGATTGTCATAAGCGCGCGTGCGGTCCTCGAGGAAGCTCAGCTCGGCGGTGGTCAGCGTGATCTCTTCGGCGAGCTCGGGGCTCTGCATGCCGATCTCCTTGGCCACGCGCTTGAACGCGTGCTCCACCGACATGCCCGCTTCGACGCAAAGCAGCATGAGGTCGAGCGCATCGGGCCAGGAGCGGCGAATAGATAGCTGCCGCTTGGTCGTGCGGTTCTTCAGCCACAGCGTCGGCAGATAGGCACCGATAATGCCCAGGAACACCGCATAGATGGCGTTGAGATAGGCCGGCTTGTCGGCAAAGATCGTGAACTGCAAATAGATGAAGGCGAGCGCGAACATGACGAAGGGCGTCACGAAGCGGGCGAACACATAGGCGTTGAGCGGCCCCTGGCCGCGGAACCCGGCCATCGCCAGCGCATCGCCGGTATTCTCGTCGGCAAACGCCTTCTGCAGCGAGAAGCGGTCGACGACATTCTTCACATATTCGCGGCCCTCGGTGCGGCGGATCGAGCGCGCCTGCTCCGGTTCCTTGCCGCGGCCGCGCAACCGGGCCATTTCCTCGGCCCGCATCTTCTCGCGCTCGAGCGCCACCCGCTTGATACGCTGCTTGACGGTGGTGCCGCTGCGGCCGAGATATGACATGCCCAGCGTAAAGACCACGGCGGCTGCCGCGACCGCTGCCAGGGCAGCGATCAGGAACTCGCGGGTCATCATAGATTCGATCGCGCCCATTACCGCCTCAGAAGTCGAACGAAACCATCTTGGCCATGATCCAGACGCCAAAGGTCATCATGATGGCGGCGATGCCCAGCCAGATGAAGCCGAGCGTGGTGGTGAACATGGGCACCATGTAGTTGGGTGTGGTCAGCGTCACGAGCGTGCCCACAACGAAAGGCAGCGAGCCGATGATACCGGCGGAGGCCTTGGCTTCGGACGACATCGCCTTGATCTTCTGCTTCATCTTCTTGCGGTTGCGCAGCACGCGCGCGAGGTTGCCGAGCGCTTCGCTGAGATTGCCGCCCGCCTGCTGCTGCACCGTGATCACGACCACGAAGAAGTTGACCTCGGGGATCGGCATGCGGTCGAACAGCACCTGCACAGCCTCAGTCGTCGATTTGCCCATCACCTGCTGATCCAGCACGCGCTGGAACTCGGTCTTGATCGGTTCCTTGGCTTCCTTCGCCACAAGGCGCATCGAATCGTTGAGCGGCAGACCTGACTTCACGCCGCGCACGATGGCTTCCACCGCGTTGGGCAGTTCCTCGAGATAATTGTGCTCGTGCTTCTTGCGGCGGCGGCCGAGATAGAATTTCGGCAACAGGTATCCGGCGGCGATGCCGAACACGACCGAGAACAGCGGTATCGGGAACCCGGCGAGATCGAGCGCCGGCACCTGCAGGACGATGCAGATCACGAACACCACGACGCCGACGATGATCTGGTTGCGGATCCAGTCGCGCGCCTTGATCTTCATGCCAGCCTGATAGATCTGGTCCTGCAGCGGCACCTTGCGCTTGGCCTTGCCCAGCGCCTCGTTCTGGCTCTTCAGCGTGTCCTGGATCTGCTTGCGGCGCTGGTCGCGCGAGCGCGAGGTCTCGGCCTCGCGGCGGTTGGCCTGGATATCGCCCTGCAGCGCCTTCATGCGCTTGTCGGCGCGGCTGTTGTTATTGCCAAGCAGCGAGGGAACCAGCGCAAAGCCGGCGGCTCCGACACCGACCATGGCCAGCACTGCGTAGAGGAGGATTTCCATTCAGCTCACTCAGCTATCGAGCAGCGTGCGCTGCTCGACGTTGGATTTCTCCAGCGCTTCGACCAGATTGGCCTCTTCGTTGAAGTAGCGGGCGCGTTCGGTGAATTGCGGCTTGGTGATACCGGTCGAGCGGTGACGGCCGATCAGATTGCCGTTCTGGTCTTCGCCGAGGATGTCGTAGAGGAAGACGTCCTGCGTCACGACCACGTCGCCTTCCATGCCCAGCACTTCGGAGATGTGGGTGATGCGGCGCGAACCATCGCGGAGGCGCGCGGCCTGCACGATGACGTCGATCGATGAGGTGATCATTTCGCGGATGGTGCGGCTGGGCAGCGAGTAGCCGCCCATGGTGATCATCGATTCAAGACGGCTGAGGGCCTCGCGCGGGCTGTTGGCGTGCAGCGTGCCCATCGAGCCGTCATGGCCCGTGTTCATCGCCTGCAACAGGTCGAATGCCTCGGGGCCGCGGACTTCGCCGACGATGATGCGTTCGGGACGCATACGCAGGCAGTTCTTGACCAGATCGCGCATGGTGATCTCGCCTTCGCCCTCGAGATTGGGCGGGCGCGTTTCGAGGCGCACCACATGCGGCTGCTGCAGCTGGAGTTCCGCCGAGTCTTCGCAGGTGATGACGCGCTCGTCCTTCTCGATGAAGGCCGTGAGGCAGTTGAGCAGCGTCGTCTTGCCCGAGCCGGTACCGCCGGAGATCAGCACATTGGCGCGAACGCGGCCCAGGATGCGCAGCACCTCGGCGCCCTCGGGCGAGATCGAGTTGTACTTGACCAGCTGCTGGAGGGTCAGCTTGTCCTTCTTGAACTTACGAATGGTGAGCGCGGCGCCGTCGATCGCGAGCGGCGGGGCGATCACGTTGACGCGGGAGCCGTCAGGCAGACGCGCGTCGCAGATCGGCGAGCTTTCGTCGACGCGGCGACCGACCTGGCTCACGATGCGCTGGCAGACATTCATCAGGTGGCTGTCGTCGCGGAAGCGCACATTCGTGAGCTTCACCTTGCCGCCGACTTCGATGTAACACTTCTGGCTGCCATTCACCATGATGTCGGCGATGTCGTCGCGCGCCAGCAGCGGCTCGAGCGGTCCGTAGCCAAGAACGTCGTTGCAGATGTCCTCGAGCAGATCTTCCTGCTCGGAAATCGACATGACGATCGATTTGAGCGCGATGATTTCTGCGACGATGTCGCGAATTTCCTCGCGCGCCGCTTCCTGGTCCATCGTGGCGAGCTGGCTCAGATCGATGGAGTCGATCAGGGCGTTGAAGATCGCCGATTTGGTCTGGAAGTATTCCTTGTCGCGGGCGATCGCCTCGGCGCTGCGCACGTCGACGATATCGTCGCTGCGCAGTTTGTTGAGGCTGGCGTCGACGACGGGCTTGGGCACGCTTTCGGTGCGCACCACGGCATTGCTGGCCGGTGCCGGCGTTGGCGACGCCTGTGGCCGCGGCGCTTCGCCGGCGCCTGGTGTGTTGCCCCCGAAAGTCTGCCGCTTGCCGAACATTACGAGGCCTTCTTACGCTTGAGCAGCGACTGGATGATGCTGCTTCCCTTGCTTGTCACTTCGGGAGCCGAACGCCCCGTCACGTGCATGCCGACGGATCGGAAGATGTCGTTGATGCGATTGTTGCCCGCCACTTCGGCCAGCATCTGGCCGTTGTTGGCGGCGGTGCCGAAGGTCGCCGCGTCGAACGGGATCTGGCCGAGCAACCGGCATTCGATCGAGTTGGCAAATTCCTGCGGCGCAATCTCGGGGCGCTTGGGTACGCCGAGCTTGTTGACCACCAGCAGCGGCTCCGACTCGGTCGGGCGCAGCGCCTTCACCGTGTCGGCGAGGTTCTTGGCATTGCGCAGATTGGCCAGATCCGGCTCGGCGACGATGACGATCTCGTCCACCGTCGCAAGCGTATGGCGGACCCAGGCGGTCCAGGTGTGCGGCAGGTCGAGCACCACCACCGGGGTGGTCTTCTGCGCCAGCTCGGTCACCTGCTCGAAATCGCGCTCGCCGAAGTCGAACGTCTTGTCGAGCATGGCCGGCGCGGTCAGCAGGTTGATGTGGTTGGCCGCCTTGCTCATCAGGCGGTCGAGCATGGTGGGGTCCACCTTGCCGGGCGCTCCGATAGCGTCGGCGATGCCGTGCGGCGGATCCTGGTTGAAGTTGAGGCCGGCGGTGCCGAAGGCGAGATCCATGTCGAGGATCAGCACGTCCTGGCGAAGATGCTGGCTGATCGCCCAGCCGACATTGTGCGCGACGGTGGACGAACCGGCGCCGCCCTTGGCGCCGACAAAGGCGATCGTGCGCCCGATCGGCGCGGCGCCTTCGGCGGCGAACAGTTCCGAGATCGCATTGACGATCGACTGGGCGCTGGTCGGCAGCACCAGATATTCCGACACGCCCGAGCGGATCAGTTCGCGATAGAGCAGCACGTCATTGACGTGGCCCAGCACGATCAGGCGGGTCGAGGCATCGCAGACTTCGGCGAGGCGATCGAGCGAGGCCGGGATTTCCTCGGTCGGCAGCGTCGTTTCGACGATGATCAGATTGGGCGTCGGGTTCGACTTGTAGCTTTCGACCGCGCCCTCTAGCCCGCCATTATGGGTGGTGAGCGCGACCTTCGACATGCGCCGGTCATGCACCGCCGACTCCACCAGCTCGGCGGTCTGCGTATGCTCGCAGAACGCCTGGATGGTGATGCGCGGCAACAGGCGTGCGCCCGTCGCGACCTCGCCAGCCGGTTCTTCCACGGCCTTGGCGTCCTTGTTCGGGGTCAGAAAACTCATGGGCCTAACTCTCCATTCACAACGGTTACCGTCCGGTCATCAGTCGAGGACAAATCCGACAGACCCGTTGTACGTCCCCCGCATGCCGTCGCTGCCGACGCCATACAATGCTTCCATGCGGCCGAGGAAAATCGCCTCGGCGTCGCCAGACATCGCCATCCGGTCAGTGGGCAGTTCGGGCGTGCCGTACTGCGCCATCACCGGCGTCACCAGCACCATCAGTTCGGTCTGGCTCTTGATAAAGTCGCGCGAGCGGAACAGCGCGCCGAAGATCGGAATGTCGCCGAGCCCAGGCATCTGCGAGATCTGCTGGCGGATTTCGTTCTGCAACAGGCCGCCGATCGCCAGCGTCGCGCCGGCCGGGATTTCGACCGTGGTCTTGGCGCTGCGCGTATTGAAGTCGGTGGTGCCGACCGGGCTCGACACTTCCGTGTTCACCGCGAGACCAATGCGGCCGTTCGACTTCACGGTCGGCGTGAAGGTCAGGCGGACGCCGTAGTCCTTATAGGTGGTGATCGGGTTGCCGTTCTCGTCGCGGGTAATGATCGCCCGCTGTCCGCCCACCAGGAACGCAGCCTCATTGCCGGAGATCGCGGTCAGGTTCGGTTCGGCCAGCGTCCGCAGCGCATTTTGCTGCGCCAGCGCCTTCAGCGTCGCCGAAATCGTGGTGGAGCCGATCGTGCCGCCGGCGGTGATGGTGCCCTGGCCGGTCGAAATGCCCGACGCGCCACCGAGGACATCGGACGGATTGTTGACGAGGCCGGTGATCACGCCGCCCGACGAGACGTTGAGATCGAGGCCGAACTGCTTGACGACGCTGCGGTTCACCTCGGCAATCACCACCTGCAGCATGACCTGCTGGTTGCCGTTCACCGTCGCGATGTTGGCGACGTTCTCGGGCTTTCCGGCGAACTGAATTGCCATCTGCGTCGCCTTGTTGAGATCGTCCTGCGACAGGGCGGTGCCGGTCAGCACCACGCGGTTGTTGTCGTCGGCGAGCAGCGCCGATTCCACGCGGATCTGCGAGCCCGGAATGTTGCGGGCAATCGCGGCTTCGAGCGCGTTGCCGACGTCGGAGCGCGGCTGGTAGATTTTGAGATCGAGCACGGCGATGCTGTTGCCCGCCGCATCGAGGAAGAAGATGTTGGTGTCGCCGCCCGAGACGCCCTGCACGATGGCACGGGTCTTGGACCGCATGACGACCGTGGCGACCGCCGGCTGGCTGGCGATCACTTCACCGACATTGGTCGGCAAGTCGACGAGGATGGATTTGTTCACCTCGAGCGACAGGCTCTGCATGGCGCCGAGCGCCTTGTGCGGAATGCGCAAATAACCGGCCTGGGCCGCGGCGGCGGGACCGCCGAGGAGCAGCGTCGCCGCGACCGCGAGCAGCGCGGCGCGCCATCTCCCGGCCTGGGGGCGGCGCATCTTGGGGCGATTGTCCATCTTGTCCTCGCGCATCGTCATCAGTCCAGCAGCGGGGCCGGCACATCGGTGACCGGCGCGGTTACAGGGGGAGCATAGGAAGCAGGATCGATCGTGGGGGCACTGGCAGTCGTGCCGGCCATCACATTGGCCTCCTGGCCGTAGCGGATGACCTTGATCGGGGCGTTGCGCTTCAGGGCCATGCCGTCGTCCGGGCTCCTCGCGAAGTCGACGATCGAGCGCAGCGACAGCGACAGGCTGCCCAATTGCGACGCATTGACGATGGTCTCGGCCTGGATGGGGTCGAGCTCGATCGTGGCAATGGCGCGGTCGGCAAAGATTTCTGCCCGCGGATTCTCGGGCTCGGCCGGGGCGCCGGTGGTACCGGTTTCGCCGAGCCGGGTACCGATCGCCAGCACACGGACATTGGCGAGAATGGTCTCGACCGTTGACGTGCCGGAAGCTTCCGACCGGCGGGTCAGGATGACGTCGACATGGTCATTGGGGACAATGAAGCCACCCGAAGCCGCCGCCGCGTTCACTTCAATCGAGACGCCGCGCATACCCTTGTCGAGCACCGCCGACAGATAACCCTGCTCGGTCTTGATCAGCCGCTGCGTGCGGATCGGATCACCGGCGAAGATTTCGAAGCGGGCGACCGTGCCCTGCATGTCGGTGAGCGCCTCAGGCAGCGCGCTGATCTCGACATAACCATCCTGCACGGCGTTCGCTGGCCAGTCGCGCCAGGCCATATTCTTGGTCGAGAGCCGCTGGCCAACGCCGATCGAGGTGGTAGCGACCAACACCTGCGTGCGGGCCTCCTCGATGACCTGCGGGTCAGAGGGGATAAGGCCCGGCTCGCCGCCGCCGCGGGTGGCAAGAAAGGCTGCCAAGCCGCCGGCCAGCAACGCCACCAGCAACAACAGGATTCGCGACATCCTCATGGCAGACTCCACTCAACTCGAAACGGCATGCGTCCGGATACTGATCGTGGATCATGACGGGTAACGGTCAAAGTTTGGTTAACCGATGCTTTGCGCTTTAGGTTAATCGAACCTTGTTCCACTGCATTCTGCGATCAGACAGCAGTAAAGACCCGGAATATCGAAGTTTCCGGATAGACAAGAATGCCCGCCGCAGCGAGCGCAATGCCATAGGGAACGCCCTTTTTCTTGTCGTGCAGGCGATCAAGCCATTTATGGCCCATCAAGAATGGCGGCAGGCTGTAGTTGCGGAAGGACAGGATGATCATCGTCAGCGCGCCGCCCAGCAGCGCCGCATAGACGAGGAACTGCAGCATCAACCCGAAGCCGACCCAGAGCGCCGTCGCCGCCACCAGCTTGGCGTCCCCGCCGCCGATCCAGCCAAAGGCAAAGAAGGCAAAGGCCACCGCCAACACCACGGCAGCTGCGGCGACGCTAAGGCCGATCTCCTCGAGCGGCAGCTGGGCGAAGAAGGCGAGGACAAAGTAGGTGCCGGCCACCGTCAGCACGAGCCAGTTGGCAATGCGCATCGTCAGCAGGTCCGACGAGGCGGCGTAGGCCATCAACACGGGGAAGATGAACAGCGCGACAGTGGAAAGCATGTGAGCCCCGGCATGTGGCCGGAGCGACTCTCGCGCTTTAGCCCCCTGCTAGTGTGGGCAGCCGTGGTTAACAAAGCGCAAAAGCAGAAGGGGGCACAGGGCCCCCTTCGAACTCGGACTGATGCGGGAAAATATCCGGTATCAGGTGGTCGGGGCAGTGCCCGTGGCGCCATCCAGGCGGGTGCTCACGCGGCCGAAGAGGCTGGAGAGCGAACCACCGAGCGTGGTGGCGGCAGCGATGATACCGACGGCGATGAGCGCGGCAATCAGGCCATACTCAATCGCGGTGGCACCGGACTCGTCGTTAGCGAAACGAGCGATAGTGTTCATTTCAGGCTCCTTGCACACGTCATTTGTTTTTACTGCATCATCCGGTGCGTCGCGCATCGAATTCGAGGCTGACGCTAGTCGTGCCGAGTTGAAATTGCGTTAATCGGACCGTCTCGAAGCCCTGCAATCACTGGGATTGCGGGCATGCTTGCCAGTGTCTTGCCGGCCTAAGTAAAATTGTATTCAACTCGCCCGGGAAACCGCGCTGACGCAAGAACAGCGTTGCAAAATGCAGAAATCGGCGCCGCCGTTTGTCAAAAATTCACCATTCGGGGCGACACTGCACCTCAAGCGTATCAAGTTCCGGGTTTCGCCATGACCGTTCTGCGTAGCATCCTTGCTCTAGCCGTGGCGACATGGATCGCCGTGCCCGCAGCCGCTCACGCGGAGGCCAACGATCCCATCTCGGTCAAGATCAATATGGCGCGCATCCTCAGGATCAGCGCGCCGGCCGCCACCGTCATCATCGGCAACCCCGGCGTCGCCGACGTCACCATCCAGGATCCGCAGACGCTGGTCCTGACCGGCAAGAGTTACGGGCAGACCAACCTCATCGTACTCGACAGCATGGGCAACCCCGTCGCCGACACGATGGTCACGGTCGTTCAGGCGCAGAGCGATCTGGTCACTGTCTATATGGGCACCGCGCGGACCACTTTCGCGTGCTCCCCGGTTTGCCAGCCCACCATCATGATGGGCGACGAGAACAGCTTCACGGCAAGCACCTTTGAATCGTCGCAGACGATCAGCACGGCGGCGGGCGGCGGCGCCCAGTAGGCCATTAGCGAACCGTTAACCAACGGCACATTCGCTGCATTCTACGCGTCTCCTCTAACCCTCAATTAGCGAAGCGGCGGCTAATCTCGCGCGCTGTATAGAGTGTGTGCGGTTGTGCCATGGCGCGTAAACCTACCCTGATCCGGCGGTTGTTTGCCCCTGCAATTGCGCGCGGGCGCAAGTTCTCGCGTGATGATCGCGGCGTCACAGCCATCGAATTCGCGATTTTGGGCCTGCCCTTCTTCACCATCATCTTTGCGATGATCGAAACGGCCATGGTGTTCTTTGCGGGCCAGGTGCTCGACAGCGCCGTGGAAGATGCGTCGCGCATGCTCAAGACCGGCCAGGCCCAGGCCGCCGGCTACGACATCGACGACTTCCGCGAACTCGTGTGCAGCTACACCTTCAACCTCGTGAACTGCGACCTGATCTTCCTGCGCGTCGCCAAGATCCCCAATTTCGCGGCCGCGACCTCGCCGGTGCCGCTGGTGTGCGATGAAGACGAAGAGACCTGCGACTGGGCCGTCGAGCAGGCCTATGCGGCCGGCGAAGGCCGCGAGGTGATCCAAGTCTTCGCGTATTATCGCTGGCCGCTGCTGGTCAAGCTGCCCTATTTCAATCTCGCCAATGCTGCCGACGGCACGCGTCTGCTGGGATCGACCCGCGTCTTCCGCAACGAACCGTTCCAGACGGCGGAGCCGACATGATCCGGAGTCTCATTCTACTGCTGCAGAAATTCCGCCGCGAAGAACGCGCGGTGGCGGCGGTCGAGTTCGCGCTGATCACGCCGTTCCTCCTCACGATGTATCTCGGCTCCATCGAAGCGGCCGCGCTGTTCACCGCCGACAAGCGCGTCAACTCGGTGTCGGCGACCGTCGGCGACCTCGTGTCGCAGTGGGATGCCGACGAGGACACCTGCAAGGCAGTCGGCTGCAAGCTGCCGACGGCGGAACTGACCGACTATCTCGCGGCGTCCTCGCTGATCATGATGCCCTATTCGACGACCAATCTCAGGATCGTCATCTCGCTGGTCAAGGTTAAGGCCAATGGCGATACGCAGGTGCTGTGGAGCCGCGCCAATGCCACCGGCACGCCGCGCGGCGTCGGCACCTCGATCCCCAATTTTCCCAGCAGCTTCATGATGAACCAGATGGCGCAGAAGGGCTGCATCATCGTGTCCGAGGCGTCCTATTCCTACCGCCCCATGCTGGCCCAGGTGTTCACCACGGCGCTCAATCTGGCGCACACCAATTACCTCATGCCGCGCTATGGCAGCGCCGTGCCGATCAATCTGCAGGACACGACGCTCGCCGCAACGGCTTGCACGGCGGCCTAGCGGCGTGGCATAGCCTCCTCACCCAAGCGAGGTGAGCCATGTCCGACGTCCCGCCGATCCCCGTCTTCGATCTCGGCGGCGTATTCGTCGAATGGAACCCGATGCTGCTGTTCCGCAAGCTCTTCCCCAGCGAGGAAGAAGCGCAGTGGTTCTACGACAACATCTGCACCAAGGACTGGAACCTCGAATTCGACGCCGGCGACATCTTCGCCGAGGGCGTCGCGCGGCTTACCACGCGCTTTCCGAAATACTGGCGCGAGATCCAGGCCTTCGACCACCGCTGGACGGAAACTGTCGGGCCCTTCATCGACGGCACGATCAAGATCCATGACGAACTGATCGAAGCGGAGGTCCCGACCTTCGCCATCACCAATTTCTCCTGGGAGAAATGGGTAAGCCGGCTCGGCCATTGGCCGTTCCTCGAAAAGTTCGATGGCGTCGTGGTCAGCGGCCTCGAGAATCTCGTGAAGCCCGATCCGCGGCTCTACCGCGTGTTCTGCGACCGCTATTCGCTCGCGCCTGAATCCTGCGTCTTCATCGACGACAGCGAGCCCAACGTCGTCGCTGCCCGCAAGTTCGGCATGCAGGCGATCCACTTCACGGACGCCAAGACGCTGCGCAAGGAGCTGATCGCGCTGGGCCTGCCGCTCAAGGCGAAATAGGCCGCGGCGCGGCCTACTTCGTGCCGTACATGCGGTCGCCGGCATCGCCGAGGCCGGGGACGATATAGCCCTTCTCGTTGAGATGGCTGTCGATAGCGGCGGTGAACACCGGCACGTCCGGATGGGCGTGGGTGAACTTCTCGATGCCCTCGGGCGCGGCGAGCAGGCAGAGGAAGCGGATATTGTTGGCGCCGCGTTCCTTCAGCTTGTCGACGGCCGCAATGGACGAGTTGGCCGTCGCCAGCATCGGGTCGACGACGATGATCAGGCGGTTGTCGAGCTCGCTCGGCGCCTTGAAGTAATACTCCACCGGCTCCAGCGTCTCATGGTCGCGATAGATGCCGATATGGGCGACGCGCGCCGCCGGCACCAGGTCGAGCATGCCGTCGAGCAGGCCGTTACCGGCGCGCAGGATCGAGGCGAACACCAGCTTCTTGCCCTTGATGGCCGGCGAGTCGATCTTGGCCATCGGCGTCTCGATCGGGATCATTTCCAGTTCGAGATCGCGCGTCACCTCGTAGCACATCAGATGCGCGATCTCGCGCAGCAGCCGCCGGAAGCCGGCGATCGAGGTTTCCTTGTCGCGCATGATCGTCAGCTTGTGCTGGATCATCGGGTGATCGATGACGGTAACCTTGGCCATTGAGGACCCCGTGGAACGCTAGAGGAAGGTTTTCCCATGCCGTCCCGGCGCGAGGCCGAGCCAATGGGCGATGCTCTCGCCAATATCCGCAAATGTGTTGCGGAGTCCAACGCTGCCTGCGGTCAGCCTGGGGGAAAAGCAGAGAATCGGCACCTGCTCGCGCGTGTGGTCCGAACCAATCCAGGTCGGATCGTTGCCATGGTCGGCGGTCAGCACCAGCAGATCGTCGTCGCGCAGCTTGCTGAGCAGTTCGGGCAGGCGCGCATCGAACGCCTCCAGCGCCTGCGCATAGCCGGGCACGTCGCGACGGTGGCCGTATTCCTGGTCGAAATCGACGAAATTGGTCATGATGAAATCGCCGTCCCGCGCCATGTCGAGTGCTTCGAGCGTGCGATCCATCAGCACCATATTGCCCGACGCCTTGATCTTGTGGGTCACGCCGTGCCCCGCATAGATGTCGGAAATCTTGCCGATGGCGAACACCTGGCGCCCGGCGTCCTTGGCACGATCAAGCAATGTCGGCTCGGGCGGCGCAATGGCGAAGTCGCGGCGATTGCCGGTGCGCTTGAACGTATCGCGTGTCTCGCCGGTGAAGGGCCGCGCGATGACGCGGCCGATCATCAGTGGCTTGGTCAGCGTGAATGCCGCCTCGCACACATCATAGAGCCGCTGCAGGCCGAAATGCTCCTCATGCGCGGCGATCTGGAACACCGAGTCGATCGAGGTGTAGACGATCGGCTTTTGCGTACGGATCGACTCCTCGCCGAACTCCTGGATAATCGGCACGCCCGAGGCATGCTTGTTGCCCAGCACGCCGGGCAGCCCGGCATTGACGATCAGCGCCTCGATCAGGTCGTCAGGAAAAGTCGGGATGGTCTGCGGGAAATAGCCCCAGGCGAAGGGCACGGGCACGCCAGCGATTTCCCAATGGCCCGACGGCGTATCCTTGCCCTTCGATACTTCGCGGCCGACGCCCCAGCGCCCGGCCCGGGGCGTATCGGTCAGGCCGCGCGCCAGCTGGCCCGTGGAGAGCTTCCCCGCTGCGCCCAGCCCCAGCGCATCCAGATTGGGGAGCTTCAGGTCGTACTGCGCCGCGATATGGCCCAGCGTGTCGGCGCCCGTGTCGGGGTGCCCGTGGCCATCGCTGTAGTCGGCTGCGTCGGGCGCACCGCCAATGCCGAAGCTGTCGAGAATGCACAAAATGGCGCGGGGCATTATTTCACCTCTGTCGGATCGATCCGCTCGGGCACGAGCGGGTGGGTTGGTGCCTTGTCCCCCAGAACATAAGCCGCGATGAGTCGCCGCTCTGCGTCGGCGGCGCTCGCTTCGTCGCGGGCATGAAGACGCGCCAGCGGCGTGCCGGCCTCCACCTTGGCGCCCAGCCCCAGCAATTGGTCGAAACCGACGCGATGGTCGATCGCGTCGGTGGGCATGCGGCGGCCGCCGCCCAGCGCCACGACGCCCATGCCGACGCCGCGCGTATCGATCGCGGTCACGACGCCACTGCCCGTGGCCACCACGTCGCGCACGATCGGGGCCACGGCCAGATAGCCGTCCATCTTCTCGACGAAATCGGCCGGCCCGCCCAGCATCGCCACCATCTTCGAGAAATGCTCGGTCGCCTTGCCCGAAGCCAGCGCCGCATGGGCGGCATGCCGCGCATTGCCGCTGTAGCCGGTGAGCTCCAGGGCCGCGCCGCAGAGCGCGATCGTCACTTCGAGCAGGCGCGGATCACGATGCGCGCCGGTGAGGAAATCCACGGCGTTGCGGATCTCGAGCCCGTTGCCGGCGGCGCTTGCCAGCGGCTCGTTCATGTCGGTGATCAGCGCGGCAGTCTTCGTACCCGCGCCATTGGCGACACTGACGAGGCTCTGCGCCAGCTCGCGCGATTTCGCCATGGTCGGCATGAAGGCGCCCGAGCCGGTCTTGACGTCGAGGATCAGCGCGCCGAGCCCCGCCGCGAGCTTCTTCGACAGGATCGACGCGGTGATCAGCGAGACGTTTTCCACCGTCCCCGTCACGTCGCGGATCGAATAGAGAATCTTGTCGGCCGGCGCGAGATCGGCGGTCTGCCCGATGATGGCGCAGCCGGCCTCTCGGGTGACCTTGCGGAACAGCGCATTGTCCGGTTGCGTCGTGTAGCCGGGGATCGAGTCGAACTTGTCGAGCGTGCCGCCGGTATGGCCGAGCCCGCGTCCCGAGATCATCGGCACATAGACGCCGCAGGCCGCAAGGATCGGCGCCAGCATCAGGCTGACATTGTCGCCGACGCCGCCGGTCGAATGCTTGTCGACCACCGGCCCATCAAGGTCGGACCAGTCGAGCACCGTTCCAGAATCGCGCATCGCCTCGGTCAGCGACACGCGCTCCTCATAGTTCATGTCCTTGAAATAGACGGCCATGGCGAAGGCCGCGACCTGCGCATGCGAAATGTCGCCGCGCGTGAAGCCGTTGACGAAATCGATGATGTCCTCAGCGGCGAGGACGAGGCCGTCGCGTTTGTGGGCGATGAATTCTTGCGGAAGTAGCGTCATGTGCCGACCTTATGCCAGTTCTTTGCACGGGAAAACGCCGCGCTAGTTCGCGGGTTCTTTGATGGGCGCGGTGCGGTCCGCGCGGATGCGCAGCAGCGCCTCATGTGTATTGCGGACGAGGTCGCTCATGAAGCGCCGGACGATGGTCCGCTCCTCCTCGTTGAGGCTATCGAACACCGATGAGTTAAGCCCCTGCATCTTGTCGCGCAGGCTCTCGAACCCCGCCTTGTTGGCGTCGGCGCCCAGCGACAGCAACACGCCGCGGCGGTCCGTCGGATGCGGCGAGCGGGCGATCAGCCGGCGCGCCTCGAGGCGGTTGAGCATGATGGCCGTGGCGCCGGTGGTCAGCCCCAGATGCTCCGCCAGCACCTTGGGCGTCACCTCGCCGCCGCGCCGGATGAAATAGAGCGCCATCAGATCAGTACTGTTGAGGCCCGCCTGCTCGGCGAGCGCCCGCTGCACTTGCGCCATTTCGGACGCCAGTTCGCGGATCAGTTCCTCAAGGGGGGCCTGCGACTCTATCGACATACTCCTCCAGTGCATTGTCGCTATGCAGCAAAGTTACTTTGCTGTAAAGCTATCTCCTCTATATGAGGCTCTCATCCCTGCGGAGGAAGATATGGCACAGGCCAGCGCAAGAGTAGACGAAGAACGCGCCAAGGCGGTGGAAGCTGCCGTGGCGCCGCGCAATGACAATGCCCCGGCGGCCGAAACGACCCCTGCAGACGCGGCGCCCGAGGCCAAGGCTGACGCCCCCGCCACACCGCAGTCCAGTGAAGTTGCGCCCGCGGCGGCGCCCCAGCCCGGCGCGCTCGCGACGCAGGATGGCCCGGTCATCGACGGCGAGGCAAAGCCGGCTCGCAGCCGCAAGAAGGCGGGCATCTTCGCCCTGTTCCTCGTGCTGCTGCTCGGCGCCTTCATCGCCTGGTACCCGCTGTCCGACCGTTACGCGCCCTATGCCGGCGCCGGCTCGATCGTCGCCGAGGTCACGCAGATTTCGGCGCGCGTCCCCGGCCCGGTGGCCGAAGTCGCCATCAAGGACAATGCCGAGGTGACGGCCGGCGAAATGCTGTTCCGCATCGATGACACCACCTACCGCATGGATGTCGAACTTGCCCGCGCGCAGCTCGACACGGTGCTCAACAGCGTCAATTCGGGCGCCGCCGCGCTGCCGGCCACGCAGGCCAAGGTCGAGCAGGCGCAACTCGCTCTGACTACCGCCATCGGCGACTATGAGCGCGCCCGCTCGCTTGAGGCCAAGGGCGTCGTCTCGGCCGTCCGGCTCACCCAGGCCGAGACCGCCAGGGCCAATGCCGAACTCAATCTCGCTGCCGCCACGGCCGAACTCGAGCGTGTCGAAACCTCGATGGGCGGCATCGACGCGAACAACCCCAATATCCGCAGTGCCCGCGCCAGCCTCGAGAAGGCAGAGTTCGCGCTCGCCAGCACGACAGTCGTCGCCCCGGCAGATGGCTATGTCACCAATGTCGCCTTGACCGAGGGCCAGTATGTCGGCGCCGGCACTGGCGCCCTCACCTTCATCCGTCCCTCGACGCAGATGATCATGGCCGATTTCCGCGAGAACCAGCTGATCAATGTCGAGCCGGGCGACCGCGCCCTCGTCACCTTCGAAGCCGCGCCGGGCAAGCAGTTCGAGGCGACCATCGACAGCATCGCCTGGGGCATCAATGCGGGCCGCACCAGCGCCAACGGCCTTGCCCAGCCGACCACCGACACGCGCTGGTTCCCGCCGGCCCGCAAGATCCCGGTGCGGGTCACGCTGAACGATCCGAGCGAACTGCCCGCCAATGCGCGGCTGGGTTCGGAAGCTGGCGTCATGGTCATTCCCGAGGATGGCATCATCCCGGCCATCGCCCGTGCCCTGCTGAGCTTCGGTGGCTTCACCTCCGGCTTCAACTGAGGCCGGGCCGCCATGGAAGAGCTCCCGCGCGTCGATCCCAATGACGATCCCTATCTCGCGCTGCGCACCGCGCTGACGGTCGCCATCTGCCTCCTCCTCGCCGAGCCGCTGGGCATCACGATGCCCATGCTGCCGGCGGTGATGGGCATGTCGATCATGTCGAACCATCGTGGCGCCATCTCGCCGCGCGTCTTCGCCACGCCGATCATCCTGCCCATCATCGCCATCGTCTTCAGCTGGCTCGCCGCCGTGACGGTGAACGAGCCGCTGGTGATGATCCTGATCAACGTGCTGCTCGCCATTGGCGGCCTTGCGCTCATGCTGTTCCGCGGCTCGCGCGGCGGCATGATGCTCACCGTCTTCCCGCTTATGATGATGATGATGGCGCTCTATTCCGACTACGCCCTCGCGGTCATGCGGGACTCGATGGTGTGGGGCGGCGTGGCGCTCGGCATCGCGGTGGTGGTGCTGTTCACCTTCTTCGGCCCCAAGACCGACCGCGTGCATGTCGAGGTGCTGAACCCGCTCGTCACCGACAGGCCGCTCACGGCGCTCTTCATCCGCGTCGCGGTCTATGTGCCGGTGATGCTGCTGGTCATGGCGAGCGGCGACATGAATCTGATGATCGTGCCGATCATGCTGCTCTTCATCTGCGCCGAGCCCGGCGTCGGCCCCCGCATGCATCAGGTCATCGACCGGGGCGGTGGCACCATCATCGGCGGCCTGCTCTCGGTCGCGGTGCTCTTTATCTATCACGTCCTGCCGGAGATGCCGGTCCTGATCCTGCTGTGCACGATCGTGACCTATTTCCTGATCGACAAGATGACCACGGGGACCAAGCGGCCCCTCTACTACCAGTACATCTGCTCAACCGCGATCGTGATGGTGCTCTCCGCTACCCAGGGGAGTGCCGCGCGCGACGCAATGGAAGTGGTGCTGCAGCGCGTCGTGATGACCTCGGGCGGGGTCGTCATCGGCATCGTGCTGCTCGCCCTGCTTGAAGCGCTGTTCCTGCCGCAGCAGGAAGACCGCAACAAGCCCCAGGCAACGGCTCCCGCCGTCGCCTGACCATGGTCGCTCCGGACGATTCTCCTCCCTCGTCCGGAGCGGCAGGTCCTTACGCGGTTCGCTGATGGCGGCGGCGATAGACTGAGGGCGTGATGCCGACGAGCCGCCGGAACAGATGCCGGAACGCCGAGGGCTCGTTGTAGCCCACCTCGGCCGCCACATCGTCAAAGGGCATGCTGGTGGTCTCGAGCAATTGCTTGGCCTCCTCGATACGCAGCGTCTGGACATAGTCGAGTGGTGACTGTCCCGTAGCGCGGCGGAAGCGGCGCAGGAAGCTGCGCTCGGTCAGCCCGCTCTCTGCCGCCATCGCCGCCACTGGATTGACGTTCGCATAATTGTCGGCGGCCCATATCTGCGCTGCCGTCACCAGCGGATCGTCGTGCCGCCGGCCGACGGTCAGCGCCGCGAAGGGCAATTGCCCCTCGGTGTGCCAGTCGAGCAGGAAGAGCTTGGCCAGCCGCCGCGCCTCCTCCTGCCCCGCCACGCGTCCGACCAGATAGAGCAGCAGGTCGTGCCATGACGAGAAGCCGCCCGCGGTGATCAGCCGGTGGCCGTCACCCGCCAGCACCAGCACGCGATCCCTGCGCATCTTGATGCTCGGATGCCGCGCCTGGATCACATCGCAATAGCCCCAATGGGACGTCGCCTCCTCGCCATCGAGTAGCCCCGTCTCGCTGAGCAGCATCGAGCCCGAACAGAGCGAGGCAACCATGGCGCCGCGCTGATAGGCGCCACGGATCCACTCGCCCAGCGGCGCCATGTCCATCACCGCCTCGAACGGCCCGATCGCCAGCTCCGGCACCATCACGATATCGGGCGAGGGAAAGTCCGCGACGCTGCCATGCGGCTCGATCAGCACGCCGTGGAAGTCGCGATAGGGCTTGCCGTCCACGGTCACGAGCCTGGGCTGGAAGCGCGGCAGTTGCGGCGCCTCGCCATGCAGCGTCTCCCACAGCAGACCCACTGCGGCCAGCAGATCCATGATGATGAACGTGCCGGCCGTGCCGGTCTGCGGCGTCGCCAGAACGGTCACGAGCAGCGGCTTGTGCGGTGGGGTGGCTGTGGCGTTCATGTCCGATTTGAACCGTTTTCGTCGGAAACCAGCCTACCAGCTTCCCCGGGCGCCGCCTAGAGAGCCGCCATCAGCGGCATGTGCCGCGACCAACCCCGAAGGAACTACCCAATGACCCGCAATCTGATTGCCACTCTATTCCTCGTCGCCAGCCTCGCCGTCTCCGGCGCCGCGCTCGCCCAGGACAACCCCGCCGCGGCGACCTATGCCGATATCGAAGCGACGCTCGGCGTCGTGCCGTCGCACTTCAAGGCCTACCCGACGCAGTCCATCGCCGGCGCCTGGGAGATGACCAAGAGTCTCCTCACCTCGCCCGACAATTCGCTCGAGCCCAAGGTCAAGTCGCTCATCAACCTCGCCGTCGCGGCGCAGATTCCTTGCACCTATTGCATCTGGCTCGAGACCAAGTTCGCCCGCCAGCAGGGCGCCACGGAGGCCGAGATTTCCGAGGCTGTCGCGCAGGCCGCCTATGTCCGTCACTGGTCGACGGTGCTCAACGGCATGCAGATCGATTTCGAGACCTTCAAGGCCGAATTCGGCGGTGAATGATTACGGGACGCCCGGCTGGTCCGGGCGTCGCCTCCCATGAGGGCCAAGATGGATCTGCTGATCAATGGCGCGAACTTACTCTATGTCGCGACCTATTTTACCACCGATATGCTGCGCCTCAGTCTGATGACCAGTGTCGCGGCGCTGTGGCTGGCGCTCTATTTCGCCAACCAGCCTGAGCCGCTCTGGAACGTCGTCCTATGGAATCTGTTCTTCCTCGGACTCAATGTCATCCAGGTGCTGCGGTTGATCCTGCAGCGGCGCCGTTCGTGCCGCCTTCAGGTCACGCGATAGAGCCGCACCGGCGAAGGGGTTCGCGCGATCGTCCTCTTCGCTTCGAGGTCGAGCTGCACCGCCTTCACCCACCAGCCGGCCTTCTCGCCGCCCGGGAACAGATCGGCCGGCAGATGCGGCTTCACCGCCGCAATCGTGTCCTCGACGCTCATCCCCGGCGCGGCGGTAGGCAACACCTTGAGCACGGCCTTGCGCATCGCCTCGAACTTGGCGGCATCGACGCGATAGAGCTTGCCGGGCTGGCCGACATTCTCGATCTCGATCTTTGCCGCCTCAGGCGCCATAGGGCACCCAGACGTTCTTGACCTGCGTGGCGCGCTTGAGGAAATAGTCGCCCTCGAACTTCGCCTTGTCGCTGAGGTCGTAATAGAGCCCGCGCGACGTCCAGGTCTGCTTGAGATTGCCGGTCGAGGCTTTCTCGACCATCTGCGAGGTCGCCGCATCGCCGGCGAACCACAGCGCATCGACGCCATCATGCTCGGCCAGCGTCTTCGCCAGCACGGCAGACGGCCCGGTGACGATGTTGATCACACCCGACGGCACGTCCGAGGTTTCGATCACCTGGTAGAGGTCGGTCACCGACAGCGGCGAGCGCTCGGATGGCACCAGTACCACCGGATTGCCCATCGCCAGCGCCGGGGCGAGCAGCGCAATCGAGCCCAGCAGCGGCCGGCTCGGCGGCGCGACGATGCCCATCACGCCGATCGGCTCGACCATCGCAATGGCCACCGTGCGGCTCGGCGGATTGTGCACCGCGCCATCATATTTGTCGGCCCAGCCGGCAAAGGCGAACAGCCGCTCGACGGCGGCCGCGACTTCCTTCTGTGCCGAGGCGATCGACTCGCCGGTCTGTGCCCTGAGGCGCTTCGCGAATTCGTCGGAACGATATTCCAGATTTTCGGCAAGGAAGTAGAGGATCTGCGCCCGGTTGTGGGCGGTCGTCGAGCCCCAACCCAGCGCGCCGCGCGCCGCTTCCACGGCGTTGCGGATATCCTTGCGATTGCCGTCGCCGACTTCGCCGACGATCTCGCCCGCTGGCGACAGCACGGCGCGCGAATAGCCGCTGTCGGGCCGCGCCTGCTTGCCACCGATATACATCTTGGCGGTCTGGTCGATGCCGCCGACCTCATCCTGAGGCGCCGCCGCAGGCGGCCTCGAAGGAGCCGCGAACGGCTTCAGCTCTTTTTCCCATTTCGGCTTGAGGTAGGCGGCCATGCCTTCCTTGCCGCCTTCGCGGCCGAAGCCACTTTCCTTGTAGCCGCCGAAGCCGACGGCCGCGTCGAAATTGTTGGTGCCGTTGATCCACACGACGCCGGCCTTGATCTTGGGCGCAATATCGAGCGCAAGATTGATGTTCTCGCTCCAGATCGTCGCCGCGAGGCCGTATTTCGTGTTGTTGGCCAGCGCCACCGCCTCCTCCGGCGTGCGGAAGCTCATCGCCACCAGCACCGGTCCGAAGATTTCCTCGGCCACCACCGAATTGGCGGGCGACACGCCGGTGATCAGCGCCGGCTTCAGGAAGCAGCCGCCCTTGGGCAGATCCATATCCGGCTCATAGAGCTGCCCGCCCTCGGCGACGCCCTTCTTGACCAGATCGCGCACCCGCTCGACCTGCACCGGCGCGACCAGCGCGCCGATATCGACCGCCTTGTCCAGCGGATCGCCGACACGCAACGTCGCCATGCGCTTCTTCAGCTTGGCGATAAAACGCTCTTCTACCGATTCCTGCACCAGGAGGCGCGAGCCGGCGCAGCAGACCTGCCCCTGGTTGAACCAGATGGCGTCCACCAGCCCCTCGATGGCGCTGTCGAGATCGGCATCGTCAAACACGATGTAGGGCGACTTGCCACCGAGCTCGAGGCTCAGGCCCTTGCCGCTGCCCGCCGTCGCGGCGCGGATGATCTTGCCGACTTCTGTGGAGCCGGTGAAAGCGATCTTGTCCACATCGGGATGGTTGACGATCGCGGCGCCGGTGTCGCCCTGCCCGGTGATGATATTGACCACACCCGGCGGCAGCTTTGCCTTCTCGACGATCTCGGCAAACAGCAGCGCCGTCAGCGAGGTAAACTCGGCCGGCTTCAGCACAACGGTATTGCCCGCGGCCAGCGCCGGGGCGATCTTCCAGGCCAGCATCAGCAGCGGAAAATTCCACGGAATGATCTGCCCGCACACGCCATAAGGCGTCATGCCGGGAAATTCGCGGTCGAGATGCTGGGCCCAGCCGGCATGATGGTAGAAATGCCGGGCGACGAGCGGAATATCGATGTCGCGGCTCTCGCGGATGGGCTTGCCATTGTCCATGCTCTCGAGCACCGCGAACAGGCGCGAATGCTTCTGCACCAGCCGCGCAATGGCATAGAGATATTTGCCGCGCTCATAGCCCGAGAGCGCGCTCCACGCCGGGAACGCCGCCCGCGCTGCCTTCACCGCCTTGTCGACATCGGCGCTCGTGCCATCGGTGATGTCAGCCAGCTTCTTGCCGCTCGCCGGATTGTCGGACGCAAAGGTCTTCCCCGGCTTGGTCCACTTGCCATTGATGAAATGCCCGAACTTGCCGCCTTTGCCCGCCAGCCAAGCCAGCGCCGGCTCGGCACTCTCGGGCGCCGGACCATAATCGAGGCTTTCGAAGATTTCGGCGATCTTGTTCATGTCGTTCCTCCCGCGGCCGCCGCCGCGTCATCCCCGTTGGCAAAGCCAGGGGCAGAAAATCAGACCATCGGCATCCGGTAGTCGGCCGCATAGTGGCCGGTCAGCGAATGTTCGAGCTGGCGTTCGATGTCGGTCAGCAGGCTCGACGCGCCGAAGCGGAACAGATGCGGCTCCAGCCAGTGGGTACCGAGCTCTTCCTTCATCAGCGCCATGTAGTCGAGCGCCGTTTTAGCCGTCGCAATGCCGCCTGCCGGCTTGTAGCCGATCTCGATGCCCGTCTCTTCATGGAACCAGCGGATCATGCGGACCATCGACAGCGAGGTCTGGAGATTGGCGTTGACCTTCTCCTTGCCCGTCGAGGTCTTGATGAAATCGGCGCCGGCGAGCATGCAGACCAGCGAGGCTTTCGCGACATTGGTCTGCGTCGCCAGTTCGCCGGTGCCGAGGATGGTCTTGATATGGGCGTCGCCGCAAGCCTTCCGCATGGCGCTCACTTCGTCATAGAGCGCCTGCCAGTCGCCGCGCAGCACCATGCCGCGCTCGATGACGATGTCGATCTCATTGGCGCCATCGGCGACCGAGGCTTCGATCTCGGCAAGCCGCGTCGAGAGCGGCGCAAGCCCATGCGGGAACGCCGTCGAGACCGCCGCCACATTGATGCCGGTGCCCTTGAGCGCATCTACCGCGGTCTTGACGAACGCATGATAGACGCACACCGCCGCCGGCATCACCTTGAGGTCGCCGACGCCGAGCCCGTCGAGAATGTCCTGCCGCACCGGATGGCGCGCCTTGGCGCAGAGCCGTTCGACGCGGCCGGGCGTGTCGTCGCTGTTGAGCGTCGTCAGATCCATCAGCGTGATGGCCTTGAGCAGCCAGGCGGTCTGCCAGTCCTTCTTGACCGTGCGGCGCGTGCCGATGGTGGCGGCGCGGCGCTCCAGCGCCGAGCGGTTCATCCGGACGCGGCCGACCCAGTCGAGGTCGAGCGGGAAGCCCGGGTTACGGTCCGGCGCCTTGCCCTTGGGCGCAACTGTGTCCGATGCGGGACGGTCGACAACGCGTAGACTCATATCGCCTCCAATAGCGCCGGGATCAGCCGCTTCAGCTTTTCGGCGCCCTGCACGGCCATGGTTTTTGTGTGCTCGTGCGAAATGTTCTCGTCCGACAGGCCGGCGCCCATATTGGTGATCGACGAGCAGGCCCAGACCTTTAGCCCCAGCATGCGCGCGAGGATCACTTCCGGGGCCGTCGACATGCCCACCGCATTGGCGCCGAGCCGGATCGCCATCTGGATTTCGGCGACCGTCTCGAAGCTGGGGCCAGAATACCAAAGATAGATGCCCTCCTTCAACGCAATGGCGAGGCGGGCACCTATCGCGTGTGCCAACGACCTGAGGGCGGGGTCGTAGGCGTTGACCATGTTAACGAAGCGCTTGTCGCTCGGTTCCCCGATCAGCGGGTTCATGCCGGCATAATTGATGTGATCGCTGATCAGCATCAGATCGCCGGGCCTTGTGTCCTGTTCGAGCGAGCCGGCCGAATTGGTCAGCAGCAGCGTCGTCGCGCCAAGATCGGCCATGGTCTCGAGCGCCACGCGCATCGCATCGGCATTGCCGTTCTCGTAATAATGCTCGCGCCCGGTCAGCACCGCGATGCGCTTGCCGCCCAGCGTGCCGATCAGCAGGTCGCGCCCGTGGCCGCTCACCTTGCCGCCGGGAAAGCCCTTCAGCTCCTCATAGGGGATGGTGACCTTGTCGCCGAGCAGATCGCCGATGGCGCTGAGGCCGGAGCCCAGCACCAGTGCCGCGCTGATCGGGGTGGTGCCGGCGATCTTGCGGATGGTCTTGGCGGCCTTGGTCATTTCGGTAGATATTCCGGCCCGAACGAATAGGGCAGCAATTGCGCGATGGTCTGGTGCAGCGGCTCGCCCTCGACGCCGTGGCTGATCACCACCACGTCCTGGTCGGCGAATTCACGGATCCGCTGGCGGCAACCGCCGCAGGGCGTCACCGGCGCGCTGCCCGGCCCCGTCGTATAGACGCGCCTGATCCGCTTGCCGCCGCCCGCCAGCATCGCGGCGATGGCCGAGGGCTCGGCGCAATTGCCGATCGGATAGGCGGCGTTCTCGACATTGCAGCCGACATAGATCTTGCCGTCCTCGGCGAGGATCGCGGTGCCCACGCTGAAGCGCGAATAGGGTGCATAGGCTTTCGCGCGTACCGCTTCGGCAGCGGCGAACAGTTCGGCATCTGTGGCCATGAGCTAGCGCTCCTTGGTGTAGGGAATGCCCGAGGCTTTCGGCGCGATGGCGCGGCCGATGAAGCCGGCGAGCAGGATCACCGTGAGGATATAGGGCAGCATCTGGATGAACTGCACCGGCACCTCGCCCACGATGGGGAACTGCACGCCTTGGATGCGCAGCTGCACCGCGTCGAGGAAGCCGAACATCAAACATACCAGCAACGCCGGACCCGGCCGCCATTTGGCGAAGATGAGCGCCGCCAGCGCGATATAGCCGCGGCCCGCCGACATGTTGTTGTTGAAGCCCGCCGATTGCGCGATCGACAGATACGTGCCGCCGATGCCGACCAGCACCGCGGTGATGATCAGCGCCTGGTAGCGCAGCGCGGTCACCGAAATGCCGGCCGTGTCGATGGCCTTGGGGTTCTCGCCCACAGCACGCAGGCGGAGGCCGAAGCGCGTGCGGAACAGCACCCAGGCCGTGATCGGCACCGCGAGGAAGGCGAAATAGGTGATGATGTTGTGGCCCGAGATCAGCTCCCAGTAGATCTGGCCGATGACGGGGACTTCCTTCAGCTCATTGGCGAAGGGCAGCGTGATCGGGCTGAAGCGCTGGTCGCCTGATAGCTGCGGGGTATAGCCGCCGCGCTTGAACCAGCTCTGGCCGAGGAACGTCGTGAGGCCCGCCGCGAGGAAGTTGAGCGCCACGCCCGAGATCGTCTGGTTGCCCTTCAGGTTGATTGAGGCGAGACCGTGGATGGCGGAGAACAGGAATGCCGCGCCAATGCCGGCGCAGAGCCCGGCCCAGGCCGAACCGGTAACGGCCGACATCGCCGCCGCGGCGAAGGCCGAGGCCAGCAGCTTGCCCTCGAGGCCGATATCGACAATGCCGGCGCGCTCGGAAAACAGGCCCGCGAGGCAGGCGAGGATCAGCGGGATCGCCAGCCGGACGGTCGAGTCGAGGATGAGGGTGATGTCGACGAGATTCATTGCTTGCCTCCCGCCGGGGCCGAGAACAGTCGCGCCAGCGGCGCCCGCAGCATGTCGCCCATGGCGCCCGTGAACAGGATCACCAGCGCCTGCAGCGTAACGATCATTTCGCGCGTGATGCCGGGCATCTGGAACGCCAGTTCCTGGCCGCCCTGGTAGAGCACGCCGAACAGCAGCGCCGACAGGCCCACCCCCACCGGATGAGCCCGGCCCATGAAGGCCACCGCGATGCCGACGAAGCCCGCGCCATTGACGAAATTGAGGATCAGGCGGCCCTGCACGCCGCCCACATTGTTGACCGCGACCATGGCAGCGAGCGCACCCGCCATCGCCATCACGATCATGATCATCTTCTGGTTCGAAATGCCGGCATAGTTGGCCGCCGTCGGATTGTGGCCGAGGGCGCGCACACGATAGCCGAACTTGGTGTGCCAGATCAGCCAGTAGACAAAACCCAGCGCCGCGATGGCGAGGAAGAAGGTGATGTTGACCGGCGAGTTCTTGAACAGCTCGATGAAGCTGCGCAGCTGCGGCACGCGGGTCAGCGCGTCGAGCGGCGCCGATTCATCGGAGTTGACGCCTGCCGGCTTCAGCACGCGCGTGATGAGGAAGCTCATCAGCGAGGCGGCGATGAAGTTGAACAGGATCGTGGTGATCACGATGTGGCTGCCGCGCTTGGCCTGCAGATAGCCCGGCACGAACGCCCAGGCCGCGCCGAACGCGGCGCCGCAGATGATCATCAGCGGGAACACGAACATCCAGCTCACGCCATTGAGCGCGAGGCCGATCAGGATCACGCCGAGGCCGCCAATATAGGCCTGGCCCTCGGGTCCGATGTTGAACAGGCCGGCGTGATAGGCCAGCGACACGGCAAGGCCGGCGAAGATGAAGTCGGTCGTATAATAGAGCGTGTAGCCGAAGCCCGAGCCATAGCCGAAGGCGCCATAGAGCATGATGCCAACGGCCTGCAGCGGGTTCTGCCCCACCGCCAGCACGATCAGGCCGCCCACCAGGAACGCCAGCACCACATTGAGCACGGGCAGCAAGAGGATATCGACCCAGCGGGGAAGCGCGCGCATCAGTTGGTATCCCTGCCGGTATTGTTCTTGGGGCTCATCTCGACCAGCGTCTGCTGCACCGGAGTTTCGTGTGGCGGCAGCTTGTCGCCGCTGGGGTGCGAGCCCGTCATCAGGAGGCCGAGTTCGGTTTCGTCGGCCGTCGCCGGATCGGCCTCGCCGACGATCTGGCCGTCGAACAGCACGAGGATGCGGTCGCTCAGCGAGCGGATTTCGTCGAGTTCCACCGACACCAGCAGGATAGCCTTGCCGGCGTCGCGCATCTTGATGATCTGGTTGTGGATGAACTCGATGGCGCCGATATCGACGCCGCGCGTCGGCTGGCCGACGATCAGCACGTCGGGGTTGCGCTCCATCTCGCGCGCCAGAACGATCTTCTGCTGGTTGCCGCCGGAGAAATTAGCGGTCTTCAGATCCTTGTTGGGCGGGCGGATGTCGAACTTCTTGATATAGGCGTCGGCCGCTTCGCGCGCCGCCGCGATATCGAGCCCGAGCCCCTTGCCGTACTTGCCCTCATAGCCGAGGATCGAGTTCTCCCATTCGGAGAAATTGGTGATCAGCCCCATGCGGAGGCGATCCTCGGGCACATGCGCGAGGCCCGCGGCGCGGGCGCGCGAGGCGCCGTCGTCACCCTCGAGCGACAGCGGCACGCCATTGAGGCGCACCACGCCCGATTGCTGGTCGCGCATGCCGGAGATGGATTCGAGCAGTTCCGACTGGCCGTTGCCGGCAACGCCCGCAATGCCGACGATCTCGCCGGCGCGCACGCTGAAGCTCACATTCTTGACGCGCTCGACCTTGAAATCGTCGGTGACGACGAGGTTCTCGACATCGAGCATGATCTTGCCCGGATTGGCCGGGCCCTTTTCGACGCGCAGCAGCACGCGGCGGCCGACCATCAGCTCGGCCAGTTCGCCCGGCGAGGTCGATTTGGTTTCGAGCGTCTTGACCATCGCGCCCTGCCGCATCACCGACACTTCGTCGGTGATGGCCATGATCTCGCGCAGCTTGTGCGTGATCAGGATGACGGTCTTGCCCTCGTCGCGGAGCGTGCGGATCACTTCGAACAGCTGGTCCGCCTCGTTGGGCGTCAACACGCCCGTCGGCTCGTCGAGGATCAGCGTTTCGGCGCCACGATACAGCGCCTTGAGAATTTCGACGCGCTGCTGCTGGCCGACGGAGAGGTTCTCGATCACCGCATCGGGATCGACGGTGAGGCCGTAATCGGTCGCGAGCCGCTTGAGCTGCGCCCTGGCCTTGGTGAGCGTCGGCGCCAGCAGCGACGAATCCTCGGCGCCAAGAACGACGTTCTCGAGCACCGTGAAATTGTCGACCAGCATGAAGTGCTGGTGCACCATGCCGATGCCGAGCTTCAGCGCATGGCGGGAATCGGTGATGGCCTGCGGGGTGCCGTTGACGCGGATCTCACCGCTCTCGGCGGTGTAGAAGCCGTATAGGATCGACATCAGCGTCGATTTGCCGGCGCCGTTTTCGCCCACGATGCCATGCACCGTGCCGCGCTTGATCTGCAGGTGAATGTCGCGGTTGGCGTGGACCGGACCGAAATGCTTGTTGATGCCAACCAGTTCGATCGCGAGGTCGGAAGCAGCGGCCCCGGAGGGCCGCTGCTGAGCTGATGGGTTCAGACTTGTCATGATGGCGAGTCCAAACCTCGTCTAGAATTAAGCCGGGCAGTTCTTGTCCGTGCGGAAGTCGTGCACCACGACGGCGCCCGAAACGATATCCGCGGTCGCCTTGTCCACAGCTGCCTTCATTTCCGGCGTGATCAGCGGCGCGTTGTTGTCGTCGAACGCGGCGCCAACGCCTTCCTCGGCGAGGCCGAGAACGATCAGACCCGGCGTCCAGGTGCCGTTCTTTTCGTCATTCATGGCATTGTAGGTGGCGACGTCGACGCGCTTGAGCATCGAGGTCAGCACATTGCCCGGGTGCAGGTGGTTCTGGTTGGAGTCGACGCCGATGCCGAACTTGCCGGCATCCGCGGCAGCCTGCAGCACGCCGGCGCCCGAACCGCCCGACACCTGGTAGATCACGTCCACGCCCTGGTCGAGCTGGGACTTGGCGACTTCGGTGGCCTTCACCGGGTCGTTGAAGGCTTCAAAGCCGGTGCCGACATAGGTCTCGAGCACTTCGATACCCGGATTCACCGACTTGGCGCCCTGCTTGTAACCGCAGGCAAAGGCTTCGAGCAGGTCGAAGTTGAAGGCCGGCACGACGCCGATCTTGCCCGATTCCGACTTCATGGCGGCAAGGATGCCGACGAGGTAGGAACCTTCCTGCTCCTTGAACACGACCGAGCGGACGTTCGGCAGGTCAACGACCGTGTCGATGATGGTGAACTTGGTGTCCGGGAATTCCGGCGCGACGGTCTTCAGCGCGGTTTCCCACGAGAAGCCGGGCAGCACGATCGGCGAGTTGCCGCGCGAGGCGAACTGGCGGATCGCCTGCTCGCGCATCGCGTCGCCCGAGATTTCGAGGTCCTGGTACGCGCCGCCTTCGGCCTTGAACTTCTCGGCGCCGTTATAAGCGGCTTCGTTGAAGGATTTGTCGAACTTGCCGCCGCCGTCATAGATCAGCGCGGCATCGGCAAAAGCCGCGCCGGCGAGGAGCGCGACGCCGGCAACACCGGTAGCCAAAGCGGCGAGGTGCCGTTTGAAGTTGGTCATGAATGTCTCCCTGTTCGCGCAAGGAAGCGGCGTTTGCCGCGTGACATGCCCTCGCGCGTTGGCATCGGATACAATCGTGCATTTCCCCGCACGGCAAGAGGGAAACCGGCAAATTTTGAACACTTGGTCAAAATCGCCACCCCCTACTCACAGGCTAGCGCTATCATGGTGAACGCCGCGCCAGCGGTGCTGCAGTCGGGATATCCTCCCTCGCCTGCGAGGGAGGGGGACCGCCAAAGGCGGTGGTGGGGGCGGCGCCTAGAGTGGAGCCCTACTCCCGTTCCAGTGGCTCCACCACGACGCCCATCTCGCGGCCGATCGATTCAAAGAACCCGTCGATCAGCTTCTGCGCGGAATTGCCGATCAGCGCCTTGCCCAGCCGCATGATGCCGCCATCCGCCTTGCCGACCGCGTCGAAGGTCAGGATCGTGCCCCTGGGATCGTCGGCCAGCGTGATGTCGGCGGCGGCCTGCGCCATGCCGAGCATGCCGCCCTTGCCGCGTCCGCTCAGCCGGTAGCGCTCGGCCGGATGTACGTCACTCAGCTCGAGCTCGCCGGCAAAAACCGGATGCACGATGCCGAGGCTCACCTTGATGCTGAGGTCGAGGCTGGCGGGACCGGTCCAGCCGATCGACTGGCAGCCCGGAATCACCGCGCCAAGCACCGCTGTGTCGTTCAGCGCCGCCCATACATCTGCCCGTTTTGCGCCGAACAGGTAGCGGCCACCAAAATCCACTGCGCTCAGGCCCTTTCCTTGCGGCTTTTTCGCACCATATGGCGAAAATAGTAACCGGGCGACCTTCGATCAATTGGTCAGGCCGGGAGCGTCACATAAATTACCCGGCATACATCCTGCCGATCCAGATAGAGGACGACACAATGGCAAACGAGCTCATGGACAAGCCCCTGCAGTATCTCGACAAGGCGGTGGGCGCGATTCGCGACCTCGGAATCTGGCCGGAATCCTCTGCCGAGCAGCCGATCACGGGCCTGCTCAACGAAATTACTGCCCTCGACGAGACCAAGGTCATCCTCATCGGCCGCACGCTGACCCAGGCGAGCGCCTTCAACGAGGTCGTCCGCTCGCAGGTCGCCGCCATGAATGTCGGCAACCGCTATGAAGAGATCACCAACGGCTTCAACTCTATCCGCGACGATGCCAAGGGCATGGTCGACCAGCTGGAAGACGGCAAGCTCGACCTGCTCGAGCGCGCCAGCAATGTCTGGATGAAGGTGTCGCGCGGCGACATCGCCCAGCGCTTCAACAAGATTCGCGACGTCTATATCGACGTCTCCAAGGAGACCAAGAACCAGATCGACCGCGAGCACGTCATCCTCGAGGCCTATCGCGATTTCCGCGGCGCCCTCAAGGAAGCCGAAGTCATGGCGCTCGAACTGCTCGACGTTGCCAGCAAGGAACTTGAAGGCAAGAAGAACGCGCTGCAGGGCGCGACCGATGCCCTCACCGCCTTCACCGAGGGCACGCCGGCCGACCGCGCCCGCCTCGAAATGGGCCGCGACGAGCGCCTGCGTGACCTGCAGAACGAAGAGCGCCGCTACCAGATCGCCAAGGATCTGAGCGACAACCTCACCATTTCCTACTCGACCTCCGAAGTGATCATGGCCCGTCTGATGCAGACGACCAACGCCAAGGAACGCGTCTACCAGCAGTCGGTGTCGTTCTTCTCGACCAACGAGACCGTGTTCACGGCCCTCTCCGCCTCGTTCACGGGCCTGTTTGGCCTCCATGAATCGACTGAGACGCTCAACGCCATGAAGGAAGGCGTGTCGAAATCGCTCGAAACGCTCAGCGAGATCGGCGGCAAGGTGCAGGAAGAGGCGCTCAAGGCCGGTTACGGCCCGACCATCCGCGCCGACGCCGTCAAGAAACTGGTCGACTCCGTCGTCAACTTCCAGGAGAAGTCGCGCACCATCATCGATGACATGCGCGTCCAGGCGACCAGGAACTCCGCCGAAATCCGCGATGCCGTCGAAGACGGCAAGAAGCGTCTCGCGCAGCTTGCCGCCGAGGGCAATGCGCTGCTGCTCGAGACCAAGAGCACCTAAAGGACTCCAGTGGGCGCTAGCGACGAGATGAGCAGCAGTGCGACAGCCGAGAAGGCGCCGCTGAGCGACGTCATGCTCGCCATGGATGTGGTGGATACGCTCCGCCACAACCAGGACCTTGTCGCGCGCGAGCTGAATGGCGAAGCGCGCGAGAAGCAGCTCATCGAGAAGCTGCGCCAGCTGTATCACCAGCAGGGCATCGAGGTTCCCGATGCCATCCTCAAGGAGGGCGTGGCGGCGCTCGGCGAGAGCCGCTTCGCCTACAAGCCGCCCGCCCCCGGCTTCGGCACGACGCTCGCCCGGCTCTATGTCGGCCGCAAGCGCTGGCTGCCGGCGGCTTTCGCGCTGTTCCTCATCCTCGCCATCAGCCTGGGCGGCTACTTCCTCGTCTACCAGCCGCTGCGCGCGGCGCAGGCCGAGCAGGCACGCATCGAGCTCGCCGAGCAATTGCCGGCCGAGATGGATGCGCTCTACCAGACCATCTTCGAGGAAACCAAAGTCACCCAGGCGGCCGACGATGCGGCCGCCATCCGCGATCGCGGCAAGACCGCCGCGGCCGAAGGCAATCGCCCCGGCGCGGTCGAGGCCATCGCCGCGCTCACCGCTTTGCGCGACACGCTGCGGCAGGAATACCAGCTGCGCATCGTCAGCCGCGACGGCGAGAAGTCCGGCTTCTGGACCTTCCCCGAGATCAACACCGCGGCCACCAATTACTACATCGTGGTCGAGGCCATCGACTCGCGCGGCAACGCGCTGAGCCTGCCCATCCTCAACGAGGAAAACAACCAGACCGAGACCGTCTCCAAATGGGGCCTGCGCGTTCCCGAGGAGGTCTATCGCTCGGTCGAGGCCGACAAGCGCGACGACGGCATCATCCAGCGCAATGTTGCAGCGGTGAAGACCTTCGGCTTCCTCGATCCCGACTACCTGGTCCGGGTGCTGGGCGGCACAGTGACGCGGTGGTGACATGACTCTCTCCGGACCCGAAGCCCTCCGCTCCCTCGACGAAGCCCTGCGCGACATCCGCCGCGAAGAGGACGAGATCGCCAAGCGTCTCGCCCACTCCGCCGAGCTGATGACCAAGCTGCGCGAGCAGGAAGGCGAACTGCTGCGCCAGCTGGCGCAGGTGCGGCTCGATCCCGCGACGCAGTCCGAACTCGCCGGCCAGATCAGCCAGGCCGAGCTCAAGGCGCGCGACATGCTGAAGACGCATGGCGCCGATCTCGCCGCGTCCAACCAGCGCCTCGCCGCGCTCGATGCCGACATCAGCAAGGATACGGCCGAGCGCGCGACGCTGCAGGCCGACGCGGCGCGACGCGACAGCGAACTCAAGGCGCTGGCCGACAAGGTGCGCCCGCAGCTCAGCACCGATCCGGCCTTTGCCAAGAAGCTCGCCGACGCGCGCGAGCTGGCGGCGATTGCCGAAGAGAGCCTGCGCAAGACCAATCAGGCCGAGGCCGACCGCGACGAGAAGGGCAAGCCCTATCGCGACGATCCGCTGTTCATGTATCTGTGGAACGCCGGCTACGGCACCAAGAACTACCGCGCCAACAATTTCGTCGCCTGGCTCGACGGCAAGGTCGCGGCGCTGGTCGGCTATCCCGAGGCGCGGCCGAATTTCTCGATGTTGAACGAGATTCCACTGCGGCTGCGCGAGCATGCCGAGCGGCAGCAGGCCAATGCCCAGGCCGCCGACGATGAGCTCGTTGCCCTCGAAAGCGCCGCCATCGACGCCGCCGGCGGCAAGGCCGCGCGCGAGGCGATGGAAGATGTCGTCGCCAGGATCGACGCGCTCGACAAGGATATCGTGTCGCTGCAGGACCAGCGCGACGAGGCGCTGAAGGCGCAGCGCGAACTGGCACAGGGCAGCGATCCCGCCTTCGCCGCCGCCATTGCCGGTCTCGCCGAGGCGCTCGGCCGCGAAGATCTGCGCAATCTCCTCGCCGCCGCCCGCGCCACGCAGACCGGGCAGGACGACACCATCGTCAAGCAGATCGATGACCTCCGCCAGCGCCGCAAGGAAGAGGACGACGAGGCCACCGACCAGAAGTCGCGCCTCAAGACCCTCGCGGCCCGTCGGCGCGAGCTCGAGGACATCCAATACGAATTCAAGAAGCAGGGTTTCGACAATCCGAGCTCGACCTTCCGCGAGGACAATCTGGTCGGCGATCTGCTCAACGATTTCCTGCGCGGCGGCATCAGCGCGGCCAATTACTGGAACCAGTGGCAGCGCAGCCAGAAGTGGACCGGGCCGCGCACCGATAACTGGAATTTCGACGAACGCTTCGGCGGCGACAATCGCCGCGACGATTCCGACGACAATGGCTGGGGCAATTTCAACTGGCCCGACAACAGCTTCGGCGGTGGCGGCGGCGGTGGCAGCAGCAAGCGCAGCAAGGGCTATGGCGGCCCGGGCGGCGGCTGGGGCCGCATCACCTTCGGCAATTCCGGCGGCGGCAGCGGCGGCACCTTCTCACGCCCCCGCACCGGCTCCTCCGGCAGCCGCAGCGGCGGCGGCTTCAAAACCGGCGGCGGGTTCTAGGCCCACCTCAGGCCCGCACCACCACCGCACTCTCCCTCCCCCGCGTGGGGAGGGCGGCGCGCTCGCTTTCGCGACCAGCGAAAGCCTAGCAAGCCGGGGTGGGGGACTCACAAGAACAGACTTCGTTCGGTGGGGCCGGTCATCCCCCCACCCAGCGTCGCTAGTTCGCTACGCTCACAAGCTGTGCTGCCCTCCCCACGCGGGGGAGGGACATCAGTGCCGACTGCTGGTCAATTGCCTAGACGCACGGCCCCATCTGCGTGCTGCCCGGCTGCTGCAGCAGGACGCTCAGCAACTGCCCGTCGAGGAACGGGATCGCGCCCCGGCCCGGCAGCACCGCATACACCGACACCGTCGTGTAGTTCGGATCGACCGTCCCGGCGGTGCACAGCTTGGGCACCATGCCGACTGTCACATTGGTCGCCGTCGCGCCGCGCTGCTGCGCCGAAAGCTGCGCATTGCGGATGGCCTGCTTGTCGATCTCGGTGAAGGCGAAGAGGTAATATTGCCGGTCGGCAGCAGGCGGCGGCAATTCGCGCGGGAAATCGTAGATGTCGGCCTGCAGCGGCGTCAGCCGCAGATGCTCGGCCGGCCCGCCATTGGCCACGTCATAGGTAAAGAGCGAGCCCTTGGCCGGGGCGAGGCCGCGCGGCAAATCGAAAGCCACCAGCATGCTGGCGATATCGTCGCGCACGAGGTCGAGCTTGCCGGTCGGGCCGGTCGGCATGCCGATGGTCGAACAGGCGGCGAGGAACAGGAACAGCCCGCCAGCCAGCAATTTCAGATATTTCATCACAATACTCCGCCGCCCCTTTCCGTAACCGGATTCGGGGGCGGCGGGAAATCAACTGCGGTTGGCGGGGCGAACCCTCCCGGGACCGGCCGGACAGAGCCGGGCAATCGCATCACGCCTTGCCAGCCGGCGTGGCTTCGGCCAGCCAGTCCAGCGTGTACTTGGCCACGTCTTCCCAGCCCCTCTCGCCCGCAAGGAAATGGTCGCGGTCCTCGAACTCGTGGAAGTCGGTGCGCGAGGGCGCCTTCTTCTGGATGTTGAACACCTGCCGGGCGAGGAACGGGCTCACCGTGCGGTCATGCTCGGCCGACAGCACCAGCAGCGGCTGCTTGCGGTTCTTCACCTTGACGCCGGTGCCGATCATGCCCGCCGCCTGGTAGAAGATGCGGCTTGAGGTCGGCACCACATAGGCGTCATAGGCCGCCTTCTGTTCCTCGGCGCTCAGCAGATTGGCAAAACTCTTCGCAAAGCCCGCGCGGCTGATGAGATAGGGCGTGCTCGGCCCGCTCAGCACCGGCGGCAGTGCCGCGAGCAGCGAGATCAGGCCCGGGAAGGCGCCGGCCGTCGGGCCGGGGTCCATCGCAATGCCCGCCACGCCATAGCCGCGGTCGAGCAGCAGCTGGGTGATCAGCCCGCCCATCGAATGGCCGATCAGGATCGGCTGTTCCGGCAGGGCGTCGATGAATTTGGCATAGGCATCGACGATCTGGCTGAAGGTCAGCTTGCCGAGCCGCTTGTCGGGGTTGGCGCGGAGGTCTTCGGGCTTGCCCTCGAGATAGGGCCAGGCGGGCGCATGAGTGGTGTAGCCGGCGGCCTCGAAGGCGCTGCGGAACTTGTCCCAGCTGGAGGTGTGCATCCAGGCGCCGGTGATGAACACGACGGTCTTGGTCTGAGCAATCTTGGTCATTTTGGTCTCCTCTAAATCCTGACTTTGCGCCGGGGCCTCATGCCCTCGGCGTCTGGACAATTAGATCGCACACGATTTAATCGCGCACCAGAGCACAAATCCGCATGACAGCCATGCGTCTATCGCTTGCGATTCAATCGCACGCGCCTTATATACTGGAAGCTCAAGTGGAGACTGCCATGCCCGCCCCCATCATCCCGGCCGATCCCGATGAACTCGCGGCCCAGATCAAGCTCGACGTGCTGATATGCTTTGCCGCCTATTCGGCCTCGCACGCCTTTTCGCGCTTCTACCGCCCGATGCTCGACAAACTCGGCCTTACCTACCCGCAGTTCATCGTCCTCATGGTGCTGTGGGAAAAGGGCAAGACGACGATGAAGGCGCTGACCTCCGAACTGATGCTCGATTCCAACACGCTGACGCCGCTGCTCAAGAAGCTCGAAGCCGCCGGTCTCGTCGAGCGCTCGCGCAACAAGGACGATGAGCGCGTCCTCGATGTCGCCCCCACCGCCAAGGCCATGGCCCTCAAGCCCGACGGCCAGAAAGCCTCCCTCGCTCTGGCCCTCGCTACCGGCGAATCCCTCGAAGGCGTCCTCGAACTGCAACAGCGCCTCACCCGCGCCCGCGACAATATCGAGAAGGCGCTCGAAGCCTGAGATAACACTTCCAGTCTCTCAGTCAGGTCTCTCTCCCCCGCGTGGGGAGGGCGGCGCGCCCGGCTTTCGCGACCAGCGAAAGCCCCAGCAAGCCGGGGTGGGGGGAGTCGCCCGGACAGACTTCGTTCTGCATTGGCGGTATCGGCGAGCCAAGAATCGCCTACCCTCCCGCCATGCACGATCACCTCATCCATGCCGGCCGCCCCGACGCAGAACAGCGCGCCGCGCTCGAGGCGATCATCCGCTCCTCGCCACTGCTGATGGAGGTGCTCACCCTCCTCCGCGATGACGGCCTGCCCGATCATCTGCTGGTCGCCGGCGTTATCTACAATCTGGTCTGGAACCGCCTCACCGGCCGCCCCGATCTCACCGGCATCAACGATATCGACGTGTTCTATTTCGACGGCAGTGACCTCAGCTACGAGGCCGAGGACACCGTCATCCAGCGCCTCGCGCCGCGTTTCGCGCATCTGCCGCTGCCGGTCCAGATCCGCAACCAGGCGCGCGTCCATCTCTGGTTCGAAGACAAGTTTGGATCACCGTTCCAGCCGCTGACCTCCGCCGCCGAAATGCTCGGCCGCTACGCCAGCAAGACCCACGCCGTCGCCGCCCGCCTCGAGCCCGACGACAGCCTCACTCTCTTCGCCCCCTTCGGCCTCGACGACATCTTCGCCTTCCGCCTCACCCCCAACCCGGTGCTGAACAACAAACGCGCCCACGACACCAAGGCCGCACGAGCCAAGACCATATGGCCCGAACTGACAATCGTTCCCTGGCCAGAGTGAAAGCGAGAGAGCCGCCCCACCACCGCTACTCGGTGGCTTACCGCGATGCCCGGCAGTCGGGATATCCTCCCCCGTGCAACGGGGGAGGGGGACCGGCGAAGCCGGTGGTGGGGGCGACCCCAATCACCGCGCTTCGTCTCACCCACAACGTCATTCCCGCGCAGGCGGGAATCCAGGGCAGTCAGCACAATGGTCGTGGCCTCTGGATCCCCGCCTTCGCGGGGATGACGCAGTGAATGTGGCCCGCCCCACCCACCACGCTTCGCGTGGTCCCCCCTCCCCAGCGCTGCGCGCCGAGGAGGGATATCCCGACTGCCGGGCATCGCGGTAAGCCACCGAGTAGCGGTGGTGGGGCGGCTCTCTCGCTTTCACTCTGGCCAGGGAACGATTGTCAGTTC
>SEEL01000067.1 GCA_004144345.1 Hyphomicrobiales bacterium
CCAACTTATCCACGTCCCCCCAGGCCGGGTGTAAACTCCCCTCATCCCGCTCACAGAGAGCGAAGGTCATGACGAGTGATCTGGGAGGGGGAGGCCGGGTGGGGCGGGGTCGCTCGCCACTAGCAACCCGGGATCGAGGCTGTGTCCGCCATTGGCGGCACGGTGGACGGCAGGGACAGTTACCAGCCCTGTCGAGCAGGTGCGTTATGAGCCGGTAGGGCGGCGCATCTGAACCACCGCCGGACGTGGAGAGAGATTCCGGCAGATCATCGATCCTGAGGAAAGCCCGGTCGCAGCGGCGAGGCGCGAGCCTCACCCCCTGCGGACTACCCGCGTCGAGGCAAGTCCTCGCCGCTGCTCGCTCTCGCCCTAGGGCAAGAGCAAGGGTTCTTTGACATCGCCGGTAGGGCCGGCGGACGTCTCTGCACGTCCGCTATTCAGCGGTTGGCCAAACGAGCGTTCTTCACGCTCGCTCAGACAGAGCGCAAAGAAGCTGTTTTCGCACGCCCGGAGAAATGCGCGGCGGCTACGCCTTGCGCGGCGTGATGTCGGCGAGCCAGGCCATGATGGCGCCGGCGAGCATGAAGGCCAGCGCCTGGTGGCCGAGAGCCAGTGGCAGCGGGATGATCATGACCAGCGTCGCGATGCCCAGCACCATCTGCAGCAGCACCAGCAGCGCGACGCGCGGCAGCCAGCCATTGGCGCCGGCAAAGCCGCCTGCCCCGCGCTTCCACAGCCAGAGCGCCGCCACATAGAGCACGATGACATAGGCGATGGTGCGATGGATGAACTGCACCGTGAGGCCGCTCTCGAACAGATTCTTCCACCATGGGGTCATCTCCATGAGACCCTCGGGAACGAGCGCGCCATCCATCAGCGGCCAGGTGTTGTAACCGAGGCCGGCATCGAGACCGGCAACGAAGGCGCCCGCGACGATCTGCACGATCACCAGCAGGAGCAGCAGCCAGGCGGCGGCGCGATCGCCATCCTGTGGCACGGGCTGCGCCGGGCTCAGGCGCCGCGCCACCCAGATCAGGGCGAGGAGCAGCAAGAGCGCCGCGCTCAGATGCGCCGCGAGGCGGTATTGCGAGACGCTGGTCAACTCGGAGAGGCCCGAGGTCACCATCCACCAGCCCAGCACGCCCTGGAAGCCCCCGAGGACGAACAGGCCGGCGAGCGGCGCCGCGAGGTCCCACGAGAAGCGGCGCTGCGCGAGGAAGACGAGGAACGGCACGGCGAAGGCAAAGCCGAGCAGCCGCCCGAGGGCGCGGTGGAACCACTCCCAGAAGAAGATGTATTTGAACTCGGCGAGCGTCATCCCCTGGTTCAGCACCTGGTACTGCGGGATCTGCTGATACGCCTCGAATTCGGCCTGCCACTCGGTGTCGGTCAGCGGCGGGATGATGCCCGAGATCGGCTTCCACTCGACGATCGAGAGGCCGGAATCGGTCAGCCGCGTGATGCCGCCGACAATCACCATCGCCAGCACCATCAGGGCCATGACGTAAAGCCACACGCGCACCGGCTTCAGCCGGTCGGCGCTGTGATTGGGGACGGATTCGGCGGAAGTGAGCGAGACCAATGGATTGACCCGACGTTCGTTTGCGGCGAGGGAATAGCCCCGCCCCGCCCCCGGCGCAACCGCAGGAAATGCCGCAGTGCAGAAGAAGACCCGCAGCCTCCTGGCCACCATTGGCATCATCGTGGTGACGCTGGTCTACCCGGTGACGGTAGCAATCTGGCTCGGCGAGTGGCTCAGCACCCTGCCCGCCTGGGGCTCGATCCCGCTGTTCGCGGTGCTGGGCGCGCTCTGGTGCCTGCCCATGGCGGTGCTGATCCGCTGGATGGCGCGGCCGGATTGAGCTAGCCTCCCCCGATCAGACCGGGAGGATATCGTGACGATTTCTAGCCCAATGATCGACCGGCTCCGCAGTGGTTTTGGCGGCACCGTCCTGACCCCGGCAGATGCCGGCTACGACCCGGCGCGGGTCCTGTTCAACGCCATGATCGACAAAAGGCCGCAGGTGATCGCGCAATGCGCGAGCCCGGCCGATGTGCAGGCCGCCATCCGCTTCGCCCGCGAGCACAAGCTTGAGATCGCCGTGCGCGGCGGCGGCCATTCGGTCGCCGGCACCAGCCTCGCCGAGGGCGGCCTCGTGATCGATCTGCGCCTCATGCACGCCGTGTCGGTCGATCCGGTGGCGCGGCTTGCCGATGTCGGCGGCGGCGCCACCATGAGCCATCTCGATCGCGCCACGGGCGCGCATGGGCTCGCGACCACCGGCGGGCGCGTCTCGACCACGGGCGCCGGCGGCTTCACGCTGGGTGGCGGCGGCGGCTGGCTCGATCGCAAGTTCGGCCTCGCCTGCGACAATCTCGTGAGTGCCGAAATCGTGCTGGCCAATGGCGACATCGTCCGCGCCTCGGCCGACGAGCATCCCGATCTGTTCTGGGGGCTACATGGCGGCGGCGGCAATTTCGGCGTCGTCACCTCGATGCGGCTCAAACTCTATCCGCTGAACACGGTGTGGGGCGGGTTGCTGATGTGGCCGGCGGAGGCGGCGCCCCGCGTGCTGCGCGCCTATCGCGATTTCATCGAGGCCGATGCGCCCGACGAGGTGGGCGGCGGTTGCGCCTTTGCGACGGGACCGGAAGCCGATTTCGTGCCGGCGCATCTGGTGGGGCGGCACATCATCCTCACCATCGTCTTCTATGCAGGCAGCGAAGCGGACGGGCGCAAAGCGTTCGCCCCGATGCTCGGGCTCGGCCACGAAGGCGAATTGCTGGTCGAGGTGCCGTATGCCGAGTTCAATTGCATGTTCGACGATCCGCCGGGCCATCGCAATTACTGGTCGGCGGAATATCTGCGGGCTTTCCCCGACGAGGCGATCGACGCCTTCTGCGGCAGCGCGGCGCAGATGCTGGTGCCGTCGCCCTCGCAGCATGCGCTGTTCCTTGGCGGCGGCAAGGCAGGGCGCGAGACGGCCGACTGGCCCCTGCCCTGGCGCAGCGCGCCCTGGTGCTCGCATCCCTTCGGCGTGTGGGCCGACGCGAAGGACGATCAGCGGGGCCGCGACTGGGTGAAGCTGTCAAACGCCACGATGCAACCCTGGGCCACCGGCGCCGCCTATCTCAACTTCATGGGCGACGAAGGGGAGGACCGCACCATCGCCGGGCTTGGCCGTCAAAACTACGCGCGGCTCGCCCGCATCAAGGCGCAATACGACCCGGACAATGTGTTCCACCTCAACCACAACATCCGGCCGACGGGACTAGCGGCGGAGTAGCGTGAACAAAGCGGGCGTCGCGAACACGTCGACATAGCGGCGCTGCTGGAAGCGGCCGTCGAGAGGGATGCGGGGCAGCGCGTGGAGCGCGTCGCGATGCCGGCGATAGAGGCCGCCGGGAAGACCGGTCACCGCCGAACGGAGGCCGAGTTCCTTGGCCATGTGAAATTCGCGGAGGCCGGCAGAGGTAGCGGCGCCGATCGGATAGCTCAGATGGATCGGGCGCTGGCCGAACTGCGCCTCGATCACTTTCACCGAAAGATCGATCTCGCTCCGCGCCTGCTCGGGCGGCAGCTTCGCCAGTTCATAGTGGTGCACGGTCTGCGCCCCGATGGTGCACAATTGCTCGGTGGCAAAGACGCGCAGCTCGGACCAGTCCATGATTAGCGCACGGCACGCGGCAGCGAGGTCGTAATCGTATTTCGCCGCGAGGTCGCGGATCAGTGCCACGCGGGCCGGCTCGGGCATCGCCCGCATCCGGTCGTAGAGCTGATCGTAGGTGGCGCGCTTCTCTCCTGGCGTCGCGGCGGGCAGATAGTCGGTATCCTCGTTCTCGGTCACCGCCAGCGCATCCTGCGCGGCGACGAGGTCCTCGAGCGCCTGCCACCACACTTCGCCCACGCCATCCACCAGCGCCGTCGGCACATAGAGCGTGAAGGGACATTGGTGACGCCGCAGGATCGGCAGCGCGAATTTGAGATTGTCGCGATAAGCGCCATCAAAGGTGAAGACGGCGAAGCGCTTCTCCGGGAATTCGGATTCGAGCCGCCGGATCCCCTCGCCCAGATCGACGATGTCGTAGCCGAGTTCGCGGATGCGCCGGATGCTGAAGTCGAGGAAATCCGGCTTCACCTGCAGCAATGCATTGGGCGAGAAATCATCGGGCTCGTCAGGCAGCACACGATGCAGCGAGAAGATCACGCCGCGTGCGCTGGAGGTGGCCCGCAGCAGTGCGGTGAGGCGTGTCGCCCACGCCAGTTCGAACAGCCCGGCAATGGCGGCGTCGCGCAGTCCCGCCATTACGCCACGGCGGCTTGCGGCCCGGGCACCAGGACGCTCTCGACGCTATTGAAGCCGATCGACGCGGCATCGGCCATCACGGCATCAGCGAGCGAGCGCGGGATCAGGGCCTGCCGGGCCAGCACCAGACGGCCGGGCACGCCGGCAAAGATCGGCAGATTGGTGTTGAGGCCGATGCCACCGGTCGAAACGATCACCACTTCGTAGATATCGGCCAGCGCCTCGACCAGCGTCGCCGGCCGGCTCGACCGGCGGTCAAGCAGCGCCGTCTGGCCCCATGGCACTTCCGCCAGGCCGTCGCGAACCTTGTGCACGACATCGCCAAAGCTTGCTTCGTCGGCACACAAATCGGTCAGCCCCGGCACGGCCGAGGGCCGGCCGCTGCCGGCGTCGACGCGGCAGACGCTGAGGCCCTTGTCGAGCGCTTCGCTCACCAGCGCATCGGCGACCAGTGCCGCATCGCGCCCTTCGGCTATACCGGCGATCAGCACGATGCGGGCACGACCGAGCGCGAGGTCCGCCGCGAGGATTTCGAGGCCATCATCGACCTCCTCGGTCCACGCCTCAGGCTCAAACTCGGGCGTCGGTGCCACCTCCAACTCCGGCTCAAGCTCAAGCTCGGGAGGCATAGCCGGCAGCACGACTGCCGGGGGGGGCTCAGGCAGATCGGCCATGTCGGCCATATCGGCTTCCATCTCCGCGACGAGACTGGCCACGACATCGTCCGAATCCGCCGGGCGGTCTGACACCAGTTCAAGTTCCGGCTCATGGCGTTCCCGCCTCGCACCGAGCACCACCGCTGCGATCTGTACGGCCAGCGCGAGAACGCCGACGGCGATCAGCACCTGCATGCCCTTGGGCGATACGGGGACCGCCGCGGGCACGGCCGGCGTGATGATCCGCATGTCGAACAGTGCGGGCGTTGCGCTACGGGACTCGCTCACGAGGGAGTCGAGCAAATCACGCTGCGCCCTCGCTTCCGCAATCAGAGCATCGAGTTCGGCATTGTCGGGCGATGCGGCCGGCACGCTGCTTTGGGCGCGCGCCAGATCGTCAGTGAGCGAGGCAATGAGGTTGGCTTCGATCCCGGCCTGCGCGGCGAGGCTATCGGCGATGCGCTGCGCCTCGTTGCTGATCTGGCCGTTGAGCTGCGCGATCTGGGCGTTGAGCGAGCGCATGGTGGGGTGCGCCGGCAACAGGATCGCCCGCTTCTCGGCGAGCGTCGTCTGCAGCGTGGCGCGGCTCTGCATCAACGACTGCACCACAGCGCTGGTCCGCACATCGTCCACCGCCTCGACGGGCTGGCTCGAGCGCAACAGTTCGTTGATCGCCGCGGCGCGCTGCTCCACCGAAGCGCGCCGGCCCTGTGCCTCGGTCAACTGCCGGTTGAGTTCGGTAAGCTGCAGATCGGGCGCGACACCGCTCGCGCCGCTGGGTTGCCGGTAGTTGGCCACGGCACGGTCGGCTTCGGCTACTTTGGCCCGTTGCTGCTCGATCTGCTGGAGGTCGGGAGTCGCCACAACGGGATCGGCCAGCGCCTGCCCCGCAGCGCGTTCGACAGCGATGGTCGCGATGGCGTTTGCAATAGTGGCCGCCAGTTGCGCGTCGCTTGAGCGCATGGTGATCGTGATCACCGCGGCGCTGCCGTCGCGGCTCACGCTCAGTCGCTCGTGGAGGCGGCGCAGCACGGTCTCATCGAGACTGCCGGATTCCGCCCCGCCCCCGAGCAACGCCTCAAGCGGGCCAGTCGCAGTGCCATTGAACTCGGGCACCGTGCGCAAACCCTGGCTGTCGATGACCGCCATCAGCGTGTCGCTGGAAATGATCTGCTCGATGTGACCGGCGATCAGCGCATCGATCGTACTGCCGTCGCTTGCTGACGATCCTCCCCGCTCTTCGAGCAGGAGGTTGGCCGAGGATTCGTAGACCCTCGGCATGAACATCAGGATGAAGAAAGTCGCGACGAGCAGCACCGCCGTGACGATCGCAATGCGTAGCGCACGGGCTCGCAGCGCGCCGAACAGCGTCGCGGCATCCGCGCGCAAATCTTCGGCCGGCGGCGACTCTGTACTCATGCGGGCATGCCTCGTTCGGCGCCATCATCGCCCCGTCGTGGTCAACATTCAGTTAAGCGGCGTTGCAGGATGCAAGAATACGGAATTGCGCTTACCGTTTGTTAACCACGCCCGACCGCCGGAATGGCCCCCTGTTTTCACTCGGTCTTCATGCCTTGGCTCCTATTTTTCGGGCTAACTCAGCCTGGACTTTGTCGCCATGTTTCGCCTCGACCCCAAGCAAGCTATCCTCGAGCACGTCGCCCGGAAAACGGGAGCGGGCGCGGTGCAACTGGGGCCGGAAGCACAGGCTATTGTGGCGGCCCCGCTTGAGCGGAATTACTCGAGCACGGTGGTTACGGGCATCGCCCAGGCGATAGAGGCCCTGCTGCTCGCCTCGCTCGGCTTCGCCATCTATGCGAGCTATGTCGCCCCGGGCCAGGAAGCGATTTACCTGCCGACCATCGTCCTCACCACGCTGTTCGCGAACGTGCTGTTCAATGCGGGGCGAACCCACCGCGTTGCCATGTACCGCACGGGCCTGCAGCAGACCGGGCGGGTGCTCGCCGCCTGGTCGCTGGTGTTCCTCGCCTTCCTCGCCGTCGCATTCCTGCTCAAGGGCTCGGACCTCGTGTCGCGCTTCTGGCTAGTGAACTGGTATGTGTTCGGCGCGCTGCTGCTGGTCTTCTTCCGGCTATCGCTCCGCCAATTGGTGCTGCAATGGACGGCGCAGGGAAAGTTGCGGCGGCGGACCGTGATTGTCGGTGGCGGCCATGATGCCGAACAGCTCGTCGACTCGATCCGCAAAAGCGCCCTCGCCGATGTGCGCATTCTCGGCGTCTTCGATGATCGCAACGACGAACGGTCGCCTGAATCTGTCGCCAGCGTGCCCAAGCTCGGCCGCGTGGCGGACCTCATCGAGTTCGCTCGCCAGACCCGCGTCGATCTCGTCATCGTGTCGATGCCGCTCTCGGCCGAAAAGCGCGTCCTCGAAATGCTGTCGCAGCTCTGGGTTCTGCCGGTCGACATTCGCCTGTCGGCGCACATGAACAAGCTGCGCTTTACCAGCAAGGCCTATTCCTATGTGGGCGATGTTCCGGTGTTCGACATGGCCGACCGGCCGATCTCGGACTGGAACCTCGTTTTCAAATGGCTGTTCGACATGATCGTCGCCACGATCGGACTGATCGTCTTCTCGCCGGTCATGCTGGTCACCGCGATCGCCATCAAGCTCGACAGCAAGGGGCCGGTGTTCTTCAAGCAGAAGCGGCACGGCTTCAACAATGAGGTCATCGAGGTCTACAAATTCCGCTCGATGCGAACGGATATGGCTGACCCCACAGTGAAGCAACAGGTGACGAGGGGCGATCCGCGGGTTACCCGCGTCGGCCGCTTCATCCGCAAGACCTCGATCGACGAACTGCCGCAGTTCTTCAACGTGTTGCGTGGCGAGCTATCGGTGGTCGGTCCGCGTCCGCATGTGGTGTCGGGCAATACCAACAACGTCCCCTATCAGGAGGCGGTTGAAGGCTACTTCGCCCGCCACAAGGTGAAGCCGGGCATTACCGGCTGGGCCCAGATCAATGGCTGGCGCGGCGAGACCGATACGGTCGACAAGATCCTCAATCGCGTGCAGCACGATCTCTACTACATCGAGCATTGGTCGATCCTGCTCGACCTCTACATCGTGGTGATGACGCCTATCAGCCTGCTGACGAAATCCGAGAACGCCTACTAGCGGCGGCAGTCTTCGGCCGGCGTGACGACCACCTTGGCGCTTTCGCGTGGGTCGTACGCATAGGTGAAAACCCGTCGCTCGGACGCTGCGGCGAGACTCACGCCATCGCCGAAGATCGTCGTGACGATTCGCAGCTCGATGCCGCCGCCCTTGAGGCAGGACCGCGCGGCGTCGAGGTCGGCAAGTGGCTCCGCTGGGACAGAGACGTCAGCGAGCCCGTTGCGAGCGAGTTCGGCCAGGATGGAATCACGCAGCCCTTCGAACTCATCGTCACGGGAAAAGTAGTTCTTGTGGGCAAAGGCGTAGCGCGCGGCGCCGGAATAGGCGGTGCGAGTGACGATTTCGAGCTGTGCGTCGGTTGGTCCGAACTCCCATCGGTACCATTGGCCGTGGGCGGCGGGCATGAAAGCCAGCGCAAGCAGCAGCGTTGCCGAGCCAAACAGCCGCTTCAATTTGTTACCCTTTCCGAGGGTTGCCACCCTCCGCGCAACCGACTAGATAGTCGCCAAGTCGGGGTGTAGCGCAGCCTGGTAGCGCATTTGTCTGGGGGACAAAGGGTCGTCGGTTCAAATCCGGCCACTCCGACCATTTCCCCTCTCCAGCCGGTTGGCTATTCGCGGGCCCGCTCCAGCAGCCGCTTGCATTCGAGCAGCTCCTTGAGCACCTCGTTCAGGCGCTCGCGGGCCGAGCCATTGAGGGCCACGGCGGAACGCGGCGTCACTTCGCCGGCCGCCTCACCGTTCATTTCTTCAACCGCCGGCTCGTCCGACTCTTCGTAGCTCGAAGGAGGCGGCAGCGCTTCGAGGCTACCCCCGCTGGCGAGGGCGACGACGTGGCGCGCGCCCTGATCCTTGAGGATCTTCTGGACGCCCTTGATGGTGAAGCCCTGATCATAGAGCAGATGGCGGATGCCCTTGAGGAGCAAGACGTCCTCGGGCCGGTAGTAGCGGCGACCGCCGCCCCGCTTCAGTGGCTTGATGGTGGAAAAGCGCGTTTCCCAGAAACGCAGGACGTGCTGCGGCAAATCAAGCTCGTCAGCAGCCTCGGAGATCGTTCTGAAGGCGTCGGGAGATTTATCCACCCCGAATCCTTTGAGCTAGAAAGGGCTTATTTTCCAGCACGAACCATAGATTTGTTGATCTTGGATTTCAACACGTTGCTGGGTTTGAACACCAGAACCTGCCGGGGGAGGATCGGGACCTCCTCGCCAGTCTTCGGGTTACGACCAATCCGCTCGTTCTTGGAGCGCACCTGGAAGGACCCGAATGAACTGAGCTTTACATTCTCGCCGGCGACCAGTGCATCACCGATCAGTGCCAGGAACCGCTCGACGAGGTCCGCAGACTCGGTCCGCGATAGGCCGACCGACTCATACACGGCCTCCGCGAGGTCCGCGCGAGTGACTGTCTTTTGGGCCATGCTCTCCCCCGTTTCGCCAAACGTGATCCGCAGTCCCGTTAGGCGCCCGCCCCGAGATGGGAAAGACTAACCCTCACAGGGCATTATGGCAACGCTTGCCAGCGTTACCATCGAATGAGCGACGCACCCCAGGTGAAGCCGCCGCCCATGGCTTCGATCATCACCAGGTCGCCGCGCTTGATCCGGCCGTCATTGACCGCTTCGGTCAGGGCGAGCGGCACGGAGGCGGCGGATGTGTTGGCGTGACGGTCGACGGTGATCACCACCTTTTCGGGCGGAATGTGCAGCTTCTCGCCGGCGCCCTCGATGATCCGGCGATTGGCCTGATGCGGCACGAACCAGTCGAGGTCCTTAACCGTGTAGCCGGTCGCCGAGAGGACGTTCTCGACGACGTCAGTGATCTTGCCGACGGCGTGACGGAAGACTTCCTTGCCTTCCATGTGAACGAAGCCGATCGAGCGCGTGGTCGAGGGGCCACCCGTGGTGTTGAGCTTGTCGGCAAAATGGCCGTCGGAGCGGATCGAGGAGGCGAGAATGCCGCGCTCACCGTCACCGCCCAGTTCGAGCACCGCGGCGCCGGCGCCGTCGCCGAACAGCACGCAGGTGGTGCGGTCGGTCCAATCGAGGATGCGGGTGGCGGTTTCGGCGCCGATCACCAACGCGCGGCGCGCCACACCGTTCTTGAGGAAGGAGTCGGCGGTGACCATGCCGTAGACGAAGCCGGAGCAGACCGCCTGGATGTCGAAGGCGGCGCCATGATGCATGCCGAGCTTCTGCTGGACGATTGCAGCGGTGGCCGGGAAAGTCAGGTCGGGCGTTGTGGTGGCTACGATGATGAGGTCGATGTCGTCGGGCGACAGTCGCGCATTATCGAGGGCGCGGCGCGCGGCGTGGGCGGCGAGATCGGAGGTGAACTCACCGTCGGCTGCGACATGCCGCTGCTTGATGCCGACACGCTGCTGGATCCACTCGTCCGTGGTGTCGATGGTCTTGGACAGTTCTTCGTTGGTGAGGATGCGTTCGGGAAGATAGCTGCCGACGCCACGCACAATAGACCGCAGGGTACTCACGCGGGATTCGCCTCTCTGTCGATAGGAACGGGCGCCTGGGGCGCCGGAGTGGTGGGGAAACGCTGCAGGCCTTCGGCGATCTTGTCGATCAGCCGGCTGCGCGCCATTTCGTAGGCCAGACCCAGGGCGCTCTTGAAGCCTACTTCGTCGGTGCCGCCGTGGCTCTTGATGACGATGCCGTTGAGGCCAAGGAAGACGCCGCCATTGACGTTGCGCGGGTCGAGCTTGCGCTTGAGGGCGTTGAGCGCCTTGCTGGCGAGCAGCGCGCCGAGCTTGCTGAAGATATCGGCCTTGAGCGCCGTGCTCACATATTTGCCGATCTGGCGGGCGGTGCCCTCGGCGGTCTTGAGGGCGATATTGCCCGTGAAGCCCTCGGTGACGATCACATCGACCGTGCCCTTGCCGATGTCGTCGCCTTCGACGAAGCCGTAATATTTGAAGCCGGCGCCGCTGCCGGTGGTGAGGAGCGCGGCGGCTTCCTTGACCTCGTCATGGCCCTTCATGTCCTCGGTCCCGACATTGAGGAGGCCGATGGACGGGGTCTCCATGTCGAACAGGGCACGGGCCAGCGCGGCACCGAGAATCGAGAAATCGACCAGTTGCTTGGCGTCGCCGCCGATGGTGGCGCCGACATCGAGGACGATCACGTCAGCCCTGAGCGTCGGCCAGATGGCGGCGATGGCGGGGCGGGAAATGCCCTCCATGGGCCGGAGGCAGAAGGTGGCCATGGCCATCAGCGCGCCGGTGTTGCCGCCGGAGATGGCGACATCCGCTTCGCCGTCCTTCACCGATTGCAGGGCGTTCCACATCGAGGAGTTGCCCCTGCCCTTGCGCAGCGCCTGGGAGGGTTTTTCCTCCATCGAGATGACATTGTCGCAATGGAGGACGCGGCTGACCTTCTTCAGATCGGGGAAGCCGTCGAGCAACGGGGTGATCTCGGCTTCGCGGCCGTGGAACAGGAAAGAGGAGTGACGCAGCTCGCGCAGGGCGAGCGCGGCGCCCTCAATTGCGACGCGGGGACCGACATCGCCGCCCATGGCGTCGACTGAAATGCGGATCGTATCTACCATTTGTTCCGTGTATCGGCCCGCGCGCCGGGGATGCAACCTTAGCCAAACGCCTTGCCGGTGCAAGTGCGAGCGCGACGCCAGTTATTCCTTGGGTTTCAGGGCCCGGAGGGCTTCGAAGGGCGACGTCCTGTCGACATCGGGCTTGAGGCCCAGATCGTCAAGACTGACGCCCGCCTCGCGCGGGTAGAGATCGACAGCGAGAGCCAGCGTTTCGACGATGAGATCGCTGAGGTCGGCCTCGTTGCCCTCGAAATGGTCCGGCACGTCCTCGCCCTCGAGATCGACGAAAATCTCCGCATTGGCCACGCCGGCGTAGGGTTTTTCGCCGCCGGGCAGGAAGACACGGTCGATCGGCTCGGACACCGTCTGGTGGAGCGGTTCGAGGGTGACAACGGAGGGCTGGGTGACCTCGCCGGTCAGCCGGCCGGTAACCCGCATGCCGCCACGAAAGCGCACGGCGTGGAGCTTTACCTCGAGGCTGTCGACGCTGCTGAGGCCAAGCTGCGCTGCGATGGCGGCGCGCGCCTCCTCGCCCGGCGTGACGTGGAGGTCGCGGCCGGTATTTGGCATCGAGTCGAGGCGAATGGTGGCGTCCGGCAGGACGAGGCGATCGGGAGTGCTCACGCCGCTGCTCCCTGCTGGCCGGTGAGCGTCGCGGCCGGCGTCGCCGCGAGCCGCTTCGATTCGCCGATGAGATAGGCGGCGAGCTGGGCACTGCCCGCGCCGGCTTCGGCATAGACGTTGCGGGCGAGCACGGTTTCCACCTCGGCGGCGTCGCCGGAATCGAGCGCTGCGCCGAGGGAATCGGCGAGGCCGTAGAACAGATTGCCCATCGTCTTGACCTTGCGCGGCACGCCGATGTCCGAAACGCCCAGTTCGCGGACCGAGCGGTCCATGTCGAGGAAGAAGGTATCAACCAACGCCTGGGTGAAGGCGGCGGCCTTGGGGTCCTGCCTCAGCCGATGCAGCATGGCCGCGAGGTGTACCGACACCATGTCGAAGCGGCCGGTCACCGTGTCGGGGACGCCCCACTCGGCGTAGAAAACCGGCTGCCGGGATTGCGCCACAATGGATCGGTAGGCCTCGTCAACGGCGTGGGGGGCAACCGGCTTGCGGAAAAGATTGAAAATCATGGACGTAGGGCTCCGCGGCGAGGGGTGGGGAGCAGCGCGTCCCAGCTTGCCAGCCAGCGTCATTCCTAGCTAAACAAACGGCGCTCCGCCGCAAGCCCGCGTCATATTCGAGAGCTAACGTGAAAGTCAAATCCATGTCCCAGCGCCAGATTGTCCCGCTCCTTCGTGCCACGGCGGCGGCTGGCCTGCTCGCGCTGACGGTAGCGGGCTGCAGCATGGGTTCGGGCCTCGCGCTGTCGACGAGCAAGGTGCAGGGCTACGCCCTGTCGCAGGATGCCCTGGCGCAGATCCGGCCGGGCCAGAGCCAGGACCTCGTGGTCGTGGTGCTCGGCTCGCCCCAGACGGTCAATGCCTTCGCCGAGGGCGACGCCTGGTATTATGTGGAGACCAAGGTCGACCAGACCGCCTTCGGCCTCACCAGCGTCAAGGAACGCACGGTGCTGGCGATCTATTTCGACAAGAACAAGAAGGTCGCGGACAAGGCGCTCTACAGCGCCAAGGACGGCAAGGTGTTCACGATCGAGGGCCGCAAGACCCCGTCCTATGGCGAAGACAAGAGCTTCATCGCGTCGCTGATCGAGTCGATCTAGCCTTTGCGCTCTGTCTGAGCGAGCGTGAAGAACGCTCCCTCATCCCACCGCTGAATAGCGGACGTGCAGAGACGTCCGCCGGCCCTACCGGCGATGTCAAAGAACTCTTGCTCTTGCCCCTGCGGGCGAGAGCGAGCAGCGGCGAGGGCTTGCCTCGACGCGGGTAGTCCGCAGAATTGAGGCTCGCGCCTCGCCGCTGCAACCGGGCTCGCCTCAGGACCGATGATCTGCCGGAATCTCTCTCCAC
>SEEL01000068.1 GCA_004144345.1 Hyphomicrobiales bacterium
CCCTCCCCACAAGGGGGAGGGAGTCCTGACTGATGGTCCAGGGTGCCCCGCTCTCTCGTCAGCGCAAGGAGCACCCCTCTCCCACCGCTTGCTTCTTTGCGCTCTGTCCAAGCGAGCCCGAGAGGGCTCGCTCGGCCAACCGCTGGTGCGGTCCCCCCTCTCCCGTAAACGGGAGAGGGTAGTCAGTGCTGACTGCAACCGCGGAACCAACCCGCGCTTGCGGCGTTCGCGCGCAGGGAGCGCCGTGAAATGGCCCCCTGGGGACCACATTCTCGCCTCACGAATTGATGACGCTGCCGTGAACGGTGCGGGGGCGTGAACTGGGCGGCGGGGTCCAGGGGCGCAGGAGCAGCAGGATTGGCCCTTAATATTGTGTCGCGTATCGGCGCCAGCCCGTTGGGGCGCGCCGGGGTGGCGATCTTTTCGATTTTGGCACTGGCGGGCGTGGTGCAATTCGGCCTGCCGCTGTTGTGCAGCGCCGGGGCGCTGTGTGCGGGCGAGGTCGAGACCATTGAACTGGCCGGGCTCGACGAGGCGCAGCTGGCGCTGAACGCGGCGCTTTCCGATGTCGGCGCGACGTCGAGCCATGTGCCCGACGACAGCAAGGCGGAAGTGGCCAAGCTGGTGCAATCGCCGGTGCCCGTGGCCTCGGCCGGGCCAGCGCAAGTGGCGCTGGCGGCGACGCCCGCCACGCTCAGCTATGACAATCTGATCGCCAAGACCTTTGCGGTGCTCGATCTCGGGCTGACGGCGCCGCCGGGCGAACTCACCTCGCGGACGGTCAAGACGGTGACCATCAATGCCGATGGCACGCCGATGAACGCCAGCGAGGCGCCGCCGCCCCTGGTGGCGGCGAGCGAGCCGCCAGCGGCCGAGCCAGCCTCATCCGAGGAACCGGCGGCGGATGTGCAGGTGGCGGAGGCCAGCAACGCGCCGGTCGTCGAGGACGAGCCGCAGAGCTCGCTTGCCTATGCGCCGGCGTCGGGCGATGTGGCGAGCGTCACCGGCAAGGGCGCCAATGTGCGCTCGCTGCCCCGGCGTGGCGGCAGCGAAGTGCTGTTCGCGCTGCGCGGCGGCGAGGACGTGACGATTGTGCAGATGTCGGGCGGCTGGGCCAAGATTGTCGACAAACAGGGCCGCAGCGGCTGGATTTACGGCGAATATCTGAACCGGAGCTAGGCTAAGGGCAGTATTGCTGCGGGCTGGCGCCGATTGTCCGAAGTCGGGATCTGTGCGATACTGGCCGCTACTCAAGAACCCGGGGGGATCGACTTGAGGACAGCAAGCATCAGCCGGGCCGAGCGGTTGCGCTCGGAGGCCTATCTGCGCATCACGCAGGCGGCGCGCGATCTGAGCCAGGCTCTCGCGGCGGCGCAGGATGTGGGTCTCGACACGGTGGTCGAAGTCAGCTGGGTAAATCAGAACGACCGGCCGACGCAGGAAGTGGTGGCCTATCTCGCCGAACAGCAGGCTGAGCCGAAGCGCGCCTAATGCGCGTGGGCGCAGTGATGCTCGTGATCGCCGAGGACTTCGACGACGCGGCAGGTGGCGACGGTGCCCTGATGGGGCGTTGCCAGCATGGCGCCGAGTTCATCGCGTAAGGCGGTGAGGCGCTCGATGCGCTGGTTGATGTCGTCGAGGCGGGTGCGCACCAGATCATCGATATCGTGGCAGGGCGCGTCGGCATGGCCGGCGATGCGCAGCATGGATTTGAGCTCGGCCATGGGGAAGCCCATGGCGCGGGCATGGGCGATGAATTTCAGCTGGCGCAGCGCCGCATCGTCATAGCGCCGCTGGTTGCCCTCGCTGCGCGGCGGCGCGGGGATGAGCCCGATGCCTTCGTAGTAACGGATGGTGGGGATCTTCACCCCGGTTTCAGCGGCGAGTTCGCCGATGGAATAGTCCATTGCACGCATGGCTGGGCCTTGAACGTCAGGTCTCGACGGATTCTATGTAGGTCCGGATCGAAGGGAATCATAGGGCCGATGGGCGCGACGGGGGAGCACGATTTCGCAGGGCTGGGCGCACAGGCGCGACGGCTGGTGTGGATTGTGGTGGCGGTCAATGCCGGCACGGCGCTGCTGCTGCTCGCGGCCGGGCGGCTGGCGGGCTCGCAGGCGATGCAGGCCGATGCGCTGGATTTTCTGGCCCTTGGCGCGAGCTATGGGGTGAGCCTGTGGGCAATGGGGCAGCCCCGGGAGCGGCGGCTTGGCGCCGGGCTGGTGAAGGCCGCGGCGCTGTTCGTGTTCGGCATCTGGATCGCGATGACGACGCTCTATCAATTCTTCACCCGCAGCGTGCCGGAGGCCGAGATCATGGCGCTGGTCGGGCTGGTGGCGCTCGGGGCCAACGGGCTGACGCTCTATCTGCTCGAGGCGCAGCGGGCGGGCGACAAGCGGCTGGGCGCGATCTGGCTTGCGGCGCGCAACGATATGATCGGCACGGGGGCGGTGATCGTCGCGGCAGGGCTGGTGGCGCTGCTCAATGCCAGTACCCCGGACCTGGTGGTGGCGGGCGTGATGGTGGTGCTGTTCCTGACGGGCGCCTACCAGGCGCTGCGGCAGAGCTATGCCGAGTGGCAGGCGGGGATGGCGCTATGAGGACGCTGCGGGCATGGGCGCTGACACTGTTGCTCGCGGCGTCGCCGGTGGCGGCGGCGGAGGGCTGGCGCGACTATGACAATGCGGCGTTCGGCTATGCGATCGAGCTGCCCACCGCCTTCGGCATTGAGCAGGCGGACGGGTCGCGGCTGCTGCTGCGCGACGGACCGCGGACGCTTGAAGTGTTCGGGCTGGATCTCGCGCCGCTCGATTTCGCCCAGGCGGTGATGCTGGCGATGGGCTCGAGCGTCGAGGAGGGCTTTGCGGTGGTGGCGCAGAGGGTGACGCCGCAACAGGCCCACTGGCGCGCCGTCGATGGCGAGCGGCAGCTGGCGGTGGCGCTGGTGCCGCTGTGCGGCAGCGAGGTCGCGGGGTTCGAACTGCGCTATCAGCAGGTCGACGGTGTCCAGATGCAGGCGATCATCGCGCGGCTGGAGGCGAGCCTCAGACGGACCGCCGTGTGTTAGTTTATTCTTTGCTCTGGACCAAGCGAGCCAGAAGGAGGCTCGTTTGGCCAACCGCTACTTAAAAGGCCCGTTGAAGATGAAGAACGCGCCGAGGCCGATCAGGATGAAGCCGAGGCCGGTGTTGAGGGTGAGCTTTTCGCCCAGCACCAGCACCGAGAAGCCGACGAAGATGGTGATCGAGATGACTTCCTGGATCGCCTTGAGCTCGGCGCCTGTGTAGGTGCCGTAGCCGATGCGGTTGGCGGGGACCGCCAGCCAGTATTCGACCAGCGCGATGCCCCAGCTGGCCATCACCGCGATCCAAAGCGGCGCGCTCGGATATTTGAGGTGGCCATACCAGGCGGTGGTCATGAAGAGATTGGAGCCGATCAGCAGCAGGATCGGCAGCACAGCGGGCGACAGCAGCGGCATCGTGAGACAGCTTGGGTTAGCGTTTTCGCCCCATCATTTGCCACGGCCAACGGCGCTTCGCCATGACCAAGAAGCGGCCTGCCCGAAGTTTTGCCCGCGCAAGGGGCGGCTGGACGGCGCGTCGAATCCGGCGTAGCTGTGAGGGGCTGGTTCCCCAGACCGCGAGGCGAGGGGATCAAAAGGGAACACGGTGAGGCGTACCCATTAGGGACCGAGACCGTGGCTGCCCCCGCAACTGTAAGCGGCGAGCGAGCTTCGAATTGCCACTGGCACTGATGTGCCGGGAAGGCCGGAGATCGCAACGACCCGCGAGCCAGGAGACCTGCCAGCCGCAACCGGGCGCAGAGCCTATCTTCACTCGTGAACACGGTGGGTGTCACATGAATATGACCACGGCTACGGCCGTATCTTCCCTTTCGCTATCGCAGCGTCTCGCTGCGGGTCTCATCGCCTTGACGCTTGGGTTCGTGCTGCTCGGCACGATCGGCTTTGCGCAGGATGTCCGGCTGCACAATGGCGCGCATGATACGCGCCATGCGCTCGGCTTCCCCTGCCACTAAGAAAAGCGGAGAGACATCGATGGCGCTTTTCCAGCGGCTGTTTTTCGCAGTCCTGCTAGCGGGACTTATTTCCGGTGCGGCCATGACCGCGCTGCAACAATGGCGTGTGGTGCCGCTGATCGTGGCGGCCGAAGCGTTCGAGGGCGAAGAGGCAGCGCCCGCGGCGCACAGCCATGACGCGGCGACGCCCGCGCATAGCCATGACGCGGACGAATGGATGCCGGCCGACGGGCTGGAGCGGACAGCGTTCACGGTCGCGACGGGCCTGTTCGCGGCACTGGGCTTTGCCTTCGTGCTGTCGGCGGTATCGGTGCTGACCGGCTTCGAGGTGACCGTGCGCAATGGCGTGGTGTGGGGACTGGCCGGCTTTGCCGTGTTCCAGCTGGCACCGGCCTTCGGCCTGCCGCCGGAATTGCCGGGGATGCCGGCCGCCGATGTGGTGGCGCGGCAGATCTGGTGGTGGGGTACGGCGCTGGCTACGGCCACCGCGATCTATGGCATGGCGAAGTTCCGCAACGCGGCGGCGGTAGTGATCGGCATTGTGCTGATCGTCGTGCCGCATGTGATCGGCGCACCGCAACCGGCGGAGCATGCGAGCGGCGTTCCAGCGCCACTGGCGGCGGCGTTCGCGGCCAATTCGCTGGCCGTCGGGCTCGGCTTCTGGCTGCTGCTCGGCACGGCCTATGGCTATGCGGTGGACCGGCTCGGCCAGCGTAGCGCCAAGGCGGTGACCGCATGAGCAAGATCCCCGTTACCGTGATCACCGGCTTTCTCGGCGCCGGCAAGACGACGCTGATCCGGCATGTGCTGGGCCACGCCAAGGGCAAGCGCATTGCGCTGGTGATCAACGAGTTCGGCGACCTCGGCGTCGACAAGGAAGTGCTCGCCGCCTGTGGCGAGGAGACCTGCCGCGAAGAGGATATGATCGAACTCAGCAATGGCTGCATCTGCTGCACTGTTGCCGACGATTTCATCCCGACGATGGAAACCCTGTTGGGGCGCGCAGAGCGCCCCGACCATATCATCATCGAGACGTCAGGGCTGGCCTTGCCGCAGCCGCTGATCCGCGCCTTCAACTGGCCCGAGATCAAATCGCAGGTGACGATCGATGGCGTGGTGACGGTGGTGGACGCGGCGGCGCTGAGCGAGGGCCGCTTTGCCGCCGACGAACAGGCCGTGGCGCGGCAGCGCGCCGCCGACGAGATGCTCGACCATGCAACGCCGCTGGGCGAGCTGTTCAAGGACCAGCTCGTCGCCGCCGATCTCCTGGTGGTGAACAAGACCGATCTCGTTTCGAGCGATGCCCTTGCCGATATCGAAGGCAGGCTGCGCGCCGAAGCGCGGCCGGGTACCGGCCTGGTGCGGGCGCAGAACGGGCATGTCGATATCGCGGCCCTGCTCGGCATGGGCATTGGCAGCGAGGACCATCTCGACGGGCGCGACAGCGCGCATGAACTCGAGCATGGCGGCGAAGGCCATGAGCATGATGATTTCGACTCGTTCTCGGTGCGGCTGCCCGCCGGCATTGCGCGGGACGAATTGCTGAGGACGATCGAGACGACGATCCGGGCGCATGATGTGCTGCGGCTCAAGGGCTTTGCCGCCCTGCCCGGCTCCGACGCCAGGCTCGCCATCCAGGCGGTGGGGCCGCGCGTCAATGCGTGGTTCGACCGGCCGTGGAAGGCCGGCGAAGCACGCGAGACGGCGCTGGTGGTGATCGGCGAAGCGCCGCTCGACCATGCAGCCATCACCGCCAGCCTGACACAGCCCGCTATCGCGGTGGCATGATGCATCTGCTCGCGGCACAGGCCGGGGCGCTGCAGCAGGAGGGCGAGGCGATCGATCTGGGGCAGAGCCCCGGCGCGATCGTGTTCGCCTCGGCGGCCGACTCGGAACTGGCGCTGCTTGCCGGCGCGGCGGACCGGGCGGGTTGTGACGGGCTGCGGCTCGCCAATCTGCTGCGGCTATCGCACAATCTGTCGGTCGATCTGTGGATCGAGCAGACCGTACGGCACGCGAAGCTCGTCGTGGTGCGGCTGCTGGGTGGCGCGGCCTATTGGCAGTATGGCGTCGAGCAGCTGGAAGCGCTGGCGCGGAATGGTGCGTTCCAGCTGGCCCTGCTGCCGGGCGACGCGGTGCCCGATCCGCTGCTGGAGTCGCGTTCCACGGTGTCGCCTGAGGTGTGGCGGCAGCTGCATGGGCTGTTTATCGCGGGCGGGCCGGAGAATGCGGATGGGCTGCTGGCGCTGATGGATCGTGTGGCGCGCGAGGCACCCCCACCCACCATGCTGCGCATGGGCGAAGGAGACCCGACTGAGACATCCGGGATTCGTCCGTTCCCGCGGTTTGGCTATTGGACGCCGGAGAGTGGCGTGGTGGCGGAACTGGCGGTGAGCCCCCTGCCCGCGGTGCCACTGCTGTTCTATCGGGCGGCGCTCGAAGGCGCGGGGACGGCGACGCTGCTGGCCCTGTGTGCGGAACTCTCGCGGCAGGGGCTGACGCCGGTGCCGCTGATGATTTCGACGCTGAAGGAAGGCGCGTGCGTGCGCTTCGTCAAGGCGGCGTTCGCGACGCATCGCCCGCAGGCAATCCTCAACCTCACTGGTTTTGCGCTGGGCGTCGACGGGCTGGAGGAGAGCCTCAATCCGTTTGCCGGGACCGACGCGCCGGTGATCCAGCTGGTGCAGGGCGGACGGCCGGAGGCGCAATGGGCGGCGGACAGCCAGGGATTGAGCGCCAAGGACCTCGCGATGCAGATCGTCTTGCCCGAACTCGACGGGCGGATCGGCGGCCTGCTGGTCGGGCACAAGGCGGACGCGGTGTGGCATGAGCGGACGCAATGCCCGCTGTCGGCCTATGCACCGGATAGGGACGGGATTGCGCGGGCGGTGGCGCTGGCGCGCAATTGGGTGCGGCTGCGGGCAACGCCCGAGGATAAGCGCAAAGTGGCGATCGTCCTCGCCAACTATCCGATCCGCGACGGGCGGCTGGCCAATGGCGTGGGCTATGACGCGCCAGGGTCGACGGTACGTATTCTGCGCGAGATCGGCGCGAGCGATGTGCCTGACAATGGCAATGCGCTGATCGAGCGGTTGCAGGCGGGGCCGACCAATGCGAACCCGGAGCGCGCGGGTGGCGTGGCGTTTGCGGTGGCGCGCTATCGCGAATTGCTGGCTGAGTTGCCGGAGGCGATCGGGCGCGATGTGACGGCGCGCTGGGGCGAGCCGGAGGCGGACCCGTTCGTTCGTGGAGCGGCGTTCCAGCTGCCGGTCGTGCTGCTCGGAAAGGTCGCCGTGCTGCTGCAGCCGGCTCGCGGCTATGACCGCGACGCAGAGGCGGCGTATCACGATCCGGACCTCGTGCCGCCGCACGCCTATGTGGCCGCCTATCTGTGGCTGAAGCATGAGTTCGGCGCGGATGCGATCCTTCACAATGGCAAGCATGGGTCGCTGGAGTGGCTGCCGGGCAAGGCGAATGCGCTGGATGGCGCGTCGTACCCGGCGGCGCTGTGGGGCGAGCTGCCGCATCTCTATCCATTCATCGTCAACGATCCCGGCGAGGGCACGCAGGCGAAGCGGCGCACGGGCGCCGTGATCATCGACCATCTGGTGCCGCCGCTGACGCGGGCGGAGACCTATGGGCCGCTGCGGGATCTCGAAGCGCTGCTCGACGAATATTATGCGGCCAGCGGCATGGACCGGCGGCGGCTGAAGGATCTGCGCAAGCGCATTCTCGACTTTGCGCGCGATGCGCGGCTGGACCGCGATATCGCGTTGGGCAGTGACGAGAACGCGGCGCTGCTCAGGATCGACAATTTCCTGTGCGAGTTGAAGGAAGCGCAGATCCGCGACGGGCTGCATGTGTTCGGGCAATCGCCGGATGGTCGGCTGGAGCGCGATCTGCTGGCGGCGCTGGCACGCGTGCCGCGCGGAGAACGTGCAGAAGATGCATCATTGGTGCGGGCGCTCGCCGATGATCTGAAGCTGGGGCTCGATCCGCTGAGTGCGGAGCTGGGCGCGGCATGGTCGGGGCCGGGCGACTGGCGGCGGGTTGGCGATGTGGTGGAGCATCTCGAAGAGCTGGCGCTGCGGCTGATCGAGGGCGAGGCGACGCCGGGGCCGGCATCGGCGGCCGTAATGCGCGAGCTCGAGGCGGTGATGCGGCCGAAGCTGCGTGCCTCGGGGCCGGGCGAATTGCAGGCGCTGCGCGACGGGCTGGCGGGCAAGTTCATCGCGCCGGGACCGAGTGGTGCGCCGTCGCGCGGGCGGCTCGATGTGCTGCCGACGGGGCGCAATTTCTACAGTATCGACAATCGCGCGGTGCCGACGCCGACGGCATGGGAGCTCGGGCGGAAATCGGCCGAGGGGCTGCTGCTGCGGCATTTCCAGGATCACGGCGTGGCATTGCGGTCGCTGGCGCTGAGCCTGTGGGGGACGTCGTGCATGCGGACGGGTGGCGACGACATCGCCCAGGCGCTGGCCTTCATCGGTGCGCGGCCGGTGTGGGACGCGGGCTCGCTGCGGGTGAGCGGCTATGAGATCGTGCCGCTGGCAAAGCTGGGGCGGCCGCGCGTGGATGTGACGCTGCGCATATCGGGGCTGTTCCGCGATGCGTTCCCGCAGCTGATCGTGCTGTTCGACCGGGCGGTGCGGGCCATTGGTGCACTGGACGAGCCGGAGGACCAGAATCCGATTTCAGCGCGGATGCGGAGCGATGCGCTGGGACTGATGAAGGCGGGGACCAGCGAGGCCGAGGCAGCGATGCAGGCCGGGCACCGGGTGTTCGGCAGCAAACCCGGCGCCTATGGCGCGGGGTTGCAGGCGCTGATGGATTCGGGATCGTGGTCGACATCAGCCGATCTGGGGCGGGCGTTCCTCAATTGGGGGCAATATGCCTATGGGGCGCAGGCGGCGGGGGTGCCGGCGCGCGAGCGGTTTGCGGCGCGGCTCAGCGATATCGACGCAGTGGTGCACAACCAGGACAATCGCGAGCACGATCTGCTGGATTCGGACGATTACTATCAGTTCGAGGGCGGCCTCGTGGCGACGGCCGAGTCGCTGACCGGGGTGAAGCCGGTGGCCTATCACAATGATCATTCGCGGCCGGAGCGGCCGGTGGCGCGGACGCTTAGCGAAGAGATTTCGCGCGTGGTGCGGAGCCGCGTGGTGAACCCCAAATGGATCGCGGGCGTCAGGCGGCACGGCTATAAGGGGGCGTTCGAGATCATTGCGACGGTGGACTATATGTTCGCCTTCGCGGCGACGACGGGCGCGGTGCAGAGCCATCATTTCGACCTCGCCTTCGAGGCCTATGTCGAAGACGAGGCGGTGCGCGATTTCATCCGCGCCAACAATCGCTTCGGCTATGATGAGCTGATCGCCAAATTCAACGAAGCGCGGGCACGCGGCTTCTGGGTGCCGAGATCGAATTCGGCGTTTGCGCTGCTGGAGGAACAATGAACGAGAAAGCCCCCAAGAAGACCGAGCTGATGAGCGAGGCCGAACGCGACGCCTATCATGCCGACAAGATGCGCAAGAAGAAGGAAGCGCGGAACAAGATACTCGCCACCAAGACCGAAGAGCGCGGGCTGCTGATGGTGCATACCGGCAAGGGCAAGGGCAAATCGACGGCCGCGTTTGGAATGGTGTTCCGCTCGATCGGGCACGGCTTCAAGGTTGGCGTGGTGCAGTTCGTCAAGGGGGCCTGGAGTACGGGCGAGCGCGAGGTATTGGACCGGTTCCCGGAGCTGGTGACGATCAAGGCGATGGGCGAGGGGTTTACCTGGGACACGCAGGACCGGCAGCGCGATCTCGCGGCGGCGCGCTCGGCGTGGGAGGAGGCGAAGCGGATGATCGCCGACCCGTCGTACAAGATGGTGCTGCTCGACGAGCTCAACATCGTGCTGCGCTACGATTACCTGCCGCTCGAGGAAGTGCTCGAGGTGCTGCGCAACAAGCCGCGCGACATGCATGTGATCGTCACCGGGCGGAACGCCAAGGACGAATTGATCGAGCTGGCCGACCTGGTGACCGAGATGACCGAGATCAAGCACCCGTTCCGCAGCGGCGTGAAGGCGCAGGCGGGGGTGGAGTTTTAGGGGCACTTGACCCGCGAAATGTTATTAAGTTACATCCGCTCCTGACTTTCTGGAGCGGATGATGAGTTTTGCGCAGTGGAGCGCGGGGGCGCGGGTGCTGGTGGCGCTCGGGCTGGTGGCCGTGATCTGGCTGGTGCTGTGGGGGCTGCCGTGAGCGCGGCGATCCATGTGCACGATCTGACGCTAGGCTATGACGGGCACCCCGCCGTGCACCATCTCGAGGGCTCGTTCGAGGCCGGGTCGCTGACGGCGATCGTCGGGCCGAACGGCTCGGGCAAGTCCACGCTGCTCAAGGGCATCATGGGGACACTGCAGCCACTGGGCGGGCGCATCGCGCGCGACGGCGAGATCGCCTATCTGCCGCAGAGCGCCGAGATCGACCGCAGCTTTCCGGCGACGGTGAGCGAACTGATCGGGCTTGGGCTGTGGAAGCGGCGCGGTGTGTTCGGCGGGATCAATGCGGCCGACCGCGAGCAGATGCTGGCGGCGCTGCATGCGGTGGGACTGGACGGCTTCGCCAAGCGGCCGATCGATACGCTGAGCGGCGGGCAGATGCAGCGCGCGCTGTTTGCGCGGGTGCTGCTGCAGGACGCGCCGGTGGTGATCCTCGACGAGCCGTTCACGGCGATCGACGAGCGCACGGTGCAGGACCTCACGGGTCTCGTGGCGCATTGGCATGGCGAGGGGCGCACGGTGATTGCCGTGCTGCATGATTTCGAGCTGGTGCGGCGGTGCTTTCCGCAGACGCTGCTGCTCGCGCGCGAGCCGGTGGGCTGGGGCGCGACCGCCGAAGTGCTGACGCCGGAGAATTTGCAGAAGGCGCGGGCAATGCCCGAGGCCTGGGACGACGCGGCGCCCTGGCATGAATCGAACGGGCCTGCGCAATCGCATGCGGGGCATGTGCACTGATGTGGGACTATTTCATCGCCCCCTTTGCGGAATTTGCCTTCATGCAGCGGGCCCTCGCCGGCGCGGTGATCCTGGCGATCAGCGCCGGGCCGGTGGGCGTGTTTTTGATGTTCCGGCGCATGAGTCTCGCGGGTGATGCGATCGCGCATTCGATCCTGCCAGGCGCGGCGGCGGGCTTCCTCGTCTCCGGCCTCGCCATCCTGCCGATGACGCTGGGCGGCTTTGCGGCGGGCCTTATCGTGGCGCTGCTGGCTGGCCTCGTGTCGCGGGTGACGGCGCAGCGCGAGGATACGAGCCTTGCCGCGTTCTATCTGATCTCACTGGCGCTGGGCGTGCTGCTGGTGAGCCTCCGCGGTTCGAACGTCGACCTGATGCATGTGCTGTTCGGCACGGTGCTGGCGCTCAATGACGATGCGCTGCTGCTGATCGGCGGCGTCGCCAGCGTCAGCCTTGTCGGCCTCGCGCTGATCTGGCGGCCGCTGTTCGCCGAATGCCTCGACCCGACATTCCTGCGCAGCGTCAGCAGGGCCGGGCAGCCGGTGCATCTGATCTTCCTCGCGCTGGTGGTGCTGAACCTTGTCGGCGGCTTCCAGGCGCTGGGCACGCTGATGTCGGTGGGGCTGATGATGCTGCCGGCGGCGGCGGCGCGCTTCTGGGCGCGCAGCATCGAGGCGGTGATCGGGCTCGCCATGCTGATCGGCGTGGTGTCGGCCTATCTCGGACTGCTGCTGAGCTACCATCTCGAAGTGGCCTCCGGGCCGTCGATCATTCTTGTCGCCGGCGCGATCTACATCGCGTCCCTGCTCCTCGGGCGTCGCGGCGTGTTGTTCAGCCGCGCGCAGCCCAGCCGCCACAGGATCGCCTGATGAAATATGCCCTGACACTCGCCCTGCTGCTTGCCGCCTCCCCTGCCCTGTCGGCGGAGGTGAGCGCGGTCGCCAGCTTCTCGATCCTCGGCGACCTGGTGCAGCAGGTGGGCGGCGAGCGCGTCGCGGTCACCACCATCGTCGGGCCGAATGCCGACAGCCATGTCTATGAGCCGAAGCCGTCCGACGCCGTGGCGGTGGCCGGGGCCGATATCTTCTTCGTCAACGGGCTTGGTTTCGAAGGCTGGATGGACCGCTTCGTGCAGGCGACCGGCTATGCAGGCGCGCTGGTGACGGTCAGCGACGGCATCGCAGCGCAGGAAATGGCCGAAGAGGATGGGCACGACCACCATGCCGAGGGCGAGCATGAGGCGACCGATCCGCATGCCTGGCAGAATTTGCAGAATGGCGTTCTCTATGTGGAGAATATCGCCAAGGGGCTATGCGCCGTGGATGCGGATGGTTGCGCCGGCTACACGGCCAACGCGGCCGCCTATGCCGCGCAGCTGACGGCGCTCGATGCAGACGTGAAGACGCGGATCGCGGCTATTCCCGAGGTGCGCCGCAAGGTGATCACCACGCATGATGCGTTCGGCTATTTTGGCGCGGCCTATGGCGTGACGTTTCTGGCGCCCGAGGGCATCAGCACCGACGCCGAGCCGTCGGCGGCGGCGGTGGCGCGGCTGGTCACGCAGATCAGGGCCGAAGGCGTCAGCGCACTGTTCATCGAGAATATGAGCGATGGTCGGCTGGTGCAGCAGATTGCACAGGAGACGGGCATTACGCCGGGCGGCGAACTCTATGCCGATGCGCTGTCGCCGGCCGATGGACCGGCGGCGACCTATCTCGATATGTTCAGGCACAATGTCGGCCTGTTGATACCCGCGATGGAGGGACAGTGATGGCACAGTCGCATGAAGGCCATGACCATGTGTGGGCGGACGATCTGACCCGCAACCAGGAACTGGTGCTGGGCACGCTGGCGCATTCGGAGGCGCCGCTCTCGGCCTACGACATTCTCGACCGGTTGCGCGACGACGGCTTGCGCGCGCCGCTGCAGGTGTACCGGGCGCTGGAGAAGCTGACCGAGCGCGGCCTCGCGCACCGGCTGGAGTCGCTCAACGCGTTCGTCTGCTGCTCGGACGCGCATTGCCACGCCAAGGGCTCGATTGCGTTCGCGATCTGCGAGAAGTGCGGGCGGGTGGAAGAGTTCGCGGCGCCCGAGGTGGTGACGCGGCTGGAGGGTTGGAGCAAGAGCGCGGGGTTCGTGCCGTCACGCATGACGATCGAGCTGCGCGGGGTTTGCAAGGGGTGCGTGGTGGCAGCTTAGGCTGCTGCTGAGCCTTGTTGCTGCTACAGCGTACTCGACCGCCCCCTCCACCAGCTTCGCTGGTCCCCCTCCCCCGT
>SEEL01000100.1 GCA_004144345.1 Hyphomicrobiales bacterium
AAGCGGCGCTTCGCTTTAGGGGATGCGCCGCGCTGCAAGCGCCGTGCCCCTGTGGTGAAATTGGTAGACGCGCCGCACTCAAAATGCGGTTCCGCAAGGAGTGCTGGTTCGAGTCCGGCCAGGGGCACCATTCCCGGTCAAAACTGGGCACCACCCCGCCGGGGTGGCGGTCACCCCGAACGAGGGCATGCTCGAGCGCAAGCTTCGAGCCGCAAATAGTGATTTGGTCGTTGCCGAGACCAACCTTGCCGACGATGAGACGAACGTAGGCCTTACGTAGTGCTGGATCGTCGGCTTCAAGCTTCTCCCGGAGCATGTTTCCAAAGCGATCGACTATTTCTGGCGTAATGCGGCGCTTGCCCTTTTGCATCTGCCGCTCAAGGCTCTCGATCGTATCGTTCAGCGAGGCCACCTTGGTACGATGGTCGGCGCAGCGCTTGGCGACGGCGGGATCGCGCGGCGACATGAGCCCAATCTCGACGAGCTCGAGCAGTTTGCCGATGGCGGTTTCGACGCGAGTGCGTTCGGCGCGCGCCTGCTGGAGGTTGCGCGCACGGCGCTCATCGGCCTCGTCCGAAGCCTCGAGGACATGGGCCAGCAACTCGCGGAGCCTGTCGGGTTCGAGAAGGCTGAGTTTCAACTCTGTGAGCACGATCTCGTCGAGCTGTTCCTCCCGAATGCTCTTGCAGGAGCAACGGCTCGCGGACCCGTTCGCCCTGGCGTTGCAGGTATAATAGCTATAGCGGCCGCCCTTACCCGTGCGGATCGTCAACCCGTGGCCGCAGCCGGGCATTTGGCAAACGGCCAGGCTGGTCAGCAGCGGGCGCCCGTTGGTGATGCGCGGCGGCGTCTTTGCCGGCGCCGCCTTGGCGCGCGTCGCAGCCACAGTTTTGGCCTCCTCAGGCTCGATGATACGGGGACATTCAACCCAAATGCAATCCTCGGGCCCAGGAACGCGGCCATCATCATCGGCCGTCTTGTCCGGGTAAGCGCCGAGGTAGTGCGGCCGTCTCAGAATGCCGTCGATCGTGCTGTGAAAGAAGGGCTGCCCCCGCCTCGTGTAACCGTTGGCTTCCAACCATTCGGCGATAGCTCGCGTCCCCATCGGCTGGCCGCTAAGGCCATCGCGGGCGAGATCGTAGATGCGGCGAACAACGGCGGCCTCGTGCTCGACGATCACAAGTTTCTTGCGTTCTTTACTACCGTCAGTTGCGGCAGTTTCCGACTTGTAGCCGTAGGGCACGGTGCCGCCGTTCCAATAACCGGCGCGCGCGTTGGTTCGACGGTCGCGCCGGGTAAACAAGGACGAATCGTTGGCATATTTTTCGTTCATGATCGCAACCATGCTGCGCATCATCTGGCCGTTCGGACCTTGGCCGAAATCTTCGGTTATGGAGACAAGGCGTACACCTGCCGTCTGCAATCGATGTTCGCTCACGACCTGTGTAAGCAGGCGCCGGGCAAAGCGGTTGAGATTATAGACAATGACAATCTGCACCGGGTGCTCGGGGCCGGTCGCGAAATCGATCATCTTGTCAAACTGCTTACGGGCAAGTTTGCGGCCTGAGACCCCGGGTTCTTCAAAGATCTCAACGAGTTCGATCCCCTCGCGCTCGGCATAGGCTTCTATCGCAGCCTTCTGGCTGGCGATGCTGGCGTTGTTGCCGTCCTCTTCATCGACAGATACCCGCACATAACCAAACGCCTTCAATGTAACCTTCAACTTCGCCATTTCTATTTCCTTCAATTCAGTATGTTTTTAACCTTTTTACTGCTTCATTCGAAGAGCAGGCGCAGAAGGTCGGCGAGATGAGATTCGACGAGCCTGGCCTCTCCTGGGAGCAGCGACAGCTTGTCCGGCAGTTCGCAGACCACAGGACGCGCGGGAGTTGCCCGGGCCCGTCGACCGGGCCCGGCTCTGCTTTTCTTGTGAGTCTTTGAAACATCGTCGGACATGACGATGCTGATGCATCACCCGCGGAACCCGATTCGGCGTTGGCGGCGAGTAATCATCGCCGGATGCGAAAAAGGGCGAAAACACCGCCTTTCTGCCCCTTATTTGCGCGCGCCAGACGGGATGAACGGCTATCCTTTGGAGGACATGCCGAGGCGCCAGCCGATCGGACCCCAGGCCTGCGCTACGATAATGTCGCTTTCGGCGGTCGGGTTGCGGGCGATTTCCTTCGCGAAGACCTTGCCGATCTTTGTGTAGGCGTGAGAATAGGCCTCTTTCGGATCACGGCGTTCGCCGGTGCCGTTGCGCGACTGCTGATGCGCGTGAATCTCCTCGAACGCAAACGGCTCGTCCCGATGGGCTTCAGCAGCCTCGCGCGTTCCGGCGACCATAGTTTCGCCGGTCGCGTCCACGACCGTCAGCAGAGCTTTGGGGAGATGTCCTGGATCGCGCGCGATCATGCAGCGAAGAACGAAGAAGAGGCGGTTTGCGCGATGCACATTGTGGCGCTTGATCGCCGGAAGATTTACGTGCTGGCCAGACCGTGCCGCCTGAATCGCCAAGTCGAGTACTTCCGGCGGGGCTTCGTTGATTGTATTCTCGCTATCGATGATCGGGCCAGTCCACGCCACGGCGCGCTCGCAGGCGAGCCACAGCCGGGCGAGGGGATCGAACGTGCGGCTCTTGTAAACGGGCTGGCGAGAGAGCGACTTGTCGCAACGGATACCGCTGACCTCTGAACGCAGCTGGCGAAGCAGCGTCCGCGCTTGGGTCATACGCTGGAGAACGTAGGCCTCAAGATTGTCACCATGAACGGCGCGCCACGCAACCAGCGCGGTATTCGCCCGCTGCTCAAGATCGCCGGCATCGCGGAACAGCTTCGTGTGGATCGGCGTGCAAAAAGGACCCCGTTAGCGGGGTGATCGGCGTCTAAAAGGGACCCCTCATTTCGATGGTTTAAGCAGCGGCCTGGATAATCAGGCGGCGAGATCGGGATGTTGG
>SEEL01000101.1 GCA_004144345.1 Hyphomicrobiales bacterium
CTCAAGGGCGCCATCGACACGCTGCGCACCCAGGCTGGCAAGTTTGGTTCGAACCTGTCGGTCGTCCAGACCCGCCAGGACTTCACCAAGCAGATGATCAACGTGCTGCAGACCGGCGCGTCGAATCTGACGCTGGCCGATACCAACGAAGAGGCGGCGAACGTGCTCGCCCTGCAGACCCGCCAGCAGCTGTCCTCGACGGCCCTGTCGCTGGCCTCGCAGGCCGACCAGAACGTGCTCCGCCTGTTCTAAGGCAAGCAACACTCACTACGGAAAAGGCGGGCCGCGGCCCGCCTTTTTCTTTTTGCGGCCCGCTGCTGAATCGGCGCGCCAGCGGAATCTGCTAAGAGCCTGATGCGACTCGCCATTTCGCCGAGTCCCACTCCCCCACATAACCAGGACGCCCGGCTCGCCGCAGGAGCCGCCGGAACTTGTCCGGCACGGGCCGCCAAAGCCCTGCAGCGCGGGCCTTTCGGCATTGCCGAACGGATAGAATTTTAGTGCCGGCGGCAGGCGATCGTTAACCAATATTTATGGGCTGAGGCCGATGATCGAACGACGCGTCTCAGGAGAGCCGCATCTATTTCGGATACCCTAGAAGAGGAACTCTGTATGTCCGATATTACGCTTTCAAAGGCGGTTCGCTCGAACCTCCTCAATTTGCAGTCCACCGCTGAGTTGCTGGGTAAGTCGCAGGAGCGACTCTCGACCGGCCTGCGCGTGAACTCGGCACTCGATAATCCGACCAATTTTTTCACCGCTCAGGGCCTCAACAGCCGCGCTAACGACCTCAGCCAGCTGCTCGACTCCGTGTCGAACGCGGTGCAGACGGTCGCCGCTGCGGACAAGGGTATTTCCGCGATCACCAAGCTGGTCGAATCCGCCCAAGCGACTGCTCGCCAGGCGCTGCAGACTGCGGCTACCGTTGGATCCGCTGGTCCGGCGACCTCTGGGACCGTGACGGCCGGCGCGTTCTCGACGCTCGACGTCTCGGGTGCCGGTTCGTCGGCCTCGGCGGGCGTACTGACCGGCACGGGCTTCGCGAATGTCGACGTTTCGGGTACCAGTTCGTCGCCCACCGCGGGCGTGCTGACCGGCACGGGCTTCGCGAATGTCGACGTTTCGGGCACCGGTTCGTCGGCCTCGGCGGGCGTACTGACCGGCACGGGCTTCGCGAATGTCGACGTCTCGGGCACCGGTACGGTGGCCACGGCGTCAACGTTCACGGCAGCCAACACCTTCACCAACATCGACCTGACTGACGATGCCGCTGACGCGCTGACTTTCGATGTCGATCTGGGCGGCACTGCCGTCACCATCACCCTCGACCGTGCTGGCTCTGGTGCCGGCGGCGCCGGTGGCGACAACATTTACGACATCGACGAAGCCATCGCCGAGATCCAGGCTCAGCTGAATGCGCATAACTCGGGCGCCGGACTTGGCGTCACCGTGGGCAAAGACGGCCTGGGCACCAGCCTCACCTTCACCGCTGACACGGCTGGCGCCACGGCGCTCACGGTCAGCAGCGCGGCCGTCGTTGATGGTGGTACCGGTGGCGGTGTCCTCGCCGCCGTCACCAACCTCGGCATCAGTGACGCGGCGACAACCGGCCAGACCGATACCGGCGACGCCTTCGTGGCTGCTGACTCGATCAGCTTCTCGGTCACCGTCGATGGCGGTTCGCCGGACACGGTCACCATCGATGACGCTGCCGTAAGCGCCTACAATCTGGCCAACTCAACCTCGCTCGACGCCTCGGCCCTGACGGCCCAGAACATCGTCGACCTGATCAACGAGCAGACCAGTTCCACGGTCGCGTCGCTCCAGGGCGGCCAGGTTCGTCTCCAGTCGGGTACGACGGGCACCTCCTCGTCCGTCGCGGTTGGCGCCATCAGCACCACCGGTTCGGCGTCCAACACCACCGGCCTGACGGGCAGCACGTCCGATAGCGGCGATGATCTCGTGGCTGCTGACTCGATCAGCTTCTCGATCACGGTCGATGGCGGTTCGCCGGATACGGTCACCATCGATGACGCTGCCGTAAGCGCCTACAATCTGGCCAACTCGACCTCGCTCGACGCCTCGGCGCTGACGGCCCAGAACATTGTCGACCTGATCAACGACCAGACGAGTTCCACGGTCGCGTCGCTCCAGGGCGGCCAGGTTCGTCTCCAGTCGGGTACGACAGGCAGCAGCTCGTCCGTCGCGGTTGGTGCCATCAGCACCACCGGTTCGGCGACCAACACCACCGGCCTGACGGGCAGCAGCTCGGATAGCGGTGATGCCCTCGTGGCCGCTGACTCGTTCAGCTTCACGCTGGCAGTCGATGGCGCTTCGCCGCAGACGATCACCATCAATGCGGCCGCCGTGACTGCCTACAACACGGCCAACTCGACCTCGCTCAGCGCTTCGGCCCTGTCGGCGCAAAACGTTGCCGACATCATCAACCACCAGTCCGGACCGGACGTTGCGTCGGTGGTGAGCGGCGCTCTGACCTTCACGTCGACCACCACGGGAACGGGCTCGTCGATCGCCATCGCCGGCTTCGCCTCTGCTGGCACGGTGACCGGTTCGAGCGGTATCGCGAACGCCAACAATACCGGCTCGGCGACGTCGAGCACCGGCCCCAATCCGAAGCGCGACGAACTGGTCGACACGTATAATGACCTGCTCGGGCAGATCGATGCGCTCGCCAAGGACGCCTCGTTCAACGGCGTGAACCTGCTGAACGGCGACAATCTGTCCGTGCTGTTCAACGAAGACGGTTCGTCCAAGCTCGACATCAAGGGCGTGACCAACAACGCTGCTGGTCTCGGCCTCACGGCGCTCGCCGACGGTGCGTTCAACTCGAACGCCTCGATCAACTCGACGCTCGACGGCCTCAAGGGCGCCATCGACACGCTGCGCACCCAGGCTGGCAAGTTTGG
>SEEL01000022.1 GCA_004144345.1 Hyphomicrobiales bacterium
TGCTTCGCATGGTCCCCCCTCCCCACAAGGGGGAGGGAGGGGCTCCACTCAAGGTGCCCCATTCTGCGTACTCGCAGTCGGCCCCCCTCCCCCGCGTCGCGGGGGAGGAACCTGACTGCGGACTCGGTGCTTTACTGCGCCACGCCGGTCTTGGCTGCTTTAGCTTCGTCGTACCACCAGACAGTGGGGAAGCCGTTGGAGAACTCGGGCAGTTTGTCCGGGTGGCTGAAGCGGTCCCAGCGGGCGGCGCGGGTGTTGCGCAGCGTGTAGCTGGGGACGACGAAGTAATTGGCGAGCAGCACGCGGTCGAGCGCCGCGCTGGCTGCCAGCAACTCGTCGCGGTCCTTGGCGAAGATCACCTTGTTGATCAGCGCATCGACACCCGGATCGGCGATGCCGGCATAGTTGGAGCTGTTCTCGTCATCGGCCGAGGATGAGCCGAAGTAGAAGTTCTGCTCATTACCCAACGACATCGACTGCGACCAGCCGGTGTAGATCATGTCGAAATCGCGCGAGCGGACGCGGTTGATGTACTCGGCCGAATCCACCGGCCGGATCGTCGCTTCGATGCCGAGCGAACGGAGATTGGTCTGCCACGCCGTCGCCACCGGCTCGATAGTCGGCCCATTGAGCAGTATCTCGAAGGTGAAGGGCTGACCATTGGCATCGACACGCTGATTGCCATTGAGCGTCAGGCCGGCCTCATCCAGGAGCGCGCTGGCGCGACGCAGATTTTCGCGCAGCTTTGCCGGATCGCCCGCCACCGGGTTCTTGTATACGGTGGTGAAAACGCTCGCCGGCACGAGGTCTTTCACCTCGTTGAGGATGGCGAGTTCGGCGCCCTCGGGCAGGCCCTTCGAGGCAAAGGGCAGGCCGAAGAAGTAGGACCCGATGCGCTCATACTGCTCGTAGAACAGGGTTTTGTTCATGCTCTCGAAATCGAAGGCTTCGAGCAGTGCCTGGCGGACGCGGATATCCTTGAACTTGTCGATTCGGAGGTTAGGCACGAAGCCGACCATCAGGCCGCTATCGGCATAATCCTGCGGGAACAGTTCCTTGATCACGCGGCCATCCTGCGCGGCCGGGAAGTCGTAAGAATTGGCCCAGCGGGCGGCACGGTTTTCGAGCCACCAGTCGAAGCGGTCGCCCTTGAAGCCTTCGAAGGCGACGTCGAGGTCGCGGAAATATTCGTAGCGGATGTGGTCGAAATTGTTCTGGCCGATACCGATCGGCTCGTTGATGGCCCAATAGGCCGGGTCGCGCTCATAGGTGATGGAGGAGCCGGCGGCATATTCCTTCATCTTGTAGGGGCCCGAGCCCATCGGCAGCTCGAGCGTCGAGGCGCCGATATTGCGCTGCTTGCCGCTGGCGTCGGTGCCTTCCCACCAATGCTGCGGCAGCACCAGCAGCTGGCCGAGAATGTTCGGCAGTTCGCGATTGTTGGTGGTCGAAAAGAAGAAGGTGATTTCGCCCGGAGCGGTGACCTCGACCTTATCGACATCCTGATAATATTGCTGGACGTTCGGATTGATCGCCACCTGCCGCTCGAACGACCATTTGACGTCCTCGGCCGTGATCGGCTGGCCGTCCTGCCACTTCGCCTTCGGGTTGATGCGGAAGGTGGTCGACGAATAATCGGGCGGATAGGCCCAGGCTTCGGCGATATGGCCGTAAGAGGCGCTGGTGTCGTCGAGCGACCGCTTTGTCAGCGTCTCAAAGATGAGGCCGATGCCGGCACCCGCCTCGCCCTCGGGCAGGATCGGGTTGAACGTGTCGAAACTGCCCTGCGCATCGAGGCGCACGAGGCCGCCCTTGGGCGCATCGGGGTTCACATAATCGAAGCGCGCAAAGCCGGCCGGATATTTCGGCTCACCCAGCAGTGACGTTGCATGGTGCCATTCACCATTCTGCGCCGGATCGGCAAAGGCGGGCGCGACGGTGAGGGCGAGGGCGGTGGCAAGGGACGCGAGCAGGAGCTTTGTCATACGGGCCTCTATGCGGTGAAACTGTCACTCTGGGTGGGCGGTTGGCGGGAGCCTAGCACGTCGTTTGCGGGCGGCGGAACCACGCTGTCGGGCAGCGCCGCCTGCATCAGCTGGCGGGTGTAGGGCGACTGCGGATTGTCGAAAATGGCGGCGGCGGGGCCCGCCTCGACCACCTTGCCGTCCTTCATGACGATCAGCTCATTGGCGAGGGCGCGGACGACGCGGAGGTCGTGCGAGATGAACAGATAGGTCAGCTGGTGCCGCTTCTGCAGCGCCCGCAAGAGGTCGACCACCTGCGCTTGGACGCTCATGTCGAGCGCCGAGGTCGGCTCGTCGAGGACGACGAGCTTGGGCTCGAGCACCATGGCGCGGGCGATGGCGATGCGCTGGCGCTGGCCGCCCGAGAACTCGTGCGGATAGCGATAGGCGGCGCCGACATCGAGGCCGACTTCCATCAGCGCGCGGCGCACCTTGATGTCGCGATCCCCGGCGCTGAGATCGGGGCAATGGACGCTCAGCCCCTCAGCGACGATGTCGCCGACGCTCATGCGCGGCGAGAGCGAGCCATAGGGGTCCTGGAAGACGATCTGCATGTCCTTGCGCAAGGGCTGCATCTCGCGCCAGGAACGCGATTGCAGCTCATTGCCCAGAAAGATGATGCGGCCCTGCGAGGAGACGAGGCGCAGCAGCGCGCGGCCGAGCGTGGTCTTGCCGGAACCGCTTTCACCGACGATCCCCAGCGTCTGGCCGGCGCGGATGGCAAGGCTCACATCGTCCACGGCGCGGATGTGGCCGATTGTGCGGCGGAGGATGCCGCGCTTGATCGGGAACCAGACGCGGAGGTTCTCGGTCGAGGCGACGATAGGCGCGGTGGGGTCGGCCTGGGGCGGCTCGCCCGAGGGTTCGGCGGCGAGCAGATGCCGCGTGTACTCGTGCTGGGGCCTCGCGAAGATTTCGGCGGTCGGGCCGCGCTCGACGATCTCGCCTTTGGTCATGACGCAGACGCTGTCGGCCATGTGGCGGACGATGCCGAGATCGTGGGTGATGAACAGCATGGCCATGCCGAGCCGCTGCTGCAGCGATTTGAGCAGCTCGAGGATCTGCGCCTGCACGGTGACATCGAGCGCCGTGGTCGGCTCGTCGGCAATCAGCAGCTTGGGCTCATTGGCGAGCGCCATGGCGATCATGACGCGCTGGCGCTGGCCACCCGACAGCTGATGCGGGTAATCGGCGAGACGGGTCTCGGGGTTCTGGAGCCCAACCAGATTGAGCAGCCGAATTGTCTCGGCGCGCGCCGCGGCCTTGCGCAGCCCGCGGTGGATCATGATGGCTTCGCTGACTTGCCGCTCGACCGTGTGGAGCGGATTGAGCGAACTCATCGGCTCCTGAAAGATCATCGAGATGTCGCTGCCGCGAATACGGCGCAGTTCGGTGTCGCTGGCGGTGGTGAGGTCCGTGCCGGCGTAAATGATGCGGCCGCTGATCTGGGCCGAGGGCGGCAGCAGGCGGAGGATCGAGGCGGCGGTGACCGATTTGCCGGAGCCGCTTTCGCCGACCAGGGCCAAAGTCTTCCCGGCCTCGATGTCGAAGGAGATGCCGCGCACCGCCTCGATCACGGTTTCGTCCATGCGGAAGTCGATGCGGAGGTTCTCGACCGTCAGCAGCGCACTCATGTGAGTGTCTTTCGTGGGTCGAACGCATCGCGCACCGCTTCGCCGATGAACACCAGCGAGGCCAGCATGACCGAGAGCGTGATGAAGGCGGTGATGGCGAGCCACGGCGCCTGGAGGTTCGCCTTGCCCTGCGCCAGCAATTCGCCGAGCGAGGGCGACCCCGGCGGCAGGCCGAAGCCGAGATAGTCGAGCGAGGTGAGGGTGACCACCGAGCCGCTGAGGATGAAGGGCATGAAGGTGAGCGTCGACACCATGGCATTGGGCAGGAGGTGGTGCCAGATCACGGCGAAGTTGGAGCGACCCAGCGCGCGCGCCGCCTCGATATATTCGAGGTTTCGGCCGCGCAGGAACTCCGCTCTTACAAGCCCGACCAGTGTCACCCAGCTGAATAACAGCAGTATGGCGAGCAGGCTCCAGAAGCTGGGCGCAATGACACTCGAGACAATCAGCAGCACGTAGAGTGAGGGGATCGATCCCCACAGGTCGATGAAGCGCTGCACGAGCAGATCCGTCCAGCCGGCGAAATAGCCCGACACGGCGCCGACCGCGATGCCGATGATCGAGGAGGACACGGTGAGCGCGAGGCCGAACAGCACGGAGATGCGGAAGCCATAGAGCAGGCGCGCCAGCACGTCGCGACCCTGGTCGTCGGTGCCCAGCCAGTGCCAATTGCCGATGACGCAGTCGGGGTCGGCATCGCCGAGAGGATAGGCGGGGCAGCGCTGGTCCGCCGGCATGGCCCAACTGGGCGGGGTCGGCGCGGCGCGCGGCAATTGGTTGTCGATCGTATCGTAGGAATAGCGGATGGGCGGGAACACCATCCAGCCATTGGCCTCGATCTCGTCACGGTTGAAGGGGTCGCGGTAATTGGTTGTCGCGAGGAAGCCGCCGAACTTCGCCTCGGGATAGTTCACCGCGAAGGGAAACAGCAGCTCGCCCTTGTAGCTGGCGACGATCGGCCGATCGCTGACGATGAATTCGGAGAACAGCGACAGGCCGAAAAGGATGGCGAACAGCCAGAGCGCGATGACGCCGCGTCGGTTGGCGGTGAAGGCGCGGAGGCGGCGCCGGGTGATCGGCGAGACGCGCGGCCGGGCGATCGGCGCCGATATGGCGATATCGGCCGGCGCCCACACCGGGCCGGAGAACGACAGCGCGCGGGCGAGGATGAGGCTCATAGCTCGCGGGTCTCGAAGTCGATACGCGGATCGACCCAGGCATAGGTCAGGTCGGAAACGAGGGTGATCACCATGCCGACCAGCGTGAAGATGTAGAGCGTCGCGAAGATGATCGGGTAATCGCGCCCGATCACCGCGTTGAAGCCGAGATAGCCAAGCCCATCGAGCGAGAAGATGGTCTCGATCAACAGTGCACCGCCGAAGAAGGAACCGATGAAGGCGCCGGGGAAGGTGGCGATGATGATCAGCATCGCATTTCGGAACACATGGCCATAGAGGATGCGGCCCTCGGTCAGCCCCTTGGCCCGCGCCGTGGTGACATATTGCTTGCGGATCTCATCGAGGAACGAGTTCTTGGTGAGCAATGTCGCGGTGGCAAAAGCACCGACGGCCATTGCGAGGATCGGCAGCGTGATATGCCAGAGATAATCGAGGATCTGCTGCCACCAGGGGAGCGTTGCCCAGTTTGGCGACACCAGCCCCTTGAGTGGAAAGATGCTCCAGAAGCTGCCACCGGCAAACAGCACGATGAGCAGGATCGCAATGAGGAAGCCCGGCAACGCATAACCGAGGACGATCACCGATGACGTCCACACATCGAAGCGCGAACCGTCCTTGACCGCCTTGCGGATGCCGAGCGGGATGGAGATGCCGTAGCTCAGCAGCGTCATCCAGAGGCCCAGCGTGATCGAGACCGGCAGCTTTTCCCTGATCAGGTCGATGACCGAGATGTCGCGGAAGAAGGAATTGCCGAAATCGAAGCGCAGATAGTTCCACATCATGGACAAGAAGCGCTCGACCGGCGGCTTGTCGAACCCGAAGCGCTGTTCGATCGCGGCGATGACTTTCGGGCTGAGGCCGGCGGCGCCGCGATAGGCGCTGTTGGCCGATCCGGCGTGCGTACCGGCGCTGGCGGGGCCGTTACCGCCACCGCCAACCTGGACGAGGTCGCCGGTACCGCCAGTGATGGCGGCGCTGATCGAATTGTTCTGTCCGCTCATGCGGGCAATGGCCTGCTCGACAGGTCCGCCGGGCGCGAACTGCACGATCGCGAATGAGATGAGCATAATCCCGAGCAGGGTCGGGATCATCAGCAGCAGACGTCGGACGATATAGGCGCCCATCAGGGGTCCGTGTGCGAAGCAGTGAAAGATTTGTGACAGAGAAACGTGGCGAGATCACGCGACGTTTCACCGCGCCGGGACAAAAGCGGGTGAGGGGGAGTTGTGCGTGTGACTCGCCCCACCCACCGGCTTCGCCGGTCCCCCCTCCCCGGTGGGGAGGGAGGGCTCCGTGAATGGGGCGCGATGGTTGCCTCTCCCTCCTCGGCGCGTAGCGCTGGGGAGGGGGGACCACGCGTAGCGTGGTGGGTGGGGCCGACGCTGACCTAGTCCAGAAACACCTTCACGGCGTCGGAGCGGCCCTTGGCGTCCACCACCGACACGGTGACGTAGCCGGGGCCGTCGGGGGTCCAGCTGCCCTGGCGGGTGAAGGCGGAGTGGCCGAAGGGCGCGCCATTGGCAAAGAAGGTGAAGGGCGGCTGGCCGTTGCGGACCTTGACGATGAGTGGCTTGCCGCTGCCATCGGCGATGCCGAGATCGACATCGACGCCATCGGCGGGGAAGGCGATCTCGGGCGCGGCGTCGCGGGCGACGCGATTGTCATTGGGATGGCGGAAGCGGCGGAGCGGTTCCGGCAGATCCGGATTGGCGGCGTTGATGGTGCCCTGCGGGGCGGCCGGGAAGGGTGTCACCGGGCCGATGCGGTCGAAGGCTTCGAACAGGATTGGCGCGGCGGCCTTGATGCCGGAGATGCCCGGCACGGGCACGCCGTCGGGACGGCCGACCCAGACGCCGATGACGTTCTTGCCGTCAAAGCCGATGGCCCAGGCGTCGCGATAGCCATAGGAGGTGCCGGTCTTGTAGGCGACGCGGCCGGCCGAGCCGTTGAGCGGCGGCGGGATCTCGCGGAGGATCGAGGAGACGTAATAGGCGGCGACCGGATCGAGCACGGGCGCCGCGAGCAGGCTGTTATCGACGCGCGGCGTGATGCCGTCGTTCAGCGTCACCGGCGAGCCGCCCCGGCCGATGGCGGCATAGAGCGAAACGAGATCGCGCAGCGTGACGCCGACGCCGCCGAGACCGACCGCGAGGCCGGGCGCCGTCTCCTGCGGCAGGATGGGGCGCGCATGGGCGCGATTCATGCGCGAGACGAGCCGCGCCGTGCCTACCGCATCGAGCACGACAACGGCGGGGATGTTGAGCGATTCCGTCAGCGCCTGCCGGATGGTCACGGTGCCGCGGGTGAAATTGTCGAAGTTCACGGGGACGTAGGCGCCGAAGGCCGTCGGGCGGTCCTCGATCAGGCTCTCGGGATGGGCGAGGCCGAGTTCGAAGCCGAGCCCGTAGATCAGCGGCTTCAGCGTCGAGCCGGGCGAGCGGACGGCCTTGGTCATGTCGACATAGCCATCGCTCTGCGTATTGAAGAGGCCGGACGAGCCGACCGAAGCGAGGATGTCGCCGCTCTCCTGGTCGGCGACGACGATGGCGACCGACACCTGCGGGCCGAGCGCGCCGGCACGCGACGCGCCGAGCTTTTCGAGCGCCTGCTGCAGCCTGCGGTCGATGGTGAGATCGAGGCGGCGCGCCTCGGGCCACGAGCGCACGGCCTGCTGCGCCAGATGCGCGGCGAGCTTCGGAAATTCGCGGCGGGCCTTGGGCATCGGCTCAAGCTTGGCAGCGTCGGCTTCCTCTCGGCCGATGAGGCCTGAGGTGACCATGCGGTCGAGCACCATGTCGCGGCTGAGCTTGGCCGCCTTCGGATTGAGATCGGGCCGGCGTGCTTCGGGCGATTGCGGCAGCGCGACGAGCAAAGCGCTCTCGGCCGTGGTGAGGCGCGTCGGCTCCTTGCCGAAATAGGCGAGGGAGGCGGCGCGCACGCCTTCGATATTGCCGCCATAGGGCGCGAGGGTGAGATAGAGCGTCAGGATCTGGTCCTTGCTCAGCTCGCTCTCGAGCCGGTCGGCATGGACCATCTGGCGGATCTTGCCGTCGAGGTTGCGGGTGCCGCCGCTGTTCTCGATGAGGCGCGCCACCTGCATGGTGAGGGTCGAACCGCCCGAGACGATCTTGCCGCCCGCGGTGATGTACTGGAAGCCGGCGCGGCCGATGCCGCTCCAGTCGATGCCATGATGGGTTTCGAAGCGCTGGTCTTCATAGGCCAGCAGCATGTCGATGAAACGCCGATCCACCTGGTCCGGCGTGATCGGCAGACGCCAGCGGCCATCGGCGGTGGTGAAGGGGCGGAGCAGCAGCCCGTTGCGATCGACCACTTCGGCCGACACGGGCAGCGTCGCGATATCGGGCGTTAGGGGCAACGCGGCGGCGATCGTCTCGATCGCACTTCGCGTGTAGGCGACGCTGCCCACGGCGAGGCCGCCGAGGACGATGAGGCTCGCCGCGAAGAGGGGCGAGAAGCGCAGCTTGCGGCCGCGCTTCTGTTGTGTGGGTGCCGTGCTCATGGCCCGGTCGACTGGACCTCGACGGTGCCGGCATCGGTGTTGCCGCGGAACTCCGGCCGGTACATGTCTTCAACCGTCGCGCCCGGCATCACGAAATTGCCTGGCGAGGTGGCACGCACCATGTAGGCGGTCGAGAAGTTCTCGAGCGCCGACTGGTAGCGGAAGGCGGCGACATATTGGTCGGTCCGCGATTCCACATGGGTCGGCATGGTGACGCTGATCCAGCTGAGCTCCGACACGCCACCGGCCTGCGACAGATCCGGGTTCTCGATCTCGAAGCCGGCGGGCAGCGGATCGACGACCAGATACTGGCCCGAACCCAATTGCGTCGGCGTCATCGTGAGGATCACCACGAAGCGGTCATTCTGGTGGACGTCGGAGAGATCGGCCGGATTGCCATCGGGCGTGTAATAGCTGCGCTCGATGGTGAAGCCATTGTCGGTGGCCGGCGGCGGCTCGGTCGGGATACCGGTCACCGAAATCTTCATCTCGGTGGCGGTCGTGCCATTGTTGGTGATGGTCACCGGGCCGGTGTCGAACTCTTCCTGCATGTAGTGGCGATAGACCGTGCCATCGAGCGCCTGGCCATCGACGACGATCTTGCCGTCGCCGGTGGTGCGGGCGAGCGTCGAGGCCGCGATCAGCGTCCAGGCATCGTCCTGCGTCGAGGTCCAGCGGGCAAGGTCGCGGAGTTCGGCGAGCCGGCTGGTGAGCGCCGGGATGTCGACGCCACTGGGCTTGAACTCACCCACAAGGGCAAGCACGGCCGCCGTGTCACGCAGCTGGCTGCCATAGTCGCGGCGGTAGCTGCGCGGGTCTTCCTTGATTTCGAGGGCATCGACGGCCGCCTGGAAGGCCTGGCTCGAGCGGGTGCGGTCGCCATAGAGGGCGAGCGCGGCGCCGAGCTGGGCCTTGGCGAGCGGCGTGCCGAAGCGGTCGAGCCGTGCCTCGAAATAGTAGCGGAGGTCACCGATGGCGGCACGGCCGGCGCGAGCCAGATCGTACAGCGCATAGGCGATGTCTTCGCCGCCGACCTCGAAGTCCGAGGCGTAGCTGAGCTGGTTGCCCAGATTGTCGAGCGCCATCGTCATCGCCTGTTCCGGCACGACGAAGCCCTTGACCTTGGCGCGGAGCAGGAACTCCGTGACATAGGAGTCGAGCCAGAGGTCGGTCCAGCTATAGGCGCCCCAGAGCCCGAAGCTGCCCGAGGACGTCTGCTTCGACAGCAGGTCCGCGATGGCATCCTTGATGCGCTGGTCGAGCTCGGCATCGGTGCCGAGACCCAGGGCATTGGCCACGTCGTTGAGGTAGAGCAGCGGCATGGCGCGGCTGGTCACCTGCTCGGCGCAACCATAGGGGTAGCGGTCGAGCTGCAACAGCAGCTGCGGCACGTCGAGGCGGGAGACCGGCCCAACAGCCAGCGTCAGGAAGCCGGTGTTGTTGACGATCTTGGCAAAGCGCTCCTGCTCGAGCGAGACGGTCTCGCCCGGCGCGAGCGGGATCAGTTCGCTGGTCGTCTGCTCGGCGGCGATGGCGCGGACGCCCAGCGTCAGCTCCTTCACCATCGAGACGCCATCGGGCTGGGTGATGATGACCTTGAGGTCATTGTTGCCGATGCGCGTGCCGGTGAGGCCGAGATTGAGCGCGGTGCGCTCACCCTGGGCAAGATCGAAGCTGCTGGTCGGCACGTCGGTCGAGAGGCCATCCTGGGTGATCAGCTCGACCTTGTAGGTGCCGGCCGGACCCGAGATGTTGTTGACCTCGACGAGGAGACGCGAGCTGTCGTCGAGACGGAGGAACCGCGGCGGGCTCATCGTCACGACTACCGGATCGCGCACATAGACGTCCTGCTGCGCATGGCCGACGGCACTATCCGTCCACGCCATCGCCATCAGGCGCGCCGTACCCGCGAAGTCGGGCATGTCGAAGCTGATTTCGGCGGTGCCATCGGCCCCGACCTCGACGATGCCCGAATGCAGCGCGAGCAGCACGGACGTTGCCGGCGGCGTCGACAGGCGGCCGCCCGAGCCGTCACCACCGACGCGCAACGCGCCGGCCATGCCCTGGGTCGGGTCGATCAGCATGCCGTAGAGATCGCGGAACTCGACGCCGAGCTGGCGCTGGCCGAAATAATAGCCATCGGGATCGGGCGTCTGGTAGCGCGTCAGGTTGAGGATCCCGAGATCGACCGCCGCGACGGCCACATAGGCCTTTTCGCCCGGCTTCACATTGGCAAGCTTCACCTTGGTGGTGAAGGCCTGCCGCGGCAGCGTCGATTCCGGCGCCTCGAAGCTCACATCGAGCTTGCGGTCGGCGGGATCGACATCGGCATAAGCGAGGCCCAGCGCGCGCGCCGGCATCCGCTTTTCGGCGGCGTCGGACGGACGGTAGAGGATCGCCGTGACATAGGCGCCCGGCCCCCAGCTCTCGTTGACGGTGAGCGGCACGGTGGTGCCGCCTTCCGGCACCTCGACGGCATGCATCTCGATGATGCGGTCATCGACCACCATCACGAGGGCCGTGCCGGCGAACTGCGGATCGAGCTTCAGATTGGCGGTCTCGCCGATCTTGTAGGTGGGCTTGTCGAGCACGACGCGGAGCGTATCCGGCGTGTCCGACCCGGCCTGGGCGTAGTAATAGCCGGCGTAGAATTTGTAGCTCGACGAGGTCGCGCCGCTGCCGGTGCTTTCCACTTCGAGCAGATACTGGCCCCAGGTCACAGGCGCCGAAATGCCGACCGGTCCACCGGCCTTGGCATCGACGGTACCGTCGGCGATCTGGCGCGTCGTGGTGATCGCTTCCCACTGCCAGGTGCCATTGTTGCGGTACCATTGGTAATTGGTCTCGATGCGCGACAGCGTCCACCTGATGCCATCCTTGTCGATCGCCTTGTTGTCGGGCGAGACGGCAATGATGTCGAAGCTCGCGCTGGAGTTTTCGGCGAGCCCGTCCTCGGTGGAATAGGCCGGCTTGATGCCGATCCGATCGACATCGGCCAGCACCGGGCGCGAGAGCGAGCGCTCGACCGTCCGGCCATTGGTGTCGACGAGCCGCATCAGGATCTGCGCTTCGAGCGGCTTGGTGCCGGGCATCGGGGCAGGCAGCGTCACCTCGGCGGTGGCGTTGCCGGCTTCATCGGTGGTGCCGACGACGCCCAGCGGCTGGCGGTCGATCTCGGTGGTGTCGTCGAGGCGGCCAAAGCTGTAGCCGGCAAAACCCTTGATCGACATGACCGGGCGGACGATCGTGTCGGCCTCGATGGCAAGGCCCGGCGCGGTCGCACCATAGAGATACTTCGCGGCCACTTCGACCGGCGTCACCTCATCGGGGACGATCGGCGCATCGGCGGCGCTGACTTCGAAGGCAAGACGCTCGGGCTCGAAATCCTCGACGAGGAAATCGATGCTGGTGAGCGCCGGGGCGCTGGTATCGGCAAACAGGCGAATACGCCACGAGCCGCGCATCGCGCCTTCGGCCAGCTGATAGGCGAGGTGATAGCCACCGCTACCCTGGTCGTTCAGCACCTGCCGATCGGCGACGACGCCATCCGGACGCTCCACATCCACCGTCAGCGGCAGATCGTGCACGGCATTGGCCTGCACATCACGCAACAGCGCCGTGAGGAACACCGTTTCAGTCGGGCGGTAGACGCCGCGCTCGGTGGCAGCGAACACATCGAGCGGACCCGGCGACTGGCGGCCCTCGACGCCGCGATCAGTCAGATCGAAGGCAGTCTTGCTGAGGTCGAGGAAGGCATAGTCGCTGTCCGTCTCGGCGACGAGCAGCTGCGGCGCGCGGCCGCCTTCGCCGCGGCCGAGGCCGGGGGCGAAATCGGCGCGGCCATTGGCGTCGGTGGTCGCGGTGCCGAGAATCTCGTTGTTGCGGGCAACGAGCTTGACCGGCACGTTGGCGACCGGCTGGGCGCTGGTCAGCGAGCGCACGAAGGCATGGATGCCGTCGTCGCCAGTGACCGTGGTGAGGCCCATATCGGTGACGATGAACCACTGCGTTGCAAGGTTCTGCCAATAGCCCTCGTCGGGCTTGTTGCTGCTGACCTTGGCGGTGACGACATAGGCGCCGGGCTGCATGACGGTGATCGCGTCATTGACCGGAATGGCGGTGGTGACCATCGCGTTGCGCTGGCCGTCGCCCAGTTCCGCCGTGCCCTCCCAGACGAGCTCGCCATACTGGTTGGCGATATCCTCGGCCGAGTAGTTGGAGAGATCGTTCGCGAAGATGCCGTTGCGCACGGCGGTGGCGATCGAGCGGTCGCCGATGCGGTAGATCATCACGTCCGCAGCTTCGGCATTGACCGACGTGATCGGCAGCCCGCCGCCGAGACCGGCCGGCATCACATAGGCATTGTTGGCGAAGGCGACGAAGGCCGAGCGGTCGGGCACATAGACGTTGAGCTCGACATCGGCGCGCAGCACTTCGCCGTCCTGCGAGGTGAGACCCGAGCGGACGGTGAGGTTGTAGCGCTTGCCGTGCTCGACGCCGGTGATGCAGAGCTGGTTCTGCTCGGTCTCGACCGCGATCTGCGGATTGCCGGCGACGGTGACATAGCTTGAGAGATCGGTGTTGCCCGTGGGCAGCGGATCGGAGAACACGACGCAGAGGCGCGGCGTGGCGGATTCCGAATCCACCTCATTGCTGACGATGCGGAAACCATGCTGCTCGACGGCGGTGTCGAGGCGGGCCTGCAATTGCTCATTGTCCACCAGCGCCAGCGAGGCGCGGTAGGTGGCGATCGATTCACGCCACATCTGGCGGTATTCGAGGCCATGGGCGAGGGCGCCGAGGCCATTGGCGCGGTCGGCCAGTTCCTCGGAGGCGAGGAAGCCCAGCAGCGCCGAATAGGTGGCGGCGGCGCCATTGTCATAGGCTTCGGACGAATTGCCCGACAGGGCGGCGGATTCGGCGCGGGCGATCGCCGTGGTGGCGAGCTTGTACCAGATGGCGGGGTCGTTCTGGTTGAGCGCCAGGGCATAGCGGTAGGAGACGGCGGCGCTGGCGAAATCGTCGCGCGCCAGGGCCTCGTCGCCCGCAATGATCACGTCGCCGTAGGTGAGATCCTTGGGCGGCTGGTCATTGGTCGTGATCTGCTGCGCGAAATAGCGGGCCGAAGAGATGAGGTCGGAGGGGGGGAAGGGCAGTTCGCCCTCGCGGGCCTTGGCGATGTCCTCGACGCTCGGAGTCATCGCGATGGTGCCGGAGGTGGCACCCTTGAAGCTTTGCAACTCCGGCACGCCGCCCTTGAGGAAGCACCATTTGGCCTTCTCATTGTAGGTGAAGGCGCGGCAGACCTTGTCGTCGGCGCAGGCCGCCGAGCAGGCATCGAGCGTGCTGTCCTTGATGGTCGAATAATCGAGACCGGGGAGATCGGTATCGGGCAGCAGCGTCACGCTGCGATCGGCGGCGACCGCCATGCCAAGCCCGAAGATAACAAAAACGACCGCGCACAATGACACGGCAAAACGATGCAGCTGATGCATTTTCCCCAATCCCTCTGGTCCCCAGCGTTCTTAAGGGACGGCTATATTTGCGGCTTTTATTGGTACACCGGCAGCCCAAGCCTAAACCGGTGTAAACGACCTGATGGCGGCCTTAGCGCGATTAAGATGAACGGCTGATGACTCAGCAATCTCAGGTTGTTCGGCCGAACCACCAGAGCGAGAGGAAGGCCGCCGCGATGGCAATGAGCGCCGCGATTCCGGCGAAGATGAAGGCGATTTCGGTTTCTTTTTGTTCGCCGACATATTTGGCGGTGAGAGTCGAATAGACCCGGGCCAGATCGTCAGCCGAGGCGGCCTCGAAATAGCGGCCATCCGTGCGCTTGGCGATATCCTGCAGCGTCGGGGCGTCGAGTTCGGCCCGCATCGAACGGCCGGCGAAATTGACCACCGAGCCTTCCTTCGAGCCGAAGGCGACGGTGAAGACGCGGACGCCGAAATCGGCCGCCAGCTGCCCGGCGGCCAGCGGATCGGGCCCCGCGGTGGTAGCGCCGTCGGTGAGCAGCACGATGATGGCGTTCTCGTAGGAGCCCGGCTCGACCGCGACGTATTGGAGGTCCTCGCGCGCACCGGGGAGCATGGGGTTGGTGCTGTCGGTCGGCGCGGTGCCATTGAGGGCGAGGCCCGGATTCATCAGCTCGCCACCCCCGCCGGCGATGCCGCGATAGAAATTGACCTCGGGGAAGATGGTGCGCAGCGACGTGAGGATGCCGGAGCCGACCGCCGTGCCGCGCCGCAGTTCGAAATTGTCGATGGCGGCATAAAGCGGCTCGCGCTCGAGGGTCGGCGACTGGACCAGCAGTGCCACCGAGGCGAAGGCGACGATACCGATTTCGACCGTGCTCGGCTGGTCGGCGATGAATTTCTTGGCCGCCTCCTGCGACGCGACTAGCCGGTTGGGCATCACGTCGTCGGCGCCCATCGAGCCGGAAATATCCATGGCAAGGACGACGGTGGAGCGCGCCGTGTTGAGCGTCACGAGGGCCGCCGGGCGCGCCACCGCAAGGACCAGCACGGTGATGGCGACGAGCAGCAGAGCGGGCGGCACATGACGGCGCCAGCCGATGGAGCGGCCCATCGCGGCCTTGACCAGCGCCAGATTGGCAAAGCGCACGGCGCTCCGCTTCTTGCGCCGCAGCACCAGCACATAGAGCAGCACCAGCACCGGCAGCAGCGCCAGCAGCCACAGCATTTCGGGCCACATGAAGATCATGGCCGCGCCTCCTCGCCGAATGCGAGATGCGGCGGCAGCGTACCCCCGCCGCTCAGCGCCCGCTGCACCTTGCGCAGATCGGCGAACCGCCGGATGGCATCGACCAGGTCGTCTTCGGTGGAGATTTCGAGCACATCGGTGCCGGCGGCGGTGAACGCCTCGAGCAGGGCCGCCTCGTTGCGCTGGGCGGCGGCGATGTAGCGGTCGCGGAAGCCGCGATCGCCAGTATCGACGAACACTGTCTCGCCGGTCTCGGCATCCTCGAACTGCAGCATGCCGATATCGGGCAGGGCGCCGTCGAGCGGATCGCAGAGGCGGATGGCGAGCACTTCATGCTTGCGGTTGAGCGCCGCGAGGGCGCGGTCCCAGCCGGGGCTGGAGATGAAATCGGAGACGACGAAGATCAGCGAGCGCCGCTTGATCGCGCCATAGGCGCCGCCGATGAACTGGCTGATGTCGCTGACCGGCGTATGCAAGAGGCGCGGATTGAGCGCGATGCGATCGAGCAGATGCAGCACCTGCTCGCGCCCGCCGCGCGGCGGCAACGCCAGCGTGTTGACGCCATCATAGAGCACCGCGCCGATCTTGTTGCCTTGCCGCGTCAACAGGCGCGCCATGATGCCGGTGAATTCGGTGAGCATTTGCCGCTTGCTGACGCTGCCCGAGCCGAAATCGACCGACGGGCTGAGGTCGAGCAGGAACCACGCCGTCACCTCGCGATCCTCATTGTAGACGCGCACATGCGGGATCTGCGTGCGGGCGGTGACGTTCCAGTCGATGTGGCGCACATCGTCATGCGCCTGGTATTCGCGGAGGTCGGCGAGGTCGAGGCCGAAGCCGCGGAACAGCGTGCGATAGTCGCCTTGCAGCAGCCCGTCGAGACGGCGGATCACCGTCCATTCGAGCCGCTTGAGCAGGGCTTCGGCGCTGTTACGCGACGCGGACATGGCTCTCCAGCAGCTTTTCGGGGGCAGGGATGGCCTTGAGGATGCGCGCCACGATGTCGTCGCTGCTCACCCCGTCGCTCAGCGCCTCATAGGAGAGCACGATGCGGTGGCGCAGCACGTCGGGCGTGATGTCGATGACGTCTTCGGGCAGCACATAGTCGCGGCCGCGGAGGAAGGCGAGGGCGCGGCCCGCCTCGATCATCGAGATGGTGGCGCGCGGGCTGGCGCCATAGAGGATCAGGCGCTTCGTGTCCTTGAGCCCGGCCCTGTCCGGATCGCGCGTGGAGCCGACGACCTTGACCGCGAACTGCAGCAGCGTCGGATCGACATAGACCTGCCGCATCTTCGCCTGCAAGGCGCTCAACTGCTCCGTCGTGGCGACGCGCGACACGGGCTGCGTCGTGCCGGTGATGCGCGTGACGATGGTGAGCTCTTCTTCTTCGCTCGGATAGCCGATCAGCACCTTCATCATGAAGCGGTCGATCTGCGCCTCGGGCAGCGCATAGGTGCCCTCGGTCTCGATCGGGTTCTGCGTCGCCATCACGACGAACGGCGCCGGCACCTTGTGGCTCTCGCCGGCGATGGTGACCTGCCGTTCCTGCATCACTTCGAGCAGCGCGCTCTGCACCTTGGCCGGGGCGCGGTTGATCTCGTCAGCGAGCAGCAGATTGCAGAACACCGGACCGAGCACGGTCGAGAAGTCGCCATTCTTCTGGTTGTAGAGGCGCGTGCCGATGAGATCGGACGGCACGAGATCGGGCGTGAACTGGATGCGCTTGAAGCTGCCCTGGATCACATCGGCCAGCGTGTTGACCGTGCGCGTCTTGGCGAGGCCCGGCACGCCCTCGACCAGCAAATGTCCGCCGGCCAGCAGGGCGATCAGCACGCGCTCGAGGAAGCGGTCCTGACCGACGATCACCTTCTTCACTTCGTAGAGCACCTGCTCCATCAGAGCGGCGCCGGCTTCAGCTGAACTGTCCAGTCTATCCTCCACGAAACAGGGTCACGAAATAAGGTCAGAGCGGGTTCTCTCCAATGGCGCTTGCAGCGGCATCGATGGTGACAGCAAAGGCAATGCCCGCGAAAGTGCGCGAGCCCGAAGGGTTCATCAGGGCGGTGACGATGCCCACGACCTCGCCCGCCGCATTGACCAGCGGCCCGCCGGAATTGCCGGGATTGGTCGAGGCATCGAACTGGATGAGATTTTGGAGCGTCTGCCGGCCCGGCTCGCCGAAGGCGCGGTTGAGGCCCGAGACCACGCCGGCCGAGGCCGACGGGCCGATGCCGAACGGAAAGCCGATGGCGACGACATCGTCACCCGGATTGAGCGTCGAGGCCGAACTCATGATGGCGGGCTTGAGGTCGAACGGGATGCGGCTCGGTTGCAGCACCGCAAGGTCGTTGCCCGGCTGCGAGCCGATCAGCGTGGCATCGGCCTCGCTGCCATCGGCGAAGGTGACGCGGATCTTCGGCGTGCCGGTGACGACGTGGAGATTGGTGAGAATGGTGCCGGTTTCCTCGACCACCACGCCCGTGCCGATCACCTCATAATGGATGCCGCGGCGCTCATCGGGCGGTGCCGGCGGCAGCTCCTTGTAGGCTTCGGGGTCATAGCCGGCGATGGCCACCACCGAGGGGATGGCATTGGCATAGGCGATGGCAGTGGGCGCGGGTGGCTGAGGCCGCTGGTCGGCGAGGCCGTTCACAACCTCGACGAACTCACTCGGCGTCAGCCCGAGGCTCGGACCCTTGATGGCATCATAGGCGCCGAGGATGACCAGCGTCATGGCGACGCCGCCGAGGACGAGCAGCTTGCCCTGGTGGCGGCGATAGACGCGCTGCCAGTAGCGGCGGTGGCGTTCGCCGAAGCTGGGGCCAGTCGGGGCAGGGGGAATTTCGGCATGGGCAATGGCCGGCGCCGCGGGCGGGAGGAGGCCTGCCTCATCGTTGCGCCTGAGCTTGCCAGACCGGCTATAGAGTGGCCGCCGTTTCACGTCGCACTCCCTGCGGACTGCCGCCCCTCAGCGCGCCGCACCCCCCAGAGGTTATTGCGCCGCCGCGCCGGTGCCAATGACAATTCGGTGATGGATGTCTAGAACACCCGCCAAAGGGAGATGAGAATGCCGCGCACGCTGCTGTTCACCGGTTGTGTCAACCAGCCGCTGTCCTATGCCCGGAAGGTGAGCGGCAAGGGCATCGCCAGCTTCTTTGTCGATGAAGCGACGGGCGCGGCGACGGCTGGGCCGGTGTTCACCGATATCGTCAACCCGACCTTCATCGCCCTGTCGCCCGATGGCAGCCGGCTGGCCGCGATCAGCGAAACCGAGGACCAGCCGAGCGACAGCATCAGCCTCTTTTCGGTCAACGCCGAAACCGGCGGCCTGCTGCTGCTCGGCCGGCAATCGACCCGGGGCACCGTCGCCTGCCACTGCGCGTTCGATGCCACCGGCAGCATGATCGGCGCGGCGAACTACAGCGCGGGCGACAAACCCGCGGGCGATGCGATCACCATCCATAGCATCGAGGGCAACAGGCCAGGCGAGGCACTGACCGCCATCGCCCATGCGGGGCATGGCCCGAACCAGCAGCGGCAGGAGCACTCGCACGCCCATTGCGTGCGCTGGACGCCGGACCATCGCTTCATCGCGGTCGCCGATCTCGGCATCGACAGGGTGCGGCTCTACCGCGCCGATGATTTCACGCTGGAGAGCGAAATCGCCCTGCCGCCGGGCAGCGGGCCGCGCCATATCGTGTTCCATCCCACAAAGCCGTTCGCCTATCTGATGGCGGAGCTGCAGCCCGCGGTCACCAGCTTCGCCTATGCCGACGGCAGGCTGGCGCTGCTGTCGACCGAACCGGTGCAGCCGCCCGTCTCCGGCGGCTCGGGCATCGTCATCGCGCCCGGCGCCACGCATCTGTTCGTCGGCGACCGCGGCAATGCGGCGGTGGCGCGCTTTGATATCGGCAGCGACGGCATTGCCCGCTATGCGGCGAGCACGCCCTCCGGTGGCGACGTGCCGCGCGATCTCGCCTTCAGCCGCTCGGGCGAATTGCTGGCGGTGGCCAATGTGCTGGGCGATGTGGCGCTGTTCCGTCACGCGCCGGATGGCGCGCTGTCGCCGCTCAGCCATATCGCGACCGGCAATCCCACGGCGGTCGCCTTCCTCTAGCGGAACCGGCAGGCGCGGACCGGGTTAGCCTCCTCAGTCAAATGAGGAGGCTGTCATGCCGCGTGGCGACAAGTCCAAATATACCGACAAGCAGGAGCGCAAGGCCGACCACATCGCCGCGGGCTATGAGAAGCAGGGCGTCGGCGAGAAGGAAGCCGAGCGACGCGCCTGGGCCACCGTCAACAAGGACGATGGCGGCGGCAAGAACCCCGGCGGCTCCGGCCGCGGCAAGGATACCGGCCACCCCGCCGCCCACAAGGGTGGCGAAAAGGGCGGCAAGGCATCGGACAATCGCTCGGCTGCCGCCCGCTCCGCATCGGCAAAGAAGGCTGCGGCAACGCGCAAGCGCAACGCCGAGCATCACGCTAACGGCTGAGTTGCCTATTGAACCGAAGGCGCTTCGCTGTCGTATGTCTCAATGACAAGGAGACGATAGATGGCCGAAGCGCAATCGAAGGGCGTGGCATGGGTGACGGGCGCCGGCACCGGCATTGGCCGTGGCCTCGCCAAACGGCTGGCGCAGGACGGCTGGAACGTTGCCGCCAGTGCCCGCACGGCGCATGATCTCGACAGTCTCGCCGCCCAAGTGCCGGGCCGCATCACCGCCTTTCAGCTCGATGTGACCGACGAAAAGGCCGCTGACGCCACCGGCAAGGCAATCGAGGCGGCGCTCGGGCCGATCGATCTCGCGATCTTCAACGCCGGCTCCTACTTCCCGACCACGGCGAAGGATTTCTCCGTCGAGAATTTCCGCCGCACCGTCGATGTCAATCTGATGGGCACCGTCAACTGCATGGGGCCAGTCGTGCCGCGCATGGTGGCGCGCCGGGCCGGGCACATCTTGGTGATGGGCTCGCTCACCGGCTTTGTCGGCCTGCCCACCGCCGCCTCCTATGGCGCGACCAAGGCGGCGCTCAACAGCATGGTGGAGGCGTTCAAGCCGGATTTTGAGCAATATGGCGTGACGCTGTCGGTAATCAATCCGGGCTTCGTGAAGACCCCGCTGACCGACAAGAACAAGTTTCCAATGCCGTTCCTGATGAGCCTCGACGATGCCGTCGATCACATCATGCGCGGCATCGCCGACAAGCGCGTCGCCATCAACTTCCCCTGGCAGATGACGCTGGGCGTGAAGTTCCTCGCCGCTCTGCCCAATTGGGCGAAGTTCGGCATCACGAGGAAGATGATCCCGAAGGACTAGTCGCCGACGACGGTCGTGGCGATGCGCGTGCCCGCCTTCTTGTGGCGGAACACCGGCACGCCCTTGGTCCACAGTTTCAGCGCTTCCCAATGGATTGCGGCGGTGACCTTGAGCGTCATCAGCGGATAGGCGAACAGCGCCTTGAGCAATGCCCCATCGGTGAGTCGCTGGCGCTCGCCGCTGAATACCGCCCGCAGCAGCATGCCCTCGGGGTCGGTCTCGTCGATGCGGATCATGACCTTGTCGCCGGGCGGCTCGATGTGGAACTGGTAGGTGCAATCCATCGGCACGAAGGGCGAGACATAGAGCTCCTTGGCGCAGCTCTGCTCGACCACATTGGCGCCCGCTGCCACCGGGATCACATAGGTGCGCCGCTCGCCAAAGGTGTTGTGCACTTCATGGAGGATGGCGCGGAGCGCCTCGCCATCGGTGCAGAAATAAACGGTCAGGGGGTTGAACACATAGCCGAGGATGCGCGGGTAGCAGAGCATCGTGATCTTTGGCGCCATCAGCTGGATGCCGGCGGCGCGCAGCTGCTCGCTCACCCAGCCGCGCAGATTGCCATTGCCGGTGCCGTGATCCTTGTCGTGGAAGGAGAACACGGCGCCGCTGTTGTGGCCGAAGAGGCGCAGGCGCCGCGCGAGGCTGTCGATCTCGTCGAGATCGAGCAGCAGCGAGAACACACGATAGGTCAGCTTGTGCCGCTTGGGACGGAAGCGGGCATGCACGACCTTGCCGGCGTAGATGGCTGAGTTCATTCGGCGGCCTCGAGCACCGGGGCGAGCGCGATGCGGTTGTTCTCGCCCGCGACGCGCCACGGCCGGCGCACGCCACCCAGCGTTTCGGCGGCTACCAGACCCGATTGCAGCGCGTCCTCGTGGAAGCCGGCGCCGAAATAGCTGCCGGCGAAATAGGTGTTGCGGTTGCCCTGCAGGCGCCACAGATGCTGCTGCGCCTCGACCGCCTTATGGTCGAACAACGGATGGGTGTAGTTGAAGCTACGGATGAAATGCTCTGGCGCGATGTCGCGCGTCGGGTTCAGCGTCACGAACAGTGGATGGCTGGGGTCGAGCCCCTGCAGAACGTTCATCCAGTAGGTGACGCAGAGCGGCCGCTCGCCAGTGTCGCTGCTGTCGCCGATATAGTTCCAGCTGGCCCAGACATGCTTGCGCTTGGGCATCAGGGCGGGGTCTGAATGGAGCACCGCTTCATTGGCCGTGTAGCTGAACTGGCCCAGCAGCGATGTTTCGGTCTCGTCGGGGTCGGCCAGCAGCTGCAGCGCCTGGTCGGCATGGGTGGCGATCACCACATCGTTGAACCACTGCCGCTCGCCCTTGCGGTCGATCACGGTGACGCCGCCATGCTCGCGGCGGATCTGTGCCGCGCCGCTGCCCAGCTGCACATCGCCGATGGCGCCCAGCAGCCGCTGCGCATATTGCGCGCTGCCGCCGGTAACGGTGCGCCATTTCGGCCGGTTCACCAGATCGAGCAGGCCGTGATGGATGAAGAAGCGGACGAAGGCGAGGAGGGGATAGTCACGCATCTGCTGGGCGGTGGTCGACCAGATGGCGGCCCCCATAGGCAGCAGATGGTCCTCGATGAAGGCATCGGTGTAGCCGTGCCGATCGAGATACTCGCCGAGGGTCAGATGGGCGCAATCGGCGCGGTCGATCAGCTTGGGCGCATCGACATAGAAGCGGCAGATGTCGCGCAGCATCAGCCAGAACCGGAGGCTGACCGTGTTGCTGCCCTGGCCGAGCAGGCCCCGCAGCCCATTGCTCGAATATTCGAGCCGCCCGCCATCGAGCGAGGCGCCGAACGACATGTCGGAATGCTGCGTGGCGACGCCGATATGCTCGAACAGCGCCGTCAGATTGGGGTAATTGCGCTCGTTGAAGACGATGAAGCCGGTATCGACCGGCGTGTCGGTCTTGCCGGTGGGCACGAGGACGGTGTGCGAATGACCGCCGGCGCGGCCATCGGCCTCGATCAGGGTGACCCGGTGGGATTTGGAGAGGAGCCAGGCGGCGGAGAGGCCGGCGATGCCGGATCCGATGACGGCGATATGGCGGGTGTTCTGGGGTTCGCCGCTGCGGTGGTCGGTTCGCACGATAGTCCTTCCTGTTGTTGTAATCAGATACGGAAGGGCGGGAAGATCGGATGCATGGCCGCGCAAATAATGCGGCAGCGGTGATCCGGTCGCGAACCGGCTCCGTTATTCTGGCCATGAGCTTGGACATTTCCGTAAGCCACAAGGCGTGGCACAAGGGGTTTCCGCCGCTGCGGCGCTATCGGCGCCCGGCGGCACTGAAACGGATTGAACCGAACCGACCGATGGAGCCGACGACCACGACACCGGCCGAACCCAATATGTCCGACCTGCTGGTGCAGGTGGGGCAGACTCATGATGTCGAGCTGTTCGAGCAGCTGTTCCGCCATTTCGGACCGCGGGTGAAGGCCTATATGGCCAAGACCGGCAGCCCGGGCATGGCCGAGGAGCTGATGCAGGAGACCATGGTCGCCGTCTGGAAGAAGGCCGCCATGTATGATGCCAGCAAAGGCGCGGCCTCGACCTGGATCTTCTCGATCGCCCGTAATCTGCGCATCGACGCCTACCGGCGCGAAAAGCACCCGGAGTTCGACCAGAACGATCCGGCGTTGCAGCCGGTGGTGGAAACCGCCGCCGACAGCCGGCTCGAAGGCGAGCAATCGGCGACCCTGATCCGCCGGGCGCTGGATGAACTGCCGCCCGATCAGGCCGAGGTGCTGCGCCTCGCCTATTATGAGGACAATTCGCAGAGCGAGATCGCGACGGCCCTGTCGCTGCCGCTCGGCACGGTGAAATCACGGATGCGGCTGGCTTTTGCCAAGCTGCGCGCCGTTCTTGGACCTGGAGAACTGAATTGACTGCCCGCCATCACATTGGTGACGATCTGCTGCTGGCCTATGCCGCCGGCAATCTGGCCGAGGGCTGGAGTCTTGCCGTTGCGACGCATGTGTCGCTGTGCGCCGAATGCCGCGAGCGCCTCGCCGTGGCCGAGGCTGCCGGTGGGCAGCTGCTGGAAACGCTCGACCGCGAAACCGTGGCGCCCGATTCCTGGGCCGCCATCCGCAGCCGCCTCGGCACGCCCGATGCGCCCGCGGTGACGCGCCGCTCCAGCGATACCGCCATCCTGCCCAAGCCGCTCCGCGACTATGTCGGCGGCGACGTCGATGCCATCCGCTGGCAGCGGCTGGGCAAGGGCGCCGCGCAGTTGCGGCTGAAGACCGGCGATCGCGAGACGCAGGTGCGCCTGCTCAAGATTCCCGCCGGAAAGCCGGTGCCGGAGCATTCGCATTCGGGCCGCGAAATCACCGTGGTGCTGTCGGGCGCCTTCCATGATGGCACGACGCTGTTTGCGCGCGGCGATGTCGAGGAGGCGGATGACGATATCCAGCACATCCCGACCGCCACGCCCGAGGCCGATTGCATCTGCCTCGCCGTCACCGAGGCGCCGCTGAAGTTCCGCAGCTGGATTGTCCGCGCCATCCAGCCGATCCTGGGAATCTGACCATGCTGAAATATCTCGTCGCCTATGTCGTCACGGCAGTGGTCTTTCTCGGCCTCGACTATCTGTGGCTGACCAAGATTGCGCTCGGCATGTACCGGCGCGAACTGGGCGGCCTGCTGCTCGAGCAGCCCAACCTGGTGATTGCCGGCGTGTTCTACCTGCTGTTCGTCGTCGGCATCGTGGTGCTCGCCATCCACCCGGCGCTCGGCGGTGGTGGCTGGCTGACGGCGCTGCTGCTCGGCGCGGTGCTCGGCCTGGTTGCCTATGGCACCTATGACATCACCAACCTCTCGACCCTCAAGGGCTGGTCGGTTGCCGTGACGGTTGCCGATGTCGCCTGGGGCACGGCCCTGACCGCCGTTTCCGCCACAATCGGCTATTGGGTGGTGTCCGCACTAAACCTCTAGTTTGCCGCATCCGGACCATTCTCGCGCCGCGCTTTCTTGGCTAAGCTCTCGCGCGGTAACGGGTTTTGGGCTGGGTCTTGGGCAAGATCTTCATCTCGCATTCTTCGGCGAACAACGCCGAGGCGCTGGCGATCCACGATTGGCTGGCCGAGCAGGGCTGGGGCGATGTCTTTCTCGACCTCGACCCCAAGCGCGGCCTCGTCGCCGGCGACCGCTGGCAGGCGGCGCTCAAGGCCGCCGCCGAGCAATGCGAGCTGATCCTCATCCTGATCAGCCCGGCCTGGGCCAAATCCAAATGGTGCCTCGCCGAGTTCCTGCTCGCCAAGCAGATGAACAAGCAGATCCTAGGCGTGGTGGTCGAGGCGACGCCGATCGGCGATCTGCCGGTCGAACTGACCGCCGAATGGCAATTGGTCGACCTCAGCGCCCCCGATACGGGCTGGTCGGTGACGATTTCGCCGCCGCGCTACGAACCCGAAACGACCGTCAATTTCTCCGGCACCGGCCTCGCCCGCCTCCGCACCGGGCTTGAGAAGGCCGGGCTCGACGCCACCACCTTCCACTGGCCGCCCGCCGGCGACCCCACGCGCGCGCCCTATCGGGGCCTCTTGCCGCTCGACCATGACGATGCCGGCATCTTCTTCGGCCGCGATGGCGCGATTGTCCTGACGCTCGACCGGTTGCGCGGGCAGCGCGAAGCGGCGGCGCCGCGTTTCACCACCATTCTGGGCGCGTCGGGGGCGGGCAAATCGTCCTTCCTTCGCGCCGGCATCCTGCCGCGCCTCGCCCGCGACTCCCGGCACTTCTATGTGCTGCCGATCATCCGCCCCGAACGCGCCGCGCTTTCAGGCGAGCACGGCTTTGCCGCGATGCTCGACAGCGCGCTGCGCGCCCGCAACATCGTGCGCAACCGCGCCGATATCCGCGACGCCGTGCTGGCCGGTGCTAATGCCGTCGCGCCCTTCCTCCGCGATCTCGCCATCCCCGAGGATGCCGGCGATGGCACGGCGCATTCGCCACCGGCACTGGTCATTGCCATCGACCAGGCCGAGGAACTGCTGAGCGCCGACAATGCGGAGGCGGGTGCGTTCCTGACGCTGCTCGCCGACCTCGGCCGCCGTGACGATCCGCCGATCATGGTGATCTTCACCGTTCGCTCCGACAGCTTCGACCAGCTGCAATCGCGCCCGGAACTGGCCCCCACGCAGCCGCATCAGCTGGTCGATCTGCCGCCGATCCCGGCGGGCAGTTTCGGCGACATCATTCGCGGCCCGGCCCGCCGGATGAGCGCCGCCGGCCGCAAGCTGCATGTCGACGAGACGCTGGTCGATGCGCTGCTCTCTGATATCGAGGAGGGCGGCACCAAGGATGCGCTGCCGCTGATGGCCTTCACGCTCGAACGGCTTTTTACCGAATATGGCGCCGACGGCGATCTGCAGCTCGCCGAATACGAAAAGCTCGGCCGCATCCGGGGCGCCATCGAGGCGGCCGTGGAGCAGGCGCTGCTGAAGGCCGACGACAATCCGGCCATTCCGCGCGACCGCGCGGCGCGGCTGATCCTGCTGCGTCGCGGCCTCATCCCCTGGCTCGCCGGCATCGACCCCAACACCGGCTCGCCGCGGCGCCGCGTCGCGCGCCTCGCCGAAGTGCCTGAAGAAGCGCGGCCGCTGATCGAACTGATGGTGGAGCAGCGCCTGCTCGCCACCGATGTCGATACCGCCACCAAGGAGCGCACCATCGAGCCGGCGCATGAGGCGCTGCTCCGCCAATGGGGCGCGCTCGACGGCTGGCTGGTCGAGGATACGGCGGCGCTCGCGACCATCGAGGCGCTGCGCCGCGCCGCCAGCGAATGGGACGCCAATACCCGCGCCAGCGAGTTCATCATCCATCGCGGCGCCCGCCTTGAGGCGACCGAGCAGATGGCTACCGACGCGAAGTTCGCGACCTATCTCACCTCGATCGACAGCGCCTATCTGAGCGCCGCCCGCAACCTCGAAAACAGTGCGATCAAGAAGGCCCGCGCCGCCCGCACCCGCTGGCTCAGCGCCGCCGCCATTGCCGGCGTGGTGCTCGTCGCGGGCGCGACGGCGGGCTATTTCACCTGGTCGGCTGGTGAAGCCGCCAAGACTCAGGCGGCGGTCAATTTCGAGATCGCCCGTGGCGAAGCTGCCCTGCGCGACGGCCGCCCCGAGGACGCGGCGCGTGCCGCGCTCACCGCCTACGCCCTGTCGCCCTCGACCAATACGCGCACCGCGGCACTCACCGGCGCGATGGCGGTATCGGCCAACAGCCTCGGCGCGTTCCCCTTCGCCGATCGTGTCGTCGACACGACATGGCTCGCGCCCGGCAGACTGGTGGTTCTCACCGCGAAGGGCGAGGTCACTGAGATCGATGTCGCCGCCCGCACGACCTCGAACCTGGCCGCCATCGCCGCAACGCCGCTGCCTATCGCGCTGGCAGCCGACATGCAGGGCAGTGCCGCAGTCTATCGTGCCGATGCCAGCATCACCGGCCTTGATGGCGCGACGCTGCTGGCGCCGCCGCAACCAGCCTTCGCGGCGCGCGCGGGCGCCGTGGTCAGCGGTGCCGATGGCAAGCTCGTCGCCTACACCGGCCTCATCGGCGACATGCTGGTCCGCGACTGGCGCACGCTGCCCGCCATCGACACGCTGCCCAACGAGCCCGGCGCGCTCGCCATCGCCTTCAAACCCAATGGCAGCAAGCTCGTGGTGCTGCGGCCGAACGGCGATCTCGCGACCTATGCCGATATCGCCGCCGAACCGCAGGTGACGGCCTCGGGCATCACCAAGGCGACGGCGATGGATCTCGCCCATGTCATCGACTACCTCGCCATCAGTTCGGGGGCGGGCGAGGTGACGATGCTGGCGCTCGCCAATCCAACGGACCGTGTCACCATCAAGACCGGCGCCAAGTCGAACCTCGTGGCGTGGTCGCCGCTCGAGCAATTGCTCGCCGCCCCATGCGGCAGCAACGATGTCTGCGTCTATGGCCGCGGCGGCGCGCTGCGCCAGCAGATGCATGGGCACAAGGCGCCCATCGCCTCGCTGCGCTGGAGCCCCGATGGGCTGCATCTCGCCACCTCGTCCTCCGATGGCAATGTGCGCCTCTGGTCAGTCGCGCCCGACCGCCATGTCAGTTTCGAGTTGCGCGCCGATGAGCCGAAACCGCTGGCCGCGCTGGCTGTCGATCGCGCCACGCAGCGCATCGCGGCCGGCGATGCATCGGGCACCATTTGGGTGTGGACCGGAGATGAGCCTGCGGTGCGCCTGCCGCCGCCGGACGAACTCGCGGGCGACCGCCTGTCGGTCGCCTCGCTCGCCTTCCTCAGCGACGGACGGCTCGCGGCGGTCTACCTCAATCGCGGCGTCGCCGTGTGGTCGGTGGAACGGCAGGCGACCGATCGCGTGACCGTCCTCGACAATCTCAGCTTCTCGCGCGTCGCTGCATTGACCGGCGACATCCGCGCTGCCGTGCCGCTGAGCGACAAGACCATGCTGGTGTTCTCAGGCGATGAACTGCGCGAGGCGCGTATCGCCGCCGACACGATGCCGCTCGACCAATGGGGCGTCACGGCCGCGCCCGCCGCCAACGCCGCCTTCGTCTCCTATTCCGACGGCACCATCCGCCGTCGCGACCTCGGCACAGGCGCCGAGGGCACAGTGGCATTTGACGCCAGCCAATCCATCTGCGGCCTCGCCCCGACCATCGACAACAATGGGGCCAAGAGTCTCGATGTCAGTGCCGACGGCAAATGGCTGGTCGCGACGCGCGCCGACAGCTCAGTCGTCGTGCACAGTCTTGCCGATCCCGCGAAGCCGCTCTGCCTCGCGCTGCCGGCACCCGACAGCAAGACGGTCGCCTTCTCGCCGGACTCGCGCCGTCTCGCCATCCTCAGCGCCACCGACCGGCTCTTTGTCTTCGATCTCGCCGCGCCCGACAGCGCGCTGATCTTCGACGCGCCGGCCGTGCCCGTGAATTCGCCGCTGACCGACGGCGCCGGGGCAGCGCGCACCAGCTCATGGCTCGGCTGGCGCGACGACAATACCCTGGCCATCGCCACGGCGGCCGGCTCGGTCGAACTGATTGCGCTCGATCCGGCGGGGTGGCGGACGCGGGTAGACTCGCTGTCGTCAGCCCCATAATCTCGCGGCGAAATCTGGGCTTGGGGGAGCATATGGGCAGGGTGCAGAAACTGGCGCTGGTACTGGCGCTCGGCACCGCGCTCGCTGCGCCCGCTGTCGCCGGCACGGTGACGCCGGTCGATCCCGCGAGCCTCAACTCCACCGCCTGGCCCGGCAGCGCCGACGGCGCCCTGCGCAGCTGGGTGCAACTGGTGTGGAATCCGGTGACGCGCCAGCTCGAACGCCTCAGCTATGCGGCCTGGGACCCGGTGCCGTCGCTCGGGCTCGAACTGCAATGGGTGCCCGATGATCCCAAGGCGTTGGGCTCCGGCCCGATCAGCGGCAAGGGCACGCTGAGCTTCCGCCGTCCGGGCGCCGCCGCCTACGATCCATCCGGCACCGTAGCGCATTATCGCGGCACGCTGGTCGATGGCCGCGCCGACGGCCCCGGTCAATATCTCGACAGCGGCGGCTTCGCCTATGAGGGCGAGTGGCGGGGCGGGCTGATGGATGGCAGGGGCCGCCTGTCGCTCGCCAATGGCGACGAATATGTCGGCCAGTTCGTCGCCGGCAAGCGGCAGGGCAGGGGCGTCTTCATCGATTCGACCGGCGCCATCTATGACGGCGAATTCCTCGCCGGCGAGCGCGACGGCGAGGGGCTGTTCGTGCCGGTCGCGGGTGATGCCTATCGGGCCGACTGGAACGACGGTCTGGAAGTGCCGGGCACGCGCGATATGTTGCCGGTGGGACTCGTGCCCTATCCGCGCCTGAGCAAGGCGCAGTCTGCCGAAGTGGAAGGCGTGCGCATCGGGGTGGTCGCCGAGCGCCGCCCGCACAATTACGCGCTGGGCCTCGATCCGCTGAGCTACACCAGCCAGTCCGACGGACAGCAGCTCAACATCTTCCCCGACGATCAGCGCCTGCTCGATGTGTGGCACGGCAATGTGCCCATCAACCTCACCCCCGACGAAATCTTCGCCTTCGACAACATTTCCACCACGCCGAGTTTCCTCGGCCCGTGGGAACGCTTCGATCCGCTGTCGCTGGTATTCGAGATCGAGAACGCCACCGTCGATCCGCTCACCCTCGTTGGCGGCTATCTCAACGTCACCACCAGCGCGCGCAATCGCGAGCCGGCCATGCAGGTGCGGCCCATTCCGCGCGATCCCTGCTCGGGCCAGATCGAGTTCGAACCCGCCTTCTTCATCGACAATTTCGGTTGGGCCAGTGCCGACAATGCCGCGATCAATGTGAGCGCTGGATCGGTCGATGGCCGGGCCGTGGGCGCCCCCTTCAGCGTGCCGCTCGGCAGCATCGGCGACAGCATCAAGGCCGATGTGACCAATGAGCTCGAAGCGCTCGGGCTCAATGTCGACTATGTGTCGAAGAACAAGCTGGTCTGCACCGACCCCAATGATGAGCGGCTCTGCCTTGGCGAGCTGCGCCAATCCGGCAATTTCGGCCAGCTCAGCGACTATATCGGGCTCGACTATCTCACCGTCACGGTCGGCATCGCTGGCACGCTCGACTATGATTGGGCGGCTTCGGATGGCGCCGTGTCGCACAAGAGCTCGCCCTTCACCATGATCCTGCCGGTGGCATCGGTCGCGAGCGATGCCGAATGCGGCGAGGGCGGCGAGATCGTGCCGGTCAGCCACGACCCGTTCATGCTGCATCTCGATGAGAGCAACTACAAGATCGCGATCCCGTTTGCGGGCGATGTCGAGCCGGGCTTCACCTCACGCTGGCGGCTCGAACTGCAGGCGCCCGAAACCTCCGAGCACGACTTCCAGCTGGTGCTGCTGCTCGCCGATGGCCAGCAGATCGCCTCGCGTCCCGTGCATCTCACCTATTTCACCCCGCGCCAGCACGAGGTGCTGCGCGACTAGGGCTTGGTGAGGTCGAAGAGGTTGGGGATCGGCACCAGCCGCACGGCGATCGTGCCCTGCCGGAACACCCGCAATTCGAGCAGCGTGCCGGAGCCGCGCGGCGCCGACTGGTCGAAGATGAAATTGCCCAGCGAATAGGCCAGCTGCGCCGCGCCGCCGCGCAGCACCTCGATGCGCTCGCTCGCCTGATGCGAATGCGCGCCGACGATCAGCGACACGCCACACCGTGCCAGCGTCTCCGCTATGCGCCGCTCCTTGTCGCTGGCGCCCACATATTCCTTGCCCCAATGGAGGAACGCCACCAGCGGCGGCGCGGCATCGAGGTCGCACACCCAGTCCAGCGCCTCAGGATCGGCGATGGCCTCGCCGATGAATTTACCGCCAACGAAATTGAGCGGCAGCAGGCGGAAGGCGCCGAGATCGGTCAGGGCGCCATGTTCCATTGCAGCCACGTCGAGCGCGTCGAGCAGCCGCCTGGTCTCGGCGCGACCCTCTGGCCCGAGATCATTGGCGTGATTGTTGGCAAGGCTCGCGGCACCGATGTTGAGCGCCGCGATGATTGGCGCCGCGTCGGCGGTAACCATCACATGCGTGTTGAAATCGACGCCGGTCACCGGCCCGTCGAGCAGCACGCCTTCGAGATTGACGATGAGGCTCGTACCCTGCGTTGCCGCCAGTACCGTGTCGCGCAGCCTGCCCCATGATGACGGATCGCGCAGGGCAGGCAGAAAATAACGCCCGAGCAGCACATCGCCGCCGAACATCACGCGCGACTGGTCGGCATAGGCGAGCCCGGCGCCATCGTTCGTGTCCCGCAGCCAGGCGGTCACGATGTAGCTCGTGGTCGAGCCAATGCTGCTGCCATAGTCAACCGAATTGGCATTGGCCAGCACCACGGGATGGGCGCCCGCCGCACCCTGCAGTGCCATCTGGATGTATTGCGCCGCCTTCGAATCCATATGCGCCGGCTGCAACAGCGGCACGACGCCCTCCGGGTCGCCGGTCGCGACGACGGCCAGTGTCTCCTGGTCGCGCGCAATGGCCTCGGCATAGGTCCGGTAGTGCGAATAGTCCGTCGATTGCACGACCAGTGTGTCCGGCGTCACCAGCGGCAGCAGCGCCGCCGCCATCGTGCGCCAGTCCTCCGGCTTGGCGTTTACCGAAGCGAGCAGGGGCACCACCTCCGCCGCGGGAAAGAAGCGGCGGACGAATGGCATCACCGCCATCACGCCATGTTCCGTCTCGATCGTGTCGAGCAGTTCGACGCGCTCATCGGCGGCGAGCGCATCGATGGCGGCCAAATCCGGCGCCATCGGTCCGAACACCGTCTCCAGCGTTTCGCGCGTCGTGCCGAACGGCTTGGTCACCTTGTGGAAATGGTCGGGCGAGATCACGATGATCCGGCTGTAGCGGCCGGCCGAGGCGGCCCAGAAGCCGCGGGCGATGAGATCGGCGGCCAGCAGATGATGCGGCACGCTGATGCCGGTGACCCCGGCGGGCGGCGCGAAGTCCGGTGCCTCCTTCTCGATGGCGGCGAGGATTGGCGCCGGGTCGCGGGCCGGGAGGTACGGATTGTCGGCCGCCAACGCCGGCCAGCAGAGCAGCGCCAGCGCTGCCACAATCCGCGTAAACCCTGTCACCATAATGCCTCTTGGCCGCTTTCCACCTGCCGCATGACCATGCCATGTTGCGCGGCGATTGGGGAAAATCTCTGCCGTGAAGCTTCGCCGGTTCGCTCTTTATGCGCTTGGCCTCGTCGTGCTGGCGGTTGCCGGCGTCGCGCTGGTGTTCTGGGCGCTCTATGCCTGCGCCCCGCCGCCGCTGCCCGGCGACGAACTCTGGACCTCGCGCCAGAACTTCGGCGAGGCGCTGGGCATCGTGCTGCGCCTCGGCAGCAAGGCCTGCTTCACCAGCGACACGCTGGGCAGCTTCGCCCTCTGGCTCGGCAGCCGCACCACCGGCGTGCTGGTCGTGCTGCTGGCGCTGGTGGTGCTGTGGGAGACGTTGGGCCGCGACCTCCGCCGCCGCTTCTTCGTCATGCGCGGCGGCCATGTCGTCCTCGCCGGCACCTATGACGATCTGCGCGAACTGGCGCATCGCCGCCGCAGCTTCGCCGGCACCTTCTTCCTCGCCCCCGATCGTGCCGCCGCTCTCGATGTGGCGCGCCACCGGCCCTTCGCCGAAATCGTCACCGCCGAGGCCCGCAAGCTCGGCCGGCAATTGGCGACGCTCGGTGTCGGCAGGGCAAAGCTGCTCGCCGCCGCCACCCGCAACGACCTCACCAATGTCGCCATCGCCGAAGCCGGGCTATCGACGCCGGGCGAGGGCGAATTGCTGGTGCGGCTCGAGCAATATGCGGTGCGCGTCTTTTCAAGCCACCGGCTCCGCGTCCGCGCCGCGCAACAGGGCCGCAAACTCGCCGTCGTGTCGCTGACCCAGCTGCAGGCCCGCCGCGGCATGGCTGCGGCGATGCCCGGCCGCTACACTATGGATGGCGCGCCGCGCGTCCATGTCGTGCTCTGCGGTTCCGGCCCGGCGTTGCAGGCCGCGAGCTTCGAGATCGCCCGCCAGGGCTTTGGGCTCGAGCGCGAGAAGCCGCTGCTCTCGATCCTGCGCACCGGAGCCGGCGATTTCGCCACCGGTGCGCTGCAGCGCCTGCAGAATGCCGGCATCGCCGATGTCGAGGTCAGCGACGTGATGACTTCGGCATCCGACGGGCTCGACCGCGCCATCGCCGCCACTGTCGAGGATGCGCCGCCATTGATGGCGGTCCATTGCATCGGCGAAAACAGCGGCGAGGCCGAAGCGCTCGCGCTGCGCTGGGAGGAAGTGCTGCTGGCGCTGCACCAGCCCGTGCCGCCCATCGTCGCCTATGCCGGGCACGATCATCCGCTCGGCTCGACCGGCATGATCCGCATCGCCGCCGCCGAGGATCTGGCCAAGGCGCGCGAGGCCGCGCATCTGATGGACCAGCGTGCCCGCGCCGTGCACCAGCAATATCTCGACGGCCAGCGTGCCGATCGCGGCGACACATTCGGCGCGGCGCCCGCCGAGGTCGAATGGGAAAAGCTCCCCGAGAGCTTTCAGGACGACAACCGCAACGTCGCCGACCAGATGGACTACAAGCTCGCCACCGTGTTCATGCTGGCCGGCCGCGGCGAGGCCTGCGCCATGCTCGACCGCGACGAGATCGAGGTGATGTCGGGCATTGCCCATGCCCGCTGGATGGCAGCCAAGGCGCTCGGCGGCTGGCGCTATGGGCCGGTGCGCGACGACCGCAACATGATCCACCCCGACATGATCCCCTATATCGAGCTCACCGAAGCGGCGCGGCAGAAGGACCGCGATGTCGTCGCGAGCCTGCCCGACATGGCCGCGTTGGCGGGCGAAACGCTGCAGCGCGAGCGCCGCATCGGCATTCCGCGCGCTTTGGTAGCCGACGCGGTGAAAGCCTTCGCGGCCCATTGCGCGGCGAGCCCCAAGGGTTCGGTGCCGGTGGCCGTCTTACCGCTCGATGATGCCGGCATGATCCGCCTCGCCGAGGCGCTGCTCGCTGCCGGCATCCGCATCGAAGCGGTGCTCGACCGCTGGGTCGAGACGTTGCGCGCTAGTGACGAGACGGCCAGCCCGCTCGCCGGCGTGCTGCGCCGCGCCTGGCGCATCCATGTGGTGCGCGAGGGCGAGGCCCGCGATGCGCTGGACGAATTGGTGACGGAGATCGTCTATGAATGCGGAGCGATCCATGCGCATCCCTAGGCTCGGTGGAGCCCTGGCCGCTCTGGCTTTCGCCTTGCTCGCGACCACCGCCGCACAGGCGATTGTCCCCATCACCGATGCGCAGTCGCGCAATCGCGACGCCATCGCCCGCCAGCTCGCCCCGCAGCACTCCTACGCGCTGGTCATCGGCATCTCCGAGTTCGACAATGCCGGCTGGACCGATCTGGGCGGTGTGCACGGTGAAGTGGAGAACGTTGGAGCGGCGCTCCAGCAGCAGGGCTTTACCATCGTGCCCGAAAGCCGCATCGGCCGGGTCGATCACAAGACGATGACCGAGGCCATCGCGCAGTTCTTTGCCACCTATGGCAGCAAGGCCGAGAACCGGCTGGTGGTCTACGTCGCGACGCACGGCTATTCCGATCCGTCACGCCCCGACGCCGATGGCTATCTCGTCGCCTCTGATGGCGGCGCGCCGCGCGATGGCGCGGTGACGAATGGCTATTCGGTGAAGCAACTGTCCTCGGCGCTCACCTCGCTCGCCGCCCAGCACGTGTTCCTGTTCTTCAACTCCTGCTTCTCGGGCTCCATGTTGCCCGAGCCGACGCGAGAGTCGAATAACCTCCTCGGCAACAAGCCCGGCACCGCGCTCAGCAAGGAGACGGTGGACTGGACGCTGGATCTGCTGTCGCACAATGCGCGGCTGGTGCTGACCGCCGGCAATGCCAGCCAGACCGTCCCCGACGCCAACAATCCGTTCTCGCTCGCCGTGGTCGATGCGCTCAATGGCGAGGCCGATGTCGATGGCGACGGCATCATCCTCGGCACCGAGATCGCGCAATTCGTGCGTGGCCGCGTTGCGCGCGCCACCCGCCTTGCCGGTCATGCCAATGACCCGGTGTTTGCCGTGCTGCCCAAGCTCGTGCCGCCGGTCGAACCGCGTCCCGACGCGCCCGATGCTGGGCGGCTGGACTATGCGTTGCAGGGCGATTTTATCTTCCTTGCGCCCGATGGCCCGAAGCAGACCGCCGCCGGTGAAGGCGAGCAGCAGGCGCTGCTCAAGGACAAGCAGAGCCGCCTCCTCGCCAATCAATATCTCGCCTGCATCGACTGTCCGACCATGGTCGAAGTGCCCGGCGTCAGCGCCGACACCCGTGTGGCGCTCGCCGCCACCGAGATCACCTATGCCCAGTGGGACGCCTGCTTCCGCGAGAGCGCCTGCACCCGCTATCTGCCCGATGACGGGCTCGGCCGTGGCGACCGTCCGGCGGGCGGCGTCACCTGGCTCGATGCGCTCGAATACGCCAACTGGCTCGCCACCAAGACCGGCACCGACGCGCCCTGCATCGACTATCGCCTGCCGACCGCCGACGAATGGCGCAGTGCCGCCCTCTATGGCACGCACGGTAATGTGACGTGGGAAGCCGCCGTCGCCGACAATGCGGCCGTCTGCTGGGGCTGTGGTCCGGGGCAGGACGGCACCGCCGCCATCCGCACCGCCGCCTCGCCCGCCAATCCCGCCGGTCTCTACGATATGGTGGGCAATCTGTGGGAATGGGTCGATCAGGACGCCGGCGCCTGCGACCTCACGGCGATCCGCCAGAACGGCCAGTGCGCGCCAGGGCTGGTGCTCGGCGGCTCCTACGCCACCCGGGCCGATGCCTTGCCGCTGATCGAAGCTGGCGGCGCCGCACCGCGCACCGGTAATGACCGCCCCTGGTCCTCGCCCACCATCGGCTTCCGCGTCGCCTGCGACGTGAAGCGCGGCTGAGCCCACCAGAAGCGCGTTCTTTCTCCACAATCGCGCGGGCAGCGGAAATCGCTTCCCGCTTCGCTTGTTTCGGCGTCTGCTCCATTTCTCGACTAAGTCAGTAGAGATAGTGCAGTTTATGAAGGCTGGGGCGTTGGACATCGGTCCGCCGGGTGCTTCGCCGCCAGCCCCAATTCAACCGGAACGGACCAAATGAGCCCCAACCGCCGCCTCATCCTCACCGCCGCCCTTGCCGGCCTCGCCCTGTCTGGGCTTGGCGCGAGTGCCGCTTCCGCCGTCGATCTGCGCATCGGCTGGCAGCAGATTGTCGAACCTTCCCGCGTGCCGCAGGCCGCCGGTGAATATGAGAAGGCGACGGGCGCCAATATCACCTGGAACCAGTTCGGCGGCGGGGCCGATGTGATTGCCGCCATCGCCTCGGGCGCGCTCGACATCGGCTATGTCGGCTCCTCGCCGCTCGCTTCGGCGGCGAGCCAGGAACTGCCGATTGAGACCATCTTCATCGTCGGCAACATCGCCGAAGCCGAAGCGCTGGCGGTCAAGGGCGTCACCAATCCCGCCGACCTTGCCGGCAAGAAGATCGCGACCCCCTTCGTCTCCACCGCGCATTACGCGCTGCTTGCCGCGCTGAAGCATTGGAACGTCGATCCAGCGAGCCTCGAACTACTCAACCTCCGCCCGGCCGATATCGGCGCGGCGTGGGAGCGTGGCGATATCGACGGCGCCTATGTGTGGGATCCGGTGCTCAACCAGATCAAGACCAGTGGCGGCACCGTGCTCGTCGACTCCGCTGAGGTCGCCACCTGGGGCGCCCCGACCTTCGATGCCTGGATCGTCCGCAAGGACTATGCCGAGCAGCATCCGGAGATCGTCACCGCCTTCGTCAAGACCACCGCCGATGCCTATGCGGCCTACCTCGCCGATCCGGCGGCGTGGAACGCCGAGAGCGATGCCGCCAAGGCCATCGCCCAGCTGACCGGCGCCAATGCCGCCGACGTGCCGGCGCTGCTCAAGGGCTATGTCTTCCCCTCGCTCGCCGATCAGGCCGGCCCCGATTATCTCGGCGGCGCCACCGTCAAGGCCATCGCCGACACCTCGGCCTTCCTCGTCGAGCAGGGCAAGATCCCGGCGGCACTCCCCGACTACGCCGCCTATGTGAACACCCGCTTCGTTATCGACGCGGCGAAGTAAACCTTCCCCCGGCCGGGCACTCCCTGTCCCGGCCATCCTGCCGCTGTCGCTCCTCCTGGCGACGGCGGCCTTTCCTCAAGGAGAGGCCGATGAGCGAACTGCGCCTCGACAATGTGTCGCTGAGCTTCGAGCGGCCGCAGGCCACCAGCCGCGCCACTCGCGTGCCGATCCTCGCCAATCTCCAGCTGAGCATTTCGAGCGGCGAATTCGTCGCCATCATCGGCCGCTCCGGTTCGGGCAAGACCTCGATCCTCAATCTCGCCGCGGGCTTTCTCGCGTCGACCAGCGGCCGCGTCAGTGTCGATGGCGCGGCAATCACCGGCCCGGGCGCCGATCGCGCCGTGGTGTTCCAGGACGATGCGCTCTTTGCCTGGCTCAGCGCCCGCGAAAATGTCGCGCTGCCGCTGAAGCTGCGCCATCTCGATACGGCGCGCCGCGCCGCCCGCGCCGATGAATTGCTGCGCCTTGTCGGTCTCGGCGAGCATAGCGGCAAATCCATCTGGCAGCTCTCGGGCGGCCAGCGCCAGCGGGTCGGCATTGCGCGGGCGCTCGCCGCCGATCCGCAATTCCTGCTCATGGACGAACCGCTCGGCGCCCTTGACGCGATGACGCGCGAGCGCATGCAGGAATTGCTGCTCGACGTCTGGGGCGCGTCGCGCGCCGGGGTGCTGCTGATCACCCATTCGGTCGAGGAGGCCCTGTTCCTCGCCACCCGCATCATAGTCCTCGCGCCCGATCCGGGCCGCATCGTGCTCGAGCGCGAGGCGAGTTTCGGCCGCCGCTATCTCGCCGGCGAGAGGCCCCGCGCCCTCAAGGCCGATCCGTCATTCATCGCGCTGCGCGAGGAGCTGATCGAAGCCATTGGCGCCGGCGACGAGAGGCTGGTCGCGTGAGCTCAACCGCCGTGAGCGAGGCCGTCATCGCCGAGCGGCACGCGCCGCCACGCCGCCTCTGGCGCGCCCCCATCGCGCTCCTCACCATCGCGGCGATCCTCGGCCTCTGGCAGCTCGCCGTGAGCTTCGTCTGGGTGTCGCCGGTGTTCCTGCCGGCGCCGGCCAAGGTGGTCACCGCTCTGTTCCGCCTGCTGAGCCAGGGCTATATCGACGGCACGCTGTGGCAGCACGCCTGGGCCAGCATCGGGCGCGTCTTCTCGGCGCTGCTGATCACCACGCTCATTGCCGTGCCCGCCGGCATCGCCATCGCCACCAGCAGCATCGGCCGCGGCATCCTCGACCCCATCATCGAGTTCGTGCGGCCGCTGCCGCCGCTCGCCTATCTGCCGCTCATCATCATCTGGTTCGGCATCGGCGAGCCGAGCAAGATCCTCGTCATCGGCCTTGCCATGCTGGCGCCCATCGCCATCTCGACGGCCTCGGGCATCCGCTCGGCGCCACTAAGCCAGATCAATGCCGCGCGCTCCTTCGGCGCGACGCGGCTGCAGGTGCTGCGCGAGGTGCTGCTGCCGAGCGCCTTGCCCGAAATTCTCACCGGCATCCGCATTGCGCTCGGCGCCGGCTGGTCGACGCTGGTCGCCGCCGAACTCGTCGCCGCCTCGCGCGGGCTTGGCGTCATGATCCAGTCCGCCGCGCAGTTTCTCGTCACCGACATCGTCATCGTCGGCATCTTCGTCATTTCCGCACTCGCCTTCGGCTTCGAAGCGCTGCTCCGTCTCATCGAGCGCCGCTTCCTGCCCTGGGCCCGTCATCGCTAGGAGGATCGATTGAACGCACCCGCCCCCGAACTGCATCTGGCCACGCGGCCCCTCACCCCGGTCATCGGCGCCATCATCGATGGCATCGATCTGGCCGCCGAGCTCAACGACGCGACCATCAATTCGCTGCGCCGCGCCCTGCTCAAGCATCATGTGCTGTTCTTCGAGCGCCAGTCGCTGACGCCGGTCGTGCAGAAGGCGCTCGCCGCCCGCTTCGGCGATCTGCACATCCACCCCATCTATCCGCATGTCGAAGACGTGCCCGAGATCATCATCCTCGACACGTCGCACAACAATCTGCCCGACAATGACAATTGGCATACGGATGTGACCTTCATCCGCAATCCGCCGCTCGGCGCCATCCTCGCGGCCAAGACCATTCCGCCGTCGGGCGGCGATACCAGCTGGTCGTCCACCATTGCGGCCTATGAGGCGCTGAGCCCGTCCTTCCGCGCCCTGCTCGATGGCCTCACCGCGATCCACAACATCGAGAAGAGTTTCCCTGAAGCGCGCTGGGGCCAGAACGAGGACCGCAGCAAGTTCGAAGAGGCCAAGCGCAAGAACCCGCCGCTCGCCCACCCGGTGGTGCGCGTCCATCCCGAAAGCGGCCGCAAGGGCCTGTTCGTCAATGAGGGCTTCACCACCCGCATCGTCGAACTCAGCCAGACCGAGAGCGACGCCGTGCTGCGCCTGCTCTTCACCCATGTCGCCAAACCGGAGTTCACGGTGCGCTGGAAGTGGAAGGAGGGCGACGTCGCCTTCTGGGACAACCGGCTGACGCAGCACTACGCGCTGGCCGATTATCTGCCGCACCGCCGCATCATGCACCGCGCCACCATCCTCGGCGATGTGCCGGTAGGCCCGGGCTGAGACCGGGAGGGGCGGAGAAAAGCCTTTCCCGGCCAATAGCTGTACGGAAAAGTCATTTCTCGACTAGTTTGGTAGTGTAATCCACGCTGACCCTCCCAACCCAAAGGAGGGACGCCATGAACAGCCTCATCGATTTCCTGACGTTCAAGGACAAATCGGCCCGCGCGGCACCAGCCCCAACGGCCGAATCCGACATCCGCCTGCGTCGCGACGAACGCGACGCTGCCGTACTCTCCGACAAATATCCGCCCGACGGCGCGGACATCGAATCCGTCAGCGAGTACCGGCTGGCGAGCCTGATGCAGTATCCGCATTACTGAGGGGCGGGGGCGCGCCCCCACCCATCCGCCCTTCGGGCAGCAGTCGGGCCTTCTCCCTTGATGGGAGAAGGTGGGCGAAGCCCGGATGGGGGTGGTGCCCCATCCGCCTGACCTTCTTACAACCGGTACGCCAGCTTCGGCAGATTGTAGGCGAGGTCGGCGGCCACCTCATACGCTTCTTCCTCGCGCAGCCGGTGCTCGACCACGAGCCGCGCCAGATAGGCGCAGTCGATGCGGCGGGCCACGTCGTGCCGCGCCGGGATCGATGGAAAGGCCCGCGTGTCGTCGTTGAAGCCGACCGTGTTGTAGAAGCCCGCCGATTCCGTCGCCAGTTCGCGGAACCGCATCATCCCTTCGGGACTATCAAAGAACCACCAGGGCGGCCCGAGCCGTAGCGCCGGATAGACGCCGGCCAGCGGCGCCAGTTCGCGCGCGTAAGTCGTCTCATCCAGCGTGAACAGGATGATACGCAGCTCCTTCTCCATGCCGAAGCGGTCGAGCAGCGGTTTCAACGCGCTCACATAATCGGTGGGGCCGGGGATATCGAAGCCCTTGTCCGCCCCATAGGTCTGGAACATCGACGGCGAATGGTTGCGCCGCGAGCCGGGATGGATCTGCAGCACCAGTCCGTCATCGACGCTCATCCGTGCCATCTCGGTCAGCATCTGGGCGCGGAACAATTCCTTCTCGCCCGCATCGGCACGGCGGCTGCGCACGCGGTCGTAGAGTGCCGACGCGTCGCCCGGCGCGAGGTCGGCGGTCAGCGCCGTGGGATGGCCATGGTCGCTCGCCGTCGCGCCCATCGATTTGAAGAATTCACGGCGCTTCCGATGCGCGTCGAGATAGCCCTGCCACCGGCCGGTATCGCAGCCGGTGATCGCATCGAGCGTATCGAGGTCGCGCTGGAAGCTCGGCTTGTCCGGGTCGACGATATTGTCCGGCCGGTAGGTCGGCACCACGCGGCCGCCCGTCCAGCCGCTCTCATTGATCATCTTGTGCCATTTGAGATCGTCGATCGCGGCGTCGGTGGTGGCGATCACCTCGAGCTTGAAGCGCTCGAACATCGCGCGCGGCAGATATTCCGGCTTTTGCAGGCACTCGGCGATGGTGTCGTAATAATGATCGGCGGTCAGCGCCGAGAGCGGCTCAGTCAGCCCGAACAGATCCTGGAACGTCGTGTCGAGCCAGCTGCGCGAAGGCGTGCCGCGGAAGAGGTAGTAATTCTCGGCAAACAGCCGCCAGATCTTGCGGCCATCCGTCTCGACCGGCTTGCCGTCCTTGCGGGCGACGCCGAGCTGGCTGAGGTCGATCCCCTGGCTGACCAGCATGCGGTTCACGTAGTGGTCGGGCACGATCATCAGCTGCGCCGGATCGGGGAACGGCTCGTTCAGCGCGTACCATTGCGGCTCGGTGTGGCCGTGCGGCGAAATCAGTCCATATCTTCGGATGCTTTTGAAGAGATTGCGGGCGATTTCGCGGGTCGCCGGGTCGGCGGGAAAGAAGCGATCGTCGTGCAGCATGGCTCACCGGCGGTGCAGGGAGCAACTAGTATGGAAGTTGCCCGGCGCGGGTCAAGCCACGGAAATTGAAGTCAAAATGACCGAGGCCGCCGCGCTTTGGGGGAAAGCAGGGCGGCCTCTCAGGGTCAACAATCGTCGGGGACATCGCATTAACGCGCGGCCAGGCGCCGGGTTCCCGCCGGTTTCAACTATTTTCATTTAACCCGCGATCAACCATCCGCAGCACCATTCCGCGCCGCTAAGGCAACCTTAAGTCCCGGTATCCAAAACTGAATTTAGCTATTGGGGTGAGCTGGATTTTGGGCGTCTTCGGGACGATCTGGGGGAATTTGCGCAAAGGCATGGCGGTCGCGCTGCGGCCGACCAACCTGATTTTTGCCGTTGCCGTGCTGGCGGTGCTCGGCTCCGCGATCTTCGCCGACATCCAGAACCGCACCATCCAGGAACAGCAGCTCCGCGCCCTGGTCAGCCGTCAGGTGAGCGTCCTGAGCACGCGGCTCGAAGGCAATATCAACGGCAATATGCAATTGGTGCGCGGGCTCGTTGCGACGCTGGTCACCGAGCCGGGCATGGGGCAGACGCGGTTCACCCGCCTCGCCAGCCAGGTGTTCAAGGAGAACTCGCAGCTCCGCAACATTGCCGCCGCGCCCAACCTCAAGGTGACGATGGTCTACCCGCTGGCGGGCAATGAGGCGGCGCTCGGGCTCGACTACACGAAAAACGAGGCGCAGCGCGCGGCCGCCTACCGTGCCCGCGACGGCCGGCAATTGATCATCGCCGGTCCCGTCGATCTGGTGCAGGGCGGACAGGGCTTCGTCGGCCGCTTCCCCGTCTACACCGGCGACCAAGGGCAGGAGAATTTCTGGGGCATCGTCTCCGCCGTGGTCGATGCGCAGCAGCTTTACGCCGATAGCGGCCTGGTCGATCCCGACCTCGATCTCGATGTGAGCCTGCGCGGTCGCGATGGTACCGGCTTTTCGGGCGCGGCTTTCTTCGGCACGCCCGGGGTGATCGCCGACCGCCCGGTGACGGCCGAAGTGCGGCTGCCGACCGGCTCGTGGCAACTCGCGGCGCGTCCGCGTGGCGGCTGGGCGGCCGGATTGCCCAATCCGCTGTTCTTCCGCCTGCTCGTTGCGCTGGCCTCCGCGCTGATCATTGTGCCGCTGCTCATTGCGCGCTTCCTCATCGGCGAACGCCAGAAGCACATCCGCACGCTCGGCGAACGCGAGCGCCAGCTCGATGTGGTGTCGCGCCGTCTCGGCCTCGCGCTCGACACCTCGGAAGTCGGCGTGTGGGAATACAATATCGACACCGACACGCTGGTCTGGGACGACCGCATGAACGACCTTTACGGTCAGCCCAAGGACGGCAAGTCGCGCACCTATCACCACTGGCGTGATGCGTTGCATCCGGCCGACCAGAAGCACGCGCAGGCCGATTTCGCTGATGCCATCAAATCACGCGGCCGCTACGTCTCGGAGTATCGCGTGCGCCTGTCCGACGGCACCGAGCGCCACATCCGCTCCATCGGCAATTGCTATCGCGATCGCGACGGCTCGTCGCGCATTGTCGGCGTCAACTGGGATGTGACCGCCGACGTCGTGATCAAGCAGGATCTTGAGCGCGCCAAGGCGCTGACCGAGGCGCGCAATGCCGAACTGATCGCCGCGACGGCGCGGATCGAGCACACCTCGCTGCATGATGCGCTGACGCGCCTGCCCAACCGCCGCTATCTCGACCGCATCCTCGAAGAGCGGGCCGCCCGCTGTGCCGAGAGCGATAATGGTGGCCTCGCGCTGCTGCACATCGATCTCGATCGCTTCAAGGAAATCAACGACACGCTTGGCCACGCAGCCGGTGACTCCATGCTGGTGCATGTCGCCGAAATCCTGCGCAAGAATGTGCGCGAGGACGATTTCGTGGCGCGTATCGGCGGCGACGAATTCGTCATCGTCTCGGGGCTCGGCAAGGGCCGCCGCGACCTCTCGCGTCTCGCAACGCGCATCGTCGAACAGATGCGCGAGCCGGTGCCCTATATGGGCTATGAATGCCGCTGCGGCGTCTCGATCGGCATCGCCTATCAGCGCGGCCCCAAGGTCGATGACAAGCGCCTGCTGATGGATGCCGATATCGCGCTCTATCGCGCCAAGCGCCGCGGCCGCAATCGCCACGAATTCTTCACCGAAGCGCTGCAGGCCGAGATCGTCTCGAGCAAGCAGATGGCCGACGATATCCTCGCCGGCATCGAGCAGGGCCAGTTCGTCGCCTGGTACCAGCCGCAGGTCGATGGCCGCACGCGGCAGATCGCCGGCGTCGAGGCGCTGGCCCGCTGGGAGCACCCGACGCGCGGCATCGTCCCGCCCGACGTCTTCCTGCCCATCGCCGAGGATCTCAACGTCACCGCCACCATCGACCGCATGATCCTCGAGCAGACGCTGGCCTGGATGAAGGTCTGGCGCAGCAAGGGCCTCGCCATTCCCCATGCCTCGGTCAACGTCTCCGGCCGCCGCCTGCGCGACGAGAATCTGATCAAGCAGTTGCGCAAGCTCGATATCGAGCCGGGCACCATCTCCTTCGAGCTGGTTGAATCCATCTATCTCGACGAGCGCGACGACATGGTCACCTGGAACATCGACCAGCTGCGTGAACTCGGCATCGAGATCGAGATCGACGATTTCGGCACCGGCTACGCCTCGATCGTCAGCCTCCTGCAGCTGCAGCCGCGGCGCCTCAAGATCGATCGCCAGCTGGTCAATCCGGTGCGTGAATCCGAAGCGCAGCGCCGGCTCATCGCGTCCATCGTCGACATCGGCCACTCGCTCGGCATCGGCGTCATCGCCGAGGGCGTCGAGACCGAGGAGCATGCGCGCATCGTCACCGAACTCGAATGCGACATGCTGCAGGGCTACGCCATCTCGAAGCCGCTGAGCCCCGACAAGCTCGAACGCTTCGTCGCCGGCTGGCAATCGCAGATCGCGGCCGCCTAGCCCGCCACCGGCACCCACAGCACCTGGTCGATCCGGTCGGCCCCGACAGCCAGCATCACCAGCCGGTCAAAGCCCAGTGCAATGCCGCTCGCGTCGGGCATGAGCTTGAGCGCCGCGAGAAACTCCTCGTCCAGCGGATAGCGCTCGCCATAGAGCCGCGCCTTCTCGTCCATCTCGGCTGCAAAGCGCCGCCGCTGCTCGGCCGCGTCGGTCAATTCGCCGAAGCCGTTGGCGAGCTCCACGCCGCACGCATAGATCTCGAACCGCTCCGCGACGCGCGGATCGTCGGGCGTCCGCCGCGCCAGCGCCGCCTCGCTCGCCGGATAGCGGTCGAGGATGGTGATGCGCCCGCGCCCCAGTTGCGGCTCGACCTTCTCGGTCAAGATACGCGTGAACAGATACGACCATTGGATCTCGTCCGGCACCTCGAGCCCCGCCGCCCGCATCTGCGCCGCCAGCGCTTCCGCATCGGTATTGCCCGCCGCATCCATCGTCGCCAGCAGATCGATCCCGGCATGTTGCGCGAACGCCTCGGCGACGCTGATCCGCTCGACCGCCGCCGCCGGATCGGCCTCCACCCCACGATAGCGCAGCTGCGGCGCGCCGATGGTCGCGGCCGCCAGCCGGATCATCGCCACGCAATCGTCCATCACCGCGGCATAGGGCTCCTCCACCCGGTACCATTCGAGCATCGTGAATTCGGGGTGATGCCGGCCGCTCCGCTCGCGATTGCGCCACACATGGCCGAGGCTGGCGATGCGCCGCTCCCCCGCCGCCAGCAGCTTTTTCATCGAAAATTCCGGCGAGGTGTGGAGGTAGCGGGTCTGCGCCACCCCGTCCTCGCCGATCATCCGCGTGGCAAAGGCATGCAGGTGCGTTTCATTGCCCGGACTGCGCTGCAGCCCCGGCGGATCGACCATCACGAAGTCCGCTGCCCCCAGATACCCCCGGATCGCCGCCTCGATGCGGTTGCGGGCCAACAGGATCGGCCGCCGGTCGGCATGCACATGCGGCGTCCACCAGGGCGAGGCAGGCATTTCGGGCATTTGACGCTCGGGACTGGCGGATTTGCCGTTTTTGCGCTATCGGCGGCGCCGAAAACACAAAATGGTTCCGGGTGAAGGGTTGGCCGTCTCTAGGCTCCCTCCGGTGCCGCCACAAGGAAGAAATAATGGTCAAGGTCATCGCCTCGTCCCTGCGCAAAGGCAACGTCGTCGAGCAGGACGGCAACCTCCACATCATTCTAACGGCCGAAAACGTCCACCCCGGCAAGGGCAACTCGGTCACCAACGTCAACATGCGCCGCATGTCGGATGGCGTGAAGGTCATCGGCCGCTGGCGCACCGTCGAAATGGTCGAAAAGGCCGATGTGGACGAGCGCGAATACCAGTTCCTCTACAATGATGGCGAAGGCTACCACTTCATGGAGCCCACCACCTATGAGCAGCTCGCTGTTCAGGAAGACGTCATCGGCGACCAGAAGATCTTCCTGCAGGACGGCATGAAGGTGTTCATGAAGACCTTTGAAGGCAACGCCGTGGCCATCGAACTGCCGGCCCGCGTCACCCTCGAGATCACCGAGACCGAACCGGTCGTGAAGGGCCAGACGGCCTCGTCCTCGTTCAAGACGGCGATCCTGTCGAACGGCGCCAAGACCATGGTCCCGCCCCATATCGGCGTCGGCACCCGCGTGGTCGTGATGACCGAAGACGGCTCCTACGTCGAGCGCGCCAAGGACTGATCGTGCCTAGGGTGCTGGCTGCGCTGCCGCCAGCACCTCGTCGATCATCGCCAGCCTTTCGCTGAAATAGCCATCCTGGTCGGTGATGCCATTGCCGCGGACAATGTCCCACGCCGCCGCGATCGCCGACCGTCCCTGCGCCATCGTCGCCCTATCCCCCGCCCGGTAGCCGGCCTGCGCCAGCGTCCAGCCGGCACTGTTGGCGATGCTTGCCCACAGCAGCGGATTGGTGTCTGCCGTGTAGACTCCCGTGGCGGCATCATAGGCTTCGAGCGCCTCGCGGTAGCGCTCGACACCGCTGCCCTCGCGCCAGCCGATCTCGTAGAGCACATTGCCGATCTTGATCTGGAGGTCGGCCCATTGCGCGGGCATGCGCTCCCGCGTCTGCTCGCTCGCTGCGTCGCGATAGGCCGCGACCGCCGACAGCAGCGTCTCTGTACCCGTCTCGCGGCTGCCGATATTGGACAGCACATTGCCCATGTTCGAGCGGACCATCGCCCAATCATGCGGCAGGCGGTCCCGCGTGCGGATGTCGAGCGAGCGCTGCAACGCCGTGAGCGCTTCGCCGAATACCGCAGGATCGCCGCTCCGCTCGCCTACCAGGTTCAGCGTGCTGCCCAGATTGTTCTGCGCCAGCGCCCATTGCAGCGGCGCCTGCTCCGGGCTGATGGCCGCCGCCGCTGTGCGATAGGACTGCACCGCCGCGGCCAGCTTGCCATCGTCGCCGCCGCGCATGCCGAGCTGCGCCTGCACATTGCCCAGGTTGATCGTCGCCGTGACCCAGTCGATGAGCGAGCGTTCCGGCGAGAATTCTTCTAGGGCGCCGCGAAAGGCCAGCTCGGCTTCCATGAACAGCGCTGTGCCGGGCTCCAGATTGCCCAACTGCGTCAGGGTCGAGCCGAGATTGCCCTGCGTCTGGGCCCACATCAGCGGCATCCGTTCACGTGGCATCAATTCGAGTGCCGCGCGTAGCGTCGCGGCCGCGTCGACGAACGCCTGCCGGTCGCCGGTTCGTGTACCCAGCAGCAATAGCGTGCCGCCCAGATTGTTCTGGATCAGCGCCCAGTCATAAGGCCGCGTGGTTGCATCGGCTACCGACAGGGCGGCGCGGAACGCATCGGCTGCAGTGAGCAGGCTGGCCGGGTCGGACTGCTGGTCGCCGACAATGCGCAGCGTGTTGCCGAGGTTGTTCTGCGCCATCCCCCATTCGAAAATATGGCTCTCCGGCGAGAGCCTTTCGAGGGCGGCCTGATAGCCATCGATGGCGGCAAGCAGCCCCGCCGCATCGCCGTCCCGCTCGGCCCGAATGGACAAGCTGGCGGCGAGCCGCGTCATCGTCATCGCCCATTCGGCTGGCGCGGCCTCGCGGTCGATGGCGCCCAGCGCCAGCTCATAGGCGCCGATGGCGGCCGTGATGCTGGCATCATCGGCATCGCGTTCGGCGAGCTGGGCGTAGCCATTGCCGATGTTGCGCTGCAGTCGCGGCCAATGCGGATTGTCCGGCTGCACCAGCCCGAGTGCCGCCTGATAGGCCGCCACCGCCCCGCGCAATCCCGCCTTGTCGCCGGCCTGCACGCCGAGCTCGTAGAGCGCATCGCCCTCGGCCTCCTTGTAGGCGACGGCCAGTTCGTCATCCCAGCGCTCGACCTCGGCATAAGCGAGGCGGAAATTCTCGGCAGCGGCGGCAAAGTCGCCGCTGATCCCATAGGTGCGCGCCGTACGCGCCAGCAGATCGCCGCCTTCCAACCGCCGTGCTTTCAGCAGGTCTTCGGTCGCATCGAGGCTGGTGCTGAGGCTCGCATAGCGCGCCTTGGCGTTCTCCCAGAAGCCGATGCTGACGGCGAGCGCGCCCTCGTCGAACGCCTGTTGCGCGAGGGACGCGAGGCGCACGATCTCGGCGTCGGTGCTGCTCAGCGTCTGCCTCTCATCGATCAGCGCACGCACCGTCTCGGTTTGCTTGCGCAGCAACTGGTCGAGCTCACCCGGATCGGCGGGCGTTTCCTCGCCCAGCGCGTCAAGCAAGCCGTAGAGCGCATCCATCGGTACGGCCGCCTCATCGGCCGCGTTCTGCACCTGCTGGCGCACTGCCGCGGGCATGGTCGCGATGCTGAGCAGCAGCTGCCGCCGTCCATCGCGGATCAGCGCCTCGTCGCCATCGCTCTCGATTGGCGCGCCGAAACTCAGCACGCGCCGCAACGACGAATTCATCCACGGGACCTGCCGCGCGCCGGTCTTGAGATAGACCTCCTCGGTCACCATCGTCATCAGATCGCCGAACGCGTAGCCGCCCGCCGCGAAATGTTTCAGCAGCGCTGCCGCGTAAGGCGAATTGCCGCCGGGTTCACCATCGAGCGCCGGTTGTCCCGGCGCCGACGCAAAGCCGATCACCATGCCCAGACTGTCCGGCGCCACATTCACCTGCGCCACGGGGGCCGGCCCGCGCATTTCGCCGAGGCCCGTCGCGGCGAGTGGGATCGCCGCATCGCTGCCGGGCAACTGGATCGCCGCGCCATCGGGAAAGGCCTCGCTGCGGCAGGCATCGAGCAGCATGATGGTGACCGGCACGGTGCGCGCCAATTCATCCAGCAGATCGCTCACCGCCACGAGGCTCTGGCCCGCCAGTTGCGGCGTGCTGATATCGGCATCGATGGGGACGAGATAATTCTGCCCCGCGGCTTCCACCGCATGACCCGCGTAATAGACCAGCGCCACATCGGCGCCTTCGGCATCGGCGATGAAATCCTCGATCTCGCGCCGGAGCCGGTCGCCATCGCGGTCGAGCACCCGCGTCACGTCGAAGCCGAGATCGCCCAGCATCTCGTCCATGGCGCGCGCATCATTGAGCGTGTTGGTCAGATCGCCCAGCTGCTCATAATCGGCAGCACCGATCACCAGTGCGACGCCGCGCAGCTCATCGCCCGCCGCCCGCCCGCTCAGGCTGGCGGCAACAAGGATCACCAATAGCGACACGCCCCTGCGCAGTCGGCCCATCATTCCCCCCGGCACGATACAATGCAGCTAAGCCTAGGACGCCGCCCGAAGCCAGTGTCTTGGTCAGACGGGACGCGCGCGCTCATTTGCGCAAGCGGCCCGCCCCACCCACCGGCTACGCCGGTCCCCCCTCCGCGCTTTTTTGCGCTCTGTCCGAAGCAAGCCAAGAGGCGTGCTTCGGCCAACCGCTGATGGGGAGGGAGTCTCCAGAGCACCGGGCTTTCAGTCAGGTCTCCCTCCTCGGCGCGCAGCGCTGGGGAGGGGGGACCACGCGCTAGCGTGGTGGGTGGGGTGAGCCACGGCCCCGAAGCAATCCCCTTGGCCGTGATCGGCCGCAGGGTTGCGGCGCTGCGCCATGAGCCATATCTTTGGCCCATGCAAACACCCGCGCTTCCTTCCGTGGTCGCTTTGCGCGCCCACATCCCCGACGATGCCTTCACGGCCCCCGGCCTCGGCACGCTGCGCGAAGGCAGTGGCGTCGTGATCGGCGAGAATGGCCTTGTGCTCACCATCGGCTATCTCATCACCGAGGCCGAGGAAGTCTGGCTCACCACCCATGATGGCCGCGTCCTTGCCGCACATCCGCTGGCCTACGATCAGGAAACCGGCTTCGGCCTCGTGCAGGCGCTCGGCCCGCTCGACCTCCCTGCCATCGAACTGGGCGATTCCTCCGCCGCCAAGCTCGGCGACAGCGTGGTCTTTGCCGATGGCATTGGCGGCTCGGTCACGGCCGCCATTGTCGGCAAGCAGGAATTTGCCGGCTATTGGGAATATCTGCTCGACGAGGCGATCTTCACCGCGCCCGCCCATCCTTCATGGGGTGGTGCGGCGGTGATCGGCGCCGATGGCAAGCTGATCGGCATCGGCTCGCTGCGCCTCCAGATGATGCGCTCGGGCGATGTCACCGACATCAACATGGCCGTGCCAATCGATCTGCTGCGGCCGATCTTCGATGACCTCATGACGCGCGGCCAGCCCAACCGTCCACCGCGCCCCTGGCTCGGTGTGTTCTCGGCCGAGAACAATGGCGAAGTCATCGTGATGAGCGTGGCCGATGGCAGTCCCGCCGCGAAGGCCGGCCTCCAGCAGGGCGACATCATCTCCGACGTGCGGGATGGCGAAGTGGCGAGCCTTGCCGATTTCTACCGCAAGCTCTGGACCATCGGTCCGGCTGGCGCCGAAGTGCCCATGCGCATCGTGCGCGATGGCCGCGAGTCATGGCTCCGCATCAAATCGGCCGACCGCAATTCCTTCCTGCGCAAGCCGCAGATGCAATAGGCGCTATTCAGCGGCGACGCGCAGCTCATGCGCAATGCGGGTCGGCGCCGTCTCGGGGGCACTGGTAAAGCTGTCCAGCACATCATGCGAGTGGCTGACGCTTTCGAGCAGCGCGATCGCCGTCTTTTGCGCCATCAGCAGGCCGGCGAATTCCGCATGTCCCACCGGTAGCGTGTCGAGGGCGCGCTCGATCTCGTCGAGCAGGCCCGTCAGTCCGTCATGCGCTTCCTCAACTGCCGCCATCAACAGCGAGCCCGGTGCCTCGCCCTGCCGCGCGGCAATCGCCGCCTGGCGGAAACGGTCGGCCTCGCCGTTCCACGCGTCGAGCAGCGCGCGGATTGCATCGAGTTTCTGATCGGCGGTCGGACGGAACAACATGGCGAGCCTCCAGTTGAGCGGCTAACGCCAATTAAGGCGGGGCAGGTTGCGTGGAGCTTGCGGCGACCGGCAATTGCAGCGAATACACCGTTAATGAACCTGCCCATCGACAGCGTCCTGCCCGATCTGCTCGCGTCCCTCGATCGGGGGCCGCGCGCCGTGCTCGTGGCCGCGCCGGGCGCCGGCAAGACAACCCGCGTCCCGCTCGCTCTGCTTGGCGCAGGCTGGCGCAATGACGGCCGGATCATCCTGCTCGAACCTCGCCGCATTGCCGCCCGCGCCGCAGCCCGCTTCATGGCCGCCTCGCTCGGCGAGGAGGTCGGCCAGCGGGTCGGCTATCGCGTCCGCATGGAAAGCAAGATCAGCAAGGCGACCCGCATCGAAGTGGTCACCGAGGGGGTCTTCACCCGCATGATCCTCGACGATCCCGAGCTGACGGGTATCGCGGCGGTCCTCTTCGACGAGTTTCATGAGCGCAGCCTCGATGCCGACCTCGGTCTCGCGCTGGCGCTCGATGCCGCCGAATTGCGGCCCGACCTCCGCCTCGTCGTGATGTCGGCCACCATCGATGGCGCCCGCGTCGCGGCGCTGCTCGGCGACGCGCCGGTGATCGAAAGCGAGGGCAGGGCCTTCCCGGTCGAGACCCGCCATATTGCCCCCGATCCGCTGCAGCGGCTGGAGGATCAGGTGACGGCGGCGGTGATGAGCGCGCTGCGCGACGATGAGGGCTCGCTCCTCGTCTTCCTCCCCGGCCAGGCCGAGATCGCCCGCACCGCCGAGCGGCTGGTGGCCCGCGTGCCCGCTCACGTCGATATTGCCCCGCTCTATGGCCAGCTCACCGCCGAGGAGCAGGATCGCGCCATCTCGCCGGCCCCATCGGGCCGCCGCAAGATCGTGCTCGCGACCTCCATCGCCGAAACCTCGCTCACCATCGAGGGCATCCGCATCGTCATCGATTCCGGCTTCCGCCGGGTGCCGGTCTACGATCCCGCCACCGGCCTCTCGACGCTTGAGACGCGCCGCGTCTCGCGGGCTGCGGCCGACCAGCGCCGCGGCCGCGCCGGCCGCACCGCCCCCGGCATCGCCTACCGGCTCTGGGGCGAAGGCCAGACCGGCGCGCTCGCCCCGTTCGATACGCCCGAAATCCTCGCCGCCGATCTCAGCGGCCTCGTGCTCGATCTCGCCAGTTGGGGCGTCAGCGACCCGGCGCGGCTGACCTTCCTCGATCCGCCGCCCAGGCCCGCCTGGCAGGAAGCGGTGGCGCTGCTGCAGCAACTCGACGCGCTCGATACCGCCGGCCACATCACCGCCGGGGGCAGGGCGCTGGCCAAACTCCCGCTCCATCCGCGCCTCGCCCACATGATCCATCGCGCCGAGGACAAGGGTACGGCCGCCCAGCTGGCCGTGCTGCTCAGCGAACGTGGTCTCGGCGGTACCGATACCGACCTCGCGCACCGCCTGTCGCGGTTTCGCGCCGATCGGTCGAGATCGGCGCAAAACGCCCTCGCTCTTGCCCGCCGTTTGGGGGGCAGTTCCGGCCAGGACCATGAAATCGGCCGCCTTCTCGCTTTGGCTTTTCCGGACCGCATCGCCCAGCAATCGGGCGCCCGCGGCCGCTTCCGCCTCGCCAATGGCCGCGCCGCCGCCCTCGACGAGACCGACGCCCTGGCCCGCTCCCCATGGCTGGTCGTCACCGACATCTCAGGCGCCGCCGCCACCGGCCGCATCCGCGCCGCTGCCCAGCTAAGTCGCGAGAATATCGAGGAAATCTTCGCCGGCCACATTCGTGCCGAGACCGTGCTGACCTGGGATTCGGCCGCCAATGCCGTCCGCGCCCGCCGCCGCCGCACCTACGAAGCGCTGCTGCTCTCCG
>SEEL01000069.1 GCA_004144345.1 Hyphomicrobiales bacterium
GGGGGGCACGGAGGAAATTTCGCTGAATGGCAGGCGAAAACTCGCAGAAATGTGCCGCAAATTGAGAATATGCGTGCTCAGCCATATGCGCCAAAAGATACCGTTAAAGGGTCCTATTCGGCGAACAGAGTTAGTCTAACTAGTTCGTGAAGCAGTTAGCGTTTTGGTACGTAATGCGCCGAAGATGCCCAGTTTTCTGCGGATCTCAGAGTCTACGGCGTGGTCTAAGTTGTTGAACGGTCGGATTAGGTGAAGGCTGCGCGGATCGGGTTGACCGCAACGGTCGAACGTTGGCGCGAGCAGTCGCCACGCGAGCTGGCGCTAGCAATATTTGACCGGGTGGACCGTGGGCCAGATCCTGGCCCCGACCAGTTGGCATTGAGACTGTGACGTGCGCAGTTGAACGAGAAGCGCGGGACCGGTTTTGGTGCCCGCCGTGCAGACCACGGACCCGGAAACGCGTTCAACCCATCAGGCTCGACCTCGTCGAGCCAGGAGCTGATTACATCAAACTGCCCATGCTCCACGAGCGGGAGTAGAAGCGCGCTTTTAGCCGGTTCCCCGCATCAGAGAGTGTGTCGCCCCGCATTCACAAGTGAGATACTTTGCAGATCCTCCCTAGCCGAAGATCATCCTGAAAAGAAAATAGAAGCCGAAAATCCACAATAATGCGCATCCAATCACGCCCAAAATGAGGAAGCCGACGAGCTTTAAAATCGATAGCAAACAGCTTTCAGACTTCGGCTTACCCGTATAATCTGACAACACTGGCATAGGCCCATGACCCTGCCGCCACCGCACCATGTCGCGGTCGTACATCCTCATCAGGTTATCGTAACGGTCACTCATGATGCGATCATAAAGGGTGCACATTGCCCGTCCAGCCCATGAAGCGGAAGTTTCTAAATTTGCTGGATGTTCGTGTTTAACCGGTCTCACCAGTAGGCGCTCAAGCCGATACCTGCCGTAACCGAGGGGGGTGTATCGTTAAGCCGCGGCTTTTGGATATCAGTCTTGGGCTCTGGCCATGTATGGCATTGTTTTCCGTCATGCGTGACGCCGCTCTACCAAGTTCGCGCCAATCACAGGCAGATTTATGACCGACAGCGTTTAAAAGCTGATCTCAATGATGGGGTTTCACCGCGTCTGAGTTGTTTTGGTTTTGTCAGAACGATTATGGCGATAGCATCGTCCTCGAAATTCCATCCAGATCGGCGCCAAATTGTGCTGTGGGCTGGCGCCGCGCGGCGCTAGGCTGCATGATTGGGTCAGGGGAGCGGCCAAGGAAATGATGGATATCATATTCGGCCTTTGGGCGGACGGCGGTGCATTGCCCGAGCAGGGCGGCGACGGTCCGGGGGCGCTCGGTTCGCCGGTCGTCGGCCCGGACGGCCTCCTTGAGATTTTGGAGACGGTGTGCGGTCTCGGCGCGCCGTCCGTTCCCAACGTCGTTCGGGTCGCTGCCTATCAGGCAGCGCTGGAAGCGGCGGGGCCGCAGCGATTCTGGTCGCGCTCGCTCGAGGCCGATGGCTGGGCGACGGCGCGGATCTTGCTCGGCTGGCGCGACACGCTGGTCGACATGGGCTGGAACGCCGGCGCGGCATGGCGGTCTCCACGGTTGACCGACCTTGCGGCGGCGGAGGCGGCTGCGACGGAACTCCCGCTCGCGGCATGCGACCGGGTCGCGGCGCTCGCGCACCATCTGTCGGCGGGTCGGCCGCTTCCCATCGCGCGGATTCGACTTATCGAGGCGCGCCCACATTATTCGCCGGGATGGCGCCGCCTCTTCGACCGGCTGGAGGCGTGCGGCGTGTCTCTGATCCCGATCGAGCCCGCACCCCAAGCCAAGACGGGGATCGCACTCGGGAGGCTGCAGCGCTGGATGCAGAACGGTGCGCCGTTCCAAGAAGGCTCCGACGGAAGCGTCACCCTGGCGACATGCGCCAGCACGGCGCTGGCGGCAGAGGTAGTCGGCCAGTGGCTCGCGATAAGCGACGAGCCGGATATCCTGATCATCGCGCAGGAGGGCGATACTCATCTCCTCGACGAAGCCTTAGCGGCCGCGGGGTTGCCGAGGGCGGGGCGCAGCCGCGCTTCGGCCCATCGCGGCGCGCTTCAGACGCTGTTGCTGGCCTTCAAGGTGGCATGGGCGCCTTTCGAGCCGCGCGCGCTGCTCGAATTGCTTCTTTTCCCGGGCTCCCCGGTGGCGCAGCGCGCCGGCGGCCGCCTCGCGGCGGCGATCGAGGACGCACCCGGGCGGCAGGGGCCGCGGTGGCAAGCGGCGTGGGAGCGCATCATGACCCACGAGATTGAGAGAGCGGGCGATGACGCGGCCGAGAAGCACAAAGCGGAGGCGAGGATCGCGCGCTGGCGTAGCTGGGTCGAGCCCGAGCCCGCCGACCCGGTCGCCGGGATGCCTCTCGCGGACGCGCTGGCTATCTGCGACAGGGTGACGAGCTGGGCGACGGCGCGTCACGCCCAGGACGAAGATCCGCTCTACAGGGCGACGGCAAGCATCGCGGCGGATGTCCGCCGGGCACTGATCGCGCTCGGGCGCGATCGTTTGCCGCGCGCCTTGGTCGAGCGCGTGATCGATCAGGCGCTCGACATCGGCCATGACAATCCGCTAGCGATCGCCGAGGCGTCGTCCTGGCGATGCGTTTCGCACCCGGGCGGCGTCTGGAATGCCACGGGCACGATCATCTGGTGGAATTTCCGCTCGACGGGCGAAGCGCTCGTCCGGCAGCCCTGGACCGAGGCGGAGCGCCGGGAGCTCGCCGCTGCCGGCAGCCCCGCCGATGCCGACACGATCGCCGCGTCCGCGGCGTCAGCGGCGTGGGAACGCGCGGTGATGCATGCGCGAAGCAGGCTGATCCTCGTGAACGCCGGTCTCGATGCCGAAGAGGAGGAAGCGCAGCATCCGCTCGCCCATCGCCTCGCGCCCGCGACGAAGCTGCTTGCGCATCGGCTGAGGCTGGAACGGGCAATCGAGACCTCCGATATCGACCTCGCGGGAACCGCGCTCGGACGCGAGCGCCTCGAGACCCGCGCGCTGCCCAAGACGCGGACGATCTGGCCGACGCCGGACCGGCATGGGGACAAGGTCGCAGCGCTCGAGCATTCCGCGACGTCGTTCGAGAGCGGCTTGGCGTGCCAGCTAATGTGGGCTCTCAAACATGTCGCGAAGCTGCGTCGGGGGCGGGTGCGTTCGGTTCCCGATGCCAACCAGCTGCTCGGCAATCTCGCCCACGCGTTGGCGCAGGAGATCTTCCAGCCCGGGGCGCCGCCCGAAGCCGGCGCTGCGGAAGCCGTCGCGAGCGGACGACTGGAGGCGCTAATCGACGAGATGGCGGCGCCGCTCCGGTTGCCCGAATATGCGGCGCAGCTAGCCCTCGCCCGGCGACGGCTGCCGCCCGCGATGCGGGCGCTGTCGCGGACGCTCCACGACAATGGCCTCGTCGTCGAAGCGTCCGAGTTTCAAACGAGTGCACTCTTCGACGCGGCGCTCGCGGTGCGGGGTGCGATCGACCTTGTTGCGCGCGATGCCGCGGGCCATCATGTGATCATCGACCTGAAATGGACCCGGCGCCCTGCCAAGCGACTCGATGAGCTCGCGGGCGGCAAGGCGGTGCAGCTTGCGACTTATGGCGCGATGCTCGCAGACGATCGGCCCTATCGGGCGGGCTATTTTCTGCTCAATCAGCGGCAGTTCGCGACCCTCGCGGCGAACGGCCTGATCGGCCGCCCGGTCGAAGGCGTCCGCAGCCTCCCCGACACCTGGGCAGCGATCCGCGACAGCTGGGGGCGGCTGGCCCATGTCGCGAACGGCTCCGGGCTCGTCGCCGGCGGTCTCGAGGGCAGCGCCGATCATCTACCCGCCGACCTGCCCATCCTGCTCGAGGCCAATTGCCGATGGTGCGACTATCAGACGATCTGCCGGACGAGGGGACTTGCATGAGCGGCACCAGCCTATCGAACCCGGTCGATACGATCATCGCCTCGGCGGGTACGGGCAAGACCTACACGCTGGTCGAGCGCATCCGCGACGTCGTCGATGCGGGACTTCCGCCCGAGCGGCTGCTGGCGACGACATTCACGAAGAAGGCGGCGGCCGAGCTTTCGGGCCGGATCCGCTCGCGGTTGATCGAGCGCGGCAAGCCGGAGCTTGCGGCCGGGATGCTCGCGGCGCGGATCGGCACGGTGAACGGCGTCTGCGGCTCGCTGATCGCGGACTATGCGTTCGAGCTTGGCCGGTCGCCGGTCGCCGACGTCATCGCGGAAGACCGTCAGCGCCCTCTGTTCGAACAGGCGATCGGAGAAGCCATCGCGCAATTCGCCGATGAGATCCAGCCGATCGCCGAACGCTTCGACATCGAGCCACAAGGATATCGCTCGGCGCGCGGCAGGACCGATGGATGGCAGGACGATATCCGCAGGATCGTGCATCTCTCGCGGTCGAACGGCATCGCGGCGGATCGGTTCGGCGCCTGCGCCGACCATTCGCTGACCGGCCTGCTCGCACTGTTGCCCGCGCCGCATCCCGGTGAGACGGGCAGCGCGCTCGACGCCGCTTTGCAGGATGCGGTCATGGCGTGCCGCACCGCGCTCGCCGGCGCCACGCTGATGAAGGGAACGATCGACAAGGATGTTCCGAAGATCGAGAAGGCGGCTGCGGCCTTCGATGTAGGGAACCGCCTGTCCTGGCCGGATTGGGCAAATCTAGCGAAGCTCGGCGCTACGAAGACCGACGAGCACCTATTTGCCGACGTCAAGGCGGCCGCCGCGGCGCATCCGCGCCACCCCGGCCTGCGAGACGACCTCGATCACTTCGTGCGCCTCCAGTTTCGCTGCGCCGCGCAGTGCCTGGCCGATTATCAGCAGTTCAAGCGCGGGCGCGGTCTCGTCGACTTCGTCGATCAGGAAATGCTCGCGCTCGACATATTGCGCGATCCGGACAATGCTGAACGTCTGCGCGAGACGATCGCAGCGGTCTTCGTCGATGAGTATCAGGATTCAAGCCCGATCCAGATCGCGATCTTCTCGGCGCTCGCGCAGATCGCGCCAGTCAATGTGTGGGTGGGCGATCCGAAGCAGTCGATATATGGCTTTCGCGACGCGGACCCCGCGCTGACGCAAGCGGCCGCCAATGCGATCACCCGTGCGACCGGCGGCAATTTCGGCTATCTGCGCAAATCCTATCGCTGCACGCCCCGCATCGGCGCGTTCGTCAACGCGGCTTTCGCGCCCAACTTCGGGCGGGCCGGCATGAGCGACGAACAGATCAGTTTCGATGCCTATGACCGGACCGACGGCGAGACCGCGCCGCTCTCGACTTGGAGGCTCGGCGGCAAGAACAAGGAAGAGCGGGCCGAAGCCTTCGCGGGCCAGGTCGCTGGCCTGCTACGCGACAGGGACCATTGGCAGGTCGGTGTGGATGGCGGGGGGACCCGTCCGGCGCGCGGCGGCGACATCGCCGTCCTCTGTCGGTCGAACGGTCAGGTCGCGGCGCTCGCCGGTGCCTTCGCCCGCCAAGGCCTGCGCGTCGCGGTCGAGCGGACCGGATTGCTCGATCAGCCCGAGAGCGAGTTGCTGCTCGCCACGCTGCGATGGATCGCCGACCCGAGCGACAGCCTCGCGCTCGCGGAGATCGCCCGGCTGTCGACGGCGGGCGATGACTGGTTCGGCGCCGCCTTCGCGGACGACAAGACCGAAGCGCTGAAGGCCTGCCTTCCCTTTGCGGAGTCGCTCGAGGACATCCGCGCTGCGGCGCCGCAGCTGACGCCCGCCGAGGTGTTCGACGCGGTGTGTCATATCGATCCGATCGCCGCGACGGTCCGCGGATGGGGCGACGGCGAACAGCGGCTTGCCAACGTCGAGGCGCTTCGCGCGCTTATCTTGGTCTATCAGGAGGAGCAGCGCCACGAGCGGCAGGCCGCGACGCTCGCTGGGGTTTGCGACTGGCTCGTCCATCGCGAAACGACCCCGCAGCCGCAGAACCGGCATCCGGAAGCGGTCAACATCCTGACTTATCACGGCGCCAAAGGCCTCGAGTGGCCGATCGTCCTGCTCTCCGAACTCGAGGCGAAGGCGAAAGGCGATCCGTTCGGCATCTATTCCGAAGAGGAAGTGCCGCCATCGTGGGAGGATCCGCTAGCTGGGCGCATTCTGCGCTACTGGCCCTGGCCGTACGGCGCGCAGCGCAAGGACGTCGGCGTCGACGTCTCGGCATCGCTGAGCGCGGAGGGCCGGGCGGCGCTCAACGATGAACGGCTGGAACGCACGAGGCTGCTCTATGTGGGAGTGACCCGCGCGCGCGATCATCTCGCGTTGGTCCTCGCGGGCGGCCCCGTTTGGCTGAACGAGCTCTGCGCGGCAGATGGTCAGCCGCTCGTCACGATTGGCGCCGACCAGATCGGGGTCGGGGATCAGGTGTTCGCTGCGCGCGCGGCGCCGACAGTCCGGGAGATCGAAAGCGGGTCGGCCCTGCCCGAGTTCATCCGCACGCCGGCGGAGCGCCGCGAGCACGCTCCCTTGCGCATTCGTCCGAGCGGACAGGGATACGAAGGGCGGGTCCATGTCGCCGAAAACGTAGCACTCGGCGCGCGGATCGTCCTTGCCGGCGATCCCGACATCCGAATGCTCGGCGAGGCCTTTCACCGTTATTTCGCGTGCGACGACCCTGCGCTGCCGAAGACCGAACGCGTCGACGTCGCCCGGATGATCCTAAAGCGTTGGGGGGTCCCCGAAGTCGATCCGAACGAACTCGTAAGCGCGGCCGACCGGTTCAGCGCCTTTCTCGACCAGAGGTTCGCAGGCGCGGCGCGTCTGCGCGAATGGCCGGTGCATGCTGCCGACGGTCTTCAGCTGATCTCGGGCCGGATCGACTTGTTAATTGATCATGGCGACGCCTATTCAATCGTCGATCACAAGAGCTTTCCAGGATCGATCGCATTTGACGCCGAACGTCTCGGCGCTTTCGGCGGCCAAGTTCAGCATTATGCCCATGCGATCGGTCTCGCAACGGGCCGGGCGTGCCGCGACTATTGGGTGCACCAGCCCGTAGTCGGTGTTGTCTCACGTGTCGAATTTTTGGGCGACGCGCCTTGATCGGTCCATTCCGTCGACGAGCAGCTACCTCGCGATCGGCCGCCATCGTGGCAGCGTGTCAGGCGCGTACCTTATATATTCATTCGCAGTGATAACGGGTAATTAGCGTCGCCGCCTTTGCCATCGCGGCGTTACCAGCTTCCCCTTTCTCGAACACTCGTTTGAGCAGATCGAGGAGATCGCCCGGATAATCGAAGATGTTCTCACCGCTCCCTACTAACTCCGCGGTGTCGAGGATCGCGCGAGGAAGCAGAGCCTGACTCCCCTTGCGAACACCATCGAGGCAGATCTGCCTGACGAGGCTGTCGATGAAATCACGCCAGCCACGTACGTCGGGCCTGAAGCGAGGAACCTGACTCAACTCGTAGCCGCTCAGATATCGGTTCCGGAACTCCTCGTCGGCCACGAGTTCAAGGTCGCGGGCCAAACGATGGTCAAAAAGCTCCGCGTAGTACCCTTCGTCGAGCGTATCGGCGCCGCGAAGAAGCTCTGCGGCGTCGTCCCTAAAATCGATCCAGAGCTTGTCCAGCGCTCTAAGGAACCGAGCGCGCTCTACATCCCGAACGTCATCGGACCTCAGATCCTCAAGGCGGCGCAGCTTGGCATAGCGCTCTTCGTAGCCCTTCTGACGAAAATGATGATGCTCGGCGTTGTAACATGTCTCGGAGCACCACTCGCCGAGCTGCGTCCAGACGAAGAATTTCCTGCGCCAATTGCCTCCACCACCATCGTCGTCGTCGCCGTAATCGTCTGCTCCGCTCGCAGTCTGTCCTTCCGGTACCGCGAAAGGAAAGGTCAGGCGTTTCTTCGCCGGTACGAAGAATCCGCTAGTTGCCGCAACACGTTCTTGATCCGTCTGGCTTAGTCCCTTTCCGAGATGGATAGGGATGCGCAGGAAACTAGGGTCGGGTCGGTATTTCGAAAGCAGCCAACCGCGCTGAACCCACAGGTCAAAGCTTGCCATGGCGGATTTCTTTCGCCCGACAGTCAGCCTAGGAAGCCTCAAGCGTATTCCCTTGGCCAATTCTACATCCCGCGCGGCGGGCACGACGGCCGAGCCTTTCGACCGTGAGGCGACGATGGCAGCTTCACACCAAGCAATGACTTCCGCGTGCCGGACGATCGTCAGCGCGCAGCTCGCGATCAGTTCCGCATTCAGCAGCCCACCGAACCCTTGCTTGGTCGCATTGGCGGAGCCGAATATAAGTGTTCGCGCTTTCCGCTTTCCTGGCGTCAGCCACACGATGTAGAACAGTTTGAGGTGCATTAGTCCCGCGGCGGATCCGAGGACACATCTCAACCCCGACGCCGACCTTCCGCCAACTTCTGACACCGCCTTCGTAACCATATCAACGTCATCCAGGCGGCAACCGTCATCAATGATCACGCTCAGCCGTCGCGGACGCAGTCCCTCGGCCAAGCGGGTAAAGAATTGCCGCTCGACATAAGGCGTGACCACGAGGACATCCACGGCTTTCCAACCCGGACGTCTTTCGAACAGGTCGAAGCTGTGGTTAGTTGTCGCCATACCCATCCCCTTCGCGCGATGTCGGCACACCCGTCATCGCGATCCCAATGTTTGTTAGATGCTGATGAGGTGGAGGGATAGGCATCCGCCAGGTCTGCACCATCAGGACCATGTCGATTTTTACTAAGTCATGTTCATCAGCGCCTGCTTATTAGCGGCATCTTATACAATGAGGTACTGGGCCTATCGAATGGCCGAGAGCCGCATTTAACGAGCATTCTGAAGGCATGCGCGGCGTCCGATCACGGCCCACTGCCTACACCCCCAAGTGGTTTTATCCATGCCCGTTGTCCGATTAAGCGTATAGCTGAACGCCACTGCTTCGACTTCGCGATCAGTCATAGGGAAAGCTCCGGCTGCCTTGTCGCGCTGCGTCCAGCCTTGGACTTGGCATTGGGTGAACTCATTGCATTTCGCTCGAGCTGCGGCCAAGATTTTGTCTGGATCCGAGTTTCCATCAAACGTCATAGCGAAAATTGATTTGCCGGCGATAAGCTTGAATTCGGGCTCGACGTCGGCGAACTTGGGCACCGTCGGTTTGGGAGGCGAATTTGACCCTGCAATGGCCTGCATCACGCTGATTCCGAACAGCCCAATCAAACACCATTGCCACCATTTCAATTTCTTCATCGAGAGCGCGTCCTCTGATTGGGACGGCACCTTCCGGCTTTCGGCGCCGCCCAGATTTGACTGAGGCGACGGCCGAAGCCGGATGTTGGAAACCTAACCGAAGATAGGCGCATACGCCTTTACCGGCAGGCCGGCTGGACATACGCGTATGCCACCCGGCCGCAAAACGGCCAGGGACTTCGGTAGGGGTTTCCACGCCCCACTCCTGTATCTCTCAAGAGCACGGCGACAATTGACGAGAAGGTGCAGACAAGCAAGCTTTTAGCGGGGCTATTCCAACCTACTTTTTGCCCGCGAGGCTGCCTGCGATCAGGCTCGTTATATCGTTTGCGGCTTCGATTTGGGGCGCGCGAGCGAGGTGGGCGTACCGGGCTGTTGTCTGGACCTGCGTGTGTCCCAACAGCTTGCCGATAATAGGTAGACTCATCCCATTGCTAACCGCCACGCTAGCGAAGGTGTGACGGATGTCATGGATCCGCGCATCTTTCAGTCCGGCGCGACCTCGGACCCGTTGCCAGAAAGGCTGCAGGTCGGTGAGATGCTGGCCGGGTACGCGTCCTACGATCACAAATAGATTGTCAGGCACACGGTCGAGCTTCTTCAGTACATCTGCCGCCGCGTTGCCAATGCTCACGATTTTTGCGCCGGTTTTGCTGTCGGGCAGATGAAGTGCGGATCGATCCAGATCCACATAGCTCCATTTGAGCGTCATGATCTCTCGAAGGCGGCAACCGGTAAACAACAGAAGTCGAACTGCTGCGACTGCTGAAGGCAGCTCGATCCGTTCGGCCTCCATTTCATCAAGCACGCGGCCGATCGCGCCCAGTTCTCCTTCGGAGAAGAAGCGCTCACGCTTCTTCTCCGGATACTTTTTGATATGGCGACGCGGATTCGTCCCATCGGGACGGAGACCCCAAAGTTCAGCGAGATTGAACATCTTCGAGATAATCTCGATATTTCGATTGGCCTGATACGGCCGGTCCCGGCTGTCGTGATGAAACTTGGCAATATCCGCGCGGGTCACGTCGAGGATGCGCTTTTGGCCGATGGCCGGCAAGATAAAGAGTTTTAAGTTTCGCCGATACTCCTTGGCGGTAGTCGCCTTGAGGTGGACTGCAATATGCTCAGCATCGAACCGCTCCGACAGTTCTTTAACCGTAATCGCTGTGCGCCGCTCCCGGACCTCAGCTAAGGGGTCAATATCCTGGCGTAGTTTGGCAAGGCCCTGCAGGACAAGTCCGCGAGCCTGATCGACTGTGATTGCGCCAAACTGGCCGATGCCCATGCGGCGCGAGGTTTTGCCGTAGCGGTACTGCAGAACGAATTTCTTGCGGCCGCTAGGAAGCACCCGGACGCCAAAGCCGGGAAGCTCGGAGTCCCAAACAAAATAGTCGCTTTCTCGTACGTCCAATGCTTCTATAATTCTCTTCGTCAACTTTGGCATTTGGCCCTCCTGTTACCAGTCGGGACGCAAGCCGCTCACTGTAAGCATATCGTAAGCAATAGGGAGCGTGTCGGTGCGTGCCCGTGCGTAGACACACAGTCGTGACGCGCTCGAATAGTCAACGTAACGCACTGAAAATAAGCACTAATGCGTGCTCATGCGTGCTCCTGCGGAGAAGCGAGGAATGCGCCTCATAACCTGAAGGTCGTAGGTTCAAATCCTACTCCCGCAACCATCAAAAAGCCCGCCTTCCTTATGGGACGGCGGGCTTTTTTGCGTCTGACGGGCGCGTTTCGACCTCGCGACGCGCCAATGCCGGAGTTTTCTTCGGCGTGGCGGTCAGGCAGCCCATTCGGCAGGATCGGATTCCTCGCCGATCAGCGCGAGACCGTGCGCAATCGAGGTCAATTCGCCGCCGGTCGCGATGCGCTCGGCGCCAAATCGGCGGTCGAACATTGCGCGGATCGCCGGGATCAACGACGAGCCCCCGGTCAGGAAGACGCGATCGATCTCCGTCGGCGCTGCGCCCGCCCGCCCGAGTGCCAGGTCCATCGCCGCCTCGATGCGGCTGAGGTCGCCCGCAATCCATTGCTCGAAATCGGCACGGGCCACGTCGGCACCGATCTCGATCCCGCCGCCGGTGAAATGAAATTGCGCATGTTCGCTGCTCGAAAGAGCGCGCTTGAGCTTGCCCACGGCATCATAGAGCGGAAATCCCTGCTCATGCTCGATCAGCGCGATCATGCGTTCGATCAGGTCGGGGCGCTCGGCATCGCGTTGCAGACGGCGGATCTCGTCAAGCGTGCGGCGGTTGCGCATCATCGCGAGGCGAGACCAGTCGCCGAAATCGGCGAAATAGCCGCCCGGAATCTCGAGTAGCTTGTCGAACGAGCGATAACGGCTGCCCTTGCCGAGCAGGGGCAGCACGAGCCGGTCGACGATGCGATAGTCGAAACGGTCGCCCGCGATCCCGATCCCCGACGAGGCGAGAGGCACGCAGCGGCGCGGGGAGCCGGGTTCCGCGACGCGGACGATCGAAAAGTCGGTCGTGCCGCCGCCGAAGTCGGCGACGAGGATGGTCGCGGGTTCGGTCAGGCGCGAGGCATAGCTATGCGCGGCACCGAGCGGTTCATGGACATAATAGATTTCGGTGCCGAACGCCGCGAGCATCGCGTCATAGCGCTGGCGTGCGAGTTCGGGATCGGGGCGGGCGCCGGCATATTCGACGGGCCTGCCGACGATGATCCGGCGCGGCCGCTCATCGAGGGCGCCGCCGGCGTGCGCGACGAGGCGCTGGAGGAACAAGCGCCCCATATCCTCGAAACGGAACGGCTTGTTGAAGATCATCGCGCGCTCGAACAGCGGGCTGGCTGCGACGCTCTTGAACGACTGAATGAACCGGCTGTCCATCGGCGACTGCAGATATTCGTCGATGGCCCATGGTCCGGCCTCGTGCGCGATACCGTTCCAGCCGCGTTCCTCTTCCCAGAAGCAGAGCGCCGAACGGAACACGGCATCGCCTGCGTCGCCGAACTCGACCAGCCTGGTGCTGCCACGCCCATCGGCAAGCGCAACGACGCTGTTCGTCGTGCCGAAATCGAGGCCGAGCGCGCTCGCCGCCGCCTTGTCCATGACATGCTCCTTTGGCCGGGGATCCCCGTCGGGGGGCGGCGCCTATCGCACAGGAGGGCGGGCGGAGCAAGTTTGTGCCTCTGCCTAGGTTTCGGGACCCCAAGCCCGGTAAAAAGTGTCGACCGCTGCGTCGATTTCGTCCTGCAACTGGCTGAGGTCGCGGCTTTCCGGAAGATTGAGGACCGCGAACTGATAGAGGCCCGACTGAAGCAGGCCGGCGAATTGCTGCATGGCGCGCATCGGATCGCCCATCCTTATCTCGCCGCGCACCATCTTTTCGGCGACCCAGTCGGCCGCGCGTGCCTTGCCCCGGCGCGGACCGCGGTCATAGAAGGTTTCGGCGAGATGCGGGAAGCGATCGGCTTCCCCGACGACGAGGCGATAGAGCGACAGCAAAGGCTTCGCGGTCAGCTTGGTCATCAACACATTGCCGAACCGCCGCAGCACGTCGGGCACAGGCTCGTCGAGCGGCAGGTCGATCGTCAGCGCGTCGCCATATTGTTCGACGATGCCGTCGACGACCGCTGCGAACAAATCCTCCTTCGACGGGAAATAGG
>SEEL01000070.1 GCA_004144345.1 Hyphomicrobiales bacterium
GCAAAGCGCGGAGCGTCTTCTTACGCTCCTAAAGCAATCGGAGGCGCTCCGCGCTTTCCGTCCGGGGATCGCTTTGCGCCCCGGCAAGGTAACAACCGGGGCCGACGGGCTGCCGGAAGCCTTCGCATGTCCCAACCACGGTTGGCCAAACGAGCCGTCTTCCGGCTCGTTTGGTCCAGAGCGCCAAGGAGAGTTCGCCTTGCCCAGCCTCATTCAAACTTGTAGATCAGCCGGGCGTCACCCATCTGAGCGCCAACACCCTCAAAATCCGGACATAAACCGATGCCCGACCTGAAATTGCTGGCGCTCGACAGCGAAGACCTCGAAGTCATCTCGGCCACCACGCAGGACGCTGTCGTCCGCGTCGGCGACATGGGCTTCGCCAGGGCCGATTCCCGCTTCGCCCTGCTGATGAACCGCTTCGCCTGGGAGGAAGACGGCAAGACCCGCCAGCGCAAGCGCGCGGCCCTCCATTTCGACCGCGTCCTCGACGTCAAGGTCGCCGGCATCGACACCAATGCGCGCGACGGCGTGCTCGAGCTGCTGACCATCAGCTTTGCCGTAACCGACGCCCCCGCCGGCACCATCGAACTCGCCTTCGCCGGTGGTGGCACCATCCGCCTCAGCGTCGAAGTGCTCGAAGCGCGGCTGCAGGATCTCGGCGCCGCCTGGGCCGCCAAGGCCACGCCGGAACACTCGCTCTGATGCCATTCCGCCTCGACACCAGCCATGCCGGCTTCGCTGAAGAGTTCGAGACCCTGTTGGGCTCGAAGCGCGAAGTCTCCGAGGAAGTCGGCACCGCCGTCGCGGCCATTCTCAACGACGTGCGGCTGCGTGGCGACGAAGCCGTGCTGGCCTATACCGATCGCTTCGACCAATTGCCGCTGACGGCGGCGACGCTCGCCTTCTCGGGCGACGAGATTGCCGCCGCCGAAGCCGCCGTGTCGGGCGAGGTGCGCGCTGCGCTGCAAACCGCGCATGATCGCATCTACGCCCATCACGAAAAGCAGAAGCCGCTCGATCACATCTATCAGGATGCGCTCGGCGTCACCCTCGGCACCGTGTGGACCGCCGTCGAGGCCGTCGGCATCTATGTGCCCGGCGGTACCGCTTCCTATCCGTCCTCGGTGCTGATGAACGCCGTTCCAGCCAAGGTCGCCGGCGTCAGCCGCATCGCCATGGTCGTGCCGACGCCGCGCGGCGAAACCAATCCCGCCGTGCTGGCTGCCGCCCGCATTGCCGGCGTCTCCGAGATTTACCGTATCGGTGGCGCCCAGGCGATCGGCGCGCTGGCCTATGGCACCGCAACCATCAAGCCGGTCAGCAAGATCGTCGGCCCGGGCAATGCCTATGTCGCCGCCGCCAAGCGCCAGGTGTTCGGCACCGTCGGCATCGACATGATCGCCGGCCCGTCCGAAGTGCTGATCATCGCCGACGAATCCGCCAACCCGTCCTGGGTCGCGGCCGATCTGCTCGCCCAGGCTGAACATGGCGGTGGCGCCCAGTCCATCCTCGTGACCACCGACGCCGCGCTGGCCGATTCCGTCGCCATCGAAGTCGAGCGCCAGCTCGCCACGCTGCCGCGCGCCGATATCGCCCGTGATGGCTGGAACGAATTCGGCGCCATCATCCTCGTCAAATCGCTGGGCGAGGCGGTCGAACTCGCCAACCGCATCGCCTCCGAGCATGTCGAGCTGATGGTCGACGATCCCCTGGCGCTGCGCCCGAAAATCCGCAATGCCGGCGCCATCTTCCTCGGCCACCACACGCCCGAGGCCATCGGCGACTATGTCGGCGGCTCGAACCATGTTCTACCGACCGCGCGCTCTGCCCGCTATGCCTCCGGCCTCGGCGTGCTCGATTTCGTCAAGCGCACCTCGATCCTCGGCTGCGATCCGTTCTCGCTCGCCGAACTCGCCGGCCCTGCCGTCACCCTCGCTGAAACCGAGGGGCTGGCCGCGCATGGCCGCAGCGTATCCATAAGGCTAAATCGCTGATGGCGCTGACCCCGCACGTCTTCAACGAGAAGACCGACCGGATCGTCGCCGTTACCCTCGACCCGAACACGATCACCTCGATCGACCCCGACGAAGTGCATGAGTGGCGCATCGCCATCTATGACCTCGTCGAGCAGAACAAATTCCATCCGGCGCGCGTCAAGTCCAAGGGGCCGTACGCGCTGCACGTCTCGATTGTCGCCAATTACATCGTGCTCGACGTCCGCAACCCGGACACCTACCAGCCGATCGCCGCGCACTATCTCTCGCTGACGCCGTTCCGCCGTCTCATCCGCGACTATTTCCGCATCCGCGATTCCTACTACGACGCCATCAAGACCGCCTCGACCTACCAGATCGAGACCGTCGACATGGCCCGCCGCGGCCTCCACAACGACGCCGCCGAGCTGCTGCGCACCCGCCTCGACAACAAGCTCGAGATGGATCTGAACACCGCCCGCCGGCTGTTCACCCTGATCTGCGCCGTCCAGCCCTATGCGAGCCGCATCGACGAGCGCGAGAGCACGCTGCCCACCGTGCTGTTCGTCTGCTCGATGAATTCGGTGCGCTCGCCCATTGCCGCCGCCCTGGCCCGAAAGTACTTCCCCGGCCGGCTGATTGCCCGTTCGGCGGGCGTCCGGTCCGGCAAGGTCGATGGCTTTGTCCACCAGGTCATGGAGGAAATCGGCATCGACATGTCGGTCCATACCCCCCATACGATGGATGAACTGGTGGCCAATCATTTCGACCTCGTCGTCACGCTTTCGGCCGATGCGCCCGAGGCCGTCGAGCGCCGCGGCCTTGAAATGGGGGCCGTCGAGCACTGGCCCTTGCCCGACCCGGCCGAGACCGAGGGCAACCGCGAAGCGGTGCTCAGCGCCTATCGCGGCCTACGAGATACCCTACAGAAGCGGGTGCGCGAGCGCCTGACACCCCTGATTGCGGGTGGTTCACAAACCGGACCGGTTCAAGTATAGGACAGGCCCAAATTCAGGCCCGGCAGGCCGCTGCCGGTTGCCTCAGGAGAAATAATGGCAAAAGAAGAAGAACTCGAGTTTCCGGGCACCGTCAGCGAATTGCTGCCCAACGCGACCTTCCGGGTCAAGCTCGAGAACGGCCACGAGATCATTGCCCATACCGCCGGGCGCATGCGCAAGAATCGTATTCGCGTGCTGACCGGCGATAAGGTGCTGTGCGTCATGACTCCCTACGATCTGACCAAGGGCCGGATCACCTTCCGCTTCCGCTAAGCCCAGGGGGTTGCGATGGCCACACGTCCGGAACTCATTCTGGCGTCTGCCTCGCCGCGTCGGCTCGCGCTGCTGAACCAGATCGGCATCGAGCCGGAACATCTGGTTCCTGCCCATATCGACGAAACGCCCGAAAAGAACGAGCTGCCGCGCAAGCTCGCGCAGCGTCTTGCCGACCAGAAGGCCATTGCCGCGCAGCACAAGGCGCGCAGCGCCGGCATCGCCGGTAACGCGCTGGTGCTTGCTGCCGACACCGTCGTCGCCGTCGGCCGCCGTATCCTGCCCAAGGCGGAGACGATGGAAGAGGCGAGCATGTGCCTCCATCTGCTCTCGGGCCGCAATCATCGCGTCTATACTGCCGTCACTATGCTGAGCGTCTCCGGCGCCGCGCGAAAGCGCCTGGTCGAGACCCGCCTCCGCTTCAAGCGGCTCAGCACCCGCGAGATCGAATCCTATCTGGCCAGTGCCGAATGGCGCGACAAGGCCGGCGGCTACGCCATCCAGGGCATCGCCGGTGCGTTCGTCGTCAAGCTCGTCGGCTCCTATTCCGCCGTCGTCGGCCTGCCGCTCAACGAAACGGTCGGTCTGCTCTCAGGCGAGGGCTATCCGGTGCATTTCAACTGGCTCAACCAGTCGACGCTCACTTCGGTCTGACGCCATGGCCGAAATCGTCCGCCTCAAGCCGACCCGGCCCTGTCCCATCTGCGGCAAGCCCTCGTCGCAGGCGCACCATCCCTTTTGCAGCGGCCGCTGCCAGGACATCGACCTCAATCGCTGGCTGTCCGATGCCTACCGCATCCCCACCAACGAAACGCCGGAGGACGCCAGCAAGGAGGACGAGGAGGACTAGACCATCAGCTGTCCGCCATTCACGTCGATGATCTGGCCGGTGATGTAGCCGGACATCGCCGCCGAGGCGAGAAACACATAAGCGCCGACACAGTCTTCCGCCGTGCCCAGCCGCTTCATCGGAATCTGCGCCGCCGCTGTCTGCCTCACACTTTCCGGCGTCTTGTCGTGGAACGGCGTTATGATGAACCCCGGCGCCACGACATTCACCCGCACCCCGGCCTCAGCAAACTCCCGCGCCGCATTGCGCGTGATCGAATGCACCGCCGCCTTGGCCGACGCATAGACCGCCGACCCGCCGAACCCGCCGAAGCGCCCGGCCACCGACCCCGTATTGATGATCGACCCGCCGCCCGCCGCCTTGAGATGCGGAAACGCCGCCTTCGTTACCGCCAGCACCGAGCGCACATTGGTGTCATAGACGCGCTCATACATCGCCTCATCGAACTCGGCGTTGGTGACGCGATCATGGATCGCCCCGGCATTGTTGATGAGGATATCGAGCCCACCCAGCAGCTTCACCGCCTCCTCGACGATCCGCGCCGCGGTCTGCCCGTCGCCGACATCGCCCAGCACCACGCCGGCCGCGCCGATCTCCTTGGCCACCGCCTGGGCGGCCTCGGCATTCTTGTTGCCGTGGATCACCACCCTGACGCCCAGCCTAGCCAGCTCCCGCGCCACGGCCGCCCCGATGCCGGTAGACGATCCCGTCACGAGTGCCCGCTTGCCGCGCAGATCCTGAAGCATCGTTTCTCTCCTCGAAAGTCCGACTGGGGTACCGCGAAAGGGTGGGACAAGCCATCTCTTAGGTCAACACTGCTGCTGTATTAGCCAATATTAATCGGAGCAGATCGAGACCTCGGCCTTTTGAGGGAAAGGCCCAAATAGGGGGTAACAATGGCAACTGCGGAAGCCAGCGCCTCGGCGCGTGACGCAGGACTTAGTAAGGACGAGCGCTTCGTTATTGTCGCGTCGTCAACAGGTACCGTCTTTGAGTGGTACGACTTCTATCTCTACGCAACGCTGGCGCCGTTTTTCGCCGCCCTGTTCTTCCCATCGGGCAACGAAACTGCCGCCCTGCTGTCCGCCTTTGCCACCTATGCGGCAGGCTTCCTGGTTCGCCCGTTCGGCGCCTTGGTCTTCGGCCGCATCGGCGACATCGTTGGCCGTAAATACACTTTCCTCGTTACCATTCTCGTGATGGGCATCTCGACCTTCGCCGTCGGCCTGTTGCCGACCTATGCGCAGGTCGGCGTGCTCGCCCCGATCCTCCTCGTGACGCTCCGTCTGCTCCAGGGTCTGGCGCTTGGCGGTGAGTATGGCGGTGCCGCGACCTACGTGGCCGAGCATTCTCGCCCCGGTCAGCGTGGCTTCGCCACCAGCTGGATCCAGACCACGGCGACGCTGGGCTTCTTCCTGTCGCTGCTGGTCATCGGCATCAGCCGCATGACCATTCCACCGGCCGCCTATGCCGAATGGGGTTGGCGCCTGCCGTTCCTCGTGTCTGCCATCCTGCTGATCTATTCGATCTGGGTCCGCCTCAAGCTGAATGAATCGCCGATCTTCAAGAAGATGAAGGAAGAGGGCAGGGGCTCGACGTCGCCGCTGCGGGATTCCTTCCTCAAATCGCCGAACAACAAGTTCGTGCTGCTCGCGCTGCTCGGCGCTACCGCCGGTCAGGGCGTCATCTGGTACACCGGCCAGTTCTACGCGCTGTTCTTCATCCAGACGACGATGCAGGTCGACTATCTTTCGACCTACATGATCATCGGCGCGGGCCTGCTGCTCGGCACGCCATTCTTTGTCTTCTTCGGTTCGCTGTCCGATCGCATCGGCCGGCTCTACATCATCCTTGCAGGCTGTCTCATCGGTGCGCTCAGCTACTTCGTCCTGTTCGGCTGGCTGGCCGCAGCGGTCAATCCGGGCCTCACCGAGTGGAACAAGAACACTGAAATCCACGTGGCGGCCGATCCCGCGCAGTGCCATTTCAACCTGTTCCCGCAATGGCCGGGCACGGTCGTGGGTGATTGCGATACCAGCAAGGGGCTACTCGCCTCTCGCGGCATCTCCTTCACCTCTGACAATGGCGCGGCGGGCTCCAAGGCAACGCTCAAGGTCGGCGACATCACCGTCGAAGGCTTCAGCGCCGCCACCTGGACCAAGGCTCTGGTGGATGGTGGGTACCCGAACTTCAAGGCGACCGACTCGACGCTGGCCCTGAATGTCGAGCAACTCGCCGCACTCACGGCCGCTACGACCCCGGCCGAACGGCTTGCGGCGGTGAACGCTGCCCGTAAGGCAGCCGACCCTGCTGCGTCGACACTGACAGCCGCGAACGCCATCATCGGTGAACCGGCGACCACGGCTACAGGAGCTGACTTGCCCCTGACCGTCCTTGCGGCAGTCCCGGCCGATGCCAGCCGCATCAACTGGGTGGCAGCGATCGCCATCATCTTCATCATGGTGATCTTCGTGACCATGGTCTACGGCCCGATCGCGGCGTTCTTGGTCGAGCTGTTTCCGACGAGGGTGCGCTACACCTCGATGTCGTTGCCGTACCATATCGGCAATGGCTGGTTCGGTGGCCTGCTGCCGCTGGTCGCCACGGCAATGGTCGCCAGTGCCGGCAACATCTACTACGGCCTCTGGTACCCGATCGTGGTGGCGCTGTTCACCGTGGTTATCGGCCTTATCTTCCTCCGGGACACCCGGAACAACGACCTTTCCGCCTGATTGGCGCATCGGTTCCAAGCCCGAAAGCCCCGCCGCGAGGCGGGGCTTTTTCATGAACTCACAGGGGCGGTTTTGGCGCTTGCGTCCCCGGAATCGAACCCCTATAAACCGCGAGCTTTCCGGCGCACCCGCCCGGTTCGCCCCGATGCCCGGGTAGCTCAGTTGGTAGAGCAGCGGATTGAAAATCCGCGTGTCACTGGTTCGATTCCGGTCCCGGGCACCATCTTCCAGACAGTGTCGGCGCAAATCAGGTCACGGCGGTGAGGAACATCGCGGCGATGACGATGATCATTGCGGCGGCGATGAAGGACATCACGAGCAGCTGCTTGGCCCGGCTATGTTCCTGAGCGATGTCGTAGCGCACCAGGGCGCCCGGCTTCATATCGGCATGACCAAGATCGAGATGGGCCATCGGAACGCACTCCTTCAGACCCTGCAGTGTGCCGCCGGACCGCCGCCATTGGCGAGGACGAGCTGGATTTGCCGTTAATTTTGTTCAAATGCCGGCCTCCCGCCATGTTGCCGCCCCGCGCACGCGGCTATGGTTACGCGCCTGATTGCTGGATTGTTTCGATGCTTCGTCCCCTCTGCCGCGCCCTCCTTGCCCTTGGCGTGGCCGTTGCGCTTGCCGCCTGTTCGTCGTTCGGGACCAATGTGCCCACTTCCACGACCTCGCCGACCCAGATGAGCCAGGGCTCGATGCTGGCCGCGATCAATGAGGCGCGGCGGGCGAATGGCGGGCACAAGCCGATGAGCTACAACGCCCAGCTGGAAGCGGCCTGCAAGATCCAGGTCGGACTGATGGTGCAGAAGGATGTGCTGGCGCACGATGCCGGCATGAAGCTCCGGGCGCGCACCGATCAGGCGGGGTATCGCGGGGCAGTGGGCGAGAATCTGGCGGGTGGGCAGCAGACGCTCGAGGGCGCCATCGAGGGCTGGCTCAATTCGCCGGGGCACCGCGCGACCCTGCTCAGCGACAAATTCGTCGAGTTCGGGATGGCGGTGCAGCGGATGCCGGAGGATCGCAAGGGCCGCTACGGCATCTATTGGTGCTTCATCGCCGGCGGGCCGTTCGAGGCCTGGATCGTCCGCGGCTAGCCTTTCGTCAGCGTGCGCCGGACGGCGTCGTTCCAGCCCTTGAGCTTGCGCTTGCGCACAGCCGGGTCCATCGCCGGATTGAACTGGCGATCGAGCGCCCAGCGCTTCGAGAAGCCGCGCTGATCCGGCCAGACGCCGGCCTTCCAGCCGGCAAGCCATGCGGCGCCAAGCGCCGTGGTTTCGAGGATGGTCGGGCGATCGACGGGCACGTCGAGCATGTCGCTGAGGAACTGCATGGTCCAGTCGGAGGCGACCATGCCGCCATCGACGCGGAGCACCGTATCGCGGGCGCCCGTCTTCCAGTCCTTGCGCATGGCGCTGAGCAGGTCCTGCGTCTGGTAGGCGACGGATTCGAGCGCCGCGCGGGTCAGGTCGGAGGCGCCGGTGTTGCGGGTGAGGCCATAGATGGCGCCGCGCGCTTCGGCATCCCACCAGGGGGCGCCGAGGCCGACAAAGGCCGGCACCAGATAGACCGCTGAATCTTCATCGGCGCTCTTGGCGAGCGTACCGGTCTCGGCGGCATCCTTGAACAGGCGGAGCTTGTCGCGCAGCCATTGCACCGAGGCGCCAGCCATGAAGATCGCGCCTTCGAGCGCATACGTGGTCTTGCCATCGAGGCGGTAGGCGACGGTGGTCAGCAGCCGGTTCTTCGAACGGACGATCTCGCTGCCGGTATTGAGCAGCGCGAAGCAGCCCGTGCCGTAGGTGGACTTCATCATGCCGACCTCGAAGCAGGCCTGGCCGATGGTGGCCGCCTGCTGGTCGCCGGCCGAGCCGAGGATCGGCACCGGTGCACCGAGGATGGTCTTTTCGGTGATGCCGAAGTCATCGGCATTGTCCTTCACCACCGGCATCATGGCGCGCGGCACGCGGAACAGCGCGAGCAGTTCGTCGTCCCAGTCGCCGGTCTCGATATTGTAGAGCAGCGTGCGGCAGGCATTGGTGGCGTCGGTGGCGTGCGAGGCGCCATTGGTGAGGCGCCAGATGAGATAGGAATCGACGGTGCCGAAGGCCAGCTCGCCACGCTCGGCGCGCTTGCGCGCACCGGGGACGTTGTCGAGAATCCATGAAATCTTGGTGGCCGAGAAATACGGGTCGAGCAGCAGGCCGGTCTTGCGCGCGACCAGCTTCTCGTGGCCGGCCCTCTTGAGCTTCTCGCAGACCTTTGCGGTACGGCGGTCCTGCCAGACGATGGCGTTGTGGATGGCCTTGCCGGTGGCGCGATCCCACACGATCGTCGTTTCGCGCTGGTTGGTGATGCCGATGGCGGCAACATCGGCGGCGGTGATGCCGGCCTTCTTGAGCGCCGTCTTGGCCGACCACAGCGAAGTGGCCCAGATTTCCTCCGGCACGTGCTCGACCCAGCCCGAGGCGGGGAAGTGCTGGGTGAACTCCATCTTGCCCATGCCGACGATCTGCTGGAGATCGTTGAACACGATCGCCCGGCTCGAGGTCGTGCCCTGGTCGATCGCCAGCACATAGCCGCTCATTTACGCCCCCTCGTCTTGCGCGTCGTAAGATAGGTCTCGAGCCGCGCCTTGTCGCCGGCGCCGATGCGGAGGCCGAGCTTGGTGCGCCGCCACAGAATGTCGTCGGCGGTGCGCGCCCATTCATGCTCGATCAGATATTCGACTTCGCGCTGCGTGAGGTCGGCGCCGAAAGTCTCGCCGAGATCCTGCATGCGGGTGGCCCCGCCGAGCAGCAGCGTGGCGCGCGTTCCGTATTGCCGCACGAGGCGGCGGAGGAATTTGTCGGTGAGGTTGGGATAGGCCTCGTTGAGCCGCTCGACCTGCTGGTCGAATTCGCGCGGCCCGAACTCGCCGCCGGGCAGCTTCGAGCCCTTGGTCCACGGCTTGCCGCGCGACCCGAGCACTTTCTCGATGTGCTCGAGCGCTTCCTCGGAGAGGCGGCGATGCGTGGTGAGCTTGCCGCCGAAAACATTGAGCATGGCGCCGGTCTTCGCATCGCCCTCGGTGGTGAGGACGTAGTCGCGGGTGGCTTCCTGCGCTTTCGATTTGTGATCGTTGAACAGCGGGCGGACACCCGAATAGGTCCAGACGATATCGGCGGCGCTGACCGGACGCTCGAAATATTCGGTGGCCGCGGCGAGGAGGTAGCTCGTCTCCTCCTCCGATATCTTCACGTCGCGCGGATCGTCCTTGTAGTCCTGGTCGGTGGTACCGATCAGGGTGAAGTCGCGCTCGTACGGGATGGCGAAGATGATGCGGCCATCCTTGTTCTGGAAGAAATAGGCACGATCGTGCTCGTAGAGCTTGCGCACGACGATGTGGCTGCCTTTGACGAGGCGCACATTGTTGGCGTCGTTCTGCCCGGCGGCTTCGCGCAGCACGCTGTCGACCCAGGGGCCGGCGGCGTTGACGATGAGCTTGGCCTTGACGGTGCCCTTGAGGCCGCTGTCGACATCCTGGAGGCGCACCGTCCAGAGGCCATTCTCGCGCACGGCGCTGATGACCTTGGTGCGGGTCTGGATGACGGCGCCCTTGTCGGCCGCGTCGCGGGCGGTGAGCGCCACGAGCCGCGCATCGTCCACCCAGCAATCGGAATATTCGAAGGCGGTGGCGTAGCCATCCTTCAGCGGTCGGCCGAGCGGGCTCGAACGGAGGTCCAGCGTCTTGGTCGGCGGCAGCAGCTTCCGGGTGCCGATATAGTCGTAGAGGAAGAGGCCGAGCCGCAGGAACCAGGCGGGGCGCAAGCCCTTGTGGTGCGGCAGCACAAAGCGCAGCGGCCAGATGATGTGCGGCGCCATCGACCAGAGCACTTCGCGCTCGGCGAGCGCTTCGCGGACCAGCCGGAACTCGTAATATTCGAGGTAGCGCAGCCCGCCATGCACGAGCTTGGTGGCGGCCGATGAGGTGCCCGAGGCGAGGTCGCCCATTTCGGCGAGGAATACCGAAAAGCCGCGCCCCGCGGCGTCGCGGGCAATGCCGCATCCATTGACGCCGCCTCCGATCACGAAGACGTCGGTGATATGTTCGCGCTTGGCCATGTCTGCTGTCTGTTTCCCGCCCTGTCGTTAACGCCCGTGCGCCCGACATGCAACGGGCAGGTGACGCAAATCTGCCCCGGAAAGCTTGACCGCAGGATGAACGCGGTTCACCAAGGGCCACCCATCCCGCCGCCGGCCGCCATGCTGCCCATTCTCAACGTCGTCCTCCCGGTCTTTGCGATCATCGCGCTCGGCTATGCCGCGGTGCGCTTCCGCCTTTATCCGGAGGAGGGGGTGAAGGGGCTGGTGGCCTTCGTCAACAATTTCGCCACCCCCTGCCTGCTGTTCCAGGCCATGCTGACCTCGGATTTCAGCTCGACCTTCAATCCGGCGGTGATCCTGCCCTTCTATGTGGGCTCGGTGACCTCGCTGCTGTTCGGCTCGATCATCGCGGTCAAATGGTTCAAGGCGCGGCCGGGGGAGGGGGTCTCCTCCGGCTTTTCGGCGATGTTCACCAACACCGTGCTGATGGGCATTCCGATCGTCCAGCGCGCCTATGGCGATGCAGCGCTGCCCACCGTGTTCTCGATCATCGCATTCCATGCGCCGGTGCTGATTACGCTGGGCATGCTGGTGATGGAGCTGGTGCGGCGCGACGGCGCCCCGCTGCACAAATCGCTGGGGACAGCGATGGTGCGGATCGTCCAGAACCCGCTGCTCTGGGGCGTCGGCCTCGGCTATGCCGCCAACCGCTTCGGCGTGGTTCTGCCCGAGCCTGGAACGGCGTTCCTCAACATGATGGCGGCGGCGGTGCTGCCGGCGGCCCTGTTCGGCCTCGGCGGCGCGCTCAACCAGTATCGTGTGTCGGAAAGCTGGGTGCAGGCGAGCGTGATGAGCGTGTTCAAGCTGATCATCCACCCCACCATTGCCTATGTGCTGATGATCCATGTGCTGCACGTGCCGCTCGAAATCGCCCGCTACGGCATCCTGCTGGCCGCCATGCCCACCGGCATCAATGCCTATGTGTTCGCCACCTATTACGACCGCGCCGTGAACGTCGCGACCAACACGGTGCTGATCTCGACCCTCGGCTCGGTGCTGACGGTGACGACATGGCTGTACATTCTCGGCGCGTAGACGAGCGGAAGTATCCATCGGCGATGCGCCTCCGGTTGCGGGGGGTAGTGGACGGGGCCCCGAGGCGCGTACGCCTCGATGTTTCAGATAGAGAGGCACACGACGCCTCGGGGCGCGGGATTTCAGGTCCCCATGCGGCCGTACGGACTTCAGCCCGTCGCATAACCCACGGGGCCCAGGCAGAGGACGCCTCTGCCCGCCCGCTTGCTGGAGCGCGTCCTTCGTCGCGAACTCCGTCCGTGCGACCCAGCTGAGGGGAGTTTACACCCGGCTTTGGGGGACGTGGATAAGTTGGCCCAAAATCGGGGTGTGAGCCTAGAGCCGCCTGGGGAATCCGCTAGTTGAGTTAAGCCGTTTTGGGGGTGCGGATGAGTACGTAGATTCGTGCGAATCCCATGCGGCGCTTCCTGCCGAACGTCATCCCCGCGAAGGCGGGGATCCAGGGCCACGACCATTGTGGTGACTGCCCTGGATTCCCGCTTTCGCGGGAATGACGTTGTGGGTGGGTTCGATGCGCAGTGCTTGTGGCCCGCCCCACCCACCGGCTGCGCCGGTCCCCCCTCCCCGGTGGGGAGGGATGGGCTCCACTCAAGGTGTCTGCAGTCGTCTCCCTCCCCCTTGCGGGGAGGGATCAAGGGTGGGGGTGGCGGCGCCCGGTCGCTCCTGATGGCTCACGGGCTCCTCACCCCCACCCTAGCTTCGCTACGCCTCCGGCGAGCTACGCTACCCTCCCCGCGAGGGGGAGGGTGGGCATTGTGCTTGTGGCTCGCCC
>SEEL01000023.1 GCA_004144345.1 Hyphomicrobiales bacterium
CTCAAGGGCGCCATCGACACGCTGCGCACCCAGGCTGGCAAGTTTGGTTCGAACCTGTCGGTCGTCCAGACCCGCCAGGACTTCACCAAGCAGATGATCAACGTGCTGCAGACCGGCGCCTCGAATCTGACGCTGGCCGATACCAACGAAGAGGCGGCGAACGTGCTCGCCCTGCAGACCCGCCAGCAGCTGTCCTCGACGGCCCTGTCGCTGGCCTCGCAGGCCGATCAGAACGTGCTCCGCCTGTTCTAAGGCAAGCTACACTCACTACGGAAAAGGCGGGCCGCGGCCCGCCTTTTTCATTGCCGCGCCGGGGGGACGGCGCGCGGCGCTTGCGGAATCGCGGCGCTCGGCATTTGGTCTCAGGCGCCAACGCTTTGGTGACGGTGGTGGCGCATAGTCAAACTCACACCAGTGGATGGCGCCATGTCGCTCAAGGTCGAACTCAAGCCCAATGAACGCCTCATCGTCGGCAATTGCGTGATCACCAACTCCGATCAGCGCACCCGCCTGTTCATCGACGGCAAGGCGCCGGTGCTGCGCGAGAAGGACATTCTAAGCCCCACCACGGCCAACACGCCTGCCAAGCGCATCTACCTGGCGGTCCAGCTAATGTATCTCGACGACAGCATCGAGACGCTGCGCCGCGAATACTTCGCGCTTGTCACCGATCTGGTGCGCGCTGCTCCATCGACGACGCAGATAATTGATGAAATCAACAACGAGATATTAACGGGTCAGCTGTACAAGGCTCTAAGGGCGGCTAAGAAACTCATCCAACACGAGCAGGATATCCTAGCAAATGCAGCAGCACGCGACGCAGGCCTACCAAACGACGGCCAAGCGGACCGGTAGTCCACGCGACCTTGAGGCCAACCTCCTTTCCAAATCGGCCACGAACCTGCAACGCATTCGCGACGCCTGGGACCTCGCCGACACGGAGCTGCTCGGCGCGCTGAAGTTCAACCGCAAGCTGTGGAACGTGTTTCTGAATTCGGCCACCAACGAAGACAACCCGCTGCCGGCGGCGATCCGCCAGAACATCGCCAATCTCGGCCTGTTCGTGCTGAGTCACACCATCAGGCTCGAAGCCAAGCCGGATGCGACGGGTCTCGATGTGCTGATCAACATCAACCGCGAGGTCGCGGCAGGTCTGCGCGCCAGCCAGTTAGGCGGCGCGACATAGGCTGGATGTATCAAGGGGCCCGCTGGGCCCCTTCTCTATTTGAGGTAGTTGACCAGCGACAGCGAACTGATCAGCGACGTCGCCTCGTAGCTGGCCTGCAGGCGCGTCTGCAGCGCCAGCATCTCCATGGCAACGTCTTCCTTCGAAACTGTCTCGATATCGGACAGCATGCCCTCGAGCTGCGCCTTGTAGCTCGCCTGCCGTTTGGAGACGGTCTCGGTGTTCACTCGGGAGTTGCCGAGTTCCACCGCCAGCATCTCGATCGACCCCGGCTCGTTGTTGCGCGTCTCCGACAGATTGACGAGGTTGCGCTCGGCAATCGCGTCAAAGCGCGCCGACGAGGTCGTATCGGCGTTGGTGAAGCTCTGGATGGACATCACCGCCAGGCTGCGCACAAGCGACACCGCGCCACTCTCATTGGCCTGCGCGCCGTAGCGGATATTTGCCGTATCGTCGATCTTGGCGTTGACGGTGCCGCGCGGGTCGGTGGAGTCGTCGCCGCTGTACCACTGGATCGTGGTCGTCGGATCCGCCGTCACCAGCGTGGTCGCCGAAGCGAAGCTCGGCGTGCCATCGACGCGGAGGATCGGCGCGCCCTGCCCGTTGAAGAAATTGTCGGCCGCCGCGAAGTTCGACGCCGCGACCAGATCCGTGCTGGCGAGCTTGGCGACGGAGCTTTGCAACACGCCGCGGAAATTGGCGGCCGTCGCGTCCACATCGGCGCCAATCTGGAATTCGCCGGCGGCGGGCGTCCCCGTCACGGCCTTGAGCGTGATGCTCTCCTCGGTCCCGTCGGGCATCGTGAAGCCGAAGGTGACCGTCTCGCCGGCCTGCGGCTGGGCGGTGAACTGCACCTGCGCGGTACGCGGCTGCGGATCGGCGGGCGTGGTGAGCGTGATGGCACCACTGCTGCCGGTCCTGGTGAGCGTCGAGAGCTTCAAGCCAAAGACATGATCGCCATCCTCGGTGAGCGTCGCCGTGTCGGCCGCGCCGCCCAGCGTCAGGCGGCCATAGCCATCGCCCTGGTCGGCCATCAGCCGTTCGGCGGCGATCTGCTTGAAGCCGGCCTTGCCACCGGCCCCATCGATCAGCGCCGAGGTGGTACCGACCGGTTTCTGTTCCACCTTGCCGCCACTGAACAGATAGCGGCCATCGACATCGGTATTGAGCAGATTGAGCACTTCATCGAGCTGCGACCGCGCCGAGGTCGGCGCCGTGCCGAAATTGACGTTGGCCGTGCCATAGGCGCTGGGCGACATCAGCGTCCGCGCGTTGGATTCGACGGTGTCGAGCCGGCCGAGGACCTGGTCGAAAACGGCAAGGCGCGTCTTGACCATGTCGATGCTGTTCTGAAAGCCCTCGATCTTGTTGATCCGGGCACGCATCGAGAGGTCAAAGAACCGATCCGATCCAAGCTCGGACAGCGTGCTGGCCTTCTGCCCGGTGGCCAACTGCGTCTGCAACGTCGCATAGCGCGCCTGCATCTTGCCGATAAGGCTGATGCTGGTCTGAACCGGATACATGGAGCGATTGACGATGCTCATTGCCTACCCTCAGATTTCCATCAGTCGGTTCATCAGTTCCTGCACGACCGCGATGACGCGCGAATTGGCGGCATAGGCGTTCTGCAGTTCCATCAGCCGGGCCATTTCCTCGTCGACATTGACGCCATACTCGCTGTCGAGGCGCTGCGTCAGTGACTCCATCGCCAGTTGCTGCGTACCGTCTTCGCTGATCGCAAAGGCCGCTGCCCCGCCGGTGTAGTCCATCGTCTGGGCAACAAGGTCGCTGATGGTGCCGCCAAGACGATAGCTGCCGCGCGCACTACCGTTGCCCTGGGCCGACGCGAAACTCATGGTCTGCAATTTGTCGAGCAGGAAGTCAGCGCGGGCCGGATCGCCGATGGATCCGGTCGGCAGGCTTTTCACCAGCAGCGCATTGTCGGTGAGGATGGCAGCGTTCACCGAGATGCGACCGGCGAAGCCCAGCTTCTGCCCCTGCTCCGCATAGTTGTTGGTGAAGTCCAGATTGCCGCGATCGACGAACAGATTGAGCGCGGGCGTGCCGTCCTGCAGCGCGGTCGAGGTCGTGCGGGCCGTGAGCGATCCGACGTCGGTCGTGTTGCCGACGCCATCATCTAGAACCGTCAGCGTATTGCCGGAACTGCTGACCGTGAATCCACTGCCAAGCACACTCTGCAATGCGGGTGCGACCACTGCGGCGCCTGCCGCCAAATTCATGCCGATGACGCGGGTGCCATTGGCATCGAGATAATCGAGCGGCAGCTTGGCGGGGTTGTCGACGTTGACGACCTTCACCGACTTGCCCACCCCGCCCTGAGTGTAGCTGAGCACGAAATCATTGCCGGGACGGATGCCGGTCAGGTCGAGCGCATAGCCGTTCTGTGCGCCCGAGTTCGCCGGCGCTCCCGCCGTGTGCAACGTCGACAAGGCCTGCGCGAGACTGGCGGCGATCTCATCGAGCTGGTTCTGCGCCGTCACCAAGGTGTTGTCGCGCAAATCGACCAGCGCGGCGAGCTTGCCCGACTGGATGACATTCTGCTGTACCAGATCGATCTTGGTGCCTGAGATCGTCGTCAGCTGCAGCTTGCCGAGCTGGCTCTGGTTCGGATCGACGTTGAAGAGCTTTTCGGCACTCAGCGCCCCTGTGGGCGCGAATGAGAACGTTGCCGCACTGCCATCGATGAGCCCGACACCGCTGCGCGTCATGAGGCTCACAGTGTCGTCGCTGCGGTAGTCGACGCGCACGTCGACCAGTTCCGATATCTGCGAGACAAGCCGGTCGCGCTGGTCGAGCAGCGCCGTACGGCTGCCCGAATCCCCGGAAAGATCGCCAAGCCGGTCGTTGACCCGCTGCAGGCCGGTCAGGGCCAGATTGAGCTGGTCGACGGTCGCCGACATCTGCGTCTCGGCTTCCTGCCGCAGGCCCTGCACATCTCGGGTCAGCGAGTTCAGCGTGGTCGCCATGGCTTGCGCCTGCGACACCACCGTGGCGCGGGTGGCGTAATTGTCGGGGCTGGTGCTCAACGCCTGCAGGGCATTCTGCAGCGATCCGAACATCGTATCGAGCGACCCCGCCTCACCCGGCTTGCCCAGATAGTTCTGCAGCCGGTCGAGACCCTGGGCCCGCGCCTGTGCGTAGCCGGCATCTGAAACAGCGTTCGTGTAGTAGACCTGCAGGCTGCGGTTGAAGGCCCGCTCGACGGAGCCCGACCGCGCATAGGTCGAGCTGCCAGCGACTGTATCGATGACCGACAGCGATTGCCGGTGGTAGCCGGGGGTGCCGGCATTGGAGACGTTGCGCGACAGCACTTCGAGGCTGTTCTGGCTGACATTCATGCCAGACAGCGCATTGCTGAGCGAGGCGCTAAGACTCATCTGGAACTACCCCCGGCCCGATCCGCCTCAGCGGATCATGTTCAGCGCTTCCTGGATCATCTGGTCGGCGGTCGACACGATACGCGTGCCTGCCGCATAGGCCTGCTGCGTCACGATCAGCTTGGTGAACTCTTCCGAGATGTCGGTGTTCGAGCTTTCGAGCGACGAGCTGACGATGCCACCGCTCATGTCGAGGATGGCGCTGCCCGAGTCTGCTGTCTCGGCAAAGATGCCGCCGTCGAGGCGCTTGAGCTGGTTGGACGCGTTGAAATTGGCGGTGATCACCTGCGCCACTTCCACCTGCTGGTTGTTGCTGTAGGAGACAACCACGCGGCCATTGTCGTTGATGGCGACCGAGACGAACTCACCCGCCGGATAGCCGTTCTGGCTCAGCGCCGTGACCCCTGCCGTACCATTGGGGTCGTTGAACTGGGTGATGCCGTCGGTCCCGAAATCGAGCTTCAGCTCCGCGATCGACACGCCATCGATGGTGACATTGGTGAGATTGGTCTCGGTGATCGCCGGCGTCAGCACGCCACTGTTGTTGAAGGTGTAGTCGGTGCCGACATTGGTCCACATGGCCGCGTTGCCAGTTGCCTTGCCGTCGTTGAGGTAGAACATGTTCCACGTTTCCGAGCCGCCGGTCTCGGCACTCGAAATCTTGGCCCAGCGCAACTGCACGTTCGCCGGCGCACCGGCGGCTGTGTAGACGGTGACCGTACCGCCGCTGATCGACTGCCCGATGAATTCGGCCGAGTCGGCAGCCGACACCGTGGCAACGCGCGCTGCCGACGAGAGCATCGGGGCCGAGGTGCCGTCGGTGAAGCCCATACCGGAGGTGCCATCGGTAATCGTCACACCGTTGGCCGTGCCGGTTGCCGTCACCGCAAGATTGCCGCTGCCATTGATGCCCACGGTCGCACCGCTGAGCTGGCTGTTCATGTGCGCCAGCACGTCGGCCATGGTCGTCGAGTCGGCGAGGCTGATCGTATTGCCCGCCGTGGCGCCCGCCGCCGCAATGGTGAAGGTGACGGGCGTACCCGAACCCACCTGCACGGTGAACGTGTCGGTGTCGCTGAGGAACCCGCTCGAGGCGGCGCCGGTCGTCGCGGCCGCGCCCGCCCGTGTTGCCGGCGTGTTGGGATCCATGAAGTCAGCCGGCTGGAGCAGTTCGCTGCCCACCGTCTTGTCTTCCTGATAGTTGGCGGTCTTGGGCAAGAGCGGCAGGTTGAGCTGGTAGTTGACCCGCGACGAGGCCTGGGCCGGCAGGAAGTTGTTCGACAGCCGGATCACCTGCGGCAGCGAACTCGACACGTTACCCGTCGCGGTATCCACCGGCAGGCCCTTCAGGTAGTAGCCCGAGCCGTTGACCAGATAGCCGCTCTTGTCGACGTCGAAGTCGCCGCGGCGGGTGTAGTAGTTCGTACCCGCGAACAGCGAGTTGCCGTCGGACTGGCCGATCGAGGGCTCGACCACGAAGAAGCCCGAACCGTTCACGGCCATGTAGGTGGCGTTCGAAACCGACGTGACATCGCCCTGCAGCGTATTGGTCGAGCGCGACTGCGCCAGCACCGAGCCGGCGTTCTGCAGCTTGCGCGGCGCATCCGGGATCAGATCGACGAAGTCGGTGTCGATGCGCTTGAAGCCGGTCGTCTGCGAGTTGGCGATATTGCCCGAGATGTTTTCGAGCGCGAAAGATTGGGCACGCAGCCCGGTGACGGCGGTGGAAAGAGCCCCGTAGATACCCATTGTCGTCCTCGTTTGCCTTGGCGCCAGTCCTGCGCCCATTCGGGAGAACCAAAGCAAGGGCGATGCCAACTGGTCACGCCGTTGTTTTTGCAGCGTTTTCCTGAAACCGCCTGCCGCCGGGCGGGTCGGAACCGGCAAGAGCGTCCTGGCTAACCGGCAGATTCTGCCGATGCTTGAGACTTGCGGGCCAATGCTCTAAACGCGACTGCAGCCCCGAGGCCGGAAACCCCATGCTTTTCAAGTCGCCGGATCAATTTCATGATGCGCCGCGTCACGCCGTGACGGTGTTCGGCATGGCCGGCGTCGGCAAGACGCGGCTCGCCGCGCTGCTGCGCCGGAGCCAGTGGTTCCACTATTCGGTCGATTACCGCATCGGCACGCGGCACATGGGCGAGTTCATCACCGACAACTTCAAGGCCGAGGCCATGAAGGTGCCGTTCCTGCGCGATTTGCTGCGCACGGACTCGATCAAGATCAGCTCGAACATCGCCTTCTCCAACCTCGACCCGCTCTCGACCTATCTGGGGCGGCCGGGCAACATTGCGAAGGGCGGGCTCGAGCTCGACGAGTATCGCCGCCGCCAGGAGCAGCATCGCATCGCCGAGATCGCGGCGCTCAAGGAAGTGCCGTATTTCATCGGGCGCGCGCACGACATCTATGGTTATGACAATTTCATCGCCGATACCGGGGGCTCGCTTATCGAGGTCGTCGATGTCGATGATCCGAACGATCCGGTGATCGAGACGCTCAGCAAGTCGACGACGCTGATCTATATCCGCGGCACCGAGAAGGATGCCGACGAACTGATCCGCCGCTTCAAGCACTCGCCCAAGCCGATGTACTATCAGCCGCCCTTCCTCACCAAGAAATGGGCGGAGTTCAAGAAGCTCAACAAGGTTACGGACGACGCCAAGGTCGACCCCGATGCGTTCGGCGCCTGGGGTTTCGAGGCGCTGCTCTATGATCGGCTGCCGCGCTACCAGAAGCTCGCCGACCAGCATGGCTACACCATCGACGCGACGGACCTCGCCACGGTTCGCGACGGCGAGGAGTTCATCGACCTCGTCACTGCCGCGATCAAGGGCCGAATGCGCTAGCGGCCGTGGTTGGCCGAACGAGCCGTCTCCGGCCCGGTCGGACGACCAACCAGCAAGCCGCGCCAGCACCAGCATTCCCCTTCATTTCCGAGATCGCATCATGCCCATTCGCATTCCCGACAACCTCCCCGCCCGCAAGACGCTCGAAACCGAGGGCGTCGTCGTCATGGATTCGAGCCGCGCTGCGCGGCAGGATATTCGCCCGCTGCAGATCGGGCTGCTCAATCTGATGCCCAACAAGGAGCGGACCGAGACGCAGTTCACCCGGTTGATCGGCGCGACGCCGCTGCAGGTGGATTTGACGCTGGTGCGTGTCACCGATCACAAGGCCAAAAACACGTCGGAGGATTACCTCAAGACGTTCTATTCGACCTGGGAAGAGGTGCGCGAACGCAAGTTCGACGGTTTCGTGATCACCGGTGCGCCCATCGCCAACATGCCCTTCGAACAAGTGCGCTACTGGCACGAGATGGTCGAGATCATGAACTGGACGCAGACCAATGTGCACCGGACCATGTTCATCTGCTGGGGCGCGCAGGCGGCGCTGCATCATTTCCATCAGGCGAAGCGCTACCGGATGGAGAACAAGGCCTTCGGCGTGTTCCGCCACCAGATCATCAACCCGCGCTCGGTGTGGCTGCGGGGCTTCTCGGACAGCCCGATGATCCCGGTGAGCCGCTACAACGATATCGACCGCGCGAGCCTCGGCCCCGACCTCGAGATCCTGATCGACAATGCGGAGATCGGCGTGTGCTTCATCGACGATCCGAAGCACCGCGCCGTGCATATGCTCAACCATCTCGAATATGACAATCGCTCGCTCGCCGACGAGTATGAGCGCGACGTCAAGGCGGGGCTCGATACGCCGCAGCCGGTGAATCTGTTCCCGGGTGGCGATGCCAGCGTCGAGCCGGAGAACCGCTGGCGCAGCCATGCGCACCTGCTGTTCCAGAACTGGATCAACGAGATCTACCAGACGACGCCGTTCGATCGGAACCAGATCGGCGAATGAGATTGAAGGCCGGGGCTCAACCCGCCTCGGCCGACTTTTTCAGATGCGCCAGCATCGTCTGCCAATTCTTTTCGAACTCGGCCTCGGTCTTTGCATCAATGTCCGGCTTGTCGCCGACATTGCTTTGCGTCAGCGACACCTGCGTCCCGTCGCCCCGAGCCTCGAGCGCATAGCGCACGATGTGATAGTCGGCCGGGCGCTGCGGCTGGCCGCTCCAATGCGAGAAGGCCACCGACCTGCCCTCGGTCTTTTCGACGATCTCGCCGTAATCCTTGAACGGCCTGCCGTTGAACTCGCCCGCAAAGGTGATCGGGTCACCGACCTCCCAGCCGCTCTCGACAGTGGTCCCCGGCATCAAGGCGATCTTCGACACCGTGATGGCGTGCCACACCGTGTCGACCGGCGCGTTGATGGCGATGTCGGCGCTCGCGACCTGCTTTTCCATCTGATCCTCCTTGGCGGGAGGATCAAACGCCGGGGCGGAGCATCAGGTTGCTGAACATGGGCAGGTCGAACAGGGCCGCCTTCCATGCCGGATCGTCCCAGATGCCCGTCTGCGTCCAGCTGAGCGCCGCCGCCAGCACCAGCGTCAGCAGCGCCAGCGCCCGCAGCGGGAACGGCAGGCGCACCACACAGAGCCACGAGATGAACGCGGCAAGCAGGGCGATGGCCGGCACAAAGGGCTCCATCGGCGTGGTGAAGATGGTGCGCGCGACGGCGAGGTAGAGCGGCAGTGCGATGACGGCCAGCGCACTCCACACATGCCGCTTCTCGGGCAGGTTCGGCCAGACGCAATAGAGGATGGGCACGACCGCTACGGGCGCGAAGGTGAACATCGCGCCCATGCTGGCCACGACGTCGCCCATCTGCAGCGCGCCATAGGTCGCGATATAGGGCAAGAGCACGAGCTCGACCCCGAGGCCGGACTGCGCCACGAAGCCGACCACGCCGATGGCGACGATCAGTGCCGGGATCAGGGCCACCAGCAGCATAGCGACGAAGGCGCGCGGATCGCGGCGGCCATCAGGATCGGCCAGCGCCGCGCCCAGCGCCAGGGGCAGGATCAGGGGTGTTGTTAGCGGACCGGCCAGCAGCACCAGCGGCATCAGGAGGCCGAGGCCGATGGTTGATTGCACATCGCCCACCTTTTCCATCTGACGAATGGCGGGGATGATAGCGGCAAGGGCGAAGTAGAGCGGGAACCCGCGGCTCGACGCCGTGATGGCGTAGAGCACGTGCGCGTGGACGCCGAGCGCCGCGAGCATGGCGATGGTCCCGACGATCGCCCAGCCATTCAGCCGCAGCCGATCGTACAGAATGCCGAAGGACAGGCCGGCAAAGACGGCGGCGGTCAGTGACAGCACGGTTTGTTCGAGCGCTACGTCGTGCAGAAAGCTGACCAGCACGAGTACGAGCTGCGACAGCCAGCCGCCGGTGCGCCAGGCCTCCCCTTCGAGCAACGCTTCGATATCGCGGCGGAGGAAGCCCGCATTGATGACGTGTTGCGCCACGGCGAGGAAGGCCGCGAGCGCCACCAGCCAGACGATGGCAGTCGCCGTGCGAATGAACGGCTTCCGCTGCGGGGGCGATCCGAGGGCGAAGTCGGCCGTCGTCATTTGGCCTCTCCCTTCACGTCGGCGAGGTTCTTCTGCGTCACGCTCGACGTGCCGTGCTCGGTCTTTTCCCAATAGTGCGGATTGAACAGCAGTTGCCAGAACGCCTTGTAGGCGGCGATCGAGTGCAGCACCCAATAGGCCGGCAGCAGCACGCCGGCCGGCACCAGGTCGTAATACTTGCGTTTCAGCGCGGCGATCACCCCGAAATAGACGAGGAAAAGGTTGCCCAGCACCAGGTTGAACAGCGCCATCGTGCCGAAAGGTTCGGGGAACAGCCAGCCGAGATCGAAGCTGTTAGTGAGCCAGACGAGCAGCGTGATGGCCCACAGGATCGGTGCCAGCAGCATGGTGAAGGGCGGTGCGCCGATGAAGAAATGGAAGGAGAAGAAGCCCTTCGTGCCGATCGAGCGCCACAGCTGGATCGGGTGCCGCATGTGCACCAGCCAGGTCTGCATGTAGCCCTTGATCCAGCGGCTGCGCTGCTTGATCCAGCTCGGCAGCACGCCATTGGCTTCTTCATAGGTCGTCGAATTGATGACGCCGACGGTGTAGCCTTCCTGCGCCAGGCGAACGCCAAGATCGGCGTCCTCGGTGACATTGTAGGGGTCCCACGCGCCGACCTTGCGCAGCGCCGAGAGCTTGAAATGGTTCGACGTGCCGCCGAGCGGAATCGGCACCTTGAGCCAGTCGAGACCCGGCAGCAGGAAATCGAACCACTGGCTGTATTCCAGTGTGAACATGCGGGTCAGCCAGTTTTCGCTGCGGTTGAAATAGTTCAACCGCCCCTGGACGCAGGCGAGCTTCGGATCGCCTAGCCGGAACGCCAGCACGGCCTTCTTGAGCTGGTCAGGCTCGGGCTGGTCCTCGGCATCGTAGATCGTCACCAGCTCGCCACGGCTGAACTGCAGCGCATAGTTGCAGGCCTTCGGCTTGGTCTTGGGCTGGCTGGGCGGCACGCGCACGATTTCGAACGTGCCGGGCAGCTTCAGCGCCTTGGCGGCGTCGATCGTCTCGGTGTCGTCCTCTTCGAGAACGAGCTTCACTTCGAGCTTGCTGGCCGGATAGTCGAGGCCCTTGAGTGCGCGCGTCAGCAGCGGAAGCACCTTGGCTTCCTTGTACATCGGCACCAGCACTGTGTAGACTGGCAGCGTCGCATCATCGATCGCCGCAATCGCTTCGGGCGAGATTTCCATGTCAGCCTTGCGCGACGAGCCGACGAAGGTCAGCAGGAATTTGAACGCGAAGGTCAGCGTGTAGATGGTCGTGAAGAACGCCATCAGCACGACGGCCGCCTGCATCGGCGCGAGGATGGCCGAAACCAGCAGTGCGCCCAGCATCGCCCACAGGACGGTCTTCTGCGGCGCCGTGACGGTGAACTTGGCGGAGTGCTCGGGCTTCCACGAAAAAAGGGCCTCGCGGGCGAAGAAGCTGTCCCAGTTGCGGAACAGTTTCTGGGTCTCCCACAGGATGTCGAACGGCGAGGTGATGACGAAGTCGTAGTTCTCGTGCCCGAACCGCCGGTCACCCCAGTTGAAATGCTCGGCGGTAATCTCGGTCGTGGCGATCAACAGCCGGCCATCGATCTTCCGCCAGGGCACGATGTGGCGCTCGGCGTACTCGGCGCGGTCCTCGACCGTCACCAGGCTCTCGTCAATCGGCTCCTGCCTGAGATCGACGAAGCGCACGCCATAGACGTCGGCCACGCCGCGATAATAGTCCATGGGCCGGACCTCGCCCGACGAGATCAGCGTCTGCGCGAGATTACTGCCCCATTCGGCGGCGTGGCGCATGGCCGTGGCGAGACCGGTCAGCGACAGGAGCTTCCGCTCGATCAGGAGCTTGGCGACTTCCAAGTGCAGGCGCGTGCCGACCGTGCTGTCGCGCGGCACACCCAAAAGCTCGGAATTGTCGGATTCATGGGTACGCGAAACGAGATAGGCCATCGTCACAGTTAGAGCCTTGAAAGTGAACAATTGCCCAAAGCGGGCGTAAGGAGTGTCTCGACCGTCCGGACGCGAGGCTTGCAATCGGGTCGGAAGCCCTTACTTTTCCTCGCGAGTAGAGAAGCCCATGCCGCAGCCGCCGACGACCATCACCGACGAAATCGGCATTGCCCTGGGCAATCTCGCCGATGCCGCCAGCGGGACGCTGACGCCCACCCTGCGCCTCGGCGTGACCGGGCTCAGCCGCGCCGGCAAGACGATCTTCATCACCTCGCTGATCCACAATCTGCTGACCGGCGGCCGTTTGCCGGGCTTCGCGCCGCTGGCCGAGGGCCGCTTCATCGGCGCCAAGCTGGCGGAGTCGCCGGACGCCTCGATCCCGCGCTTTGCCTATGAGCAGCATCTCGAGGCGCTGACCGGCAAGACGCCGCATTGGCCCGAAAGCACGCGCCGCATCAGCCAGTTGCGCATCGTGCTCAAATTCCAGTCGCAGCAATGGTGGAGCGGCTGGAGCGGCCCCTCGACGCTCAATCTCGATATTGTCGACTATCCCGGCGAATGGCTGCTCGATCTGCCGCTCCTGTCGCTCAGCTTCGCCGAATGGTCGGCCCAGGCGCTGGCGCGGGCAAATGAAGCGTCGGCGCCTCCCGAGGCGAAGGCGTTTCTCGCCGCCCTTGCCGCGACGGATACGGCTGCGCCGATGCACGAGCCGGACGCCGAGCGGCTGGCAGCAGCGTTCACCGCCTATCTGCGCGCAAGCCGCGCCGACACCCACGCGCTCTCGACGCTGCCGCCGGGACGCTTCCTCATGCCGGGCGATCTCGAAGGCAGCCCTGCCCTCACCTTCGCGCCGCTGCCGCCCAACCCATCGGCCCGCGCCGGCAGCCTCCACGCGACGCTGGAGCGGCGTTTCGAGGCGTACAAGGACGTCGTCATCCGCCCCTTCTTCCGCGATCACTTTGCCCGGCTCGACCGGCAGATCGTGCTGGTCGATACGCTGCGCGCCCTCAATGCCGGCCCTGCTGCCGTTGCCGATCTCGAAACGGCGCTGAGCGATATCCTGGCCTGCTTCCGCCAGGGCGACGCCAATCCGTTCCTCCGGCTCATCTCGCGCCGCATCGACCGCATCCTGTTCGCGGCGACGAAGGCCGATCATGTGCATTCGACCAGCCACGACCGGCTCGAAGCGATCCTCAATCGCCTCGTCGCGCGCGCCGCCCGGCGCGCCAAGTTCGCCGGGGCCGAGACGTCGTCAGTGGCCCTTGCCGCGATTCGCGCCACCCGCGAGGGCAAGGTCCGCGACCTCGACGTGATCATCGGCACCCCCGAGGCCGGCGAGCAGCTCGACGGCGTCACCTATGACGGCACGACGGAGATCGCGCTCTTTCCCGGCGATTTGCCGGCCGTCCCCGACGACATGTTCAGCGCCGGCAGCGTCGACCTCAACTTCCTGCGCTTCCTGCCGCCGCAGCAACTCGATCGCAATGCCGAGGGCGCCAGCGTGTTGCCGCATATCCGTTTCGATCGGGCGCTCGATTTCCTCATCGGAGACTGGCTCAAATGAAGCGCCCGGTGGCCATTCCGCTCGATGGGGCCGACAAGCCGCAGGCTGTCGCCATTCGCACGCCGCGGGCGTTCCTGCCTGACGATGTCGAGGCGGTGGCCGAGCGCGTCGAGTCGCTGTCCGATGCGCCGCCCGATCCGGAGACGATCCCGGTCCCGCCGCGCAAGGCCAGCTGGCTTGCCCGCATCCTGTGGACCACAGCCGGGCTACTGGTGTCGCTGGCGCTCGGCCTCGCCGCCGACAGCCTGATCCGCAGCCTGTTCGATACGAGCACCTGGCTGGGCTATATCGGCCTCGGCGTCCTCGGCCTGTTCCTCGTGGCGCTGGTCGGGCTCATCATTCGCGAGACGGCAGCGCTGTGGCGCCTGCGCTCGCTCGATCACCTCAAGGGCGAGACACTCAAGGCGCTCGCCTCCGATCGCCTCCGGGACGCGCAGCCGATCGTCGGCACGCTCAAGGACATCTATGCGACACGCCCTGACATGTCCCGTGCCCTCACCCGGCTGAAGGATGACGAGGCGCAGTTCTTCGATGGCAGCGAGTTGCTGCGCTACAGCGAGCGCACGCTGATGGCGCCGCTCGATGCCCGCGCCCGCACGCTGACGGCGGCCTCGGCGCGACGGGTCGCGCTGGTCACGGCAGTCAGTCCGCGGGCGCTGGTCGACGTCGCCTTCGTCATCTGGGAGAGCATCCGCCTCGGCGGCGCCATCGCGCGTCTCTACGGGGCGCGGCCGGGCTTCTGGAGTTCGTGGCGGCTGGTGGGCGCCATCCTTGGCCACCTCGCGGTTACGGGCGGCCTCGTGCTCACCGATGGCGTGGTCGAGCAATTGGTCGGCCAGGGCCTTGCGGCCAAACTGTCCCAGCGGCTGGGCGAAGGCGTGGTCAATGGCTTGATGACGGTGCGCGTGGGCATCGCCGCGATGCGCGTCGTGCGGCCCCTGCCCTTCACGACAGAGCCGCAGCCGGTGGTGAAGGATTTTCTTCCCGAGCTCGCCAACGTCCTCAAGTCGAACGAGAAGGCCTGACGCGGCTCAGGTCTGCGCGGCGCTCGGCGTGAGCGTCAGCTGCAGCCCGTCGAGTTCTTCGCTGAGCAGGATCTGGCAACTGAGCCGCGAGGTCGGCTTCTGGTCGAGGGTCGAGTAGATGAGGTCTTCCTCATCGTCGCTCGCCGCCGGCAGCTTGCCGTACCAAGCTTCTTCGACCCACACATGGCAGGTGGCGCAGGAGCAGGCGCCACCGCACTCGGCCTTGATGTTGAGGCCCCAGTCGCGGATCACTTCCATGGCGCGCCAGCCATCGAGCCCTTCGAGCTCGTGGACTTCACCCGCCTGGTCGGTGACGACGATCTTCATGGCGTCAGGCGACGCCCAGCTTCTTTTGCAGCTTGGTCGAGCTGGTCGTGTACTGGAACACCACGCGCTCGCCCGGCGAGACGATCGCCTTGGCGGCCTGCGCCATGAGCGCAGCTTCATGGAAGCCCGACAGGATCAGCTTCAGCTTGCCCGGATAATGATTGATGTCGCCGATGGCGAAGATGCCGGGCACCGAGGATTCGAACTTCTCGGTATCGACGCTGATCAGATTGTCGTTGAGCTCGAGGCCCCAATCGGCGACCGGGCCGAGCTTCATGGTGAGGCCGAAGAAGGGCAGCATGCGCGTCGCGTGCACCATGGCCTCGCCCGAGGCCATCGACAGATGCACGGCGGTCAGCTGACCATTGTCGCCTTCGAGGTGCGACACCTGCCCGGTGAGGAAGTTGATCTTCCCGGCCGCGGCCAGCTCCTGCATCTTGTTGACCGAAGCGGGCGCCGCCTTGAACTCGGGACGGCGGTGGACGAGCGTCAGCGAGCGCGCGATCGGCTGCAAATTCAGCGTCCAGTCGAGGGCGGAGTCGCCGCCGCCGACGATGACCACGTCCTGGTCGCGGAAATCGTCCATCTTGCGCACGGCGTAGAAGACCGACTTGCCTTCATAGGCTTCGATGCGGGCAACCGGCGGACGCTTGGGCTGGAAGGAGCCGCCGCCAGCCGCGATCACCACGGCCTTGCAGAGGAACGTCTCGTCGGCGTCGGTGGTCAGCTTGAAGCGGCCGTCTTCCTGCTTTTCGACGGAATTGACGATGCGCGAGAAATGGAACTCAGGCGAGAAGGGCGCGATCTGCTGCATCAGGTTGTCGACGAGGCCCTGCCCCGTGACGACCGGAAAGCCCGGAATGTCGTAGATCGGCTTTTCCGGATAGAGCTCGGCGCACTGCCCGCCCGGCCGGTCGAGAATGTCGATGAGGTGGCATTTGATGTCGAGCAGGCCGAGCTCGAACACGGCGAACAGGCCCACGGGGCCCGCGCCAATAATGACCACATCAGTTTCGATCAGTTCCGACATTCAGAAAATCCATGCTAGCCGCGAGCCCCTTAAACCCACGGCAGTGAAATTGTCCACCGCAACGCTCCAGTTTGACGTGCGATGAGAGGTCTCAGGCGGTTTCCGTCTCCGCCGCCCGGCGCAGGAACGGCCTGGTGCCGACCGGCACTTCGGTGACGCCCACCGGCTGGTAGAAGAGGTTGACGGTGGTCAGCTGCCCGCTTTCCAGCGCCTTGCGGGTCGCCTGATGGGTGACGACGAAGGCCTCGATGCCGCAACGCCGCATCAGCGGTACCTGGTCCATCAGCACATCGCCGACAGCCCGCAGCTCGCCCTGGTATTTGTAGCGCTCGACCAGCAGCCGCGCGCTCGAATAGCCGCGGCCATCGCCGAAGGCCGGAAAGCTGATGGCGATGGAGGCAAAGCGCCCCAGATCGTTCGCCAGCGTCTCGACCTTGTCGGCCGGCGCGATCAGCAGCCCGTTGGGATGCGGATTGGCGAGCACGGCGTCGCGGTTCTCGAGATAAACCTTGGCCGGGATATGGGTATAGCGCACCGTTGCCGGGTCATCGCCCTCGGCCCAGGCACGGAACGGGTCGGCGATGAAGGCGCCGTCCTTGAACAGGGTCTTGTCTTCTGCTGCCACCGGCTTCGCGATCGCTCCGTTGAAGTCGAAATGGATGCCGCACTCTTTCTTGTTGAGGCCGCGCCAGCGTCCGGCGCGCGGGTCTTCACCCTCGGCAACGATCGTCGTGCAGGGTGCACAGCCGATCGACCTGTAGCCCTTAGCGAACAGCGGATGCTCGGGCAATCCATGCTTGGTCTTATAGGCGTTGACGTCGGCATCGCCGAAATAGGCCAGCGGATTGACCTTGATGCGGTCGTCCGAGGTCAGCTCGAAATGCGGCAGCACGCCGCGTTCCTTGGTCTGGTAGCGCTTCCGGCCGGTGACCCAGCCGGCATATTGCGCGATCTCGGCGTCGAGCGGCTCGGTCTTGCGGATATGGCAGCACGAATCCGGGTCGGTTTCCCAGAGGTCGCCCTTGGGGTCGAAGCGCGCGATATCCTTGGGGTCCGGACGGAGCCAGCGCACATTGGTGAGGCCGAGGTGCGCTTCGAGCGTGCGGACATAGTCGAGCGTCTCGGCAAAATGCTTGCCGGTCTCGAGGAAATAGACGGGGAGCGTCGGATCGACCTGCGCCACCATGTGGAGCAGCACCGAGGAATCGGCGCCGAAGGACGAGACGATGGCGACGTCGTCCTTGAGCAGATCCGTCGTCGCCTGCCGCAGCACGGCGACGCCATCCATCTCGTCGAACATGCCGTTAAGCGCCATGATGCCCAGCGCCCGGAGCTTGTCCGGCCGGGGCGGCGCGAAGGCGACGCTATTGAGCGCCATATAACGCCTCCTTGAACGGCGCCTCGCCGAGCCGGCGATAGGCCGCGATGAAGGGCTCGTCCGCGGTTTCGCGGCGCGCGATATAGGCTTCGACCAGCCGCTCGATGGCATCGGGCACGTCCTCGGCGACAAAGCCGTGGCCGAGGATATCGCCGATGGCGGCCGCTTCGGTGCCATCACCGCCGACGCTGATCTGGTAGAGCTCGGTGCCCTTCTTCTCGACGCCCAGAATGCCGATGTGGCCGACATGGTGGTGGCCGCAGGCATTGATGCAGCCGGAAATCTTGATCTTCAGATCGCCGATCTGCCGTTGCCGCTCGGGCGCCTGGAATTTGCGCGAGATTTCCTGCGCCAGCGGGATCGAACGCGCATTGGCGAGGGCGCAGAAGTCGAGGCCCGGACAGGTGATCATGTCAGTGATGAGACCGGCATTGCCGGTGGCGAGGCCATTCTCGACCAGCGTGTCGTAGACTTCGCGCAGGTCGGACACCTTCACATGCGGCAGAACGAGGTTCTGCTCATGCGTGGCGCGCAGCTCGTCGAAGGAATAGTTCTCGGCGAGATCGGCCACCGCATCCATCTGGTCGGCGGTGATGTCGCCCGGCGCCCCGCCCACCGGCTTCAGCGAGATGGTGATGGCCACATAGCCCGGCTGGCGGTGCGAATGGAGGTTCCTGTCGAGCCATTCGCCATAGGCGGCGTCGGCGGCCTTCTCCTTGGCCACGTCGATGGTCTCGTTGACGCGCTCATAGTCGGGCGCGGCGAAATAGGTGCTGATGCGATCGACTTCGGCCTGCGGCAGCATGAGCACGCCGCCCTTGATTTCGGCGAACTCGGCCTCGACCTCTTCGCGGATCTTGTCGATGCCCGTTTCGTGGACGAGGATCTTGATGCGCGCCTTGTACTTGTTGTCGCGCCGGCCGTAGCGGTTGTAGACGCGCAGAATGCTCTCGAGATAGGCGAGCAGATCTTCATTGGCGACGAACGGCCGGATCTGCTTGGCGATCATCGGCGTGCGGCCGAGGCCGCCCCCGACCCACACTTCCCAGCCGATCTCGCCCTCTTCGTTCACGGCGGCCTGCAGCCCGATGTCGTGGAAGCGGATGGCGGCGCGATCATGCGGACCGCCGCTCATGGCGATCTTGAACTTGCGCGGCAGATAGCTGAACTCGGGGTGCAGCGACGACCACTGGCGCAGGATCTCGGCCACCGGACGCGGATCGATGATCTCGTCGGCAGCGGCGCCGGCGAACTGGTCCGTGGTGATGTTGCGGATGCAATTGCCCGAGGTCTGGATGGCGTGCATCTCGACCGAAGCGAGATCGCTCAGAATCTCGGGAATGTCGCGCAGCTTGGGCCAGTTGTACTGGATGTTCTGCCGCGTGGTGAAATGGCCATAGCCGCGATCATAGGTGCGGGCGATGTGGCCGAGCATGCGCAACTGGCGCGACGACATCGTGCCATAGGGCACGGCGACGCGCAGCATGTAGGCGTGCAGTTGCAGGTAAAGGCCGTTCATCAGCCGGAGCGGCCGGAACTGGTCCTCATTGATCTCGCCGGAGAGCCGGCGGTTCACCTGATCGCGGAACTGCGCGGTTCGTTCGCGCACAAACGCCGCGTCGAACTCATCATATCGATACATGGCCGTCCTTATCGAGATGCTGGCGGTCGAAGCGGGGCGCTGTCGGTCCGTCGGCGCGGATGCGCTCGCGGATCCGGTCGGGATGGATCACCCCGTCCTTCAGCGTCACGGTTTCGATTTCCAGCGAATTGATCCGCTGTGTTTTCTTGGTAGCGGCGATGGCCGCGTCGCGGTCCTCCGCTTCTTCCTTGAGGAAGACGCGCGCCTGCTGCAGCTCTTCGACCCAGCGTCCGTCGCGGTCGAGATAGACCGTCGCGCCGCTCATCAGTTCATTGCCCGTGAGGATTTCCATCACGCCACCCTGTAATTCTGTTCGGCCAGATCGGCCGCGCCGGCCCAATCGCCATGCGCTACCGCTTCGCCCACGAAAATGATTGCCGGTCCATCCGCCATGTCGGCGACGCCGGACGCCAGCGCGCCCAATGTACCGCGATGGAATGAACGATCCCTGCGTCCCGCATTCACCACGATGCCGACCGGCAGTGCGGGCTGCATGCCGCGCCTGAGCAGTTTTTGCGCCGTCGTCGCGGCGATCGACTTGCCCATGTAGAGGCCGAGCGTAAGGCCCGACGAGGCGAGCGACGCCCAATGGTCGAGCTCTTCAGACTGCGCGCCATGCGCCGTGGCAAAGAGCACGCCCGGCGACACTTTGCGCAGCGTCACCGGCGTTGCCGTATCGGCCGCAGCGGCGAGGGCCGCGCTGATGCCGGGGACGATCTGGTAGGCAATGTTTGCCTTGCGCAGCGCAGCGATCTCTTCGCCGGCGCGGCCGAAGACCATCGGGTCGCCGGATTTGAGGCGGGCGACGCGCTTGCCCTCGCGGGCGAGGCGGACGAGCAGCGCGTTGATCTCGGCCTGGGTGAAGGAGTGATGGCCCTTCTTCTTGCCCACGCAGATGCGCTCGGCATCGCGACGGCCGAGTTCGATGATGGCGTCGGGCACCAGCTGGTCATGCACGATGACGTCGGCGGCCTGCAGCAGGCGCTGGGCGCGCAGTGTGAGAAGGTCCTCGGCGCCCGGCCCTGCCCCGACCAGCCAGACTTCGCCGGTGGCACCGGTGGCATGGGCTTCGAGCAGCGCGTCGGGCTCGCCCACGCCGGTCACGAGGTCTTCGTAGAAGCGGCGCGCTTCGAGCTTGCCGAGCGAGGCGGCGACGCGCTCGCGCAGCGACCCGGCGAGACGGGCGAGGCGGCCGATCTCGGGCGACAGCATCGCCTCGATGCGGGCCCGGACGAGGCGCGCGAGCACAGGCGCATCGCCCTCGGTGGAGACCGCGACGGTAAGCGGCGCATGCTCGATGATCGAGGGGACGTAGAAATCGCACTCGGCGGGCACGTCGACGACATTGACGGGAATGCCCCGGGCGCGCGCCTCGGCCTTGACGCGATCGGCGATCTCGCCGGGCTCGGCGATGAAGACGAGCGCCGTGTTGTCGAGGATTTCCGGCTCATAGGACGAGCGGATCTCGGCGCCAAGGGCGCGGAGGTCGTCGGTGCTGAGGTCGGCCGTAATAATGACTACTGAAGCAGTCGTCTTAACGACCAGCCGGGCCTTGTTGAGGGCTTCTTCTCCACCGCCGACGACGACGATGCGCTGACCCTTGACCTTGTAGCTGACGGGGAATGTGTTCAGATCACCCATTCACGGCCTTTCGGGCGCTGCTATAAGCGACTTTGGGGTTTCGGTACAAGCTATTGAAATACAATAGCTTTTATTTTTCATTAGCGGCCCCGCCATTGGAATGCCGGAGGCCCCGTTGACCGGTTGGCCCGCCATTACGTTGCGCAACTTGGCTTCGCAACGAAAAAGCCCGGTCGTGGGCGCCCGATTCCGGGCAGCCGGAGGTTTCCGGCAGTCTTGCGGCCCCGGTTGTTCCCTTGCCGTGGCGCAAGTGGCCACGGAGCGGAGAGCGCGGAGCGCCTCCGATGCTTTAGCGAAGCGTTCGAGACGCTCCGCGCTCTTCCGCAACGGGATTTGAGGAACCAGTCGGGCGCGCGTAGCCTTGTTGCACCCCGCGACAGCCTCTGACGCCATCCGGTTAGCTCAACTACGGGTACCCGAAGGCTGGACCATACAGAGCACGACTGCCCCGCCCCCGCTGCTGCCACCCGCACTTCGTCGGTACGCCGCGGTAGTCGGCGACAGCGAGGGGATCATACACCCGCTGGAATCGACGTGGATAAGTTCGCCCAAAATCGGGGTGTGAGCCTAGAGGCGCCTGGGGAAACCGCTTGTTGAGTTAAGCGGTTTTGGGGGTGCGGATGACTACGTAGATTCTGGAGGAATCGGGCAGTCGTGCTCTGTATGGTCCAGCCTTCGGGTACCCGTAGTTGAGCTAACCGGGCGATGTGACAGGTCGCGCCGGGGTGCAACAAGGCTACGCGCACCCGACTGGTTCCTCAAATCCCGTTGCGGAAGAGCGCGGAGCGTCTCGAACGCTTCGCTAAAGCATCGGAGGCGCTCCGCGCTCTCCGCTCCGTGGCCACTTGCGCCACGGCAAGGCAACAACCGGGGTCGCGAGGCTGCCGGAAGTCTTCGCATGCGCCCGGTAAATCGCGCCCAGTCACGCTTGACAGTTCACCTCGCGCTGGCAAGTGTCGCGGCCAATGTTCACGTGCATCACGGACCGGTGTGAACACCGGCCGCAAGGGAGAGCAGTTCATGCGCACAATGCAAGGTCCGGGGATTTTCCTCGCCCAGTTCGCCGGCGACAAGGCGCCGTTCGATACACTTGACCATATGGCCAAATGGGCTGCGGACCTCGGCTACAAGGGCGTGCAGATCCCGACCTGGGTCAGCCATTTCATCGACGTCGAAAAGGCCGCGACCTCAAAGACCTATGCCGACGACGTGCGCGGCACGGTCGAGCAGCATGGCGTCAAGATCACCGAGCTTGCCTCGCACATCATCGGCCAGCTCGTCGCCGTCCATCCGGTCTACGACACGCTGTCGGACGGCTTTGCCATCCCGGCCGTGCAGGGCAATCCGCAGGCGCGGCAGGAATGGGCGGTCAAGCATGTGAAGGCGTGCGCCGCGGCGTCGCGCAATCTCGGCCTCAATGCCCACGCGACATTTTCGGGCGCGCTCGCCTGGCCCTTCCTTTACCCGTTCCCGCAGCGTCCGGCCGGCCTCGTCGAAGAGGCGTTCGACGAACTCGCCCGCCGCTGGACTCCCATTCTGGATGAATTCGACCGGCAGGGCGTCGACGTCTGCTACGAGATCCACCCGTCCGAGGACCTCCATGACGGGGTCACCTATGAGATGTTCCTCGAGCGCGTGAAGAACCATCCGCGCGCCAATCTGCTCTACGATCCGAGCCACTTCGTGCTGCAGCAGCTCGACTATCTGCAGTACATCGATTTCTACCACGAGCGGATCAAGATGTTCCACGTCAAGGACGCGGAGTTCAATCCGACCGGCAAGCAGGGCGTCTATGGCGGCTACCAGAGCTGGATCAACCGGGCAGGGCGCTTCCGCTCGCTCGGCGACGGCCAGGTCGACTTCGCCTCGATCTTCTCAAAACTCGCCCAGTACGACTATGCCGGCTGGGCCGTGCTCGAATGGGAATGCGCCATCAAGCACCCGGAAGACGGCGCCGCCGAGGGCGCGCCCTTCATCGACTCGCACATCATTCGCGTCACCGAGAAAGCCTTCGACGATTTCGCGTCGTCGGGCACCGACCTTGCGGCGAACCGCAAGATCCTCGGTCTGAGCTAAGAGGGAAGAGGCGGCAATGGCAGCGTCTAGAATATTTGCTGATGTCCGTGGACGACGGAGAGAGGCCTACAAAGTGGGCGGGCTCGTCTACAAAGTGTTCCCGTCAGGCAGTAACCTCGCTCGGGATGCCAAGGAGTTCTCGACGATCGCGGAGGCAGCACAGTTTCTTCAGCGCAATCCGGGCTGGGGTATCCGTATGAATCCCGGGGCGGCGATTATCTTCAACGACATACAGATCGCCTAAGGGAGCAGACAAATGGTAGAGAACGGATCGCGGCGGATTCGTCTGGGTATGGTCGGCGGCGGCACGGGGGCCTTCATCGGCTATGTGCACCGCATCGCGGCGCGGCTCGATGGCGACTACGATCTCGTCGCCGGCGCGCTGTCGTCACGGCCGGAGGTGGCGAAAGAGTCCGGCAAGAATATCGGCCTCGCGCCCGATCGCATCTACACCTCCTATGAGGAGATGGCGAAGAAGGAAGCGGCCCGCCCCGACGGCATCGAGGCGGTGTCGATCGTGACGCCCAACCACGTCCATTTCGGCCCGGCAAAGGCCTTCCTCGAAGCGGGCATCCACGTCATCTGCGACAAGCCGCTGACCTCGACGCTGGCTGACGCCCGCGCTTTGGCGGCGATCAAGCCGAAGGGCGGGGCCAAGTTCCTCCTCACCCACAATTACACCGGCTATCCGCTCGTCCGTCAGGCGCGCGAACTGGTGAAATCGGGGGCGCTGGGCAAGATCCGCGTCGTGCAGGTCGAATATCCGCAGGACTGGCTCAGCGAACCGGCCGATCCGAACAACAAGCAGGCGGCGTGGCGCACGGACCCCAAGAAGTCGGGTGCCGGCGGGGCCATCGGCGATATCGGCACCCATGCCTACAACCTCGCCCGCTTCGTCACGGGGCTGAAGACCGACTCCGTCAGCGCCGACCTCCAGAGCTTCGTCAAAGGCCGCAAGGTCGACGACAACGTCCACATCCTGCTCCGCTTCCAGGGCGGCGCCCGTGGCATGCTGTGGGCCTCGCAGGTGGCGCCGGGCAATGAGAACGGCCTCCAGCTGCGCGTTTATGGCGAAAAGGCCGGCATTTCCTGGCGGCAGGACAATCCGAACTACATGTGGTTCAGCGAGCTGGGCAAACCGGCGCAATTGCTGACCCGTGGCGGCGCGATTTCGAGCCCGCCCGCGGCCTCGATGAACATCCGCATTCCGGGTGGCCATCCCGAGGGCTATCTCGAAGCCTTCGCCACGATCTACAGCCAGTTCGCCGAAGTCATCCGCGGCAATGGCAAGGCCTATGCGGGCCTGCTGCCGTCGCTCGCCGATGGCGTCGAGGGCCTCGAATTCATCACCGCTGCCATCGCCTCCAGCAAGGCTGACGGCAAGTGGACGAAGTTCTCGGAGGTGTGACGCGCGTCAGCTAAGCCGTCCGGCCAGCTCATCGAGCTTCTGGATCAGGCCCTGCATCTCCGCTTTCAGCTTCCGCCGGTCGGCGGCTGAAAGCGGGGCTTTTGCACGCGCGCCGGTATTGACCGCAATTTCCTCCTCGAGCGAAGCGATATCGCGGTTGAGGCGGGTCAGTTCCGAAGCGACGGACAAGGGCAGACTCCTACTGGATGCGGCTGACCGTGTAGCCCGCCTGCTCCAGAAGGTCGAGCACGCTGCCCGCACCGGTGAGGTGCCCCGCGCCCACGACAATCAAACTCTCGCGATTGTCCGCCAGCAGCTTTTCCACCGTCGGCATCCAGTTGCGATTGCGCTGGAACAGCAGCGCCTCGAGCATCGCTTCGTCCAGTTGATCGGTGGGCGACAGGAATTTCTGCAGCCCCTCGACGTCGCCGTCCTGCCACGCCTCGATCAATTCGTCGAGTTGGGCGCCGCCCTCTGTCTGGTCGAGCACGGCGACGAGTTGCGCCACCTGCTCCTCGATCGTGCCTGTCGCGATCATGTCGAACTGCTCGCCCGGCGTTTCGAAAAAGGCCTTTCGCTCCGGTGGCAGTTCCCACTGCAGCGTCCATTCGACACCAGCGTAGAAGTCGGCGCCGCTGCCGGCCCCGGTAGCATCGCGCATCTGGTGCTCGGAAATCTGCATGGCGAGCAGCCAAGGCGGCATGGCTTCGGCCGCTTGCAGGCCGATGCCAAGCTCCGCCGCTTGCCGGGCCAACTGATTGACTTGCACATGCGTCAGCAGGTGCAGCCACGGGGTATTTGCCGTCTGGTAGGCGGAGACGATCATCTTGAGGGTGATCGCCGCCAGTCCACGCGGCCCGATATCGGTCTCGAAATAGACGTGCTCGGACGCATTCATCGCCGCGTCGAGGGCAGGGGTGCGCCAGTCGAGGCCGGAGGGCAGCATGTGCACCGACCCGAACAGCACGATGCGGCTATCGGCGTCGCGGGCTTCCCACATCGCCGGGTCGGCACGCACCGGCTGCGCCAGCGCGAGGGCCATGAGCAGGGCGGCCGAAATTGCTTTCATGAACAATCACCCAACTGCCAATGCAGTAGGGGTAGCGTCAAAGCTCGGGAGCGGCAATGCCGCCTAGTGCGTCCAGGGAGTCTTGCGGTCGGAGCGGAAATTGTCCGGATAGCTGGCCCGCTTGGGCGTCGGCGTATGGGCCGGCTGCACGCTGTAGGGGATGCCATTGCTGCGCGCATAGCCCTCGGCGTCCTCGAGCGTCGGGAACGAAAGCCGGACCTGCGCCTGCGTATCGCTCGACGCCGTGTAGCCCATCAGCGGCTCGATCTCGCGGGCTGTCGCCTGCTCGAACACCAGCACCCATTGCTTGGACTTGCCCCGGCCGGATTGCATGGCGTTGGGAGCGGGGCGGTAAATGCGTGCAGTCATCGCAATCCTCATGCTTTTGCGCCCCTCGGCGCAAAACCGGCCAGCGCTTTTGCGTGTGCCGTTCGAAATGGTCGGGGCAAAGTGATTCGAACACTCGACCCCCGGTTCCCAAAACCGGTGCTCTACCAGGCTGAGCTATACCCCGAATTCCGCCTTGATCCGTTACCGGAGGCAGCCCAAAAGGGCAATATGGTCGACCTGACACGAAGCTGGCCCTGGGGCCTTGGTGAAAAGCGCTGGTGGCTCGCTTTTCTGGTGATGCTGGCCCTTGTGGGCCTCGCGCTGGTGGTGGACCGGCCGCTGTCGCTATGGGCGCAAAGCTGGCCGGACGCGGTCCGCGTGCCTTTGCGGGAGATCACCCGCTACGGCGAGTCGGACTGGATTCTCTATCCATCCGCCGTGCTGTTCCTGATCACCGGCGCCCTGGCGCTGCTGGTGCGCTGGAAGCTGATGCGGACGATGCTGTGGCAGTTTACGGCGCTCTACGGCTTCATTTTTACCGGGGTTGGCCTGCCCAGCCTCGCCACGACCATCGCCAAGCGCGTCATTGGCCGCGCCCGGCCGATGCATTTCGACGAATATGGCTCGCTCGCCTTCCAGCCCAACTGGCTCGACTGGACCTTTCAGAGCTTCCCCTCGGGCCATTCGACCACGGCCTTTGCGCTGGCCGCCGTCGTCGGCTTCCTCTCAGCCCGCTGGTTCTATCCGGCGCTGGCGCTGGCCGTCGTCATCGGCATCTCGCGCGTCGCGCTCGGCGTCCACCACCCGAGCGATGTGGTCGCCGGGGCGATCGTCGGGCTCCTCGGCGCCTATGTCATCCGCTGGCTGTTCGCGCGCAGGGGCTGGGTGTTCACCCGGCTTGCCGATGGCGGTATCGCCATGCGGCCGGTCGCCTCGCTCCGGCGCTACTTCATCCTCAAGCGGCGCGGTATCGCTCCAGCGCCGCGGCAAGATCAGCCTTGAGATCATCAAAGCTCTCAAGGCCGATATGCAGCCTGAGCATCGGCCCCGGCTCGTCCCAGCTCGTGGCGGTGCGGAGCTTGCCGGGCGTGATCGGCAGGCAAAGGCTCTCGAAGCCGCCCCACGACCAGCCCATGCCGAACAGATCGAAGCCGTCGACCATCGCCGCAAGGGCGGCCCGGGGCTTGGGCTCAAGCAGCACCGCAAAGGTGCTGCCCGCGCCGCTGAAATCGCGCTGGAAAATGGCATGATCGGGATGGCTGGGCAGCGCCGGATGGATCACCCGCCGGACGCCCGCCTCGCCTTCGAGCCAACGCGCCATCGCCGTCGAGCGCTCATTGTGCTCTTTCATGCGGAGAGCCAGCGTGCGGATACCGCGCGCCGCGAGGAAGCAGTCATCGGGCGACGCGCAGAGGCCCAGCAGCAGATGTGTGCGCTTGAGGTCCTTGAACCAGCGCTCATTGGCCGAGACCGTGCCGAACATCGTGTCGGAGTGGCCGACGAACATCTTGGTGCCGGCATGCACCACCAGATCGGCGCCCAGCGCCAGCGGCTTGTAATAAAGCGGCGTCGCCCAGGAATTATCCACGATCACCGCAATGTCGCGCGGCTTGGCGAGCGCCGCAATCGCCGGCAGATCCTGCAGTTCGAACGTCAGCGAGCCAGGGCTCTCGAGGAAGATCGCTTTGGTCCGCGCTGTGAGGAGGCTTTCGACCGAGGCGCCCGCCCGCGGGTCGAAGTAGCGCACGGTGATCCCCATCCGGGCCAGCACGCCGTCCGACACCCGGCGCGTCGGCAGGTACGCGCTGTCGGTGATCAGCACCTCATCGCCACTGTTCAGCACCGTCATCAGCGCAAGCGAGATGGCCGACAAACCGGAGGGCGCCAGCACAGTACCAGCGGCGCCTTCGAGTTCAGTGATGCAGTCTTCCACGCTCGCCGCGGAGGGATTGCCGGTTCGCCCATAGTCGAAGCGCGGCTCCGTGCTTTCGAGCGAATCCAGTGTCGGAAACAGGATAGTGGAACCCCGGTACACCGGTGTGTTCACATAACCCCAATGCTCTTCGGGGTGGCGGCCACCATGCGTTACGACTGTCTCGGCGCCGAAGCTCTTCTTGTTGCTGTTATTATTGCCCGCGCCCATAAGCACCCTGCTCAAAAAACCACCAAACCCGTAGGTCTGAACAAAAGACGGTCAGTATTGTTGCCACATTCCCGTCACAACGCTTGACGCATCCGTCAATTGCCGCTTCCATGACTACCAGCATCACCGTTCGCATGAAAGCGCCGGTGGTACCGCCGGTCTCCTCGGGAGACGGGACCGGCCAAAAACAGGGTCAGGAAACAAGGGCAAAACCTATGAAGAAATCTCTCTTTGGCGTGGCAATCGCGGCCTCGCTGGCGCTGACGGCAACCGCCGCGTTCGCGGATACCCTCGCCGACGTCAAGGCGCGCGGTCATCTGTTGTGCGGCGTGTCGGAAGGCACCGCCGGCTTCGAGACGCCCGACGCCAACAATGAGTGGAGCGGCATCGACGTCGACTATTGCCGCGCTATCGCCGCGGCGATCTTCAACGACGCCAAGGCCGTGCGCTTCGTCACGTCGAACTCGACCGTCCGCTGGCAGCAGCTGGGCTCGCGCGAAGTTGACGTCCTGGCGCGTACGTCGACCTGGACGATGACTCGCGACACGACGCTCGGTCTCACCTTCGTCGCCCCGATCTACTACGACGGTCAGGGCTTCATGGTGCACAAGGAAACCGGCATCAAGTCGGCGCTCGAGCTTGGCGGTGCCACGCTCTGCATCGAAGCCGGCACCACGACCGAGCTGAACGCTGCGGACTACTTCGCGGCCAACAACCTCGAATACAACCCGGTGACCTTCGTCACCCAGGACGAAGCGTACAAGGCCTACGAAGAAGGCCGTTGCGACGCGTTCACCACCGACCGTTCGGCTCTCGCCGGCAACCGTCTGCTGCTCGCCGTTCCCGATGACCACGTGCTCCTGCCGGAAGTCATCTCGAAGGAGCCGCTGTCCTCGGTGGTCCGTCAGGGCGACGATTTGTGGTTCAAGATCGCCCGCTGGGTGTTCAACGCGCAGCTCGAAGCCGAGGAACTCGGCGTGTCGTCCGCCAACGTCGATGAGATGCTGGCGTCCGAAAACCCGGGCGTCCGTCGTCTGCTCGGCGTCGAAGGCGACTTCGGTACGCCGCTCGGCCTGACCAAGGACTGGGCTTACCAGGTCATCAAGCTGGTCGGTAACTACGCCGAAATCTTCGACCGCAACGTCGGCGCCGGCTCGCCGATCGGTCTGGAGCGTGGCGTGAATGCCCTGTGGAAGGACGGCGGCATCCAGTACGCGCCGCCGATCCGCTAAGGACAAGCTGGGCCCTTCTAAGAGGGGAAGGGCCCACAACGGCTTCTCGCGTCCGACGTTCGCGCCGGACGCCCCTATCGGGCAGGGTGGGTGATCTCCTCATGGCAGTTGATACAGCCGGGCGCTTGGCGCCGCAGAAAACGGCTTTCTATAACGACCCCGTGATCCGGGGTTTCCTGTACCAGGGACTGGTCATCCTGTTGGTCGTGGCAGCCGGTTACTGGCTGGTCACCAACGCGATCACGAACCTGCGGGCACAGGGCAAGACCTTCGGTTTCGATTTTCTCGGCAATACGGCCGGGTTCGACATCGCCTTCAAGCTGATCCCCTACGACCGCACGTCGACCTATCTCGACGTGTTCAAGGTCGGCTTGCTGAACACTCTGCTGGTGTCGGTGATCGGCATCATTATTTCCACCGTCCTCGGCTTTGTCCTCGGCATCGCGCGCCTCTCCAGGAACTGGCTCGTCGCGAACATTGCCGCGGTCTATGTCGAAGTGACGCGCAACATCCCGCCGCTGCTGCAGCTCTTCATCTGGTACTTCGCCGTGCTCAAGGTGATGCCGCCGGTCAAACAGAGCTTCAATTTCGGCGACATGTTCTTCCTCAACGGCCGCGGCTTTTACGGGCCGGTGCCGATCTTCGACGACAAATTCGTCTGGACGGCGGTCGCTTTCGTGGTGAGCATCGTGGCCGCGGTGCTGCTGCGGCGCTGGGCCAAACTGCGGCTCGAGCGTACGGGCCAGCGCTTCCCCGTCTTCCTTACCGCGCTGGCGATCATCGTCGGCCTGACCACGGCGGTGTTCCTGCTGTCGGGCACGCAGGTCACGTTCAACCTGCCGGCCCTGGCGGGTTTCAACTTCAGGGGCGGCTTCGCGGCGCCGCCGGAATTGACGGCGCTGGTGGTCGGCCTCTCAATCTACCATGCGACCTTCATCGGCGAGAACGTTCGCGCCGGCATCCAGGCGGTCAGCCACGGCCAGACCGAGGCGGCGCAGTCGCTTGGCCTCAAGGACAATGACCGGCTGCGGCTGGTGATTATCCCGCAGGCGATGCGGGTGATCATTCCGCCGACCACCAGCGAGTATCTGAGCCTCGCCAAGAACTCGTCGCTCGGCGCCGCCATCGCGTTTCCGGAACTGGTCTCGATTTTTTCGGGCACCGCGCTCAATCAGGCGGGCCGCGCCATCGAGATCGTTGGCATGACCATGGCGGTCTACCTGACCTTCTCGCTGCTCACCTCGTTCCTGATGAACATCTACAATGCGCGCGTCGCGCTGGTTGAACGGTGAGGGCGCGCCATGACTGACACCAGCTACCAATATGTCCGCCACACCGAGGCGCCCAAGCTGCCGCCGCCGGGCCGCTCGACCGGCATCATCCACTGGTTGCGCTCGAACCTGTTCTCGAGTGTCTCCAACACGATCCTGACGATTGTCACGGTCATCTTCCTCAGCTGGCTGCTGCCGCTGCTCTACAACTTCCTCATCGGCCGGGCGGTCTTCACCGGCACGATGGACGATTGCCGTGTCGAGACGTTCGGCGCCTGCTGGGTGTTTATCACCGGCCGCGCCAGCTTCATGTTCTACGGCTTCTACCCGATGACCGAGTATTGGCGGCCGAACACGGTCTTCATCCTCGGCCTGCTGCTGGTCATCCCTCTGCTGATGCCCAAGGCGCCGTTCAAGCTCGCCAACCTCATCGCCTTCTTCGTCGTCTACCCGATCATCGCGGTGACGCTGCTCATCGGCGGCGTGTTCGGCCTTGAACATGTGCCCACCGAAAAATGGGGCGGGCTGATGCTCACCCTCGTGCTGTCGGTGGTGGGCGTCGTGGGATCATTCCCCATCGGCATCCTGCTCGCCCTTGGGCGCCGCTCCAACATGCCGATCATCAAGACGATCTGCATCCTGACCATTGAACTGTGGCGCGCCGTACCGCTGATCACGGTGCTGTTCATGGCCTCGGTCATGCTGCCGCTGTTCGTGCCGAGCGGGTTTACCGTCGACAAGGTCATCCGCGCCATGATCGGCATCACGATCTTCTACGGCGCCTACATGGCCGAGACGATCCGCGGCGGCCTCCAGGCGATGCCGCGCGGCCAGTTCGAAGCGGCGTCGGCACTCGGCCTCAATTACTGGAAGTCGATGATCTTCATCATCCTGCCGCAGGCGCTGAAATATGTGATCCCGGGCATCGTCGGCACCTTCATCTCGCTGGTGAAGGACACGTCGCTGGTCTCGATCATCGGCATGTTCGACCTGCTTAACGCCATCAACGCAGCCGGCTCGGACGCCGCGTGGGCATCGCCCACCAAGAGCTTCACCGGCTACGCCTTCGCCATCGGCATCTTCTTCGTGCTGTGCTTCTCGCTGTCGCGCTACGCCAAGTACATGGAAAACCGTCTCAACACCGGACATAAGAGGTAGTCATGTCGGCTGCAGAAAGCATTGGCAGCGAGATCGATCGCTCCAACATGAAGGTGTCGGCCAGCGAGGTCGCCATCGACATCGTCGGCATGAACAAATGGTACGGCGACTTCCACGTGCTGCGCGATATCAACCTGCGGGTGATGAACGGCGAACGCATCGTCATTGCCGGGCCGTCCGGCTCCGGCAAGTCGACGCTGATCCGCTGCATCAATCGCCTTGAAGAGCACCAGAAGGGCAAGATCGTCGTCGACGGCATCGAGCTCACCAGCGACCTCAAGCGCATCGATGAAGTACGGCGCGAAGTCGGCATGGTGTTCCAGCACTTCAACCTGTTCCCGCACCTGACGATCCTGCAGAACCTGACGCTCGCGCCCATCTGGGTACGCGGCATCCCCAAGGCGCAGGCGGAAGAAACCGCCATGCACTATCTGGAGCGCGTCAAGATTCCGGAGCAGGCGCTCAAATTCCCCGGCCAGCTCTCGGGCGGCCAGCAGCAGCGCGTGGCGATCGCGCGATCGCTGTGCATGAACCCCAAGATCATGCTGTTCGATGAGCCGACCTCGGCGCTCGACCCGGAAATGGTCAAGGAAGTGCTCGAAGTCATGATCTCGCTCGCCGAAAGCGGCATGACCATGCTCTGCGTCACCCACGAAATGGGCTTTGCCCGCCAGGTGGCCAATCGCGTGATCTTCATGGATCAGGGCCAGATCATCGAGCAGAACGAGCCGGAAGAGTTCTTCAGCAATCCGCAGCATGAGCGGACCAAGCTGTTCCTCAGCCAGATCCTCCACTGAGGTGTGACGGTTACGTGCCTTGACCCGTCCGTCCCGGTGGTGAAGATGCCGCCGGGGCCGAAGGAGCATGTGCTTGAGACTGATCAAGACCGCCGCCGCGACGCTTTTGATGCTCGCGACGCTGGCAATTCCCGCCATCGCCCAGACCGAGATCGTCGACGGGCCGACGCTGGCCGCCGTCAAGGCGCGCGGCCACCTGGTGTGCGCCGGCACCGATCCACTGCCCGGCTTTGCCCAGCTCAATACGGAGGGGCGCTGGGTCGGTTTCGATGTCGATTTCTGTCGCGCCGTGGCAACCGCGGTCTTCGGCAATCCGGGTGCTCTTGAGTTCCGTGCGCTCACCGGCAGCGGACGCTTCGCCCAGTTGCAGAACGGTGAGATCGACGTCATCGCCCGCAACGCGCCGTGGACCATGGGTCGCGACACCGGGTACGGCGCGCGCTTCCTCGCGCCGCTGTTCTATGACGGGCAGGCCTTCATGGCGCCGCAGTCGCTCGGCGTCGTGTCGGCCTACCAGCTCGACAATCTGCGCGTCTGCGTGCTCGACGAGGGCGATGAGTTGCAGGCGCTGCAGGAGTTCAGCTTCGTCAATCAGGCCAACTACAACGAGGTACTCTACGAAGCGCGCGAGGATCTCGCGGTCGCCTATGGCGAGGGGCGCTGCGACGCTGTTTCCGCCCCGGCAAGCTGGCTCAACGCCATGCGCCGCAGCCTGCCGTCGCCGCAGACGCACACGATCCTGCCCGAGCGCATCAGCAAATCCGTATTCGGCCCGGTCGTGCGGGATGGCGACGACCAATGGGCCAAGATCGTGCAGTGGACGGCCTTCGCACTGGTCAACGCCGAGTCGATGGGCGTGACGTCGTTGAACGTGCAATCGCTGAGCGCGGCCAAGACGCACCGTATCCGCCGCCTCTTGGGGCTCGAGGGCAGTTACGGCCCCGCCATTGGCCTCACGTCCGATTTCATGAAGAAGGTGATCAGTGCCGTTGGCAATTACGGCGAGATCTTCGAGCGGAATTTCGGCGCCAGCACCGGGGCCGATGTGCCACGAGGGCAGAACGCCCTGTGGCTCAATGGCGGGCTGCTCTACGCCCCCAACATCGAGTAGGCGTCAGGCAAAGAGCAGGGCGACGCGGCGGTTCTGCGCGCCCTTCTTCTCGATCTTGCCCAGCTTCAGCGGGCCGATCTCCGATGTGTTGGCGACATGCGTGCCGCCGCAGGGCTGGAGGTCGACATCGCCAATACGGATCAGCCGGACGCGGCCCTGGCCAATTGGCGGCTTGACCTTCATCGTCTTGATCAGCCCGGGATTGGCGGCCATCTCGTCGTCAGTGATCCATTCCTCGCTGACCGCATGATTGCCCGCGGCCATCGCGTTGAGCTTCGCCTCAAGCTCGGCGAGGTTCTCGGGCACTTCGGGCATGTCGAAATCGAGCCGCCCCTTGTCCTCGCCGATCGAGCCGCCGGTGACCGGGAACGGAAACACCACCGACAGCAGGTGCAGCGCCGTGTGCATCCGCATCAGCCGGTGGCGCTTGTCCCAGTCGAGTTCCAGGGTCACGCGGTCGCCAACTGACATCGCTGGCGACTCCGCAGCGGGCAGATGCGCGATCCGCGTCTTGTCGCCCTCGGGATGGACGACATTGACCACCGGCACGATCCTGTCGCCGGCGATGATGCGGCCCGTGTCATTGGGCTGTCCGCCCGACGCGGCATAAAAGATCGTCCGGTCGAGCGAAATGCCGCCATCCTCGCCGATGCCCGTCACCACCGCGTCGAGCGTTTTGAGATAGCTCTGCGAGCGGAACACGAATTCGGTCATCGTCATACCTAGAGGATGGGCGAGAAGAGGCGCGCGGCCTCGGTCAGGAAGCGCATGAAGGGGTTTGGCCGCGCTCCGCGCTTGTCGAGGTCCACCTTCTTGGCCGCCGCAAAATCCTTGCGCAGCATCTTTTCGACGTCTTCCACCATCCGCTCATGCGTGAACCACAAGGTGATCTCGAAATTGATGCGGAAGGAGCGGTTGTCGAAATTGACCGTGCCGACGCCGGCGATGCGGTCATCCACGAGGATCACCTTCTGGTGCAGGAAGCCGCCGGGATAGCGGTACACCGAGATGCCGTGCGTGATCATGCGGAAGGCGTGCGCGATACTCGCGAGCCAGACGATCCGGTGGTCCGGCTTCTCCGGAATGAGAATCCGGACATCGACCCCGCGCATGGCGGCCGCATAAAGGGCCGTTTCCATCGACGTATCGGGCACGAAATAGGGGCTGACGATCCAGAGCCGCTCCTTGGACTGGCCGATCACGTCATCGAAGGCGATAGCGCAGCTCTCGAGCACGTCGGCCGGTCCAGTCGGCATGATGAGCACGCTCTGGTCACCCTCGACCGCCGTCGATGTGGGCAATCCGGTCAGCTCCTCGCCGGTAGCCCATTGCCAATCTTCGCGGAAGCTGAGGTCGGCGGCCAGCACCGCTGGCCCCTTGATCCGCACATGCGTGTCGCGCCAGGGGCCGAACCGTTTGGAGCGCCCCATATATTCATCGCCGACATTGAGCCCGCCGATCCAGGCCTCCTTGCCATCGGCGACCACGATCTTGCGATGGTTGCGGTACTGGATGCGGGTCGGACCCAGAAAGCGCAGAAAGCGGTGGCGATGATTGAAGCCGTGCATCTTGATGCCGGCGCGGCGCAACCGTTCCTTGTACGCGCGCGGCAGCCAGAAGCAGCCGACATCGTCATAGAGCAAATAGACTCTCACGCCCGCATTGGCGCGCTCGATCAGCCGGTCGGCGAATTCGCGGCCCAGTTCATCGTCGTGGATGATGTAGAACTGGACGAGCAGCACCTCCTGCGCCTGCGAGATGCCCTCGAAGATCGACGCAAAGGTCTTCTCGCCGTCGATTAGCAGTTCGACGTCGTTGCCCTTGAGGAAGGGGATTTGCGAGACATTGGCCAACACCGGCCATTCCTCGGTCGACGGCTGGTCGAGGATTTTGGTCTTGGCGGCTCGTACCTTGCGCAGCACGCGGCCCGAGTGGGTCTGGATCGCCGCGTAGTCGTCGAACAGTTTGAGGCCGAACACCGCATAGAGCAGCGTCATCGGGAAGGGCAGGATCAGCAGCGACAGGATCCAGGCGATCGAGCCCTGCGACGTGCGCGAGTGGACGATCTCGCTGACCACCATGGCAATCGCGATGAGATAGTTGGCGAAGAAAATCCAGTAGATGATCCCTTCATAAGGGATCAGCCTGGATAGCCAGGCGTCGAGGGCTACGAGCAATCAGACCGGTTCTGGTTCAACAACGGCTTGCCAGTCTACCGACGGCGCGGCCTCCAGCCAATGCGGAACTGGCAGCCCCTTCGATTTCAGGAAGACCGGGTTGAAAAGCTTGCTCTGGTAGCGATTTCCGTAGTCGCAGAGCACGGTGACGATGGTCTTGCCCGGCCCCAAATCCTTGGCGAGGCGCACCGCACCGGCAATGTTGATGGCGGACGAGCCGCCAAGGCAGAGCCCCTCATGCTCGAGCAAATCGAACAGATAGGGCAGGGCCTCGCCATCCGAAATCCGGTAGGCCCGGTCGACCTCGATGCCCTCGAGATTGGCTGTGATCCGTCCCTGGCCGATGCCCTCGGTGATCGAATTTCCCTCGGACTTGAGTTCGCCATGCGCGAAGTAATTGAAGAGCGCGGCGCCCTCCGGGTCGGCGATACCGATGTGGACGTTCTTGCTGCGCGCTTTCAGCGCCGTCGAGATACCGGCCAGCGTCCCACCTGAGCCGACCGAGCAAATGAATCCGTCGATCTTGCCGCCGGTCTGCTCCCAGATTTCCGGGCCCGTGCCCTCGATATGGGCCTGGCGGTTGGCGACATTGTCGAACTGGTTGGCCCAGACGGCCCCGTTCGGCAGTTCCGCCGCCAGCTTCTGCGCCAACCGGCCCGAAATCTTGATGTAGTTGTTGGGGTTCTTGTAGGGCTTGGCCGGCACCTGGATCAGTTCGGCGCCGAGCAGCGTCAGCGCGTCCTTCTTTTCCTGGCTCTGCGTTTCGGGGATGACGATCACCGTCTTGAACCCCATGGCATTGGCGACCAGCGCCAGCCCGATGCCGGTATTGCCTGCTGTGCCTTCGACGATCGTGCCGCCCGGCTTCAGCAGGCCCTTGCTGATCGCGTCGCGGATGATGAACAACGCCGCGCGGTCCTTCACCGACTGGCCGGGGTTAAGGAATTCGGCCTTGCCCCAGATTTCGCAGCCCGTCTCGTCGGAGGCCCGGCGAAGACGGATCAGCGGCGTGTTGCCGATGGCGGAAAGGACGTCGAGGTGCTTGGTCATGGCGCCTTTTCTAGGCACGGCTCCGCCACCCGACAAGCGCCAAAGCCCCGCACGATATGGGATTTTCGCCAGCACGCCCCGGCGCGCAACTCTCTACCGCTTTCGGCCCCTGCGGCGCGTATTAGCTTGCAGCCTTGAGTACGGCCAGCGCGCGCTCGCGCGACGTCTTGAGATCGACGATCGGCTCGCGCGGTTCGGGCGCCCAGCGCCGGACATAGTCCCCGCCGGGGTCGAATTTCCCGGCCTGTGTGTCCGGATTGAATATACGGAAATAGGGCGCTGCGTCGTTGCCGCAGCCTGCGACCCACTGCCAATTGCCCGGATTGCTGGCACTGTCGGCGTCGACAAGGCAATCCCAGAACCACTGCTCGCCCAGCCGCCAGTCAATCAGCAAATTCTTGGCGAGCAGCGAGGCGGTGAGCATCCGCACCCGGTTCTGCATGAAGCCGGTCTCCCATAGCTCCTTCATCCCCGCATCGACGATGGCGATCCCCGTCTCGCCGCGCTGCCAGGCCTGGAGGTCGCTATCCGAGCGTCGCCATTTGACGTGCCTGAACTTGGCCTGCATCGGCACCGTGGCAATGTCCTCGCGGTGGTAAAGCTGGTGGATGTTGAAGTCGCGCCAGGCAAGTTCCATCAGGAATTTCTGTACCCCGCCGGCCCTGCCGGGCTCCCGCTCGGCCAAAGCCCTCGCCGCATGCCAGGCCTGTCGGGCGCTGATCTCGCCATGCGCGAGATAGGGCGACAGCGTCGACGTTGCGTCGCGGGCAGGATAGTCGCGCCCCTCTGGATAGGCCTCGATCCGGTCGAGAAAATCCGCCAGCCTGTCGCGGGCCGCCGCTTCGCCAGGCTTCCAGTACTGCTCGAACTTCCGGGCCCAAGCCGGAGTCCTGTAAGCGGTATCCGCGGGTGCCGGCGCGACTGGCTCGCCGTGCCTGTGCGGCGCTTGAAGCGGCGCGGCAATGTCGCGCTCCCGCAGCGCATTCCAGAACGGCGTGTAGACCGCGTAAGGGGTACCGGTCTTTGTCGCGATATCGAATGGCTCGACCAGCGCGTTACCCGCAAAGCTCTCCGCCTCGACGCCAGTTTCGCGCAGCGTCGCCTTGATCTGTGCGTCCACCTCGCGTTCCGCCGGGGCGTAACGCCGGTTCCAGTAGACTGCCTGCGGCCCGTGCTCGGCCACCGCGTCGAGGATCGAGCCGGAGACCGTTTCGAGCCTCACGCCCATCGCGGCGAGGTCCGCCGCGATGGGCGTGAGGCTGTGGTGCAGCCACCAGCGCGACGCCGCACCGCGGGCCCGGAGCCGCTTGTCGGTCTCGGCGACATAGACGGCCACCACGCGCTCGCCACGCTTTAGAGCCGCCGACAGGGCAGGGTTATCGCGAACCCTGAGGTCGTTTCGCAGCCAGACGAGCGTGTTTGCGGCCATGAAATGCTTTTTCCTTTTGCGCAGGGTTTGGCCGGGGGCGTTCCGGCCCCCGTACCCTTGTGACAAGCAGCAACTTGCCTTTAGCTGCTACGCGCAAAGTCTCGGAATAGTTCACTTTTATGGTAGTCTATTGCCGCTTGCGGCGGTGAATTTGAAAGCGTATTCCCCGCGCCACTTCAGCCGGACCTTTCACCTGCATGACCGAACCCACCAGCCTGAGCCACCTCAAGGCCCTTGAATCCGAGAGCATCGAGATCTTCCGTGAGGTGGCGGCCAGCTTCGAGCGGCCGGTGATGATGTATTCGATCGGCAAGGACTCTTCCGTCCTGCTGCATCTGGCGCGCAAGGCATTCTTCCCGAGCCGTGTGCCGTTCCCGGTGCTCCACATCGACACCAAGTGGAAGTTCAGGGAGATGATCGAGTTCCGCGACCGCATGGCGCGCGAGCATGACCTCAATCTGATCGTCCACACCAATCCCGAGGGCCTGGCGGCCGGGATCAATCCGTTCGTCCACGGCTCGGCCGTTCACACCGACATCATGAAGACCCAGGCACTGCGCCAGGCGCTCAATGCCGGCAAGTATGACGCCGCAATCGGCGGTGCACGCCGCGACGAGGAGAAATCCCGCGCCAAGGAGCGCATCTTCTCGCACCGCAACGCGCAACACGCCTGGGATCCCAAGAACCAGCGCCCCGAACTCTGGCGCATCTTCAACACGCGCCTCGCGCCGGGCGAGAGCATGCGCGTCTTCCCAATCTCGAACTGGACCGAGCTCGACGTCTGGACCTACATCTACGCCGAGGGCATCCCGATCCCCGATCTCTACTTCGCCCGCCCTCGCCCCGTGGTTGAGCGCAGCGGCACGCTGATCATGGTCGATGACGACCGCTTCCAGTTCGAGCCGGGCGAGACACCCCGCGACGAGATGGTCCGCTTCCGCACCCTCGGCTGCTATCCGCTGTCTGGCGGTATCCGTTCGACGGCGGCCGATCTGCCCTCGATCATCATGGAGATGCAGGCCTCCCGTACCTCCGAGCGCGAGGGCCGGCTCATCGACAGCGACAGCGTGGGCTCGATGGAAAAGAAGAAGCAGGAGGGTTATTTCTGATGAACGCTGCCGCGCCGATCCGCTCCGCCGACAATGATCTCGATCTGTGGCTTGCCCAGCAGACCGGCAAGACGCTCCTTCGCTTCCTCACCTGCGGCAGTGTCGACGACGGCAAGTCCACCCTGATCGGCCGGCTGCTCTATGACAGCCAACTGATCCTCGATGACCAGCTCGCCTCGCTCCGCAAGGAGAGCCACAACCGCACCGTGGGCGATGAAGGCATCGACTTCTCGCTCTTGGTCGACGGTCTCACCGCCGAGCGCGAGCAGGGCATCACCATCGATGTCGCCTACCGCTTCTTTTCGACCGACAAGCGCAAATTCATCGTCGCCGACACGCCCGGCCATGAGCAGTACACGCGTAACATGGCGACCGGCGCGTCAAACGCCGATCTGGCCATCGTCCTCATCGATGCACGCAAGGGCGTGCTGACGCAGACGCGGCGCCACAGCTTCATCCTCAGCCTCATCGGCGTGAAGCATGTCGTCCTCGCCGTAAACAAGATCGACCTCGTCGGCTATGACGCTGCGACATTCAACGCCATCGAGGCGGAGTATCGCGATTTTGCGAAGACGCTCGGTTTCGAGACGCTGGCCGCGATCCCCGTCTCGGCGCTGAGGGGCGACAACATCCTCGCCCCGTCGGCGGCCATGCCCTGGTACACCGGCCCGCAACTCGTACCCTATCTCGAAACCATCGAGGTCGCCTCCGACCGCACGGCCAAGCCGATGCGTTTCCCCGTGCAGTGGGTGAACCGTCCCAATCTCGACTTCCGCGGCTTCTCCGGCACCGTCGCCTCAGGCACGGTGAAGGTCGGTGATGACGTGCTCATCGCCGCGTCGCGCAAGCCGGCCAAGGTCACGCGCATCGTCACCATGGATGGCGACTTGGAGCATGCCATTGCCGGGCAGGCGGTGACGCTCGTCCTTGATCGCGAGGTCGATATTTCGCGCGGCGACGTGCTCAGTCATCCCGGCGAGACGCCGGAATTCTCCAACCAGTTCCAGGCCCGCATGGTCTGGATGAGTGACGAGCCGGCGCTGCCGGGCCGCTCCTATCTGCTCAAGATCGGGACGCAGCTTATCCCCGCCGCGATCACTGACCTGAAGTTCCGCACCAACGTCAACACGCTGGAGCAGTCAGCGGCCAAGACGCTGGAGCTCAATGAGGTCGGCACGCTCACTATCGCCACCGACAAGGCGATCGCCTTCGACTCCTATGCCAGCAACGGCCTGACCGGTGCGTTCATCCTGATCGACCGCATCTCCAATGCGACGCTGGGTGCCGGAGTCATCGATTTTGGTCTCCGCCGCGCGCAGAACCTCTCCTGGCAGTCCTTCGATGTGAACCGCGACGTGCGCGCCGCCATAAAGGGGCAGCAACCGGCCATCGTCTGGTTCACCGGCCTGTCCGGTTCGGGCAAGTCGACTGTCGCCAATCTCATGGAGAAGAGGCTCGCCGCGGAAGGGCGTCATGCCTACATCCTCGACGGCGACAATGTTCGCCACGGCCTCAACAAGGATCTGGGCTTTACGGACGAGGCGCGTGTCGAGAACATCCGCCGCGTGTCGGAAGTCGCCAAGCTCATGGCCGACGCCGGCCTCATCGTCATCGTGAGCTTCATCTCGCCGTTCCGCAACGAGCGGCGTCTGGCGCGCGAGATCGCCGGCGACATCCAGTTCACGGAAGTTTTCGTCGACACGCCGCTTGAGGTTTGCGAAGCACGCGATCCCAAGGGGCTCTACGCTCGCGCCCGCCGTGGCGAGATCAAGAACTTCACCGGCATCGACAGCCCGTTCGAGGCGCCTGAGAACCCCGAAATCGTGTTGCATGGTGCCGTAGAAACGCCGGAGCAGATGGCCGAGCAACTCTATGCCCAGATCTTCGGCTGGGGTCTTGGCTACACCATCTGAATCTCGGCCGGGCTACCGCGCGGCGTGCGGTAGCCCGGCCATCGCAAAGTCCTAAATCTCAAACAGTTGCAACTCGTTCGGGGCGAGCGGCGCGATGACCGGGCATTCCGGGTCATAGGCGACCGGCATCAGCATCCGTAGCTGCGGAGTTGGCCCGATCGTCAGGGAACCCTGCTGCGGGTAGCAAGGCTCATTGCAGCCATCGTAGCCGTTCGTGCGCAGGAAGGCGGACTTCTCGGTGCACGGCTCGTAACAATTGTCATACGTCACGCCGACGTATCCCACCCGATCGTCGCACGGCGGCGGGCAGTGATCATATCGGCCGACTTGTAGATAGGCGGACGGAATGTAGTCGGGGCAGCGGGCTTTGCCATCGCCCAGCTTGTCCTCGGGAATGAAGTACTCATGCCCTGGCGCACATTCGATCGCGTGCCGGGCAGGGTCGTTGAACATCCAGTCGAGACATTCGAGATAGTGCTGGATCTGCTCGCGAACGGTCGGCCGATCAGCCTGCGCGGGGGTTGCCGCGAACGACAGACCAGCAAGGCCTGCTGCCATGAGCAGCAGCCGGAAGACAGACGAATACCGCATACTACACCTCAACAAAGCGAGGTGGCGCGCCGCTCGCCGCCAGGAGTTCGGTCCGCCGGATGGCTGACCTGCCGTTAACTTAACATTAACGGCATCCTAAAGCGATACTCTACTGGATCACGTTTGACTTCAGCGGGTTAACCCTAAGCGCTAACGATTACCCCTTGAGGATCAGCCGGATGGCGTAGGCGACGATGCCCACCAGCATCACCCCGCCGAGCCAGATGCCGACGAACCAAAACAGCCTGTTCGCCCGCTCGCCCATCAATGGTAGCCCTCATTGGGGTCCACCTTGCCGCGGAACACCCAGTACGCATAGCCGGTGTAGGCGAGGATGATCGGCACCAGTACCGCCGCTCCGATGAGCAGGAAGCTTAGCGACGCATCCGGCGCGGCCGCCTCGGCGATCGTGAGGGCACCGGGCACGATGTAGGGGTAGAAGCTTATTCCAAGGCCGGCGAAGCTCAGCACGAACAGGCCAAGGGCGCTGAGGAAGGGCTGCAGATGCTTGTCAGTGGTCAGCCCGTGCCAGAGGCCAAAGGCGCACACGGCCAGCAGCAACGGCACAAAGGCCGAGAAGAAGGCCGTCGGCCACTGGAACCAGCGCTCGAAATAGATCGGTTCAAGGAACGGCGTCCAGAGGCTCACCGCGCCGATGAGGGCGAGCGTGCCGACGCCTGCTATCATCGAGATGCGCCGTGCCCTTGCCTGCAGTTCTCCCGTTGTCTTGAGGTTGAGCCAGGTCGCACCGAGCAGCGAATATCCCACCACCACCGCGACGCCCGTGACGATCGAGAACGGCGTCAGCCAGTCCCACCAACCGCCGGCATATTTGCGATCCGCAATTTCGATGCCCTGCACCAGCGCGCCCAGGGCGATGCCCTGCATGAATGCCGCCGTGGTCGAACCGATGGCAAAGCCCCAGTCCCAGACCGGGCGCCAGCGCTTGGTGCGGAAGCGGAACTCGAAGGCGACGCCACGAAAGATCAGGCCCAACAGCATCAAGATGATCGGCACGTAGAGCGCTGGCAGCACGGTTGCATAGGCGAGAGGGAAGACGGCCATCAGGCCGCCGCCGCCCAGCACGAGCCAGGTCTCGTTGCCGTCCCAGACCGGTGCCACGGAATTGGTCATCACATTGCGATCGCCCTGTTCCGCGAAGAACGGGAACAGGATTCCAACGCCCAGGTCGAAACCATCGAGGACGACATAGGCCAGCACTGCGAAGGCGATGATGCCCGCCCAGATGAAGCTCAGTTCAAACATTGGGATTGCCCTCCGCCTCGAGCTGCTGGATCGGCGTGATGCCGGCGGCGCGCGTCGGCCCTTCATGCAAGAGGCCGTCCTCTGCCTCCGGCGTCATGGCGACGTGGCGCAGGATGTAGAACACGCCGGCGCCGAAGACGACGAAGTAGACGAGGATGAACGCCACCAGCGACGCGCCGATCGCCTCGGCATCGATATTGGAGAGGCTGTCCGACGTGCGGAGCAGCCCGTAGACGGTGTAGGGTTGTCGCCCAACCTCCGTGGTGTACCAGCCGGCGAGCACGGCGACGAAGCCCGATGGGCCCATCAGCAGGGCTGCCCGATGTAGCCATGTCGCGCTGTAGAGCGTCTTTCTGAACCGCGCCCAGAGCGACCACATCCCCACCACCAGCATCAACACGCCGAGGCCCACCATGATGCGGAAGGTCCAGAACGGGATGAAGGCGGGCGGGCGCTCGTCCGGCGGGAAAGCCTTCAGTCCCTTGATTTCCGCGTCGAAAGAGTGGCCGAGGATGAGCGAGCCGAGCTTGGGAATTTCGAGCGCATACTTGGTCTCACCAGCTGCGTCGTCTGGGATCCCGAACAGGATCAGCGGCGCCCCCACATGGGTTTCGTAATGGCCCTCCATCGCCGCTATCTTGGCCGGCTGATGCTCGAGCGTGTTGAGTCCGTGCTGGTCGCCAACGAAAATCTGGATGGGCGTGACGATAGCCGCCATCCACATCGCCATCGAGAACATCACCCGGGCCGCACGGTTCGAATTGTCGCGCAGCAAGTGGAAGGCACCTACCGCACCGACGGCAAACGCCGTGGTCAGGAAGGCCGCCAGAACGGTGTGAACGAGCCTGTAGGGAAAGCTCGGATTGAAGATGATGGCCCACCAGTCTACCGGGATGAACTGGCCCTGGTCATTTATGGCGTAGCCGGCCGGCGTCTGCATCCAGCTGTTGGCGGCGAGAATCCAGGTGGCCGAGATCAGTGTGCCCACCGCCACCATGGCGACCGCGAACATATGGAGACCATTGCCGACGCGCTTCCTCCCGAACAGGGCAATGCCGAGGAAGCCGGCCTCGAGGAAGAACGCCGTCAACACTTCGTAGCCCATCAGGGGGCCGATGACCGGTCCGGTCTTGTCGGAGAACGCCGCCCAGTTGGTGCCGAACTGGTAGCTCATCACGATGCCGGAGACGACGCCCATGCCGAAGGTGATGGCGAACACCGTCTTCCAATAGTCGAAGAGCTTCAGGAAGGTTGCGTCGCGTTTCCACAGCCAAAGCCCGTTGAGCACCGCGAGGTAACTCGCCAGCCCGATCGAGAAGGCCGGGAAGATGAAGTGGAACGAGACGGTGAAAGCGAACTGGATGCGGGCAAGCAGTTCAGCGCTCTGGCCAAAGGACATCGACGGCGCCTCCCTCTGAGTCGAAGCGAGCATACGCCCCTCGCGCTCATTTTCGGAATGCGCCCGTCGGCCGCTTCTTGACACGCCGGCCAGTTCGCGATTTGTTCTCCTTGAGAGGTGAGCCATGGACGCAGAGTTCGATACGAGCCGGATGAGCCGGGAAATCCACGAGATGCCCGACGACATGCGGGACGCGCTGACCAAACAAGGACTGATGCGCGCCTATCGTGACCGGCCGCCTTACCAGCAGAACGACTATGTCGGCTGGATCACCCGCGCCAAACTGCCCGCGACGCGCGACAAGCGCCTGCAGCAGATGCTCGACGAGCTCAAGGCCGGCGGCGTCTACATGCATATGAAGTGGAACGGCTAAACCGTTCCGGCGACGATGTGGGGAAGAGTGGCTCCGCGGCTTGGACTCGAACCAAGGACCATTCGATTAACAGTCGAATGCTCTACCAACTGAGCTACCGCGGAATGCTCTGGCGCCCTCAGGCAGGCGCCGATGTAGCGGGTTTGATTTGCTTTGCCAACCCCATTTTGCCGTTAAGCTTTTCGGGCGGCGCGGGAGCGCAAATTCTCCAGCTCCTCCGGGGTGTTGGCATTGAGAAACGGGTCGAAATCGGTGTGATCGGCATAGTCGAGCCGCGTCGCACCAATTGTTGCGGCCAACCGCTTGAGGCTGTGCGGCGCGGTGCTATCGGCTAGTCCGGCAGGCAGCAGGCGGATCGAGTCGAAGCGCCATAGGGCGTTGGTCGGGTAATCCTGCCCGGCGAAGGCCGCCAGCACCACGCTGTGACCGGCGATCCGGGGCAGGGCGCGCTCAAGGAAGTCCGCCGGAAAGAACGGCGTATCCACGGCCAGCGAGAGCAACAGATCGGGTGGGTCGGCCAGCAATCGCGCCACAGCTGCCGCGACGCCTGCGAGCGGCCCCGCATAGTCGCTCGCGAGATCCGGCACATGAATCGGTCCGGCGAGATCGAAATCGGCGCCGCCGACGGCGAGCAGCAGCGGATCGCAACCCTGCACGGCCCCCATCGCCCGGTCCACGAGCCGGCGCCCGCCGATCTCGATGAGCGCCTTGTTGATGCCACCGAGCCGCTCGCCACGTCCCCCCGCGAGGATGACTGCGGCGATGCGTGTCACGCCTTGCTCCAGCGCCGCAGCACCAGTTGCAAGGCGATCCCGGCCAGCAGCCCCCAGAACGCCCCGCCAATGCCGAGCAGGGTAATGCCCGACGCCGTGGTGACGAAGGTCACGATGGCCGGCAGCCGCGCCTCCTCGTCAGCTAGCGCGCCCGTGAGCGCGCCGGCGAGGCTCGGCAGCAGCGCGAGCCCCGCCACGGCCTGGATCAGCACCGGCGGCGATGCGGCGATGAAGGCCGCAGCCAATGTCGCCAGCAGCGCCAGGCCGAAATAGCTCATGCCGGCGGCGACCGGCGCGACCCAGCGCTTGGCCGGGTCGGGATGCGCTTCCGGTCCGGCGGCGATGGCGGCGGTGATGGCTGCAAGATTGACGGTCAGGCCGCCGAACAGCGCAATGACGCCGCTCGCCAGCCCCGTGAGCACGAAGGGCAGACCGGCATCCACCGCATAGCCATTGGCGCGCATCACGGCGAGTCCGGTCAGGTTCTGCGACGCCATGGTGATGACGAAGAGGGGCAGGGCGACCTTCACCAGCGCATCGAGCGTGAACAGTGGCGCCACGAAACTCAGCGTGGGCCAGCTGAAGGCCACCGCGCCCTCGGGGATGCTGGCGCTCAGCGCCAGGACGATCGCGGCGACGACAACCGCGAGCGGCACCGCATAGCGTCGGGCGAATCTGAGCCCGATCACCCAGGCGGCGATGATCGGCAACGCCAGTACCGGCACCTCGGCCACCGCCTTCACCGGCGCAAGGCAGAGGGTCAGCAGCACACCCGCCAGCATGGCGGCCGCGATCGGCTGGGGAATCGCCGCCACCGCTTTGGCCAGCGGCCGCAACAGCCCGCAGGCGATGACGAGCAGTGCGACAATGATGAACGCCCCCGTCACCGCCGGAAAGCCGCCCTCGATCGGCTGCAGCGTCAGCAGGAAGGCGGCGCCGGGCGTCGACCAGGCAAAACTCAGCGGCACCCGCATGCGCCACGCGACCGCGGCATTGAGAAGCCCCATGGCGAGGCACAGCGCAAACAGGCCCGACGCCGCTTCGGCCGGGCTCGCCCCGAGATGGGCCGGACCGGCCAGCACCAGCGTGAATGTGCTGGAGAATCCAACCAGCGCAGCAAGGATGCCGGCGAGGATCGGCTGGGCCAGGTCGCCGACCAGGCCGGTGCGGGCGGGCGGCAGGGAAGTATCGGACATCAGGGAAAACCCACCGGACGGAGGCTGGATGATTGATATGTTAAAGGCTTTCGTATAGCACCCCACCCGTTGCAGAGGCCACGTGGCGGAGTGGTTACGCAGCGGATTGCAAATCCGTGAATACCGGTTCGATTCCGGTCGTGGCCTCCAGCACCCTTCCTGACATTTGACCCCGATCAAGACGGCGCCCGCCGCCTGCGGTACGTTGTGCGCATTACAAAGGAGTGCGCCATGTATAAGCAGATATTGATCGCGATTGATGGGTCCGAACTGGCCGCCAAGGTGCTGGAGCATGGTCTCGCGCTGGCCCGTTTCTCCGGCGCCAAGGTCAAGGCCGTCACGGTGACCGAACCCTCCGTCCTCCTCGCCCCGAATGCCGAGATGATCACGGTTTCGACGGCCGAGTTGCTCGAGGAACTTGAGCGCGTCGCCGAGGAAGACGCGACGACGATTCTCGCACGGGCGAGTGCTGCGGCCGATACGGTCGGGGTGAAGGTCGAGGTCGAGCATATCCGCCGCCAGCACCCCTCCGATGGGATCGTGCACACGGCCGAAGCCGAACATGCCGATCTCATCGTCATGGGTTCCCACGGCCGTCGCGGGCTGGGACGGTTGCTGCTCGGCAGCCAGGCCTCCGAAGTCCTCAGCCGCAGCAAGGTGCCGGTGCTGATCGTGAGGTAAGCACGGTCGCCTTTGCGGAGGCGTCCATAGTCTGTCCTGACTATGGAGCGGCGCCTCCGTCTTTGCTTCAACAGGCGAGGGGAGGACGCTTGGATGAAGCTATTGCCGTTGCTGGGGGTGTTGGGTTTTCTCGCGCTGGGCGCCGGCAGTGCCCTGGCGATCGAGTTCAAGGGCTTTACGCCGGAACGCCAGAAAATCGTCGAAGCCGCGATCAGCGAGGTCGCGGCAGATTTTCCGGCGTTCGATCGCGGCTCGAGGGCAGCCTTCCAGGGCATCCTCGACTTCACGGCCTATGCCGCGGCCATCAAGGGTGATCCCTTCGTCTCAGCTACGTTCGAGACCAACATGCGATTGCGCTACGCGGGTGACGAGACCTGCGGGGGCGGGGCGGCGGGGCAAGTCCGTCACGACGATTCGGACAAGCAGAACTGGGTGGCGACGCTCCGGGTCTGCCCGCTGTTTTTCGAACTATCGCCGCGTAGCCGTGCCGAGCTTATCGCCCACGAATTGTACCATGTCGTCGAGGGCGGGGATGAATGCTACGCGCGCTACACGGCGTTCTGGCTCCGGGCGACCAATGGCAAGCCCTATGGTTTCGACGGTACATGGCTCGACTACGAGTGCGAGCTCTTTAACGACTACCTGCCGCCGGCCGATCTGCGCGCTGCCGTGCCGACGCTTTTGGCGACAGAGAGCGTGGCCAAGGCTGCGTCGGGGTTCAGCGCCGATACCTGGAGCTTCGGCAAGGGGATCATAGGCGTCCGTAGCACCGATGGCGACGCCTATCTGGGGCTGGCCTGCACCCCGCTGAAGCCGGCCCTCGCCTATGGGATCGCCAAGGTCGGGGCCTCCACGCCGCTGAACGTTGCCGAGTTGCTTATCGGGCTTGATGTGTCGTGGAGCAGCTCGCTCGAGGGCCGCGCCGTGGCCAAGGTCGACAATGCCTATGTCAACGGCAGGGCTAACGGTCCGGGCTTCCTCGAATTTTACGGCGAGGTCGCCTCGAGCCTGGCCGAGATCGCGGGGGGTGCCCGGAAGACCATCGTCATCGAGGCCCGCGCCATGGAGGACCGCACGCTCGTTTTCGGCCGCCATGCCTTTACCGCCAGCGGCTCATCCGCTGCGGCGCGCTACCTGCTGGGGGGCTGCGCGGACTAAAGGCGGCGGGCGCTTGCCGCGCCTGGGTGGCGGCGCTATGCACGGGTTCATCGATGCTTCAGCAGGGCCGGACATGACCGACTTCGATCTCGCGCGCAAAACCATGGTGGACAACCAGCTCCGCACGGCGGGCGTGACCGACCGGCGGCTGCTGGCCGCCCTCGGCGCCGTGCCGCGCGAAAAATTCGTGCCCGAACTGCGCCGCCCGCTGGCCTACACCGACGCGGTGCTGCCGCTCCATGGCACCCGCAAGCTCGGCGCCCCGGCGCCCCTTGCAAAGCTGCTGCAGCTGGCGGCGATCGAGGGCAGCGACAAGGTGCTCGTCCTCGGTACCGGCACCGGGTATTCGGCGGCGCTCCTCGCCCGCCTTGCCGACAGTGTCGTTGCGGTCGAAAGCGACGGGGCTCTCGCCGCTGCGGCGCGGACGACGCTCGGCGAACTCGGCGTTGCCAATGCCACAATCGTTGAAGGCGCGCTCGAGAGTGCCGGCAAGTCCAAGGGGCCCTACGATGTCATCGTCATCGAAGGCGCGCTCGCCGAAGTGCCCGACACGCTGCTCAACCAGCTCAAGCCTGAGGGCCGGCTCGTGGCGCTGATCGGGCGCGACGGCAAGCCCGCCGTGGCGCATCTTTTCGTGCGGACCGGCAAGGGCATTGCCGCCCGCGCCGAGTTCAATGCCAATTTGCCGCCGCTCCCGGGCGCCGCGCCGCGCGAAGACAGTTTCGTTTTCTGAGGTTCTGCGGGTGACGCATGGTGGGTCTGCCCAAACGCGCTGGGCAGACTACTAAATCGAGCCTAACTTGTGTTGCCGGTGCAACACGCGGTGGGCGAATCTCACTTTGGTACGTAGCATCCCTCGAAAGCGTAAGTTGCAGCAGCCACATGCGCGGCATAGGTTAAAGCGCCTGGAGGCCGATTATATGTCTATTTACCGTCGCGTGCGTGCGGGCGCACTCGCCCTTGTGTTTTGTTCATTGCCGGCGCTGGCCCATGCGGAGACGCTTCGTGAGGCGCTGACCAGCGCCTATGTGAACAATCCCTCGATCCTGTCGGCCTTGCTGGAAGTGAAGTCGACCGCCGAGAACATCGCCATGGCGAAGTCGGCAAAGCTGCCGACCATCGGCGCGTCGGTCACGGGCAGCAATAGCTACACCTTCGGTCAGCCGTTCGACGCCACGCCGCAGGTCAATGTCGGCCTCAGCTACAACCAGACCATCTTCGACAATTTCAAGAGCGACGCGGATATCGAGGCGGCGCGGGCCATCACCGAAGCCAGCCGCTACTCGCTGCAGAACTCCGAGCAGAACGTCTTCCTCGCGGTCGTGCAGGCGTATTGGAATGTCATCCGTGACACCCAGCTGGTCCAGTTGCGCCAGGAGAACGTGAACTTCTACCAGGCGCAGGTGAAGAGCGCGCAGGATCGCCTCGACATCGGCGAGGGCACCAAGATCGACGTGTCGCAGGCCCAGGCGCGTCTCGCGCAGGGCACGGCCTCCTATCAGTCGGCCGTCGCCAGCCTCACTACCAGCCAGGCGACCTATGAGCGCTATGTCGGCCACAAGCCGCGCAATCTGACGTCGAGCTACAAGCTCGGCACGCTGATGCCCAAGAGCCTGCAATCGGCCATCGATCAGGCCGTTTCCAGCCATCCCGGCATCCTGGCCGCCAAGGCCGGCATCCGCGCCGCCCAGGCCAATTCGGACTCGGCCAATGCCGCGTTCGGCCCGACGCTGAACTTCACCAGCTCGATCGGCAGCTCGGTGCTTGGCCCGGGCGCCATGGGTCAGCCGAACGATCCGACGCCGCGCGCCTCGGCCAGCTTCAGCCTGTCGATCCCGATCTACGGTGGCGGCCGCTACGGTTCTGCCATCCGCAAGGCCAATATCGGCCAGATCAAGAGCGAGGTCGACGCGCTGGCGACCCGCGACCAGATCAAGGAATCGGTGATCTCGGCCTGGAGCTCGCTGCAGAACGCCGAGGCGCAGATCACCTCGGCCAACACGGCCATCGCGTCGGGCGAACTGTCGCTCGAAGGCGTAGTGCAGTCGCGCGATGTCGGCCAGTCGACGACGCTCGACGTGCTCAACGCGCAGTCGGAACTGACCTCCATCCGCGAGGGGCTGATCCAGGCGACGACCGGCAAGGCCATCGCCTCCTTCGCGCTCGTCGCGGCGACCGGCCGGCTGACCGCCGCCGATCTCGGCCTCGATGTGAAGGTCAACACGGGCGAAGACTACATCGCCAACGTGGAAGACGTCTGGCAGGAACTGCGCTCGCTCGACTGACCGGCGCCAGATTACCGGCGGTCGATCGACCGCCGGTGCTCCCATTCCAGCCCTGATCCCGCGTCCCTAAAGTTGGGGAAGCCCCGGCATTGCCGGGCGTTGCCGGTCGCGTAATTCGCCATCAATGCTTAAAGTATTGAGTGACGAATCAAGTGCAGTTTGCGGTGAGTGCGCTCTTCGTCCGGTTTGGAATGAGGCCTTTATGAATAAGCCGGCGACCAAAGAGCCGTCGATGGACGAGATTCTGTCGTCCATCCGGCAGATCATTGCCGATGACGATGCCTCCGTGGCGCCTCCGACCCCTGCACGTACGCCAGCGCCTGCCGCTGCTGCGCCGCGGCCGGTCCCGCCGGCTGCCGCCGCCAAACCTGCTCCCGAGCCGCTCGCCTTGTCCCAGGCCCAGATCGTGCCGTCCCGAGCCGCCGCGCCGGCCCCCGAGGCTGAGGCCGCGCCCGCCGTGGCGATGGATTTTGCCGCCATGCTCTCCGATCTCGATGAGCCGGAAGAGCCCGATCCGATGGCCGAAATGCTGGCGGCCGAGGCGGAACTGGTCGATCCCGAGGACGTCGCGTTCGAAATCGAGGCCGAGGCTGAGCCCGAACCCCAGCCGGCGCCGGTCGCTCCCGTGCCGCCCCCGGT
>SEEL01000071.1 GCA_004144345.1 Hyphomicrobiales bacterium
AGCGGCAGTCAGGGATCGTCCCCGGTATTGCGCCGCGTGCCCGGCCGCCCCCCGCAAACGGGGAGGACGGGGCTCTGGATATCCTCCCCCGCCACGCGGGGGAGGATATCCAGAGCCCCGTCCTCCCCGTTTGCGGGGGGCGGCCGGGCACGCGGCGCAATACCGGGGACGATCCCTGACTGCCGCTTAGCGCGGGGTGAGTTCGATTACCGGGATATGGTCGCGGCTGGTTTTTTCGGCGTAGTCGGCGAATTGGGGCCAGTTGCGGGATTGGGTGGCGTAGATGGTCTGGCGTTCCTCGCCTTCGAGCACGCGGGCGCGGACCGGGACGCGGTCGATCCTGGTGCCGTCGCCGACCGAGATGTCGAATTCGGGATTGGCGACGACATTGCGGTACCAGGCCGGGTCCGTCGGCGCGCCGCCCATCGAGGCGAAGATGAACCACGGGCCGTCGCCCTCGCGGTGGAACATCAGGGGATTGGTCCGCTCGATGCCGGACTTGGCGCCGATGGCGTGGAGCAGGAGCACCGGACGCCCCTGCATGCCGCCGCCGGGCTTGCCGTTGGTGCGCGCGAAATCGGCGATGATCTTCTCGTTGTAGTCGCTCATATCGGTCAGAGAACCTTGGTCACGCTGAGGAAGTTGCCGCGCTCATCATTGGCGGCCTTGATCGAGGCTTCGGGGCCGAGGACGACCACCTGCCCTGCCTTGGCCACCTCGCCAAGCACCTCGGCAAAACGCTTCACATCGGCGGAGGATGCACCGAGGATTTCGTCGCGGCGCTGCTGGCGGTTGGCGTCGCTGTTGCCGGTCAACTCCCACATCAGCGAGGTAAAACCCTTGGCGTCGGGCAGGCGATAGGTGTCGATGGAGCCGATGGCACCGATGATCGAGCGCACCAGATCCTGCTCGCCCAGGCCATCGCGCAGGAACGCCGCCGCGCCATCATAGGCGGCGAGCGTGGGCAACAGATTGGGATCGCGATAGGAGGTGAACATGAAGCCGCCCGAGAGCGGATCGAAGCTCGACGAGCCGCCATAGGCGCCGCCCTGCACGCGCACCTTGTCCCACAGGTAAGTGGTGTTGAGATGGCGCATGGCGACGGCGGTGGCGCCGCTGTGGACATAGCCGAGCGTATAGAGATTGGCGCCCTTGGCGACATAGTTCACCTGGCCCGGGAAGGTGAGCCCCTCATTGCGGACCGCCGTGACGGGCCAAGCGCTGATGGGAGCCGCACTGGCCGGCAGGCGGCCGACGAAATTGCCGAGTTTCGGCAGGAAGCCGGCGAGCAGCGCGGCATCGGCCGTGACATTGGCGAGCATCGAATTGCGGTCGATCAGCAGGTCGCGCAGGCGATAGAAGGCGGCTTCGACGCCGGCCCAGTCGCTGTCGATGCGCTTGATGAGATCGCGCAGGAAGAACAGATAGGCGACGCCGCCCGACGCTTCATTGGCCCATGAGGCCGGATTGAGCGAGGCGCCGAGGCGGCCGGCGGCGATGCCATTGCCCCGGCCGGCGAGCGAGGATTCAAAGCCCGCCTTTTCCTCGAGCGCCATCTGCTTGATGCGCTCCCGATTGTCGAGACGCGCGGTGAGCAGCACATCGGCAATGATGTCGAGCAGCTCGTCGGCCTTGTCGGGCACCGCCTTGCCGCGGATGAAGAGCCACGCCGCGACGGAGGTGGTGTCGCGCTGCATCGAAATCGAGCGCGCGGCGCCGACGCCGCCGGTGGACCGGCCGATGCGCTGGGTGAGCGAGACGAAATCTTCCTTGGCCGTACCGGTCTGGAACAGGGCACGGGAGAACAGCGACAGATAGGGCACGAGATCGGCCGGCACGCGCCGGAGATCGAAGCCGAGATCGAGATAGATCACGCCATTGGTGGCGAGCGGATGGGTGTAGAGCGTTGCGCCGCCCAGCGTGCCGCGCTCGATCGGGATCGGCTTGTTGGTGCGGTCGAGATCGGCGAGGCCGAGCGTCGGGATCTTGGCCAGCGCTTCCGGCGGATCGGTGGCTTCCTGCAGCGCCTTGAGCTTGGCGGTCATCTCGACCACGTCGTCGCGCTCGTCCTCGTCCATGCCGGCGGCCACGGCATCGAGCCGCGCCCGCTCATCGGCGATTTCCTCGGCGGCGAGATTGAGATCGGCCTTGAGCAGCACCGTGGTGCGGTGCTGGTTGTTGACGAGATGCTGCTCGATGAGCGTTTCGAAGAGGCGCGCGCCGGCGGCGATGTGGCCTTTCAGCGACGCGAGCGGCGTCTCATAGGTGAGCGCCTCGAACGGATCGCTGCCATGCAGCCAGTTGCGCATGGTGCGGAACATCAGCGCCATGCCGCGCGGGAACGAGCCGGTGTTGTTTTCGCGCAGCGCGAATTCGAAGGAGTTGAGCGATGCTTCGACGGTGAGCGGGTCGATGCCCTCCTTGGCGAGCTTTGCCAGCGTTTCGAGGATCAGCGCTTCGACCTTGCCGCCATCGGCTTCGTCGATGCCCTTCATGCCGACGGTGAAATAGGGCTGGCGCAGGTCGTCGGCGAGGCCGGAGCCGGTGAGCCCTTCGCCGAGGCCGGAATCGGTGAGCGCCTTGCGCAGCGGCGAGGCGGCATTGCCCACGAGGATGTGTTCGAGCACGTTGAGCGCCAGCACCGTCTCGGGATTGTCGAGCTCATCGAGCATCCAGTTGACGGTGACCATGCCGGTCTTCTTGCCGGGCTCGGCCTCATTGGCGGCATAGGTGGATTCGATGTGCCGGGGGGCGCTGAAGCGCGGCTGCAGCCGGACGGTGGCGTCGATCGGCGCGGCGTCGAACTGGCTCAGATATTCATCCAGCATGGCGAGGCGGCGATCGGCCGGATCGTCGCCATAGAACACGATTTTGGCGTTGGACGGATGATAGAACTTGCGGTGGAAGTTCTTGAAATAATCATAGGTGAGATCGGGGATGGCCTTGGGGTCGCCGCCCGAATTCACGCCATAGGCATTGTCGGGATAGAGCGACAGCTGGCTGACCTTGCCGAGCAAAGCGGCGGGCGAGGAATAGGCGCCCTTCATCTCGTTGAACACGACACCCTTGAAGCTGAGCGGCATCTGCGTGCCGTCGGCCTCATAGTGCCAGCCCTCCTGGCGGAAGGTGTCCTCCGAGATCAGCGGGAAGAACACGGCGTCGAGATAGACATCGACGAGATTGTAGAAATCCTGAAGGTTCTGGCTGGCGACCGGATAGGCCGTCTTGTCCGGAAAGGTCATGGCGTTGAGGAAGGTATTCATCGAGCTCTTGATGAGTTCGACGAAGGGCTTCTTGACCGGATATTTGCGGGAGCCGCAGAGCACCGAATGTTCGAGGATGTGGGCGACGCCGGTCGAATCCTCGGGCGGCGTCTTGAAGGTGATGCCGAACACCTTGTTCTCGTCGTCATTGACGTAGCTCATCACCTCAGCGCCGGTCTTCTTGTGGCGGTAGAGGCGGACATTCGACGCGATTTCGGGGATCGTCTCGTCACGGACGAGGTCGAAGGCGGCATGCACGGACATTGGGCTCACTCACTGGAAGTCTGAGCCCAATCTAAGGAGCGCGCCGCCCGATTGAAAGGGCGGGCCGAGGCCCGCCCGCCGGGATCTAGCCCGCTGCCGCCTTGCTGCGGATGGGCACATTGCGCACCGCCAGCCAGGTGAGCCCGGCGAACAGGGCCGCCAGCAGCAGATGGGCGATGGTCGCGACCAGCGGGCCGGGCTGGACCGGCAGCACCTGGCTGATCCAGACCATGGGGCCGTCGCCGTCACCGCCGAGGACCAGCGCCGAGACGCTGACCGCGGCGAGGCCGAGCGGGATGGCGGCCGCGCCGAGGATGGCACTGCGATACCACGCCGCAGCGATGAGGAGCCCGCCCAGGGTCCACAGCGCGAAGATCAGGACATATTGCAGCAGCACCATCGGCAGGTCGAACGGGCCGGCATAGAGCGCGCCATTCTCGATGCCCTGCGGCCAGCCCATGAGGGCGTAATAGCCGCTCTCGAGCATGAAGCTGAGGGCAAAGATGAGCGTCAGCAGCGCGGCAAAGACTGGTACGAACACCAGCATCTGCAGCATGAAGCCCTTGCGCGTGCCGCCATGCGTCACATGCAGTTGCAGCACCGACCAGCCCAGATAAATGCCGATGGCGAAGGCGAACCAGCGCATCGGCTGGCCGCCAAGGTCCCAGCCGCTGGCGCTGACGTCGTTGAACAGCGAGACGACGAAGGTCACGGCGAACACGAACAGCGTGTAGACCGGCCACGACATGAGGGCGAAGGCGCCCTGATCGACAAGCACGCGCTTGGGGAACGCCGGCTCGCGGCGGTTGCTGGCAGGGCTCATGATACTTCCTTTCCGCGCTTGGCCGTGAGGTGCACGAAAATGTCCTGGATCGGCAGCAGGCTGGTTTCGAGGCCCGCGGCTTTTGCCTTGCCGCGGAAATCGTCGGAGACGTCGTAGAGGGCGACCGATTTGGTCGGGCCGAGACTGCGCTCGCTGAGCACGTTCTGGCCGGCAACGAGCCCGTCGACGAGGGCCGCCGCACCGGTGACGGTGACGCCGCGGCCACGCAGCGCCTCGGCGCTCTCATGCAGCAGCAGGCGGCCGTGATCGATGATGATGACTTCCTCGAAGAGCTTGGCGATCTCGTCGATGTGATGGCTGGAGACGAGGATGAGGCGCGGATGCGCCATGAAATCCTCGAGCAGCCCATCGTAGAAATCGTAGCGCGCCGGGGCGTCCATCCCGAGATAGGATTCGTCGAACATGGTCAGCGGCGCCCGGGCCGCGAGGCCGAGGATGCAGGCGAACTTCGCCCGCTCGCCGCGCGACAGCTCATCCACCTTGCGCTTCACCGACAACTCGAAGCGGTCGAGCAGCTTGTTGGCGTAGCCATCGTCCCAATGGGGCCGCATGTCGCGGGCCAGCGCCAGGCCATCGCCGATCGACTCGGTCCATTCCGACGTGGTGTCGCCGGTCTCGCGGATGATGCAGATGTCGGAGGTGGCGGCATAGTTCTCGAAGATCGGCTGGCCGTTGAGCCGGATGTCGCCGCTGGTCGGACGGCGCAGCCCCGAGGCCAGCGACATCAGCGTGGTCTTGCCCGAGCCATTGCGCCCGAGCAGGCCGTGGATACCGGGCGTCGCGAGGTGGAGGCTGACATCGTCGAGCGCCAGGGCGTCGCGGTAGCGGTAGCTCAGATGGTCGGCGGTGAGGATTGCGGTCATGGGGTGCGCCTCTTGATGCGGGCTTCGAGAAAGTCGCGGAGATCAGCGGGTGAGATGCCGATGGCGTCGGCCTCATCGAGCGCCGGGCCGAGCACGGCGTCGAAATAGCGGGTGCGCTTGTCCGCCAGCAGCACCTCGCGGGCGCCGGGCGACACGAACATGCCGAGGCCGCGCTTCTTGTAGAGCACGCCCTCATCGACCAGCTGCTGGAACGCCTTCTGGGCGGTGGCCGGGTTGATGCCGTAGAAGCTGGCATACTGGTTGGTGGACATCACCTGCGCATCGGGACCGAGGACGCCGGAGGCGACGTCGGCTTTGATGCGGTCGGCAATCTGCCGGTAGATGGGCGAGAGGTCATCGAACACCTCGCTGCTCCGCTGGTTCATTACTTGACTAATGAACCATATAGGTGCGGAGACGCCGCCGTCAAGGGCCGGGCGTAATCAGATGCCGCCGCGGACTTCCGGCCGGACTTTCTCGATGTAGAAATCGTGCAGCTTGGCGACCAGCGCCGGCTCCAGCGGGTCCATGCGGCTGGCTTCGGTATTGGCGCGCAGCTGGTCCGGCCGGGTGACGCCGGCAATGATGGTCGAGACGGCGGGCTGGTCGAGGATCCAGCGCAGCGCCAGATGCGGCAGGCTCATGCCAGCGGGCAGCCAGTGCTTGATCTCGTCGGCGAAGGCGACGCCCTTGTCGAACGGCAGGCCCGAGAACGTCTCGCCGACAAAGAAGGCATCGCCGTCGCGATTGTAGTTGCGGTGGTCGCCGGCGGTGAAAATGGTGGTTTTCGTCATCTTGCCCGACAGCAGGCCCGAGGCGAGCGGCAGGCGCACGATGATGCCGACATCATGCTTCTGCGCGGCGGGCAGCAGCGTCTCGACGGCATCCTGCCGGAACAGGTTGAAGATGGTCTGGAGTGTCGTGCAGCTCGCTGCGCGCAAGGCGAGCATGCCCTCCTCCACCGTCTGCACGCTGGCGCCCCAATGGCGGATGAGGCCAGCGGTCTGCATATCGTCGAGGAAAGTGAAGATCTCGCCGTCGCGCAGCACGTCGATCGGGATGCAGTGGAGCTGGGCGAGATCGAGCTGCTCGACGTCGAGCCGCTTGATCGAGCCGGTGATGCTGTCCTTGACGCGCTCCTTGGTATAGCGGGCCATGCCTTCGAATTGCGGGCCCCGGCCGAGCTTGGTTGCCACCAGAACGCTCTTCTTGTCCTTGAAGGCGCCGATGCGCTCCTCGGACTGGCCGCCGCCATAGACATCGGCCGTGTCCCAGAAATTGACATCGAGCGAGCGCGCGGTCTTGAGGATGTCGGCCGCCGCCTGGTCGCTCACGGGTCCGAAATCGCCCCCCAGCTGCCAGCAGCCGAGGCCGATTTCCGAGACGATGTATCCGGTCTTGCCGAGGCGGCGGGTGTTCATGCGATCTCCCCCAATTGAGCGGTGTCTTCTAGCCGCTGCGGGGCAGGACGGGAAGCGCTCCCGCGGGGAGATCAGCCGAGCAGCGCGGCCTGCCGCTGCTCGAGCCCGTCGATGGCCGCCAGATATTCGGCATAGAGCGACGCATCGCGGCGGCCGAGATGGACGAATTCGCGCTCGAACAGGATGTGCGTACTGGCGAGGAGGCGCAGCGTCGCGAGGCGGGTCTTGACCATGTCGCGCACGAAGGGCTCGGGCCCCGCCGCCGCGCACCAGGCCGCGTAGGCGCTCTCGATGCGCTCCAGATCCTTGCCCTTGAGCGACAGGCAGAGCGCCCCGGCAAGCCGGATCAATCCGGGCTCGGCGTCAAGCTCGGGCGTTTCGTCGGCAAGGTCGATGGCGTGATGCCTGAGCGCTGCACCGCGCAGCAGATCGTAGACCAGCAGTGGATGGTAGCCGGCGAGCGGATCGGCCATGGCGAACAGATCCGGATTGCGCTCGCGCATCGCGGCCACCAGCGGCTGCAGTTCCGCCAACACGGCGGCCGGCAGCTCCTGCCCCATCAGGCAGAGGCTGGCCTCGAAGAACAGATCGACATCGTTGGCTTCATGGCTCATGGCGGCGATGGCGAGACACGCAAAGCGGGCGCGCGGATCGGGGCGGCTGAGGGTCGAGAAGTCCGTGGCGTACAGCAGCGTGTGGGTGAGCGCGTAGGAGAGGTCGCGGTTGAAGAAGTAGACCCGCTGCGCATCGGAGAAGATGGCCGCCTCGCTGACATCATCCATGTCGCCGGCGCCAAGCTTGTAGAGCAGATGCGCCCGTTCGAGCCGCCGGTAGGGCGTACACTCACGCACCTGCAGCTCGCTCGCAAGGAAGGTCTCGACCAGCCCCTCGTAATAGGTCGAGCGGCGGCGCGGTGCGCGCAGGAAAATGTAGGGCGTCACATGCTGCTGCAGCAGGAACGTATTACCGAGCAGGCGCAGCATTTGCCCGTCATCCAGCTTGTCGAGCAGCATCCGCGCGACGGCGCGAGCGCGTGTCGCCTTCAGCAGGGATGGCGGATAGGACAGGCGCACATAGTGCAGCGCCATGCTCAGTTCGGCGATACGCTTGAGTTCGTCCTGGCCGCCTTCGCTGCAACTCGCGAGGACCGGCGCCGCCAGCTCGAACAGATAGGGCCCATGGGGCGGCGGGGAAGCAGGAGACATTTCCCCGCCTCCTCGTTAGCGCATGAGGTCCTCGTTGAGGGCCTTCAGGCCCGACCCCTTGTAGACCCAGTTGGGGCCAATGAAGGTCCATTCGGCGGAGGCATCGCCATCCACCCCTTCGAGCTGGATCGAAATCTTGATGATCTCATCCAGCGTCATCTTGGTGTTGACGACACCCGAGCGTTGGATGAGGTCGAGCGCCTTACGAACGTCAGCCATAAAAACCTCCCATGTTACTGACGCGCTGAAGTTGCGCGCCCATATCGTCCTCCCATTTCGGGACGCCGACAAACGAGGTTTGAGGATAATGCGGCTGAAATTGGCTTCAGCAGGCGGCAGCACAATGAAGCGCCTGCTGAATAATGCGTTGCGTCACACTCGAGTCAATTTGGCGGACGGTGCTTAGTCGAGCGCCGCGATCGCGATGATTTCGACCTTCAGCGACGGGTGCGCGAGGCGCGTTTCGATGCAGGCGCGGGCCGGCGGATTGGCCGGGTCGATCCAGGCGTCATAGACCGAGTTCATCGCAGCGAAGTCGCCGATATTGTTGAGGATCACCTGGCAGCTCAGCACCTTCGACTTCGACGTGCCGGCTTCGGCGAGCAGCTTGTCGATGGCCTCGAGCACTTCGGCGGTCTGCTTTTCGATCGTGCCATTGTAATCGGCTGCAACCTGGCCGGCGAGATAGACGGTGTTGCCGTGCTTGACGGCCTGGCTCATGCGCTTGCCGGGCTGAAGGCGAGTGATGGTCATAGTACTACTCCGTTGGAAAAATCAGTGCCGTTCCTTGGTGGCAAGGAACTCGACCTTGGGGTTGTCGCGCTGCGCGCGGCCGAGCCACCAGGACGATTGCGCGAGGTAGACGGGGTCGCCATCCTTGTCCTCGGCAAATTCAAGTTTCTGCGCCGTGATGAACTGCTCCAGCGCCTTCTTGTCGTCGGAGCGAACCCAGCGCGCCATCTCGAAATTGATGTTCTCGAACGAGATCGGCACGTTGTATTCCTTGAGGATGCGCGCCTGCAGCACTTCAAGCTGCAGCTGGCCGACCACGCCGACGAGGTAGTCGGCGCCGATCATGCGGCGGAACACCTGCGCCACGCCTTCCTCGGCGAGATCGCTGAGCGCCTTCGCCAATTGCTTGGCCTTGATCGGATCGGTGAGGCGTACGCGGCGGATGATTTCCGGCGCGAAATTCGGGATGCCCGTCACCTTGATGTTGGCGCCTTCGGTGAGCGTGTCGCCGACGCTGAGCGTGCCGTGATTGGGAATGCCGACGATATCGCCGGCCACCGCTTCATCGGCCAGTTCGCGATTGTGCCCGAAGAAGAACATCGGATTGGCAACGGCGAGTTCCTTGCCGGTACGGACGTTCTTGAGTTTCATGCCGCGCCGGAAGGTGCCCGACGACATGCGCAGGAACGCCACGCGGTCGCGATGGTTGGCGTCCATATTGGCCTGCACCTTGAACACGAAGCCGGTGACCTTGGGCTCGTCCGGATTGATCGGCGCGGGCTCGGCCGGCTGCGGCCGCGGTTCGGGCGCCCAGGTGCCGAGCGAGCGCAGCAGCTGCGGCACCGAGATGGTCTTGAGCGCCGAGCCGAAGATGACCGGCGTCAGATGGCCGGCGCGATAAATCTCGAGATCGAATTCGGGATAGCCGATGCGCGCCAGCTCGAAGGATTCGAGCGCCGCCTTGATCACCGGATCGGCGGTGAGCGTGGCATCGTTGAGCAACTCGTCGGGATCGGTGAACTCGCGCAGCACCTCGCCCGAGGGCGACAGCACGCGGCGGCCGTAGAGATCGACCGTGCCGCGGAAATCGACGCCCTGGCCGAGCGGCCAGACGATGGGCGACACGTCGATGGCCAGCGTGTCGGCGATCTCGTCGAGGATCTCGATGGGGTCCTTGCCCTCGCGGTCCACCTTGTTGGCGAAGGTGATCAGCGGGATGTCGCGCAGGCGGCAGACTTCGAACAGCTTCAGCGTCTGCGCTTCGATGCCCTTGGCGACGTCGATGACCATGACGGCGGCGTCGACGGCGGTGAGGGTGCGGTAGGTGTCTTCCGAGAAGTCGGAGTGACCGGGCGTGTCGAGCAGGTTGAAGGTCAGCCCCTCATGCTCGAAGGTCATCACCGAGGACGAGATCGAGATGCCGCGCTGCTGCTCGATTTCCATCCAGTCCGAGCGGGTCGAGCGCTGGTTGGCGCGGCCGCGCACGGCGCCCGCCTGCTGGATGGCGCCCGACGAAGCGAGCAGCTTTTCGGTGAGCGTGGTCTTGCCGGCGTCCGGGTGCGAGATGATCGCGAAGGTCCGGCGGGACTGGTAGGGCAGCAGTTTCTGAGCGGGCGTATGAACGTTCATGGCGCTGCTCCTAGCGTTTCCGGCGGCAAAAAAGAAGGGCCGCCACTCTGGCGACCCTTCCCGATTTCGCGATTTCGTCTGGTCCTTGCCTCCAAGGCGCGGACCGACCGACGACTACAGGGACTGCCCTGTAAGGAAGCGCATCGATCCTAGACCCGTCGAAACCTGCGATTTCGTGTGAGACATCAGATCACCTCCTTCCAATTGTTGACGATACAAGAAAGGTGGTCCCGTTCGCCCGCTTTGGCAAGACCCTTACCCATTCGGGCGGCTCAACGCCTGCAGATAGGCCGGCTGCAGCGCCGTTCCGTCCCGCGCATCCGCGGACGAAAGTGCAAGCGCGGCCAAGTCGATCGACTTATAGACCTCATGCAAGATTGCCGCGAGCTTCAGAAGCTTCGCTGTTGACAGTCTATCAAAGCCCATGAAGTCGCGCACATAGACCGTATCCGACCAGAGTCCCTGGCTGAGTCTGGAGTAGACGTCGTCCCTGTAGATCAATGGTTTGAATGCGCGGCCCATGATCCCCGTGAACTTGTGAAACGCAAAGCCTCTGCTGCGCAGGTAGCTATCGATATCGCCGAACAGGGGCTGGTCCTTGTAGAGCGGAACAAACTCGACCTCAGTATGCACCACGAGCACGTCATCTAGCAGTCGCTCGCCGCCTTTGAGGATCATCAGCTCGGCGCCCTGCACATCGAGCTTCAAAAAGTCCGTCCCGGCGACCTCCGGGATGTCATCGAGACGCCTTGTGTCCATTTCCGTGCTTGAGACCACTTGCATCAGTTCGCCGAGCGCTTGGAACCTGTTCACAAGGTCGTGGTTGGGCTCGAGCAGCGAAGACGTCATCGGAAAGTTGCATTCGTGGAATGTATGCCGGCCGCCATCACCGATCGCATAGGGCAGATAGGTTCGACCGATGGGGTGCAGCGCCCTGAGTTTTTCGAGTTCCGCCGCGACCGGCTCAAACCCCACCACCTCTACGGACGCTGACCTAGCTAGATTGGCGTAAACATCGTTCTCCTCTCCCAGCGACATGGCCCCCACATCGACGACTTTGATCGGCTCGATGGCCGGCAGAATTGAAGCAATCTTGAACAGCGTGGCCTCCTTCGTCACGGGAGAACTGTACCCATCGGCTCGCATACCGCCAGCCCAAAAGAAGGGCCGCCCCGCAGGACGGCCCTCGAAAGCTCCGCGTTCAGCGGCACTTAGCGCCGGCGGATGCGGTCCACATCGACGATGCGGCCGCGGCAGCTGTCGACGGTGATCCGGTAGTCGCGGGGGCCACGCTCGGCGCGAGCCTGGACGATCCGACCGCGGCGATCGGTGAAGCGGATATCGCGATAGCCCTGCCAGCGCAGCATCTGCCGGACGTCACGGTCGGACATGCAGTGGCGGTCCGGACGGCCGCCGCCGTACCAGCCGCCGCCACGGTCGCCGAACGAGAAGCCGAACTGGACGCTGGGCTGGGCCTGCGCCGGCATGGCCGTCACGGCGGTCCCGACGAGGGCAAGGCCGACGACTGCGGCGCGAAGGGTCTTGGTGAAAGTAAGCATGATCGCCTCCAATATTTGGTAGGTGGAAAGGTGACGCTGCGAGGCCCGACTATCGCCGAAAACGCCTGAACCTGACCCGAGGCGACCATTCAGTTTGCGTTCATCATCGTGACGATTCAAAGACTTGCGGCCACATTTGTCGCATTGCGAAACGCCAGCGCCATGATCGTCAGCACCGGATTGAAGCCGCCATTGGTCGGATGGATCGAGCCGTCGCAGACGAAGATGTTATCGTGCCCCCAGACGCGGCCGAAGGGATCGGTGACCGAATGGGCCGGGTCCGTGCCCATCCGGCAGGTCCCCGCCTGATGCTGCCCGCCCGACAACCCGGGATTGGGCGGCGTGCCCCAGACCTGCCGGGCCCCCGAGGCGCGGACCCAGTCATTGGCCCGCTCGAACATGTAGCGCGCCGTCCGCACCGTCTCGGCATGGACGCGCCCCGAGAGCTGCGCCACCGGCAATCCCCAGGCGTCGCGCACCTGCCCCGAAACGCGGACCCGCGCTTCCGGCGTCGGGATCTCGTGCACCGGCCCGGTGACCTTCATCACATGCTGGAAATTGTGGCGCATGAAGTCCTTCGCTCCGCGGCCCCAGCGCCGCAACCCGGGCGGCAGCGCCGCCTTCCAGAACAGCACCGGCGGCTGCACGAAATCGTCGGCCAGCATGCCACCGCCGATGATCCCGGCATTGCCGTGGTTCCACGCCGTCGTCGCGATCGAAACGCCCGGCCCCACCGACCCGTGCACCGGCTCGTCGAACAGGCCCCAAGCCTGCGGGTAGACATGGCCCTGCAGGTTGCGGCCGACGAGGTCGTTGGTGTTGCCAAGGCCTGCCGGCTCCCGGGCCGTGGCCGAATTGAGCAGCAGCCGTGCGCTCT
>SEEL01000072.1 GCA_004144345.1 Hyphomicrobiales bacterium
TCCCGCCCGAGACGACGCTCATCACCGGCGCCCCGCGCGAGCCCGAGATCATCTCCGACGATCCCAGCGAGAACCCCGGCTACAATTCCATCCTCGTCATCGACACCAATGGCGAAGTGGTCGCGAGCTACGACAAATCCCACCTCGTGCCGTTCGGCGAATATCTGCCCTTCGCCAGCTTCTGGAAGCTCTTCGGCATCACCCAGTTCGTCCCCGGCACCAATGGCTGGGCCCCCGGCGATGGCCGCCGCCTCCTGAGCCCGCCGGGCCTGCCCGCCTTCATCGCTCTCATCTGCTACGAGGCGATCTTTTCGGGCGATCTCGGCGCCAATCCCGCCGATGCCCAGTACATCCTCAACATCTCGAACGACGAGTGGTTCGATGGCTCCATCGGCCCGGCGCAGCATGCCCATCACGCGCTGCTGCGCGCCGTCGAGAGCGGCCTGCCGCTGCTGCGCGTCACCAATTCCGGCGTCACCTTCGCCGCCGACCCGCTCGGCCGCGTCACCGCGCGCCTGACCCCCTATGAGCCGGGCGTGCTCGATGTCGTCCCCGCCAACAAGGTCGAGGGCGGCACCATTTTCAACCGCTTCGGCAATCTGCCCTTCCTCGGCGCCCTGGCGCTGGGCCTCGTTCTGGCGCTCCTGACGCGCACCCGCAAACCCCGCCGGGCATAGATTTCCCGCAACGCCCCGGCGGACATATCAAGCTTTCTTTATATCCGCCTTGACGGCATGCCGTGCCGGTGACAGAAGTTCGGCCGAACCACGCGATTTTTCGCGCTTTTGGCCAATTTTTTGGGGTTTCAGACCATGCGGTCGTCCTATCTCTTCACGTCGGAATCGGTTTCTGAAGGTCATCCGGACAAGGTCTGCGACCGGATTTCCGACGAGATCGTCGATCTCGTCTTCCGCGAAGCCAAGAAGACCGGCATGGACCCCAGCCAGGTCCGCATCGCCTGCGAAACGCTGGCCACCACCAATCGCGTGGTCATCGCCGGCGAAGTCCGCGTCCCCGAGACCCTGCTCAAGAAGGGCAAGGACGGCAAGATTCTCACCGATGCCGCCGGCCACCCCATCGTCAATCCGGCCAAGTTCAAATCCACCGCCCGCAAGGCCATCAAGGCCATCGGCTACGAACAGGACGGCTTCCACTGGAAGAAGGCCAAGATCGATGTGCTGCTGCACGGCCAGTCGGCCGATATCGCGCAGGGCGTCGATGAAAAGGGCAACAAGGACGTCGGCGCTGGCGATCAGGGCATCATGTTCGGCTATGCCAGCCGCGAGACCCCCGAACTGCTCCCGGCGCCGATCTATTACGCCCACAAGATCCTCGAGATCCTGACCGAGGCCCGCAAATCCGGCGTCGGCGCCGCGGTCAAGCTCGGCCCCGATGCCAAGTCTCAGGTCACCGTCAAATACGAGAACGGCGTTCCCGTCGGCGTCACCCAGATCGTCGTCTCCACCCAGCATGTCGATGACACGCTGAGCTCCGAAGACGTCCGCAAGATCATCGAGCCCTACGTCCGCCAGGCCCTGCCGGAAGGCTGGATCGGCAAGGACACCGTCTGGCACGTCAACCCGACGGGCAAATTCGTTGTCGGTGGTCCCGATGGCGATGCCGGCCTCACCGGCCGCAAGATCATCGTCGACACCTATGGTGGCGCGGCCCCGCATGGCGGCGGCGCCTTCTCGGGCAAGGATCCCACCAAGGTGGACCGCTCCGCTGCCTATGCCGCGCGCTATCTGGCGAAAAACGTCGTCGCCGCCGGCCTTGCCGACCGCGCCACGATCCAGCTCAGCTACGCCATCGGCGTCGCCAAGCCGCTCTCGATCTATGTCGATCTCCACGGTACCGGCAAAGTCGCCGAGGACAAGCTCGAAGCCGTGCTCGGCAATGTCTTCGATCTGAGCCCCCGCGGCATCCGCACCAAGCTCGACCTCAACAAGCCGATCTACGCCAAGACCTCCGCCTACGGCCATTTCGGCCGCAAGCCCGGCCGCGACGGCTCCTTCAGCTGGGAAAAGATCGACCTCGTCCCGGCCCTCAAGGCCGCGGTGAAGGCGGCCTGATCCACCGATCCATCAAAACGTCAGCGATCCCCGCGCGAGCGGGGATTTGCTTTTCCGGGCAACCGGACCGAAACAGGGCCCCATGTCCGACAAGCACAGCCACCCCCTCAACGTAAACGGCGAGCCGCGCGCCTTTTTTGGCCGCCGCTCCGGCAAGCGCCTGCATAAGGGGCAGGACCGGCTCTATGCTGAGCTGCTGCCGGCGCTCGAGATCAAGCTGCCGGAAGCCACCCTCGACCCCGCCATGCTGTTTGCCGGCAAGTCCCGCCGCGCCATCGAGGTCGGCTATGGCGGCGGCGAGCATCTGAGCCGCGTCGCGTCCGAAAACCCCGATACCGGCTTCATTGGCTGCGAGGTCTTTTCGGGCGGCATCGCCAAATTGCTCGAAGCCATCGACGAGCGCGAACTCGGCAATGTCCGCCTCTTCACCGATGACGCCTTGAAACTGCTGGTGAAATTGCCGCCAGCTTCGCTCGATGCGGCGTTCCTGCTCTATCCCGATCCGTGGCCGAAAAGCCGCCACCACAAGCGCCGCTTCATCTCGCCGACCACCCTCGCCGAGCTTGCCCGCGTGCTGAAACCGGGCGCCGTTTTCCGCTTCGCCACCGATATCGAGGATTATGCCAACTGGACGCTCGCCCACATTCTGCGCGAGCCGACCTTCCGCTTCCTCACGCCAGAGCCGGGCAGCTGGCATGTGCCCTATCCCGGCTGGCAGCCCACCCGCTACGAGCAGAAGGCCCGCCGCGAGGGCCGCATGATCAGCTTCTATTTCGAGTTTCAGCGCGTTTGATCTGGAAATTCCGCGCCGGCGCCCAACATGTCCCGCCGGGGGTATGTTTAGCCGGAGTTACCAATGCAGCGGCAGCGTCAATCCGCCGGTCGGATCGCCCTCGACGAAATGCTGACCACCCGGGCCAGCAAATGGACGCTGACGGTGGTGCTGCATCTGCGCCGTGACACGCGCCGCTTTTCCGAATTGCAGCGCGAGATCGGCGGCATTTCGCAAAAGGCGCTGACGGCGAGCCTGCGTTCCCTCGAACGCGACGGTTTCATCTCGCGCACCAGCTACGCCACCATCCCGCCGCGCGTCGACTACACCCTGACCGCGCTCGGGGTCGAGGCGCTGAAAGTCTTCGAAGCCTTCGAGAATTTCGCCGCCAGCAATTGGGAAAGCGTGCACGAAGCCCGCCAGCTGTTCGATGCCCGCATCGCCGGGCCCGTGCAGCCCGACATCCGCATCACCGGCCTGCGCTAAGCCCCAAAATAGAGAAGAGCCGGCACCAGGTGCCGGCCCCTCTTGGCCGATGCGCATCTTCGCGTGCAACGGACAGGGCACAGGCTTAACGCCCGAAATTGACCGGCTGCAGGCTGTCCTTGTCGTAGAAGCGGAAGACGGTCGTGCCGTCGTCGAGCTTCACGGTCGCCTTGAGCGCGTCCTGCCAGTAATCCTCGACGGCAATCGCGTTGACGCCCTCATAGGAGAGCAGCGTGATGTAGCGGTCGGAGTCGAAGCTGTCGGACGCGAGGACCGGGGCGGCGATGGCGCTACCGGCGATCAGGGCGGCGAGAGCGAATGCGGTGGTCTTCATTTGTCATGTCCCTTTCGTTTGTTGGACGACTGGGAGATCGGCCCGGCCCCGGCCTCCTGCAAGGCGCGAAATGCGCCCATGCATCGCTTGAAATTGCGCAATGAATTGAGAGTGTTACGCTGGCCGGAGTGAGGGACGGCGCCGCGCCTCGCGCACCCGCCGGGGGGTCAGTTTCCCCCGCGATACCGTAGCCATCACGCCGGTTTGCGCAGCTTTCGGTCCGGCTTTGGCGTTAGCTTGGACGAGCCACAGGGAGCCCGATCCATGCCCAGCGTCAAAATCCTCGATATCGCCGAAATTACCCACAATGTGCGCCGCTACACGCTCGAACGGCCCGAGGGCTACGCTTTCAAGCCGGGGCAGGCGACCGACGTCTCGCTCGACGAGGAGGGCTGGCGCGACAACAAGCACCCCTTCACCTTCACCGCGCTGGCCGGCGACCCGCATCTCGAATTCACCATCAAGAGCTATTTCAACACCGGCGGCGATGGCGTCACCGAGCGCCTCTATGGCTACAAGCCGGGCCAGAGCCTCGTCATCCGCGATGTCTGGGGCACCATCACCTACAAGGGACCAGGCACCTTCATCGCCGGCGGCGCCGGCATCACGCCCTTCATCGCCATCCTGCGCGACCTCCACCACAACCGGAAAATGGCCGGCCACACGCTCATCGCCTCAAACCGTACCGAGGCCGACATCATCCTGCGCGACGAATTCGAGGCGATGCGGGACCTCGACACCATCTGGACCGTCACCGGCGACCCGCAATCGAGCCTCCTGCACGACCGCATCGACGCCAAATTCCTCGAAAAGCACATCAAGGATTTCGGCCAGAACTTCTACCTCTGCGGCCCCGATCCCATGGTCAGGGAACTCCGCGACACCCTCAAGGAGCTTGGGGCGAACGTCGAGAACGTGACCTGGGAGAAATAGCTCTGCTAGGGTGGGGCCGTTGGGGAACATCTGATGCGGTTCATCATTTACGGCGTTGGCGCCGTCGGCGGCAGCTTCGCGGCAGCGCTCAAACTCGCCGGCCATGACGTCATCGGCATTGCGCGTGGCGCCATGCTCGAGGCCATCAGGACCAACGGGCTGCGCTTTCGCATTCCCGGCGCCGACCATCGCATCGACCTGCCGGTATTTGCCGCGCCCGGCGACATCGAGTTCCGGCCCGATGATGTGATCTTCCTCACCATGAAGTCGCAGGACACGGCCGAGGCGCTGCAGGCGCTCCACCGGGCGGGTGTTTCCAGCCAGCCCATCGTCTGCGCCCAGAACGGCATCAACAATGAGCGGCTGGCGCTGCGCCTGTTCCCCAATGTCTACGCCATGACGGTGCTCATCCCGGCCGACTACATCGTGCCCGGCGAGGTCGCCTGCTTTGGCGAGCCCCGGCACGGCATCTGCGACATCGGCCGCTACCCTCGCGGCGCCGACACCACCAGCGCCGCAATCGCCGCCGCGCTCGGAGCGGCCAATTTCGCGGTCATCCAGATGGACGACGTGATGCGTTCCAAGCACGGCAAGCTGCTCGAAAACCTCATCAACGTCCTCGAGGCCGCCCTCGGCGGGGGCAAGCAGGCCCCACAAATCCACGCCGCAGTTCGAGCCGAAGCCGAAACCGTCTATCGCGCCGCCGGCATCACCGATTGGGTCGTCATCGGTCCTGCCGAGCCGCGCCGCGTCGGCGTATTGGGCATGGGGCATGTCGAGGGCGTCGATCGGGTGGGCGGGTCGTCCACCCAGAGCCTCACGCGCGGCGCCGGCAGCATCGAGACCGACTACCTCAATGGCGAAATCGTGCTGCTCGGCCGCCTCCACGGCGTCCCGGCGCCGCTCAACGCCGCCCTTTGCGACCTGAGCCGCGAACTGGTCGAAACCCGCGCCGGCGCGGGCACCCTGACGGCCGACGCACTGGCCCGCCGCCTTGGCCTGCCCAGCTGACGATGCCGAACCATTTCACCACCAGCGATGGCTTCCGCATCGCCTTTCACGAGCTCGGCGGACCGCCGGACGGCTTCCCGATCATCCTGCAGCACGGCTACACCGCCAACACGCAGAGCGAATGGGTATCCTGCGGCATCGCTGACGCCCTTGCGGCTCTCGGCCGTCGAGTCATCGGCATCGACGCGCTCGGTCACGGCGCCTCCGACCGGCCGCACGAGGCGGCCCACTATGGCGAGGCCCGGATGGCGCGCGATGTGAGCGCTCTGGCGTCCCATCTGGGCCTGAAGCAATTCGATCTGGTCGGCTATTCGATGGGCGCGGTCGTCGCGCTCCTCTGCGCTACCGGCGAGCCCCGGCTGCGGCGGCTGGCCATCGGTGGCGTCGGGGAGGCCGTGGTCCTGTTGGGCGGCGTCGATACCAGGTCCCTCGACAACAATGTGCTCGCCGAAGTGATGCTGGCCGACGATCCCTCCTCCTTCCCCGAGGGCGTCCAAGGCTTCCGCCGCAACGCCGAAGCGCGCGGCAACGACCGCTTCGCCCTCGCCGCACAGGCCCGATCAATCAACAACCGGCCCATCGCGCTCGACCGCATCAGCATCCCCACGCTCGTCCTCGCCGGTGACGCCGATCCCTTGGCTATCCGTCCGGAGGTCCTGGCAAAAGCCATTCCCGGCGCCCGCCTCCAACTCGTCCCCGGCGACCACACCACTGCCCGCACCTCCCCCGAATTCACCCGCGCTTTGGTGGCGTTTCTGGGCTGATCTTGCGCTTCAGTCCTTCCGGGGCTATATAGCCGCTACATCATTGCTCTCAGTCGAGAGTGGGTGCCCTGACCGGCCCCCGCTCTTTTTGCATTCCAAGGGGTCGGTTTGACCTTCGATCTGAACGAAAAGCGCTACGTCAAGGAAACCGGGCTCGAACAGCGGATCGCCGCGATTGTCGAGCCGGTCGCCAATGGCCTCGGTTACAGCCTCGTCCGCGTGAAGGTCACGCAGGAGAATGGCTGCACGCTGCAGATCATGGCCGAGGACGCCACGGGCCGCTTTGCCATCACCGATTGCGAAGCCTTGTCGAAGGACGTCTCGCCCGTGCTCGACGTCGAGGATCCGATCGACCGCGAATATCATCTCGAAGTGTCCTCGCCCGGCATCGACCGCCCGCTGGTCCGCGCCCGCGACTACCGCACCTATCTCGGCCACGAGGCCAAGGTGGAGCTCGGCGATCCGCTCGATGGCCGCAAGCGCTTCCGCGGCCTCATCGACGCCGTCACCGACGACACCGTTACCGTCAAGCTGCCCGATGTCCCCAAGGACACCGACCCGCTTTTCGTGCTGCCGCTGGCCTCGATTGCCGAAGCCAAGCTCGTCATGACCGACAAGCTCATGAACATGGCGCAGCTCGACCAGGAAGAAAATCCGATCGACGAAGGCGACGACGTCGAGACGGTAGAACTCGATCCTACTGATACTGAAGACATCTCCGAGGAGACCAACTAAATGGCCGTTAGTGCGAACCGCCTCGAACTGCTGCAGATCGCCGATGCCGTCGCGCGGGAAAAATCGATCGACCGCATGATCGTCATCGCCTCGATGCAGGATGCGATCGAGAAGGCGGCCAAGACCCGCTATGGCGCCGAAACGGAAATCCGCGCCGAGATCAATCCCAAGACCGGTGAGCTGCGCCTGTGGCGCCTGCTAGAAGTGGTCGAGGCGGTCGAAGAGACCGGCAAGCAGATCTCGCTGCCCGATGCCCAGGCGCGCAATGGCGCCGCCAAGCTCGGCGATTTCGTCACCGAGCCGCTGCCGCCCATCGAGTTCGGCCGCATCGCCGCCCAGTCCGCCAAGCAGGTGATCGTGCAGAAGGTGCGCGATGCCGAGCGCGAGCGCATGTATGACGAATACATCAATCGCGTCGGCGAGATCGTCAACGGCACCGTCAAGCGCGTCGAATACGGCAATGTCATCGTCGATCTGGGCCGTGGCGAAGCCATCATCCGCCGCGACGAACTGATCCCGCGCGAAATGTACCGCTATGGCGATCGCGTCCGCGCCTACATCTACGACGTGCGCCGCGAACAGCGTGGCCCGCAGATCTTCCTGAGCCGCACCCATCCGCAGTTCATGGCCAAGCTCTTCATGCAGGAAGTGCCCGAGATCTACGACGGTATCATCACCATCCGCTCGATCGCCCGTGATCCGGGCAGCCGCGCCAAGATCGCCGTCACCTCCAACGACTCGTCCATCGATCCGGTCGGCGCCTGCGTCGGTATGCGCGGCTCGCGCGTCCAGGCCGTGGTCGGCGAACTGCAGGGCGAGAAAATCGACATCATCCCGTGGACCGACAACATCGCCGACCTCGTGGTCTCGGCGCTGCAGCCGGCCGATGTCGCCAAGGTCGTGCTCGACGAGCAGGCCGAAAAGATCGAAGTCGTGGTCCCCGACGAGCAGCTCTCGCTCGCCATCGGCCGCCGCGGCCAGAACGTGCGCCTCGCCAGCCAGCTCATCGGCTGGGACATCGACATCCTCACCGAGGCCGAAGAGTCCGAGCGCCGCCAGAAGGAATTCACCGAGCGCTCTGCTTTGTTCATGCAGGCCCTTGATGTTGACGAGATGGTTGCCCAACTACTGGCTTCCGAAGGTTTCTCCTCGGTCGAACAGCTCGCCTATATCGATGTGAGTGAAATCGCCTCGATCCAGGGCTTCGACGAAGAAACCGCCGGTGAACTCCAGACCCGCGCCGTCGACTATCTGGCTGCCATCGAGAAGGCCAATGACGAAGAGCGTGTCACGCTCGGCGTCGAGGATGCCCTCTATGACATCCCCGGCCTCAATGCCGCGATGCTCGTGGCGCTGGGCAAGGAAGGCATCAAGACCGTCGAGGATTTCGCCGGCAACGCCGCCGACGATCTCGTCGGCTGGACCGAACGCAAGGATGGCGAAGTGAAGCGCTTCGACGGCACGTTCAAGGATTTCCCGGTTTCCCGCGAGGAAGCCGAGGAGATGATCCTGCAGGCCCGTCTCAAGGCCGGCTGGATCAGCGAAGAAGATCTCGCACCGCAGGCAGATGATGCCGAAGGTGCCGAGGAAGGAGCGCCCGCGTAATGCGGGCGACCACCACCCGGTGCCCGGCAAGCAAGAGATCGAAAGGCGCTGCGCGCTCACCCATGAGGTGAAGCCCGCGGCCGACCTCATCCGGTTCGTCGTCGGACCGGACGATGTGCTTGTGCCTGATACTGACGCCAGGGCCGAAGGCCGCGGCGTCTGGATCAGTTTGGGCAGCGCTATGGTGGCCGAGGCCATCAAGAAGAAGGCTTTCGCCAAAAGCCTCAAGACCAATGTCACCGTCCCGCCCGATCTGGCGGAACTGACCCGGCTCCGGCTGGAGCAGCGCTTCGTCAACGCGCTGCAGATGGCCAAGAAATCCGGCCAGCTTCTCACCGGTGCCATGAAAGTGAAGTCGGCCCTCGAGACCGGTCAGGCCATCGCTTTGCTGACCGCCACGGACGCCGCCGGCGATGGCAAGAAGAAGATGCTGGCGACCCTCAAGGCGAGCTCAAAAGCCGCGGAGGAGCAGGGCCTTCCGGGGGCCGACCGCCCCCATTTCGAATTGCTCGATTCCGGCCAATTGGGTTTGGCACTCGGGATTGAAAGTGTGATACATGCTGCGCCGACCCAAGGGGCAGCAGGTGAAACAGCGGTGAAACGGGCCGAAAGGCTGGCCCGTTACATCGCCAACTGACCTTTGAAAAGAGACGAGATTTTATGGCTGACAGCGACGACAAGACCCAGGACGGAGCCCACAAGAAGACCCTGACCCTCAAGGGCGGGCCTTCGGCTGGCGCACGCCCGGGCATGTCCCGTGGCCCCCGCACCGTTGTGGTCGAGCGCAAGAACCGCGTCGTGCCGCATGGCAACGCGCCCGCGCCGTCGCGCCCGGCCCCTGCCGCGCCCGCTTCGACGCGCCCGTCGTCGCCGTCTGGCCGCGATGGTGGCCGTCCGCCGCAGCGCAGCAACAGCCCCTCCAATGTGCCGCGCAATGCCGGCCTCAGCTCGGCTGAAGCCGAAGCCCGCGCCCGCGTGCTGGCCCAGGCCGGCGCCCGCCAGGCCGAGGACAATCGCCGCGCTGCCGAAGCCGAGGCGCGCCGCGCCGAGGAAGATGCGCGCCGCCGCGAAATCCGCGAAGCCGCCGCCAAGGCCGATGCCGATCGCGCTGCTGCCGCAGCTGCCGAAGCGCAGGCCGCCGCGACCGTCGAAGCCGAACGTCCCGCCCCCGCGCCGCAGGCCGAGGAGCGCGCTGCCGCTCCCGCCCGTCCCGGTGGCTTTGAGGCGCGCCGCCCTGCTGGCGCTCCTGGTGCCGACCGCCGTCCCGGCGGTCCCGGTGCCGATCGTCGTCCGGGTGGCCCCGGTGCCGATCGCCGTCCCGGTGGTCCCTCGACCGCCCGTCCGGGTGCGCCGGGTGCCGACCGTCGTCCGGGGGCCTTCAGCCGTCCCGGCGGTCCCGCCCCCATCCCGAACGTCCCGACCCCGCCGTCCGAAGCCGATGGCCGCCGCACCCGTACCGTGCCGCCCGCCGCTGGCCGTCCGCCCGAGACCGAGGAACAGCGCCGCGCCGCGGCCCGTGCCACGCCCGAGCGTCCGACCAACCGTCGCGGCGACGAGAACACCTTTGCCCGTGGCCGCCTGACCGTTTCGTCGGCCACCACTGAATCCGATCGCGATCGCGGTCCGTCGCTGGCCGCCATGCGCCGCCGTCGCGACAAGAAGATGGGCCGTAACCAGCAGCAGGCGCCCAAGCTTGCCCGCGAAGTGGTTATCCCGGAAGCCATCACCGTCGCCGAACTGGCCAACCGCATGTCCGAGCGCGGCGTCACCGTCATCAAGATGCTGATGGGCATGGACCGCATGGCCACCATCAACGACATCATCGATGCCGATACCGCCGAACTGATCGCCACCGAACTCGGCCACACCGTCAAGCGCGTGTCCGAAGCGGACGTCGAACAGGGCCTCTATGACGTGCCCTCCGACGACAAGGCCGAGGATCTGACGCATCGCGCGCCGGTCGTGACCATCATGGGCCACGTCGACCACGGCAAGACCTCATTGCTCGACGCCATTCGCCAGGCGAACGTCGTTTCAGGCGAAGCCGGCGGCATCACCCAGCACATCGGCGCCTATCAGGTCGAGATCAACAACCAGAAGATCACCTTCCTCGATACGCCGGGCCACGAAGCGTTCACCGCCATGCGTGCGCGCGGCGCCCAGGCCACCGATATCGCGGTGCTGGTCGTGGCCGCCGATGACGGCGTCATGCCGCAGACCATTGAATCGATCAAACACGCCAAGGCTGCCGGCGTGCCGATCATCGTTGCCATCAACAAGATGGATAAGCCCTCGGCCAACCCCACCCGTGTCCGCACCGAATTGCTGCAGCACGAAGTGTTCGTTGAATCGATGGGCGGCGAAGTGCTCGACGTCGAAGTGTCGGCCGTCACCCGCGCCGGTCTCGACAAGCTGCTCGAAACCATCCTGCTGCAGGCCGAAGTGCTTGAGTTGCAGGTGCCGCGTGACGGTCGTGCCGAGGGCCTCGTCATCGAAGCCAAGCTCGATCGCGGCCGTGGTGCCGTGGCGACCGTGCTCGTGCAGCGTGGCACGCTCAAGGTCGGCGACATCCTCGTCGCCGGTACTGAGTTCGCCCGTGTCCGTGCGCTCATCGACGACAAGGGCGAGCAGGACAAGGAAGCCGGCCCCTCGACGCCCGTCGAAGTGCTGGGCTTCACCGGCGTGCCGAGCGCGGGCGACCGCTTCTCGGTGGTCGAGAACGAAGCCCGGGCCCGCGAAATCACCGATTATCGCCAGCGCCAGATTCGCGAAAAGACCGCCGGTGGCGGTGCCACCAGCCTCGAGCAGATGATGAATCAGCTCAAGGTCGCCGGCATCAGCAAATTCCCGCTGATCATCAAGGGCGACGTGCAGGGCTCGGTCGAAGCGATAAACGCCTCGCTCAACAAGCTCTCGACCGACGAAGTGTCGGCCCAGATCCTGATGAGCGGCGTCGGTGCCATCACCGAATCCGACGTCACGCTGGCCGCCGCCTCGAGCGCTATCATCATCGGCTTCAACGTCCGCGCCAACAAGCAGGCCAACGATCTCGCCACCCGCGACGGTATCGAAATCCGCTACTACAACATCATCTACGACCTCGTGGATGACGTGAAGGCGGCGATGTCGGGCCTGCTCAAGCCGGAGCGTCGCGAGACCTTCATCGGCTACGCCGAAATCCTCGAAGTCTTCAACATCACCAAGGTCGGCAAGGTCGCCGGCACGCGTGTCACCGAAGGCATCGTCGAACGCGGTGCGGGCGTGCGCCTCCTGCGCGACAACGTCGTTGTCCACGAAGGCAAGCTCAAGACGCTCAAGCGCTTCAAGGACGAAGTCAAGGAAGTCCCGATGGGCCAGGAATGCGGCATGGCCTTCGAAAATTACGAAGACATCCGCGCCGGCGACGTCATCGAATGCTTCCGCGTCGAAAGCGTCCAGCGCACCCTGTAACAGCGCTCTACAATTCCCAAAAAGGCCCGGAGCAATCCGGGCCTTTTCTTTTCCGCCCGCCCCAGATGGCGCAGTCGGCATATCCTCCCCCGCGTAGCGGGGAGGGGGCGACCCCATTCTCCAAGGCTCCTGTCCAACCACCACGTCATTCCCGCGCAGGCGGGAATCCAGGGCAGTCAGCACCATGGTCGTGGCCCTGGATCCCCGCCTTCGCGGGGATGACGCAGTGGACGCGGCCCACCCCACCCACCACGCTACGCGTGGTCCCCCCTCCCCAGCGCTGCGCGCCGAGGAGGGAGATCCTGACTGCGAGTTGGGCTGAGT
>SEEL01000024.1 GCA_004144345.1 Hyphomicrobiales bacterium
GCCATTGGCGGCACGGTGGACGGCAGGGACAGTTACCAGCCCTGTCGAGCAGGTGCGTTAGGAGCCGGTAGGGCGGCGCATCTGAACCACCGCCGGACGTGGAGAGAGATTCCGGCAGATCATCGGTCCTGAGGAAACCCCGGTTGCAGCGGCGAGGCGCGAGCCTCACTCCCTGCGGACTACCCGCGTCGAGGTTAAGCCCTCGCCGCTGCTCGCTCTCGCCCGAGAAGGGAGAGAGCCACTGCCCGAACCCGGAGGCCGCGCGGCCGTCCGGCGCTCACGCTCACCCTCAGAACCAGCCCAGGAGGCCCATCACGATCGCCACCCCACCGGCCAGCGCCACCAGAACCAGCCCGATGCCGCCGCCGCGAGAGGGAACCGGCCCCGGCTGTCCGCCCTCGAGGCCGATGGCCTTCAGCCCGTCGAGCCGTTTCGGCGCGCCCCATTTGAGGCGGCGGAAATTGAAGATGTTGCTCGGGCGGCGGGCCATGCCGGCAATATGGTCGCGGCCGCGCCCGCTGCAAGGCTCAGGCCGGCAGCCTCCGGCCAGCCGCCACGCTGGATATTATGGCGGCATAGCGCCCGTCGCGGCCGCCGCCGGGGCCGTTAAGCGCGTCTGCGGGCCGAACTTGCTGCGGTCACAGAGGCTTCGTAGGCTGGCCGCCATGAACAGGTTAAAACTGCCCCTCGCCGCCCTTGCCCTCGCTCCCCTGCTGCTGCCGGCGCCTGCCGCCGCCGAAGCGAGCCTTGCCGCCTATGGGGCGGTGCGCGAAGGGCTGCTTGCGGTTTGGGACGAGTTGCCGCTCACCGTCGAGGCGGCGACGCTGAGCGACGGGCCGGCCACCGGCTTCGGCCAGTTCACGCCGCGCAGCAGCCGCGAATTCGCGCCGGGCGAGACGGTCAATGTCTATGCCGAGCTGATCGGCTATGGCGCCAGCGAGACCGCCGACGGCTATTATCTCCGCCAGCTCGATGCCGATCTGACGCTGCTCGATGCCGCCGGCAATGTGCGCGCCAGCCAGCCGGCCTTCTTCACCTCCAGCACAAAGACGCGCCAGCGCCTGCTCGAGACCTGGCTCAGCTTCACCGTCACGCTAAGCGATTTCGAGCCGGGCGAGTATCGCCTGCATTATGTCGTCCACGACCGGGCGGGCGAAAAGCAGACCAGTTTCGAGCTGCCCATCACGCTCACCCCTGCCCCGCCGGCCGGCGGGTAGCGGCGCAGGGCAAAGCGGCCTATATGCCCGCCATGAACGCCTCCGACATCGCCCTAAAACCCTTCGCCGCCGTGGTTTTCGACATGGACGGCACGCTCCTCGACACCGAACTGGTGTTCAAGGAGGTCCTGTGGGACGTGTCGCGCGATTTCGGTTTCACCATGACCGACGACATCCATCTCGGCATGATCGGCACCAGCCACGAGGCGACGCGGGCGCTCTTGGTCGAATCCTATGGCGTCAGCTTTCCCTATGAACTGTTCGACGCCGAATGCCGCCGCCTCATGCATGGCCGAATGGCCGATGCGGTGCCGGTGAAGTCCGGGGTCACCGAATTGCTGGGCGAACTGGCCGGGCGGCGGATCCCGATCGCCGTCGCCACCTCGTCGCGTTCCGCCCATGCCTTGGGCCATCTCGGCACGGCCGGGCTGCTCGACAAGTTCAGCGCCATCGTCACCCGCGACGACGTCGCCAACCCCAAACCCCACCCCGAGCCCTATCTGCTCGCCTCCGGCCGCCTTGGCGTCGCGCCGGGCGATTGCCTCGCGGTCGAGGATTCGCACACCGGGGTCCGCGCCGCCCATGCGGCCGGCATGCAGACCATCATGGTGCCCGACCTGATGCCGCCCAGCGAGGCGATCCGGGCGCTCTGCGCGGCGGTCCTGCCAAGCCTCCACGAGCTTCGTTCGGCGGCCTTTGCCGCCCCGGCCGCCGCTGTGGCGCAAAGGTAAATGCGCGCAATTTGAATTAACTACGTGGCGTCATCGCAACGCCCCGGTCACCACAGCCAACATCCTGAAATTTATAGGGTTTCCCCTTGCGGCGGGAGCCATTAACCTCATTTTAGGAACCTAAGAACTATGGTTAAATCCAGGTAAATTTCGGTTCCATCCGCGGGAAAGCTCGTCTAGGGTGACCCCGCTTGAACGGCCAAAGCTGGCACTGCCTTGGGGGCGGTCCGGGGGAAGGACGGGGGATTGAGGGCTAACGCGCTACCTCGCGCGCTGTTGGGATTGCTGGCCGTGGGCGCTGCTGCGCTCATGGGCTTTGGCGCGTCCGCACAGGACCTCACCGTCGCCTATGTCACGCCTGCCGAACTGACGCCCGCCCTCGCGGCCTCGCGTCTGACCCCGCTACCGATGCAGTTGCGCGGCAGCTTCTCGGCCGAACAGCCGGCCCTCACCAATGATCTGCTCGCCGCCTATGTGGCGCGCCAGCAGGAGCTCAAGAGTTTTGACAGCTTCGACGTCACGCCCAATGTGCTGACCGAAGACGTGCTGCTGGGCTATATCGACCGCACCCGCGGCACCAATCTGGCGCTCGATGCCATCGACTCGGTGGCCCACAGCTCCGCGCTCAACCCCGACATGCTCGAGACCTACGCGCAGCAGAAATTCGTGCCGACGGTCAAGAAGGTGAAGCTGAGCAAGGAAGAGCAGCTCTGCCTGACCCAGGCGATCTATCACGAAGCACGGGGCGAGAGCGAAGCGGGCCAGCTGGCGGTGGCCAATGTCATCATCAACCGCGCCTTCTCGAAGAAATTCCCCTCGACCATCTGCGGCGTGGTGTTCCAGAACGCCGACCAGGGCCGCTACAAGTGCCAGTTCACCTTCGCCTGTGACGGCCGCTCCGATTTCGGCACGGAAAAAGGCGCCTGGAACCGCGCCGTGAAGATGGCGCAAGTGGCCTATCACGAGTTCCAGAATGGCGACCGCCCGGGTGTGGTGCCGAACTCGACGCTCTACTACCACACCACGGCAGTCGCCCCGAGCTGGTCGAACAAGTTCACCCGCGTCGCGAGCATCGGCGCGCATCTGTTCTACGCGTCGAACTAAGCCCCTCAGCCCAGCTGCAGCGCCGTCTTCACCAGTTCCACGGTGTTGCGGGCGCCGAGTTTTTCCATGATCCGCGCGCGGTGCACTTCGATGGTGCGCGACGAGATCCCCAGCGTCACCGCCGTCTCCTTGTTCGTCCGTCCACCAAGGATGTGGTTGAGCACATCGCGCTCCCGCTCGGTCAGCGCCGCGATCCCCTGCACCGTCACCGCATCGCCTGAGCCGCGCAGGTCAGTGCGCAGTTCGTCGACGATCGCCTGCAGCATCTGCGTGTACTGGTAGGGCCGCGCAAAGACCGAAGACACGCCGCGCTTCATCAGCCGCACCACATCATCAGGCGACACGTCGCTGTCCACCAGCGCGAAGGTCCGCACACCGAACGACATCGAGGGGAGCAACATGATCAGATCCACATGCTGATCCAGCGTGTGACTATCGACAATCACGACATCGGGACGGTCAAACTTCAGCAGGCCAAGCAAACCGGAAACGGACGTTGCGCTCAGGGTCTTGAAGCCCTGTCCGGCAAGCGTGCCCAAAATCTCTTCGGTTTCCAGCGCGTCGTCGTGGACAACATAGGCAACCCGGTCGCGATTGTACTTGGCGACATAGGCGGTCGGCTGGTCCGTCCTCATCATCACTCCTCGTTCCACAAGGAACGATCTAGATAGAATCCGGCTCCGCAGAATCTACAACTGACGAATTCGTCAGTTTGTTTAGGTAGGAACCCGAACTTATCAAGGACTTGGCAGCCACCGGGCGAACGCAAACGGCGGGCCCCAAGGGGACCCGCCGGACACAGATTCAGTGGTTCGCTACCGCCCTATTCGGCGGCACTGGCGATTGGCCGTTCGAGCTTGCCGATATTGTGGGCGAACATGCGGGCAAGGCTCGCGGCGGCCGTGTCATAGGCGACGGCATCCGACCAGCTCGCACGCGGATCGAGCAGCCGGCGCGGCAGGCCCGGCACGTCGAGGGGCACCTCGAAGCCGAAATTCTCGTCCCGCCGCATCGGCGCATTCGTGAGTTCACCCGACAGAGCGGCGGCGACCAATCGCCGGGTCGCGGCGATGTCGATGCGCTTGCCGATGCCATAGGCGCCACCGATCCAGCCGGTATTGATCAGCCAGACGCTGGCGCCGCTCTCGGCCAGCTTGTCGGCAAACAGATCGCCATAGACGCGCGGATGGTGCGACATGAACGGCGCGCCGAAGCAGGCAGAGAAGGTTGCGGTCGGCTCGGTGATGCCGCGCTCGGTGCCCGCCACCTTCGCCGTGTAACCGGACAGGAAGTGGTAGACCGCCTGCTCGGGCGTCAGCCGCGCGATGGGCGGCAATACACCAAACGCATCGGCCGTGAGGAACACGACCGTGCTCGGCACGGCGCCGACGCTGCCCGGTGCGGTTGCCGACAGCACATCCAGCGGATAGGCGGCGCGCGTATTTTCGGTCAGCGACAGATCGGCGAAATCGGGCTCGGCGGTCGTGTCGTCGAGCACGACATTCTCGATCACCGTCGCAAAGCGCTGCGTCGCGGCAAAGATTTCGGGCTCGGCCGTCGCGCTCAGATTGGCGGTCTTGGCGTAGCAGCCGCCCTCGATATTGGCGACGCCATTGTCGCTCCACAGATGCTCGTCATCGCCGATCAGCGGCCGGGCTGAATCCGAGCTGAGCGTCGTCTTGCCGGTACCGCTGAGGCCGAAGAACAGCGCCGTGTCGCCTGCCGCACCGATATTGGCCGAGCAGTGCATCGGGAAGATGCCCTTGAGCGGTGCATGGAAGTTGAGCAGCGAGAACACCGATTTCTTGATCTCGCCGGCGTAGGCGGTGCCGGCGATCAGAACGATGTTGCGCGTCATGTCGAGCGCGATCACCGTGCCGGTGCGCGTGCCGTGCCGCTCGGTATCGGCAACGAAGCTCGGGATGTGGAGGATCGTCGCGGCCATGGCTTCGCCACCCTGGCGCTGGCGGATCAGCAGGTTGCGGATGAACAGCGCATGCCAGGCCGTCTCGGTGACGACGTCGATCGCCATGCGGAAGGCGGGATCGGCGCCGGCACTCAACTCCTCGTGATAGAAGGAGCGGCCGGCAGCATGGGCAAGCATGTCCTCGAGCAGCAGATCGAACTGCGTCGGGCTCATGGCGGCGGTGTTGTCCCACCACACATTGGGCGCCGTGAGTTCGTCGCGGACAATGTACTTGTCCTTGGGCGAACGTCCGGTAAAGGCGCCGGTGGTTACGGCCAGGGCGCCATGAGCGGTCAGCCGCCCTTCGCCTGCCATAAGTGCGGCGGTTGCCAGTTGCGCCCGATTGCTGCCGCTACGGATCGTCGCAATGCCTTTAAGGCGGCGCAGTAGAACCCCAGTTTCAGCCACTTCGCCCTCTATCTGTTGATGCGTGACGTGCCGCAACCCTTAGGTGACGCGGCCGTTGCGGGGACAGAGGGCAATCGGTCGTAGGACGGAAGTTCTAGGAAATATGGCAGGGCCGCCCAAGGAATGGCGACGCAGGACCGTCTAGTGTATAGCGGTTGGGCGCCATACTTAGTGCGCAATTGTGGCAGTCTCGTTCCGCCACATTTGGCAGGCCCGGCCGAGTGCCAACTGACCCAATAGAAAGGGACTTGGATGCCTAAGATCGCCCTGGTGGACGATGACCGCAATATCCTCACTTCGGTGTCGCTGACGCTCGAAGCGGAGGGGTACAACGTCTCCACCTATACCGACGGTGCCTCGGGTCTCGAGGGGCTGACATCGGACCGCCCGGACCTGGCCATTCTCGACATCAAGATGCCGCGCATGGACGGCATGGAGCTGCTGCGCCGCCTGCGCCAAAAATCCGACCTGCCGGTGATCTTCCTGACGTCGAAAGACGAGGAAATCGACGAGCTGTTCGGCCTCAAGATGGGCGCCGACGATTTCATCAAGAAGCCGTTCAGCCAGCGCCTGCTGGTCGAGCGGGTCAAATCCATCCTCCGCCGTTCCGCCCCGCGTGAACCCGGTGCCGCCGGCGCCAGTGCCGATCCGCAGCCCGGCAAGCAGTTGATCGAGCGTGGCAACCTCGTGATGGACGAAGAACGTCACACCTGCACCTGGAAGGGCCAGCGCGTCACGCTGACCGTCACCGAGTTCCTGATCCTTCAGGCCCTCGCGCTCCGTCCGGGCGTCGTGAAGTCGCGCAATGCGCTGATGGATGCCGCCTATGACGACCAGGTCTATGTGGACGACCGCACGATCGACAGCCACATCAAGCGGCTACGCAAGAAGTTCAAGGCGGTCGACGACGATTTCGAGATGATCGAAACGCTCTACGGCGTCGGCTACCGCTTCAAGGAACAATAAGCTCCAATGGCCGTGACCGGACAGGACCTGCCGGGACTGCGCAAGCAGAACGTGACGGCGCGGCGCCACAACGCCGCGCTATCGCGGCTGTGGGGCGCCGTCCGCCGTGAAGCGGGCCGCTTCGGTTCCGCCATCCAGCGCGTCCTGTCGCTGACGGTTTTTTCCAGCCTCACCTGGCGCATCATCACGCTCAACCTCGTGGCGTTGGCCGTGCTGGTGACCGGTATCGTCTATCTCAACCAGTGGCGCGCCGGGCTGATCGACGCGCGGGTCCAGTCGCTGCGCGTGCAGGGCGAAATCATCGCCGCCGCGATCGCCGCCTCGGCGACGGTGGACAGCGACGTCATCCAGGTCGATCCCGACCGCCTGCTGCAGCTCAAATCGGGCGCGGCGTCGTCGCTCTCCTATTTCGATCCCAGCCTTGAATTCCCGATCAACCCGGAGCGGGTTGCGCCGCTGCTGCGCAACCTCGTGACGCCGACCAAGACGCGAGCGCGCATCTACGACCAGTCGGGCTTCATGATCCTCGACTCGGCATCGATCTATTCGCGCGGCGAAGTGCTGCGTGCCGGCCGCTCGGCCACACCAAGCACGGGCAGCACCGACTGGTGGACCGCCTTCCTCGCCTGGGTCCCCGGCGACGATTTCCCGCCCTATCAGGAATATGGCGCCAACGAAGGCGCCCGTTATCCCGAAGTCGCCGCAGCGCTCAACGGCTCGCCCGCCGACGTGGTGCGCGTCGATAGCTCCAATCAGCTGATCATCTCCGTCGCCGTGCCGGTGCAGCGCGTCCGCGCCACGGTGGGCGTGCTGCTGCTGTCGACGCAGCCGGGCGAGATCGACTCGATCGTCGCGACAGAGCGCTGGGGCGTGCTGCGCATCGCGCTGGTGGCGGCTACCGTCACCATCATGCTCTCGCTGCTACTCGCCGGCACCATCGCTGGTCCGCTGCGCCGCCTGTCGGAAGCGGCCGAGAAGGTGCAGACCTCGATCTCGAGCCGGCAGGAGATTCCGGACTTCACCTACCGCACCGACGAGGTCGGCCATCTGAGCCGCGCGCTGCGCTCGATGACCTCGTCGCTCTACAACCGCATCGAAGCGATCGAGCGCTTCGCCGCCGATGTGGCGCACGAGCTCAAGAACCCGCTGACGTCACTGCGCTCCGCCGTCGAAACGCTGCCGCTCGCCAAGCGCGACGAAGACCGCCAGCGCCTCAACGCCATCATCCAGCACGATATCCGCCGCCTCGACCGCCTGATCTCCGACATCTCCAATGCGAGCCGCCTCGATGCCGAACTGGCGCGCGAGAGCGCCGAGCCGATCGATCTCGACAAGCTCGCCGAGGCGATGGTCTCCATCCAGCATGATGTCGCCTCGTCGCGGCAGGTGAACGTCGTTCTGGAAAAGCGCACGGGCCGTTTCCCGCCGACCATGCTCGGCCACGACAGCCGCATCGCGCAGGTCCTCAACAACCTCATCGACAATGCGGTGAGCTTCTCGCCCGAAGGCGGCACCGTGACGGTGACGCTCGCGACCGACGAGGACACCATCGTCGCCAGCGTGCGCGATGAGGGTCCGGGCATCCGTGGCGACATCTCGCGCATCTTCCAGCGCTTCTATACCGACCGTCCCGACGGCGAGCATTTCGGCGACCATTCGGGTCTTGGTCTTGCCATCTCGAAGCAAATCATCGACGCGCATCGCGGCACCATCGTCGCCGCCAATCGCGAAGACCGCTCGGGCGCCATGTTCACCGTGACGCTGCCACGCGCTGCGATCGAACGGACGTCCCGTCCGCGGAAGTGATGCCGGATGACCGGGCCGAACAAAACCAACCTGCACGCGACCGGTCTCGTCCTCGGCAAGACCGGCTTGATTCTCCGGGGCCCGAGCGGCGCCGGCAAATCGCTGCTCGCTCTTGAGCTGCTCGACGAATGGGAAGCGCGCGGGCTTGGCGCCAAACTCGTCGCCGATGACCGCATCGATATCGAAGCGACAGCGTCCGGCCTCGTCATGCATGCCCCCAAGGCGATCGAGGGGCTCATCGAACTGCGCGGTCGCGGCATTGTGAACCGGCCGTTTGTTGCCCACGCGCCGCTGCATCTGGTGGTCGATCTGGTCGACGGCCTTGAGCGCATGGTCGAGGAGGATGCACTCGCAACCACGCTGCAGGGCGTTGTATTGGCGCGTTGCCCGGTGCCGCGTGCCGGCATTGTCGACAGCCGCCATCAAGTTCTGCTGATCCGTGAGGCTTTGCGTGCACTTAGCCCCAGTCAGCCCCGCGTCAAAAAAACCGCTTGAATCAAGGGAGTCGAGGGGCGAAGTTCCGTCCTGCTTTGGGCATCGGAACATCGTTATTTGCCGATGCACTACTCGTCCGCGGCGGACCTGTCTGGGGATAGTGTATGATCGGTCTGGTACTCGTGACGCACGGCGCACTTGCCGTCGAGTTCAAATCCGCTCTCGAACATGTGGTGGGTCCACAGGAGCAGGTCGAAACGATCTGCATCGGCCCCGATGACGACATGGAAGCGCGGCGCGAAGACATCATCGCCGCCGTCGGCGCGGCCAATAGTGGCGATGGAGTCGTGATCCTCACGGACATGTTCGGCGGCACGCCGTCCAACCTCGCGATCTCGGTGATGAAGACCGTTGGCGCCGAAGTCATCGCCGGCATGAATCTGCCAATGCTGGTGAAGCTGGCGCGGGTGCGCGGCGATCTCGAGCTGAAGCCGGCCGTGACCATGGCCGCCGAGGCCGGGCGCAAATACATCAATGTCGCCAGCGAGTCGCTTGGCGGCTAGCCGATCCCGGCTTACATTCGCGACATGGATTCCGCCGTGAATGCCGGCCGCGCGCTGGCCCAGCAAATGACCATCGTCAACCGCAAGGGCCTCCACGCCCGCGCCTCGGCGCGCTTCGTGCGCACCGCCGAATGCTTCGATGCCGAGATCAAGGTAACGCGCGAAGGAACGACCGTTGCGGGCAATTCGATCATGGGCCTGATGATGCTCGGCGCCGGACCGGGCTCGACCATCCTGGTGCAGGCCTCCGGCAAGCAGGCCCGCGAGGCGCTCGACGCCATCACCATCCTCGTCAACAACGGCTTCGACGAGGACAGCGACGGCGCCAGCGCGGAATAGCAGGGTCGATCGCCCGCCGCGCGGGACATAAAGCTTTCTTTATATCCCCATTGCCGGAACTGGGCGCCGCCTCTATAAGGCGGGCAAACAGCCCTTCCGGAGACAGTTCATGGCCGAATACGCCGTCAAAGACATTTCGCTCGCCGATTACGGCCGCAAGGAAATCGGCATGGCCGAGATCGAGATGCCGGGCCTGATGGCGATCCGCGAGGAATATGCCGCCGCGCAGCCGCTGAAGGGCGCGCGCATTGCCGGCTCGCTCCACATGACCATCCAGACCGCCGTGCTGATCGAGACGCTGGTCGCGCTCGGCGCCGAAGTCCGTTGGGTCAGCTGCAACATCTTCTCGACCCAGGACCATGCCGCCGCCGCCATCGCGAAGGCCGGCATCGCGGTGTTCGCCCACAAGGGCGAGACGCTGGAAGAATACTGGGACTTCACCGACCGCATGATGGAATGGCCGGGCGGCCAGGCTCCCAACATGATCCTCGACGATGGCGGCGACGCCACCATGCTGGTGCTGACCGGCGCCAAGGCCGAGACCAATCCCTCGATCCTCGACAAGCCCGGCAATGAGGAAGAAGAGATCTTCTTCGCCACCATCAAGAAGCGCCTTGCCAAGGATCCGACCTTCTATTCGAAGATCCGCGCGGCCATCCGCGGCGTCTCGGAAGAGACCACCACGGGCGTGATGCGTCTCTACCAGCTGCATGAGAAGGGCGAACTGCCCTTCCCGGCCATCAACGTCAACGACAGCGTCACCAAGTCGAAGTTCGACAACAAGTACGGCACGCGTGAATCGCTGGTCGACGCGATCCGTCGCGGCACCGACGTGATGCTGGCCGGCAAGGTCGCGATCGTCTGCGGCTATGGCGATGTGGGCAAGGGCTCGGCGGCCTCGCTGCAGGGCGCTGGCGCCCGCGTGCTGGTCACTGAAGTCGATCCGATCTGCGCGCTGCAGGCGGCGATGGACGGCTTTGAAGTCGTGACGCTCGAAGAGGCGGCGCCGCGCGCCGATATCGTTGTGTCGGCGACCGGCAACAAGGACATCATCACCGTCGATGCCATGCGCGCCATGAAGGACATGGCGATCGTGTGCAACATCGGTCACTTCGACAATGAGATCGACGTCGCTGGCCTCCGCAACTTCAAGTGGACCAACGTCAAGCCGCAGGTCGATTTGGTAGAACTGAGTTCCGGCAAGCGCATCATCCTGCTGTCGGAAGGCCGCCTGGTGAACCTCGGCAATGCCACGGGCCATCCGAGCTTCGTGATGTCGGCGTCGTTCTCGAACCAGACGCTGGCGCAGATCGAGCTGTGGACCAACGGCAAGAACCTCGAGCACAAGGTGCACGTGCTGCCCAAGCGCCTCGACGAGAAGGTCGCCGAACTGCACCTGAGCAAGCTCGGCGCCAAGCTCACCAAGCTGACCAAGCAGCAGGCCGACTATATCGGCGTCTCGGAGAACGGCCCGTTCAAGGCCGAGCACTACCGCTACTGAGCGCACGCTCCACGGACAGATCGTCGCAAGGCCCGCTTCGCAAGGAGCGGGCCTTGTCCATTTTCGTGGATGCCGCAGAAGCCCCGCACGCCGCCGTTAACCTTCGTTAACAAATCAGTCGTCATTAACCATTCGTTCACTGTTCGGACCGAGGTCAATCCCCTCTCGATTCGATTTGCCCGCTCTGCACACCCCGGCGACTCTTTTTCGAGATTCGACGCGTCGGTATGGTCAGGGTGATTCGGGCTCTCCGCTTTGGGCAATCGCCATCGCGGATCGTGTTTGGGACGCCAGCGTTTTCCGGCGTTGAAGTGACCTGCGTTGCGGCAGGACTGTTGGCGAGTTTCAATCTTTGGGGTGACTGCATGCGGCCGGACGGATTCCGGAGACGATTGGGATTCGCACTTGGTGGTGCGGCAACCCTGACGCTCCTCACCGCAGCGCCGGCACTCGCACAGGGCCTCTCCACGTCCAACCTCATGGGCGCCGTACCGCTGGCGATCGGCCTCGGCGCCGGTGCCTTCGGCCTTCTCGCTCTCGTGCTGGTCCGCCGCGCGGCGCGCGAGGGCCGCTCTGCGCAGAATCGCGCCGCTGGCCAGATCTCGACGCTGCGCGCCCTTGCCGACGATTACGAAGCGCTGCTGTCGGGCGCCGGTGAAGTCACCATCGTCTGGTCCGGCAAGACCGTGCCGCGCTTCCTCGGCGCTGCCGCGTCCATCTTGCCGACCGGCCGCCGCATCGAAGGCGTGCTCGATTTTCCATCCTGGCTCAATCCGGCCGACGCCGCGACACTGGGGCAGAAAACGGCTGATCTGCGCAGCGGCGGACATGGCTTCGACATCGTGCTGATGACCCGCGACGGCCGGCGCGTCCGCGCCATGGGCTGGGCGCTTGGAGCCGGCGCCGCGCTCCGCCTCCGCCCCACCATCCAGCAGCCCGACGCGGTGCTCGCGCGCAGCAACGAGGTTGCAGCCGTCCTCGCGCATCTGCCCGATCCCGCCGTGCTGTTCGCCGCCGATGGCAGCCTCACGTTCGCCAACACTGCCTATCAGGCACTGTCGCGCGGCAGGAACATCGCGCCGGGCGACCTCGCGCAGATGGCTGGCCTCGACGCCGTCGACGTGGCCCTGCCGGTCGGCCGCGCCGTCTATCTGCGGCAGAAGCCAGCGGCGGCGCCGGTGCCGGTCCCTGCGCCCGCCAGCGACGGCCTCGCGCATCTGAGCGCCATCATTGATGCGCTCGCGACGCCCATCGCCATCTTCAACGCCAATCGCGAACTGGTGCAGTCGAACCGCGCTTATGCTTCGCTGTGGCGGCTCGATCCGAAATGGCTGAAGCCGGGGATGGACGAGCGCGCCATCCTCGATCGCCTCCGCACCGACGGCATGCTGCCCGCCGAGCCCGACTACCAGGCGTGGCGCGCCAAGCACCTCCAGTCCTACACGCTCACCGCGCCACGCGAGAGCGAGCCCTGGCACCTGCCGGACGGCCGCACCGTGCAGGTGATCGCCGCACCCGCCGGCCCCAAGGGCGGCGTGATCTATGTGTTCGAGGACATCACCGACCAGCTCAAGCTCAAGAGCCAGCATCGCACGCAACTCGACGTGCAACGCTCGACGCTCAACGCGCTCAGCGAGGGCGTCGCGGTGTTCGGCACCAATGGCCGTCTGACGCTCAGCAACCCGCGCCTGTCGACGCTGTGGAAGCTGCCGACCAATCTGCTCGAGACCAATCCGCATATCGACCAGATCATCGAGGCCGTGGCGCGCGCGCTGCCCGAGGATGGCCCGGGCCTCTGGCGCGACCTCAAGCGCGGCATCGTCGATCTCAATCCGACCCGCACCGACCAGCAGGGCCGCATCACCCGCGCCGACGGGCGGATGCTCGATTTCGCCATGACCCGCCTGCCCGACGGGCAGACGATGATGACCTTCGTCGATGTCACCGAGAGCGCCAATTACCAGCGCGTGCTGACCGAGCGGAACGAAGCGCTGGTCACTGCCGACCGGCTGAAGGACGCGTTCGTCCAGAACGTCTCCTACGAACTGCGCTCGCCGCTCACCAACATCATCGGCTTTGCCGATCTGCTCGCCTCGGAAGCGGTCGGGCCGCTCACCGACAAGCAGAAATCCTACACCGACTACATCCGCGCCTCTTCGGTGACGCTGGGCGTGCTGATCGACAACATCCTCGATCTCGCCACCGTCGATGCCGGCATCGCCGACATGAAAACCGACCCGCAGGACGTGCAGGCGCTGATCGACAAGGCGCGCGCCGGTCTCGCAGCCACCTTCCCCGATGTCGACGGCGAAGCGCCGCTCAACATCGAGGTTGAGATCCCCGAAGAGCTGCCGGTGCTCTATGCCGACGGCACGCGCATCGTGCAGGTGCTCTACAATCTGCTGTCGACCGCGGCGCGCTTCTCCGAGCCGGGCGGCAAGGTGAAGCTCAGCGTCATCGCGCGCGGCCAGCGCATGATCTTCACGGTCGAAGACGACGGCGCGCAGATGAACGAGGAAATGCGCGCCGCCCTCAGCGACCGCAGCGACAGTTCCCATGCCAGCGCGCGGCAGCGCGGCGCGGGCCTCGGCCTCGCCATCGTGCGGAGCTTTGTGCACCTCCATGGCGGCACCATCAGCGTCGAGCGGCGCGAGCCGCGCGGCAGCCGTGTCGTTGTGAGCCTGCCGCTCAATGCGGGCCTCGCCAGCACCGCCGCCGAATAGCTCGCCCCGCGCGCCTCGGAATGCTATCCAAACCGGATGGGGACGGAGCGAATCTTCCTTGAAGACGACGGCGCCACGGCGCGGCTCGGCGCCGTGCTGGCGGCGACGCTGAAGCCCGGCGATCTGGTGCTGCTGTCGGGCGGCCTCGGCGCCGGCAAGACGGCGCTGGCGCGCGCGCTGATCCGCGCGCTGGTCGGCGATCCCGGCCTCGATGTGCCCTCGCCCAGCTTCGCGCTGGTGCAGCCCTATGAAGCGAACGGCGCGCCGCTGCTCCATGCCGATCTCTACCGCTTGCGCAGCGAGCGCGAGATCGACGAACTCGGCCTGTTTGACCGTGCCGACGCGATTGTTCTCGTCGAATGGCCGGAACGCGCGCCGGAGCTCGCTTCGCTTGCGACGCTCGCCATCAGCCTCAACGTGCCCGCCGATGGCCGCGGCCGCATCGCCGAGGTCACGCGTTGAGCCGTCGCGGCCTCTACAGCATCGCGCCGCATGGCAAGTTTCTGGAGTTGCTCGCCGATCGCGTGCTCGACGGCACGCTGCTTGGGGGCTGGGACCAGAGCGGCCCGTTCTGGCTCAGCGACATCACCATCATCCTGCCGACGCGCCGCGCCCGCCTCGTGCTGGCCGACATCTTCGCCCGCCGCCTCGGCGGCGCGGCGCTGCTGCCCGATATCCGCACTTTCGGCAGTGAAGTCGCCGAGGAAGAGCCGTTCCTGCCGCCCATCGAACAACCGCCAATGCCGGTGGCAGCGAGTGGTATCGAGCGCCGCCTGACGCTGTCGCGGCTGGTGCGCCAGTTCGCGCTCTCGGCGCAGGGTTTCGCCACGCCGCCCAACGCCGCCGAGGTGCTGACCCTCGCCGACTCGCTCGGCCAGCTGATCGACGACCTCATCATCGAGGGCGGCGATCTGAGCAAGCTCGATCCGCTGATGATCGGCGATCTCGCCGGCAACTGGCAGGACACGCACCGCTTCCTCGATGTTGCGCTCAAGGCGTGGCCGCAATTGCTCGAGTTCGGCGGCAAGGTCGATCTGGCCGCTGCGCGCAATGAGCGCCTGCGCCGCCAGGCCGAAACCGCGCCGCTGGTCTATGGCGAGCGCCCGGTGATCGCCGCCGGCTCCACGGGCTCGATTCCGGCGACCGCCAATCTGCTCAAGGCCATCGCCCAATTGCCGCGCGGCGCCATCGTGCTGCCGGGACTCGATACCAGCCTCAGCGCCCAGCAACATGAGATGCTGCTCGACGGCAAGAACACCGAGGGCCATCCGCAATATGTGCTGGCGCGCCTCTTGCGCAGTTTTGGCGCTGGCATTGCCGATGTCGAGGAACTGGCCGGCGACGCCCCGCGCACGACCATCCTCCGCCACGCTTTGGCGCCGAGCGAGGAGACCTCGCATTGGACACGCGCGCACGACATGGTCGCGACCGATCTGGACGCGGCGCTCGCCGGTGTCTCGATACTCGCCGCGCCCAGCCTCGATATCGAAGCCCGCGCCATCGCGCTGGCGGCCCGGCAGGCGGTATATGACGGCCGCAGCGTCGGTATCATTTCGCGCGACCAGTCTCTGGCGCGCCGTATCGCGGCCGAGTTGAAGCGTCACGGCATCTTCGTCGACGATCCCGCTGGTGTACCGCTGTTCCAGTCCCGCACCGGCCGCCTCGTGCGGCAGGCCCTTGCGGTTGCCGTCGGCCGCTACGCACCGATCGACACCGTCGCGCTGCTGCGCAATGCCAGCGTGACGCTCGACATCGAGCGCAGCGACGTGATGCGGCAGGCCAACAGGCTCGATCTCAAGCTGCGCGGCACGCGCCCGCGCCAGGGGCTCGAGGGCCTGGTCGATCTCGCCAAGGATGACGACCACGCCCTGCGCGATGTGCTGACGCGGCTCGGCGCCGCGCTCGATTCGCTCTGCAAATTGCTCGAACAGGCTGAGATCGACGCTGCCGCCCTCGCCATGGCGCTCGATGCGACGCTCACCGGCCTCGGCGCCGCCCCGGACCTGCCGGGCATGATCGAGTTCCGCGCCTGGGCGGCTGCCCTTGCCAGCGTCGGCGATCGCGGCGCCCCCTTCCCGCCCCGTATTCTCGACAGTGTGCTGTTCACGCTGATGGCCGGTGAGAAGACAGCGCCCGCGGAACGCCGCCGCGACGACATCCACATCTGGGGCGAGCTCGAAGCCCGCCTGATGAGCCCCGATCTGATGATCCTTGCGGGCGTCAATGAGGACATCTGGCCCGGTCCAGCCGATCCCGGTCCGTGGCTCAGCCGCGGCATGCGCATCGCCATCGGCCTCGCGCCGCCCGAGCGGCAGCAGGGACAGGCGTCGCACGATTTCGAAATGGCGCTCGGCAATGCCGAAGTCATCGTCGCCTATGCCGAGCGCATCGGCACCTCGCCCGCCCTCGCCTCACGCCTCGTGCAGCGGCTCGATGCCTTTGCCGGCGACGCGCAGGCCAAGGCCATGCGGGCACGCGCGCAGCATTGGCTGACGAACGCGACGGCGCTCGACTATGCCGGCCGCCCCGTCCCGGCAAAGCGGCCGCTACCGACGCCGGTCGCGGCGCACCGGCCGCGCAATCTCTCGATCACCGAGATCGAGCCGCTGATGCGCTCGCCCTATGACATCTACGCCAAGAAGGTGCTGCGGCTGCAGCGCCTCGAGCCGCTCGGCGCGCAGCCCGACGCCAAGGAACGCGGCTCAATGATCCACAAGGTGTTCGAGCGCTTCGTGCTCGAAGGCCTTGGCTTCGCCGCGCCCGATGCGCTGGCCCGGCTCGACGCCATGGCCGAGGAAGAATTCGCCGGCCTCGATGCCATTGGCGAGCGCCGCGCCATCTGGCTCAGGCGCTTCAATCGCGCCGCGCAATTGTTCCTCGCCTATGAGCGCGAGCGCACCGGCCACGTCTCGGCACGCACGGCCGAGATCAAGGGCAGTTGGGTATTCCCCACGCTCGACAATTTCACGCTGGTGGGCAAGGCCGACCGCATCGATCAGCTCAGCGACGGCACGCTTGAGATCATCGACTTCAAGACCGGTGGTGTGCCGGCCTCCGGCGACATGCGCGATTTCGATGCGCCGCAACTGCTGCTCGAAGCGGCGATGGCGCGCGCCGGTGTGTTCCCCGGCATCGCGGCGCGCGACGCTTCTGCGCTCACCTACATCAAGATCGGCCTCGGCCCCGCCGCGTTCCAGATCACGCCCTTCCGCCTGCGCAAGGACATGCATCTGATGGAGGCCGTCGACGAGATCGAGCGCCGCCTGCAGCGCCATGTCGAGCGCTTCCTGATCCGCGACGATCTGCCGATGACGGCGCGCATCCGGCCGCGCGTCATCACCGGCCGCAAGCCCTATCCCGGCGACTATGATCATCTGGCGCGCGCCGATGAGTGGACGCTGACGGCGGGGGTGGACGATCCATGAGCCGTACCCTCCTCAATCCCATGCCGGCGGCCATCACCGGGCCGCAGCAGCAGGCCTCCGACCCCAGCGGCTCGGTGTGGGTGACGGCCAATGCCGGCTCCGGCAAGACCTATGTGCTCACCAATCGCGTGCTGCGCCTGTTGCTGTCGGGCGTGGCGCCCGAGGAGATCCTCTGCCTCACCTACACCAAGGCCGCTGCCGCCGAGATGCGCGGCCGCGTCGCGGAGCGCCTCGCCCAATGGGCACTGATGCCTGACGACAAGCTGCGCGACTCGATCGAAGCCATCGAGGGCGCGCCGCCGGGCGCCGGCATGTTGCTGCGCGCACGCTCGCTTTTTGCCCATGCGCTCGAAACGCCGGGCGGGCTCAAGATCCAGACCATCCACGCCTTCTGCGAAAGCGTGCTGCACCGTTTCCCGAAGGAAGCGGGCGTGCCCTTCGACTTCACCGTCATCGAGGATTTCGAGCGCGACGCGATGCTGCTCGAAGCCCGCGAGACGGTCATCGCGGCGGGCCTGAGGCGCGGCGAGAACGCCAGTGCCGTTGAAACGCTGTTTGGTTTGCTGAGCGATTTCCAGATCGAGACCGCGGTGCGCGAGGCACTGGGGCAGCAGCGTGTGCTACGCGGCATCCTCAAGGATATTCCGCGCGCCAAGGCTGAGTTGCATCGCCGCGTCGGCAATCCGCCCAGCGTCGAGGATGCCATCGCGGCCATCGCCGATGGCTATTCGCTGACGGCCCACGACCACAATGAAATCTTCGCGCTGCTGCCGCCTGATCCCGATGGCGACGATTTCGTCGACCGGCTGTCGCGCATCGATCCGCACCACCCGGATGTCGAGGCGCTCTACGAAGCTTTCCTCACCAAGGAATGCACGGCCCGCAAGACTTTGCTCAAGAAGGCCACGGCGCTGCTGATCCCCGATGTTGCCGAGAAGGCCATCAACGAGGCGCGGCGGCTGGAGCTCGCCCACAATGACCGCCTCAAGGCGGAACTCGTGGCACGCAGCGAAGCCATGCTCGATATCGTCGCGGCCATCTCGGCGCATTACGAGAACGCCAAGCGCGCCCGCTCGCTGCTCGATTTCGACGATCTCGTCGAAAAGCTCGGCCAGCTGCTCGACATGCCAGGCCAGGGCGAGTGGGTGCTCTACAAGCTCGACGCCCGCATCAGCCACATCCTCGTCGATGAAGGTCAGGACACCAATCCGCAGCAATGGGAGGTGATCCGCTCGCTCATCGCCGAGTTCTTCTTTGGCGAGAGCGCCGCGCAGCGCCCACGCACCTTGTTCGTCGTCGGCGACCAGAAGCAGTCGATCTTCTCCTTCCAGGGTGCCGATCCGTCCGAGTTCATCAACACCGGCCGGCAGGTGGCGTTCACCGCGCGCTCGGTCGAGTTCGCCTTCAAGCCCGTACCGCTGCGCTACAGCTTCCGCACTCTGCCCGAACTGCTCAGGGCGGTGGATTTGGTGTTCGCCCAAGGCGCGCTCGCTGATGGCGTGCTTGAGCCCGAAATGCTGCACCACACGGCGCGCGCCGATGCCGGCGGCATGGTGACCCTCTGGCCGCCGGTCAAGCAGGAAGAGGAAGAGAGCGACCCCGACAATTGGCCCACCGAGGCGCCGCTCGAACAGACGCAGAGCGCGCCACGCCGCGTCGCCGAAAAGATCGCGCGCGAGATCAAGGGCTGGATCGATGGCGGCCGGCCGCTCGGACCGCGCGGCAAGCCTATCACCGCCGACGATGTGCTGATCCTCGTCCAGGTGCGCAGCGTCCTCTTCCACGAGATCATCCGCGCGCTGATCCGCGCCGAAGTGCCGACCCCCGGCGCCGATCGCCTTGCCGTCACCACCCATATCGGCACGCTCGATCTGATGGCGCTGGGCGATGTGCTTTCCAACAGCGCCGACGATTTGCAATTGGCTGCTTTGCTGCGCTCGCCGCTGTTCGATGTCAGCGAGCAGGATCTGTTCGACACGGCCCAGCCGCGTGCCGATAAGCAATCGCTGTGGTCGGCGATGGAAACATCCGGCATCGCCTCGATCCAGGCGGCGCGGACGCAACTCGGCGAGTGGCGTGCGAGGCTCGATTTCGAGCGTCCGTTCGATTTCTATAGCGAAATTCTCTATCGCCATGGCGGGCTGAGGAAGTTCCGCTCGCGCTTCGGCTCCGAGATCGACGATGTCGTCGCCGAATTCCTTGAGCTGGCGCTCGCCAATGAGCAATCGTCGCAGCCCTCGCTGATCGGATTCCTCTCCGATCAGCGCTCACGCGATGTCACCATCAAGCGCGAGCTCGCCGCCGAAGGCACGGGCGTGCGGGTGATGACCGTGCATGGCGCCAAGGGCCTCGAAGCGCCCATCGTCATTCTCGCCGACGCGGCCAGCACCGAAGAGGGCCGCGACCGCCGCGCCGTGTTCCTTAACGAGATGCCGCCGCTCTTCATCCATGCGTCGAGCAAGGCCACGCATGTGCTCGAAACGCAGCCGCTGCGCCAGGACGCCGAGGCGGCGCAGAAGGCCGAATATTGGCGCAAGCTCTATGTGGCGATGACGCGCGCCGAGGACGAGCTTTACGTCACCGGCTATCTCACCAAGGCGCGCGAGGGCGCCGGCAGCTGGTACGAGGCCATCGCCAATGGCCTCCGCGACCAGTCAGAGATTGTCGCCGACGCCGACGGCAATGAGCTCGCGATGATCTTTCCGCGCGAGCGACCCGCACCGAAGCCGACGCAGCTCGCCGATCGTGCCCCTGCCGCCCGCGCCACGCTCACTCTGCCCGAACTGCCCAAGCACCAGCTGCGCCGCATCGTGCGGCCGTCGCGCGCCGCCGATGACATCGAGCCCGATCGCGCGCTCGATACCACCGCTGAGCGCCTCGGCGATCCGCGCGATCCCGAAGCCGCGCGCAAGGAGGGCATCGCGCTCCATGCGCTGCTGCAGCATCTGGCGCGGATCGAGCCGGCACATTGGGATGCGGTTGCCGCCAAGGCGTTGCCGGTGCTGCTGCCCGACTCGCCGGCGCATGCGGCGCTCTTGGCAAAAGCCCGTTCCATTCTCACCCGGCCCGAGCTTGCCGAACTCTTCGGCCCCGCCTCGCGCGGCGAGGTGCCGATCCTCGCGCAGGCCAGGCGCAAAGGCGCGCCGATCACGCTTGCGGGACGCATCGACCGGCTGGTGGTGAAACCGCATTCGGTGCTGATCGTTGACTACAAATCGGACGCGCGCGCGCCCCAGAACGACACTGATGTGCCCCCTGCCTATGTCACCCAGCTCGGCCTCTATGCACTGGTTGCACGGCAGCTCTTCCCGGGGCATTCTGTGGAGGCAGCCATCCTGTGGACGTCTTTGGAATCATTGATGAATCTTCCGGCGGAGAAGCTGCGTCACGCCGTGGTGGATTTCACCATGGGGTGATAAGGATTGAAGCGTCGCTGGACTCTTCCTAGCTTTTGGATCAAACAACGCGCCGCTTCGTTAGTAGGCGATATCCCAAAGGGAATTCCTCAATGACCAACCACGTTTCCGACGCCAATTTTGGCGAGGAAGTACTTTCGTCCAAAGAGCCGGTGCTCGTCGATTTCTGGGCTGAATGGTGTGGCCCGTGCCGCGCTATTGCTCCCGTGCTCGAAGAGCTCTCGGCTGAACTCCAGGGCAAGGTGAAGATCGTCAAGCTCAACGTCGACGAGAATCCCTCGACCACTGTGAAGTATGGCGTCCGTTCGATCCCGACGATGATCCTCTACAAGAACGGCGAAGCCGTCGACATGAAGATCGGCGCGGGTACCCCGAAGGCCGGCCTCAGCAAGTGGCTCGAGAGCTACGCCGCGTAAGCGACAAGAATTCTGTAGGCAATCAGAAACGCCGCTGGGTCCTCCCCGGCGGCGTTTTTGTTGCGCACGGCATGGTGAGCAAACCATGCCTTTCCAGCCCGTCCGACTCACCCTAGCCTTCATCGGCTAATACCGATGGAGGTCGTCTTGGGCATGCAGGTCAATGACAGCAATTTCAGCGCCGAAGTGCTCAGCGCCAATGAACCCGTGCTGGTCGATTTCTGGGCCGAATGGTGCCCGCCCTGCAAGGCCATGGACCCCATCCTCGATGACCTCTCGGTCGAACTCGCGGGCAAGGTGAAGATCGTCAAGCTCGACGTCGAGACCAATCCGGGCATCGTCACGCAGTACAATGTGCGGGCCATGCCGACGCTGATCGTGTTCAAGGGCGGCGAGCCGGTGGACATGAAGGTCGGCGCCGGCCAGTCGCGCGCGCAGCTGATCAAATGGCTCGACATGCATGCCTGAAGCGGTTTGACCGCCGCGGCGGTCGGGTGTAGCTCAGCCGCACACCAGCTCTTTCCGGGAACAGCTCATGTCCAGCCGTCTTGCACGCGTCCAGGCCCGTATGGCCGAGACCGCCACCGACCTGATCGTGGTCGGCCCCTCGAGCCATCTGGTGTGGCTGCTCGGCATGTCGCCGCATGGCGACGAGCGGCCGGTGATGCTGATCGCGACGCCGACCAAGGCGGGCATCCTGATGCCGGCGCTCAATGCCGACAGCCAGCGCGGCTATACCGACCTGCCCTTCTATAGCTGGGCCGATGCCGAGGGCCCCGACATGGCGCTCGCCAAGCTGCTCGCCGATCTGGGCGCCAATGGCAGCGGCCTCCGCGTGGCGCTCGACGAGAGCATGCGCGCCGATTTCGCGCTGCTGCTGCTTGGTGCTCTCAAGGCACCCCGGCACACCTTCCTCACCGAGACGCTGGGCCATCTGCGCGCCCAGAAGGATCAGCAGGAATTCGCGCTGCTCAAGGCCGCCGCCGGCATCGACGATCAGGCCATGGCCGCCGCCTTCGCCCATGCCAAGCCCGGCATGACCGAGCTTGAGCTCGACGGCTTCATTCGCGATTTCTTCCGCTCAAAGGGCGCGCGGCCGGAATTTTCCCTCGTCTGCTTCGGCGAGAACGGCGCCTTCCCGCACCATCATTCGGGCGAGCGCGTGCTCAAGGAAGATGACGCGATCCTCATCGATATCGGTTGCCGCAAGGATGGCTATCCCTCCGACATGACGCGCGTCGGCAGCATCGGGCGGAAGCCGGCCGATTTCGACAAGGTCCATGCCGTGCTCGAACAGGCGGTGCGCGCTGCCGTCGCCGCGGCGAAGCCCGGCGTGCTCGCCAAGACCGTCGATGCCGCCGCGCGCGATGTCATCACCGCCGCCGGCTACGGCCCGAACTTCCTCCACCGCACCGGCCACGGCCTCGGCATCGATGTGCATGAGCCGCCCTACATCACCGCCACCAGCGAGACGGTGCTCGAGGCGGGCAATGTGTTCTCGATCGAGCCCGGCATCTATCTCAGCGGCCGGTTCGGCATCCGCCTCGAAGAGATCGTCTTCCTCGGCAAGGACGGCGCAGTCATCCTCTCTGAATTGCCGCGTACCGCCTTCGTCGCCGGAGCCTAGCCCCGGTCGCGGAAACCGTTCTACACTCCTCCAAAAAAGGGGAGTGTTCATGCGTGACGACCAGTTTGCGGCCAAGCCGTTCAATCTCGATACGGCGTCGATCGCCTGGGTCAGGGCCACGCTGGCGCGACTGACGCCGGACGAGAAGATCCGGCAGTTGTTCAATCTGCGGCTGCGCGGCAACGACGCCGCTTCCTATGCCCCGGCGCGCGATTTCCGCCCGGGCGGCATCACCGTGACGGCGGGGGACGACTGGCCCGCGCAACGCGCCATGGTCGCCGAATTCAACGCCACTGCGCCGGTGCCGCTGCTCGTTTCGTCCGACCTCGAGGGCAGCCGGATGAGCATTCCCGGCGGCGGCGAATATCCCAATCCGCTGGCGCTTGCCGCGGTCGATGATGTCGCCCTCACCGCGGCCGTGTCCGAAGCGATGGCGCTCGAAGCCAATCAGGTCGGCGTCAACTGGTCGTTCACCCCGGTGCTCGACATCAATGCCAAATTCAAGAGCGCGATCGTTGCGACGCGCGGCTTCGGCAGCAATGTCGAGACAATCGAGAAACATGCCGTGGCGCAGATGCGCGCCTTCCAGAAGCATGGCGTCGCCTCCGCCATCAAGCACTGGCCCGGCGAGGGCTTTGACGATCGCGACCAGCATCTCGTCACCACCGTCAATCCGCTCAGCATGGAGGAGTGGGAGGCGCATTTTGGCCGGCTCTATCGCGCCGCCATCGAGGCCGGCGCGCTCAGCGTCATGGCCGGCCACATCGCGCTACCGTCCTATGTGCGGGCCAGCATGTCCGACGCCGGCGTCGAGGCCTATCGTCCGGCCTCGATCAGCCGCCTCCTCACGCACAATCTGCTGCGTGAAAAACTCGGCTTCAACGGTCTCGTCGTCTCCGATGCCACCGGCATGGCCGGCCTCAAGTCCTGGTCGCCCCGCGCCGACTATCTGCCCGAACTGATCAATGCCGGCTGCGACGTGATCCTCTTCGCCGACAATGCCGATCTCGACTACAGCTTCATCGCCGCCGCGCTCGACGATGGCCGTCTGAGCTGGTCGCGCGTCGATGACGCGATAATGCGGCAGCTGGCGCTGAAGGCCGCGCTCGGTCTCCACAAGCCGGCCAAACCCCTGCCCGCCTACGACGCCGCGGCCAGCAAGCGCATTGCTGACGAGGCAACGCGCCGCGCCCCGACGCTCGTCAAGGACACGCAGTCGCTGCTGCCGCTCAGCCCGCACAAGCACAAGCGCGTGCTGGTGTTTTCGACCGGCATCGTCTTCCCCTTCATCCCGCACCCGCTGCCGTTCGCGCTGCCCGACATGCTCAGGGACAAGGGTTTTGACGTCACTATGGCGCAGCCCGGCTCATGGGTGAACCCGAAGGATTACGACCTCATCCTCTACCTCTTCGGTGAGGAGACACTGCTGACGCGCGGCCACATCTTCCTCGACTGGCTGCGGCTCAATGGCGATTTCATCACCGCCATGCAGCGCTACTGGACCGACGTTCCAACGCTGCTGATCTCGTTCGGCTATCCGTATTATCTCTACGACGCACCGCGCGCGCCCACCTACATCAACACCTACGCCACCACCGATGCGATGCAGCGGGCCGTGGTCGAGGCGTTGCTCGGCAATGCGAAATGGAACCGCAACTCCCCGGTCGATCCGTTCGCGGGGGATGAGCAGGCGAAGTACTAGTCCGGCGGCGTGCCGTTCTTGTCGAGCGCGTAGCCGCCGAGATAAAGCGAGCCGCAGATGACGACGCGGGCGCCGTCCACTTTGGCGGCCGCGTCGAGCGCCGGGCCGAGGGCGCGACAGGCCTTGGCATCGAACCCGGCGCGCTGCGCCTCGGCGGCGATGTAGCCGGCCTTGTGCGCGTTGATCTCGCCGGGGATGCTCAGCGTCAGCACTTTCGGATTGAGCGCGCGGAACGGTTCGAGGAAATCGGCGGGCTCGCGCGTGTTCATCATGCCGAGGAGCAGCACCAGCGGCTTCGGCCGGGCGGCGTTCATTTCCTCGAGCGAGCGCGCCAGCGCCGCGGCGCCATGCGCATTATGCGCGCCATCGAGCCACAGCTCCGATGCGGCCGGCAGCTGGTCGCGCAGTCTGCCCTTGAGCGGCTGGATGCGGCCGGGCCAGACGACCTTGCGCAGCCCTTCGGCGATCTGCTTGTCGCTCACCGGCAACTTGAAATGCCGCACCGCAGCAATCGCCAGCGCCGCATTGTCGAACTGGTGATGCCCCACCAGCGCCGGCGTCGGCAGATCGAGCAGCCCGTCCTCGTCCTGGTAGATCAGCCGGCCATCCTGCGCGTAGCCATCATAGTCGCGGCCCTGCACGAACGGCTCGACCTTGAGCCTGGCCGCCGCGCGCTCGATCGCCGCGAGGCCCTCGTCGCGCTGCCGGCCGATCACCGCCGGGGCGCCGCGCTTCAGAATGCCCGCCTTGTGCGAAGCGATCTCGGCCACGGTGTAGCCGAGCCATTTCTGGTGATCGAAATCGACCGGCGTGATGATCGTGCCGAGCGGATGGTCGATGACATTGGTCGAATCGAAGTCGCCACCCAGCCCCACTTCGAGCAGCAGGTAATCCGCCGGCGTTTCGGCAAACAGCTTTAGCGCCGCCGACGTGGTGATCTCGAACTGCGTGATCGGGGTGCCGGCATTGATGCGCTCGACCTCTTCCAGCGCATCATTGATGCGCCGCGTCGACACCAGCTCTCCGGCGAGGCGGATGCGCTCGTTGAAGCGCACCAGATGCGGCGAGGTATAGACATGCACGCGCTTGCCCGCCGCTTCCAGCATGGCGCGGAGGTAGGCGATGGTCGAGCCCTTGGCATTGGTGCCGGCGACGTGAATCACCGGCGGCAGATGCTGTTCGGGGTTGCCGAGCTTGTCCAACAGGAGGCGCTCGCGCGCCAGATCGAGATCCATGAATCTCGGATAGAGCGCCATCAGGCGCTTCAGGATCGCATCGGTGCGGGACATGACGCTAGACTGCCAGAAACCTCGGCTCGCCCCCGCATAGGCGGGAATGAGCGCACGATAAAGAGCTTACTCCGACGCGGCCTGCGCCACCGGCGCCTCGGCCAGATCGTCGTCATTGGCGACTGATGGCAGCGGCAGCTTCGGCGGTGCCTCGGCCAGCCCTGCCGGCGACGCGGCGCCGGTCAGCATGGCGATCAGCGAGCCGATGGTGGAGCGCAGATTGTGGCGATGGACGACCATGTCCACCATGCCGTGCTCATAGAGATATTCCGAGCGCTGGAAGCCCTTGGGCAGCTTCTCGCGGATCGTCTGCTCGATGACGCGCGGACCGGCAAAGCAGATCAGCGCGCCCGGCTCGGCGATGTGGACGTCGCCCAGCATCGCATAGGACGCCGTCACGCCGCCCGTGGTCGGGTTGGTAAACACCACGATGAAGGGCAGGCCCGCGTCGCGGAGGCGCAGCACGGCAACCGTGGTGCGCGGCATCTGCATCAGCGACAGCGTGCCTTCCTGCATGCGCGCGCCGCCCGAAGAGGCGAACAGCACCAGCGGGGTCTTGGTGTCGGCGGCCTTTTCGAGGCCGGCGATGATCGCCGAGCCCGCGGCCATGCCGAGCGAGCCGCCCATGAAATCGAAATCCTGCACGGCAACCGTCACCGGCTGGTCGTAGAGCTTGCCCTGCGCCACCAGCACAGCGTCTTCCATGCCGGTCTTGGTGCGCTGCTCCTTGAGGCGGTCGCTATAGCGCTTCTGGTCGCGGAATTTCAGCGGGTCCTGCGCCACCGGCGGCAGCGGCACGAGGTCGTACTTGCCGCCATCGAGGAACGCCGCCATGCGGTCGCTGGCCTTGATCTTCATGTGGTGGCCAGAACCCGGCACCACCCACTGGTTGGCTTCGAGATCGCGGTAAAACACCATCTCGCCCGACTCGGGGTCTTTCACCCACAGATTTTCAGGCGTCTCCCGTTTGTTGAGAAACGACCGGATTTTCGGGGGGAGAACGTTGTCGATCCAGCTCATGGCGATCCTTCAGGGGCGATTGAGGCCCGTCTAAGATGCGATTGTGGCAATATAGGCGTCGGCGCCGCGCCGCGCAAATCAGCTGCGGGCTCTGCGCACACCCGATGCAAGGCCCGAAACCAGCGTGGTGACGGCGGCAACCGTGCCCGGCGTCGCCTTGCCATCAACGAGCGAGCCCAGCACCGCGTTGCAGATGGCCGTGCCGACGACCACGCCATCGGCGTCGCGGCCAATCAGCGCCGCATCGTCCGCCGTCTTGATGCCGAAACCGACGGCCACGGGCAGATCGGTGTGCGTCTTGATGCGCTTGACCGCTTCGCCCACCGCCGCATGCGATTTGATCGCCGCGCCGGTGATGCCGGTCATCGAAACATAGTAAACGAAACCCGACGTGTTCTTGAGCACTACCGGCAGTCGCTTGTCGTCCGTCGTCGGCGTCGCGAGGCGGATGAAATTGAGCCCGGCCTTCAGCGCCGGGATGCAGAATTCCTCATCTTCCTCAGGCGGCAGATCGACGACGATCAGCCCGTCCACGCCGGCCGCCAGCGCGTCCTTGATGAAGGCGTCGACGCCGTGGATGTAGATGGGGTTGTAATAGCCCATCAGCAGCAGCGGCGTGTCCTGGTCGGTCTTCCTGAACTCGGCGACCATGGCCAGCGTCTTGTTCAGCGTCTGGCCCGCTGCGAGCGCGCGCTGCCCGGCCGTCTGCACACCGGGGCCATCGGCCATCGGGTCCGAGAACGGCATTCCAAGCTCGATGAAATCAGCACCTGCCCCGGGCAGTGCCTTGAGGATTGCCGCGCCAGTCTCATAGTCGGGATCGCCCGCCATCGTGAAGATGCCGAGGGCCGGACGGTTCTGCTGCGCGCAAGCCGCGAAGCGGTCGGTAAAACGGGTACTCATTGATTCATCCCGAGATAGCGGCCAACCGATTCCACGTCCTTGTCGCCGCGGCCCGAGAGGCAAAGCACGATCGTCTCATCCGCCTTCATGGTCGGCGCGAGCTTGAGCACCTGCGCGAGACCATGCGCCGATTCCAGCGCCGGAATGATGCCCTCAATGCGGGTCAGCAACTGGAACGCCTCCAGCGCTTCCTTGTCGGTGATCGGCACATAATTGACGCGCTTGGTGTCGTGCAGGAACGAATGCTCCGGTCCGACGCCCGGATAGTCGAGGCCGGCCGAAATGGAATGGCCTTCCAGGATCTGGCCGTCGGCATCCTGCAGCAGATAGGTTCGGTTGCCATGCAGCACGCCGGGGCGGCCACCCGTCATCGAGGCGGCATGGCCGTTCTCGACATCGATGCCGTGCCCACCGGCCTCCGCGCCATAAATCTTGACGCTCGGCTCATCGAGGAAATCGTAGAAGGTGCCGATGGCATTGGAGCCGCCGCCGACGCAGGCCACCAGCGCATCGGGCAGCTTGCCTTCGGCCTCCAGCATCTGCGTGCGGATTTCCTCGCCGATGATCTTCTGGAAGTCGCGCACCATCATCGGATAGGGATGCGGGCCTGCCGCGGTGCCGATCAAATAATAGGTCGTGTCGACATTGGTCACCCAGTCGCGCAGCGCCTCGTTCATGGCGTCCTTGAGCGTGCCGGCGCCGGCCGTCACCGGCCGCACTTCGGCGCCCAGCATGCGCATGCGCAGCACGTTCGGCCATTGCCGCTCGACGTCGGTGGCGCCCATGAACACCACGCAGGGCAAATTGAATTTCGCACACACCGTCGCCGTCGCCACGCCATGCTGGCCGGCGCCGGTTTCGGCGATGATGCGGGTCTTGCCCATGCGCTTGGCGAGCAGTATCTGGCCCAGCGTATTGTTGATCTTGTGCGAGCCGGTGTGGTTCAGCTCTTCGCGCTTCAAGTAGACCTTGGCGCCGCCCAGATGCTCGGTCAGCCGCTGCGCGAAATACAGCGGCGACGGGCGGCCCGCATAATGCGTCCGCAAATCCGCCATCTCGGCGATGAAGGCGGGATCGTTCTTGGCGGCGGTGTATTCCGCCTCGAGGTCGCGGATCAGCGGCATCAGCGTTTCGGCGACATAGCGCCCGCCGAAAATACCGAAACGGCCATCCTCATCGGGACCGTTACGCAGTGAATTGGCCCCGCTCGATGGCACGACACGCACTCCCTTAAGCGTGGGCAGCGCGCGCCTTCTCGATGAAAGCGCGGATCAGCCCCGCATCCTTGACGCCCGGCGCCGTTTCGACGCCCGACGACACATCGACCCCCATCGGCCGCGTCGCCTTGATGGCAGCGGCGACCGTATCGGGCGTCAGGCCTCCCGAAAGCATGAAGCCCTGCGACGGGTCAAGCGCCTTGAGCAGCGCCCAGTCAAAGGTCTGCCCCAGTCCGCCGGGCCGGTCGGCGCCCTTGGGCGGCTTGGTGTCGAGCAGGATGCGGTCGGCGCATTCGGCATAGTCGGCAATATGCGCCACGTCTTCGGGTCCGCCGATCGAGCAGACCTTCATGATGGCGATGCCGGCCTCGTCGCGGATCGCCTCGACGCGATGCGGCGTTTCGGGGCCATGCAACTGGATCCAGTCGGGCCCAAGCGCGGCCACCTGCGCCACCAGCGTATTGTCGGGGTTCACCAGCACCACGCAGGTTTCGACACGGCCGCGCGCCAGCGAGATCAATTCGCCGATCGGATCGAGTTCGAGATGGCGGGGGGAGCGGGCAAAATGCATGAAGCCCACCATGTCCGCGCCGGCGTCAATCGCCGCGTCCAGAATGGCTTCATTCTTGACGCCGCAAATCTTGATGATGAGGGGATCGCTCATACGCTAGGGCTTGGCCAGATCGTCGACAAGGGAAAGGTTGGGCGAGCGGCGCATGGCGTCCACTTCGCGGTTCAGCCGCTCGGTTTCGCGGCGGTAATTGCGCTCGTCACGGCGATGCGGAGCCTGGGCGAACCAGGTGGCGACGCCGCCCAGCACCACGCCGAACAGCAGCACGGTAAACAGCACGAGGAACAGCGGCACGCCGACGCCCGGCGTGGTCAGCGCTTCTGACGGCACCAACGGGTTGAAATTGACCACCACCAGCTGGCGGTTGGCGAGCGCGAAAACAATCAGCGCGAGGCAGAGCGGCACCAGCACAACCCAACCGACAATGCGTCTCAACATATCCCTATTCCGTCCGCGCCCACTCAGCTCTTGTTGAGCCGTTCGCGGATTTCCTTGCCGGCCTTGAATTGCGGCACGTACTTTTCGCCGACATCCACCTGCTCGCCGGTGCGCGGATTGCGCCCGACGCGCGCCGGGCGGTTCTTGACCGCAAAGGCGCCAAAGCCACGCAATTCGACCCGGTCGCCCCGCGCCATGGCGTTGCCGACCTCGTCGAGGATCGCGTTGACGATGTTCTCGATGTCGCGCTGGAACAGATGCGGGTTTTCACTCGCGAGCTTCTCGACCAGTTCAGACTTGATCATCTCGTTCCCGTTTCTGCGGCAAGGATAAACCGTTTCCCTAGTCAGGGGGCAAGTTGCCAAAGGGAAACAAGCCCGTCAAGCACGACCGGACCTTCGGCCGGCAGGCCCAGTGCCGCACGTGCCTGCCCGCCCAGCCAGCGGCCGGCGTCCATCCAGCCCGGCCGGGCGGTCGGATACCAGGTGGCGACCGGCAAATCGGCCTTGATCGATTTGTTGGCTTCGAGCCAGGCGATGGCCTCGGCCTCGCCGCCCACTTCGTCCACCAGCTTGCTCTGAATGCCCTGATTGCCCGTGACGATCCGGCCATCGGCCAGCGGCAGCACCTCGGCGCGGCTCAGGCCGCGGCGCTCGGCCACCACATCGACGAACCAGGAAAAACTGTCATCCACCAGCGCCTGCAGCGAGGCGCGGACTTCGGGGCTCATCGGCTCGTCGATATCGGGCTCGGCCTTGAGCGGGCCGGACGCCACCTTGTCGAAATCGACCCCCACCGTCTGCAGCAGCTTGCTGGCGTCAGTGGTCTGGAACAGCACGCCGATCGAGCCGACAATCGACAGGCGCCGCACGAAAATGCGGTCCGTGGCGATGGCGGCCATATAGGCGGCCGAGGCGCCCAGTTCCTTCACATAGGCAACGACGGGCTTCTTTTCGCGCAGCTTGCCGATGGCATCGTAGAGTTCCTCGCCGCCGGCGGTGGTGCCGCCGGGCGAGTTGATGGCGATCAGCACGGCCTTGACCGTGTCGTCCTCGCCGATCGCCTCGAACGCCCTGAGGCGTGCCGGGTCCGACGCGATGGTGCCGTCGATCACGATGCGCGCAATGGAATCGCCCACCGACAGCCCATTCTCCGTCGCAAAGCGGGCGCTACCGGCAAGGATCGCGATCACCAGCGCGATGAACGCGATAATGCGCCAGCGAAAGCGCGACCGCCGCAACTGGCTGGCCGCCGGGATGGCGTGGGCGGGATCGATGATCGGATCGGACATAGGCGGCCCCTGAAGACTGTCCAGCGGCTTACCGGCGGCTCAGGCCTTTGGCAAGGCGACCAAACCTCACCCCTGCTCCAGCCGGGCCTCGTCGAGACCGGCCAGGTGATCGGCGTCGATGACGCTGAGACGCTCGCCCTGGGCCAGCAAGCGAGCGAACGCCGCCTCGCCCAGCTTCGCCGCCAGCAGCTCGCCCAGCCGGTCGCGTTGCCGCTGCTCGGTGGGCTGCCGGCCATCCGGCCAGGCGCGGATACGGGCGTCGATGATGCCGAGTACCAGCGCGGCATTGGCCTCATCGCCCTGCCAATACTGCCATTCGGCGGCGTTCTGCAGCACGCACAGATGCCAATAGCTGCCGTCGCGCGGAATGATGGCCGCCGATTGCCGATAGGCGTCGCCGGCGCCCTCGATGTCGCCCAGCGAAAACCGGTAGACCGCCATATTGCCGAGCTGGTTGGCGCGATGCAGGCGCGGCGCGCGACGGTTGAGGTCGGGCAAGATCTCCTCGATTAGGTCCAGCGCCAGACGCGTATCGCCCGTTTTGTGCAGGATCTCGGTGAAATTCATCACCGAGCGGAAGCGGCCATTGGGGTTGCCGGTTTCGAGATGCAGCGCGAACCCGGCCTGGCAGCGCGCCAGCCCGGCGCTGCGGTCGCCGGTCAGCCACATATGGATGCCGAGGATCGCCAGCGCCCATGCCTTGGTCTTTGAGGTCGGCATGGCAGGCAGCAGCGCATCGACCTCGGCGATCAGCTGCGTCGCCTCTTCGATGGAGCGGAAGAAGACGGTGATGCAGGCGAGCAGCACCATGGCCTGGCGGTAGCGCACGCCGTCATCATGGTCCCGCAGCCAGCCGACGGCGCCGGTCAACCCTTCCCACGCCCGGATATCGCTGGCATTGAACCGCCCGATTTCGCCGAGCGCAAGGCCGAGCCGCGCCCGCGCCTGTTCCGATGCCACGGCAGCGTGGCCCATTGCCTCCTCGATGGTGGCGATGCCCTCGGCCCCGAGCTGCTCCTCGATGAAATAGCGGGCCGTTTCCGCCGCCAGTTCGACGAACGCGCCCTTGTGCGGGCGCGAGCGGGTCCAGGCCAGCGCGGCGCGCAGATTGTCGCCGTCGGGCCGGTAGAGGGCGTGCCAGCTCTCGTCGGGGGTGGTCTCCCAGAGTTCGACGCTGCCGGCAAAGAGTTGCGTGAGGAAGGCGGCGTGCCGGTCGCGCGCCGCATCGGCCTCGCCGGCCGCGGCAAGCTGTTCGAGCGCGAAGCGGCGCGTGCTGTCGAGCAGCCGGTAGCGCGACCGGCTCATCGCGTCGCGCATCACCAGCGAACGGCGCACCAGTTCGGCGACGTGCTGGTCGGCTCCCTCGCCAGCCACGGCGACGACGCCATCGAGTGAGAAGGAGCCGTTGAACACGCCGGCGGCCCGCAACGTCCGCTGCTGCTCCGGCGGCAGCAGATCATAGCTCCAGCGCAGCGACGCCAACAGCGAACGGTGGCGCGGCAGAGTGGTGTTCCAGTCGGCGCTGAGACCGGCCAGTTGCGACTCGATCTGCCGGTCGACGGCCTCGAGGCCGATGGTCGCGGCGCGGGCGGCGGCCATCTTGAGCGCCAGCGCCACGCCATCCAGCCGGCGGCAGAGCCGTTCGACGATGGGATAGTCCTCGGGCAGGACCGCCTCCCCCGACATCTCGACGCAATAGCTGAGGAATTGCGCGGAGGTGGCCAGCGCTGCGCCGTCGCCGCCGCCGAGCGCAAAGGGCAGCAGCTTGAAGATCCGCTCGCCCGGCAAGGCGAGGGGCACCTGGCTCGTGGTCAGCACCCGCAGGCCCGGCACGTCTTCGAGCAAGCGGCCGATGACGCGTCCGGCATCGGCCGCGACATGCTCGCAATTGTCGAACAGCAGCAGCGTTTCGGCCTGCCGCAGATGATCGGCGAGCAATTGCGCCGCGTCGGCGCCCTGCCGGAACGGCACGCGCAACGTCTGGGTGAGCACGCTTTCAATGAAGGCGCCGCTGTCGAGCGAGGCGAGATCGATCAGCCACACGCCTCCGGGCAGGCGCCGGGCGCTCGCCACGGCGACGGCCAGCGTCGTCTTGCCGACCCCGCCAGGGCCGACAAGGCTCACCAGCCGGTACTGGTCGAGCAGGCCGGAAAGCGCTGCCGCCTCCTCGTCGCGAGCGATGCATTCGCCGTAATAGCGCTCGATATTGCCCGGCCCGGCCGGCGCCACAGGCGCCTCCGCCCCGCCCGGCGCGGGTCCGGCATATTTGTAGCCGCGGCCATGGATGGTGGCGATGTAGCCGGTCCCGAGCACCTTGCGCAGCGCCGAGATGTGGACCTGCAGCGTGTTGTCCTCGACGATGAGGCCCGGCCAGGCCGCCGCAAACAGCGCGTCCTTGTCGAGCACCGTGTCGGGCGCCGCCAGCAGCGCGCGCAGCAGATCGAAGGCCCGGGCGGAGAGCTCGAGCGGCCCTGCGGGGCCGACCAACTCCCGCTCCCGCAGTTTCAGACGATAGTCGCCAAACAGCAGATCCATGCCGGTCTTATAGCCGGTCGCGCGGCATTTCAGAATTCTTCAGGATCGCGCCAAAGACCTGATCGGCCCGCGGTGGGAGGCTCCTCGCGTCAGAACGAGGAGATTTCCCATGCTCTACCGCCCGCTGCCCCGCCCCGCCCTCATCCGCATCCGCGCCGCCTTCGCGGGCGTTGCCGGTGCCCTCGCCGCACTCCGGCGCAGCAGTGCCGATACCGCCTATCTCCACGGCCTCAACGACAATGAATTGCGCGATCTGGGGATCAGCCGCTGCAACGAACGCGGGGACATCTTCTACCGCTAGAGCCGCCGCACCATCAGGCGGGCTTCGGGCTCATAGGTCAGGAGCTTGGGAAACAGCTCCGGGATGTCGGCCACTTCGAATTCGTGGCGCTGCCAGAAGCCCTGGCTGCCATTGACGGCGACAAGGCTCATGGTCGGGAAGCCCTGGGCCCTGGCGTGCTTGCTCAGCGCATTGGTGATGTAGCTGGCGGCACCGACGCGGCGGGCCACCGGCAGCAGGGCCAGATCGTGGATGTAATAGGTGTCGGGCTCCGCCGGCAGCTCGCCCAACTCGGCATTCAGCGCCGGCAGCGTGCCGAGGCGCCAGGGATGGCTCAGCACATAGCCAGCCGGCCTCTCGTTCACTTCCAGCAGGTAGGAGCCATGCGGGTAGAGGCGCTGGCGCTCGGCCAGGACTTCGGGCGCTTCATAGAAATCGGGGTGCACGACGCCCGCCATCCTGGCGACTGCGTCCAGATCATACCCCGTCATGGTGCGCCAGGCGACGCCGGGAAGCTTCATGGTAACCCCCAAGGGCCAAGGTCTGCCCAAGAAATAAGGCCCGCACGGCTAGCGCGCGGGCCTCGATTAAGCAACAGCAAGGCTGCCGATCGGGAAGAAGCTTACTTCTTCTCGCGGTCCTTGAGGGCGGCGCCCAGGATGTCGCCGAGCGAAGCGCCCGAATCCGACGATCCGTAGTTGGCCACGGCTTCCTTCTCCTCGGCGATTTCCAGCGCCTTGATGGAGAGGGCGATCTTGCCGGTCTTGCGATCGTACTGGGTGACGCGCGCGTCGACCTTTTCGCCCTTGGAGAAACGCTCCGGACGCTGGTCGTTGCGGTCACGGCTGAGATCGGCGCGACGGATGAACGCGGTCATCTCGGAATCCGCAATGCGGACTTCGATGCCCCCGTCATTGACCTCGGTCACGGTGCCGGTAACGACGGCGCCCTTCTTGAGGCCATCACCCGAGCTGTCCTTCTCGTCGCCGGTCGACAGCTGCTTGATGCCGAGCGAGATACGCTCCTTTTCGACATCAACGTCGAGCACCTTGGCCGAAACCATGTCGCCACGGTTGTATTCGTCGAGGGCCAGTTCGCCCGGCTTCTGCCAGTCGAGATCCGAGAGATGGACCATGCCGTCCACATCGCCGTCGAGACCGATGAACAGACCGAATTCGGTCTTGTTCTTGACCTCGCCTTCGATGGTCGAGCCGATCGGGAACTTCTCGGCGAACGATTCCCACGGGTTCTGCAGCGTCTGCTTCAGGCCCAGCGAGATACGGCGCTTGTCCGGATCGACCTCGAGCACCATGACTTCCACTTCCTGCGAGGTGGAGACGATCTTGCCCGGATGGACGTTCTTCTTGGTCCACGACATTTCGGAAACGTGGATCAGGCCTTCGATGCCCGGCTCCAGTTCGACGAACGCGCCGTAGTCGGTGATGTTGGTCACGCGGCCGGTGAACTTGGCGCCCATCGGATACTTGGCCTCGATGCCTTCCCACGGGTCGGCCTGGAGCTGCTTCATGCCCAGGCTGATGCGGTGCGACTCGTGGTTGATGCGGATGATCTGGACCTTGATGGTCTCGCCGATCGACAGCACTTCCGACGGATGGTTGACGCGACGCCACGCGATATCGGTGACGTGCAGCAGGCCGTCGATGCCGCCGAGATCAACGAACGCACCGTAATCGGTGATGTTCTTGACCACGCCGTCGACGATCTGGCCTTCTTCGAGCTGCTGGACGATTTCCGAACGCTGCTCGGCGCGCGATTCTTCGAGGATCGCACGACGCGACACGACGATATTGCCGCGACGCTTGTCCATCTTCAGGATCTGGAAGGGCTGCGGCACATTCATCAGCGGGCCGATGTCGCGGATCGGACGGATGTCCACCTGCGAGCGCGGCAGGAACGCCACGGCGCCTTCGAGGTCGACGGTGAAACCACCCTTGACCTGGTTGAAGATGATGCCTTCGACGCGCTGGTTGGCGTTGTAGAGCTCTTCGAGCTTGACCCAGCTCTCTTCGCGGCGAGCCTTCTCACGGCTCAGCACGGCCTCGCCCATGGCGTTCTCGACGCGGTCGACATAGACCTCGACCTCGGAGCCCACCTTGATCGTGCCGTCACGGCCGGCCTGGCCGAATTCCTTCAGGGCGATACGGCCTTCGGTCTTCAGACCGACGTCGATGATCGCCAGATCCTTCTCGATTGCGACGACGATGCCCTTAACGACGGCACCCTCGAGCGGCTCGTTCTCCATGAACGAGTCCATCAGCATCGATTCGAAATCGTCTTTTACAGCTGCGTTAGCCAAATAACTCTCCGTTTGCGCCCGGCGGTTTGCGTGAACTGACCCGGCTTCACCGCTCAGCAAAAAGCGGTCCGGTGCGCGAAAGCGCGAGCCAGCAATTTGATTGGAAGTCCGGTGCCGGTCCTTGGTCGATGACGAAGGGGCTGACGGGGGAAGGTTTGGTTTAGGGGGTCGAAACCCCCGCCTTCCCGGCCATGACCCCGTCGACAATGGCGACGGCAGCGCGGAGTGCGGCCTCTATATCCAAGCGCGTCGTGTCCAGCAAGTGGGCATCGGGCGCCCGGTAGAAGCCGCCATTGGGGTTGGCGCGGTCGCGCGCGTCCCGTTCCTCGATCTGGTGATAGAGGGCGTAACGGTCAACCGGCAGGCCTTTCAGCTCGAATTGCCTGGCCCGGCGCTCCATGCGCGCCTTGCTGTCGGCCTCGATGAACAGTTTTACGTCGGCTTCCGGGCAGATCACGGTGCCGATATCCCGCCCGTCCAGCACCGCGCCGCCCGGCTGATGCGCGAAATCGCGCTGATACTGGCGCAAGGCCTCGCGGACGGGGCCGATCACCGCCACCTTGCTCGCCAGACTTCCCGCCTCGCCGCTGGTCAGCGCGTCGAGATCGCTCAGATGCGCCGCATCGAGCGTCCTGGCCGTCGCGATCGCCCGCGCCTCGAATTGCGGGGTATCCACCGCGTCCCGCACCTTGAGGCCGACGGCGCGGTAGAGCAGCCCCGTATCGAGGTGCGGCAACCCATAATGGCGGGCAAGTCCTTGTGCCAGCGTACCTTTTCCAGACGCGGCGGGGCCGTCCACGGCAATGATCATGCCGCGTCACCGGACGAAAAGCTGGCGCCGACATGCTCGAACGCCCGCACGAAATCCGGAAACAGCCCGGCCATTACGCCTCCATCGTCAATGGTCACCGCCTTGTCGGTGGCCATGCCCAGAACGAGGAAACTCATCGCCAGTTTGGGGTCAAGGCGGGTCGCGACCTTTCCCCCGCCCGGCACACGCCGCTGCCCCCGCACCAAGAGCCCACCCTCGCGCTCCTCGCACTCGATGCCATTGTCGCGCAGCGCCCGTGTCAGGGCATGCCGGCGCTGCCCCTCAGCCAGCCCCTCGATCATCGTCTCGCCCTCGGCAAAAGCCGCTGCGATGGCGAGAATCGAGCGGTCCTCGGCCGGAATATCGAGGCTCGCCGGCAGAATCGTGCCGACCAGCGGGCCATAGCGCACCGTGAGGTCGGCCGTGGCGCCATCGTCATGGGGCACAAGCGTCAGGTCGCCGCCCAGCAATTGCAGCGCATCGAGGCTGCCAAGCCGCCCCGGGGTCAGCGAAATACCCGGGATGGTCACCTCGGAATCGGGAGCGAGCAGCGCCGCCACCGCCGGATAGGCCGCCAGCAGCGGGTCGCCCGGCACGGCATAGTCGAAGCCCGTAAGCGGCTCCATGCCGCTCAAATCGACGCGCTGGCCATCCTCAGCCACCGCCAATTGCGCGCCAAAGGCCTGCATCAGCCGTTCGGCGACTTCGGCGCCGCCATCGGGCAAATGGAAAATGCTGGTGCCCATGATGGCGAGCGCCATGACCAGCAGCGGCGTCTTCAGCGCCAGCGCCCCCTCCGGCAGGGCGAGATCGAGCGGCACGGTGAAGCGCGGCCCGCGCAGCAGCAGGCCGTCGCCGTCGCGGCGGACGCGCACGCCGTTGCGGGCGAAGAATTCGAGCAGCGCGTCATTGACCGGCGTCGCCTCCAGCCCGGTGATCGGGCTGTCGAAATCATGCGCCGCGAGCAGCCCCAGCAGCAGCGGCGCCGCCTCGCCCAGCCCGCTGAAATCGAGCGGCGCGGCCGGCTCGAACAGCGCGCCGATGCCATTGCCGGCAATTTGCCAGCGCCCGCCATGCCATTGGGCATCGGCGCCCAGCGCCCGCAGCGCCCCGGCGAGGGCGGCTATCGCCGGCTCACTGCTCATGTTGGAGAGCACGCTCTCGCCGCGCGCCACCCCCGCCAGGAGCAGCGCGAGCCGCGACACGGCCGGGTCGCCTGGAACGGCAACCGGACCCCGCAACCATGGCGACCGCTCCGCTGCCAGCGGGTTCGGTGGAAGGCTTGGAGAGAGCATGACGCTACGCCCTGAAAGGACCCCGGCGATCAGTTGCGGCGCAAGCGCGGCAAATCCGTGGCGGTGCGACCCCTTGGCAAACCGGCCGAACCGCCAGCTTTTGCGTTTGACAGGGCCCGGCTTTCCCCCTAACCGGACGAACCCGAAGCGGGAGGCCCCGCGTTTTCAGCAAAGGAAGCAGCTTTGGCCAGTCAAGACCGCGGCACCAAACGGGAAGATCCCGAGACCGGCAAAAAGTTCTACGATCTGAACAAAGATCCGATCGTATCGCCCTACACGGGCAAGTCCTATCCGCGCTCCTATTTCGAGCAGAACGTCACGCCCCGGAAGCCCGGCCGCGACGAGGAGCAGGAGGACGAAGAGGAAGTCGAGGAAGTCGAAGTCACGGCGAATGTGCCGGACGACGGTCCTGAAGTCATTTCGCTCGAGGATGCCGATGCCGAAGAGGCAGGCGATGAGGGCGAAGAGATTCCCGATGTCGAGGATGTCGAAGACGTCGAAGATATCGGCGAAGACGATGCCGACACCTTCCTCGAGGAAGACGAAGAAGAAGAGGGCGACCTCGATTTCGACGTCGGCGGCAGCGACGAGCGCTAAGGCGCAAATTGCCGCTTGCGTCGTTCGAAACGCTCGACTAGACAACACCCGCGCTTCGGCAGGCATCGCCCGCCGCGGCGCATCCCAAGGATGAAAATGGGGCCATAGCTCAGTTGGGAGAGCGTTTGCATGGCATGCAAAAGGTCGTCGGTTCGATCCCGTCTGGCTCCACCATCCTCCAAAGCGGCGTCCCCCGGGGCGCCGTTTTTGTTTTTGGCCGCTAGCTGCGCCAGGCGACCGCCGACCACGGGCCGAGTCGCAGTACCTCACCCTCCTGGTTGAAGCTGCCGGTCGAGAGCGGCGCGCCGGTGATGACGCAGGGCATGTCCAGCGCATGCGGCGACGGATTGAGCGCCAGACTCAGCGCCCCCGCCTCGAAAATCCAGGTGACGATGATGCCCTGCTCATGCCGCGCGCTCGGCGCGTCCAGGCAGGGCGTCACCGCCAGCGGCCAGACATGGTCCCGGCGATAGGCCGCAAGCTCGCGGAACCGCTGCAGTGCGGCGCGGTGCCCCGCCTCGCCATAGGCATCCCAGTCCAGCTTGGCGCTCGCGAAGGCTGCGGGATCGTTTGGATAGGGCAGGTCCCCGTCCTCGACGTCCTCCTTGAACATCTCGCGCATTTCCCTGTAGCGCCGCTGGTTCGCCTTCTCGCCCTCGGCCGCATCGAGATCGACGAAGAAGGGAAAGGGCGTATCGAGATTGGCCTCGTCGCCCATGAAGCAGAGCGGAATTTGCGGCGCGATGAATTTGACGAAATGCAGGAAGTCGATCTGGGGCGGCTCGATCCGCGACGACAGCCGCCTGCCATCGGCGCGGTTGCCGATCTGGTCGTGGTTCTCGACATAGGTGATGAAGCTGTCGGGCGGCAGCCTGCTCGCCGGACCGCCGCGCGTGCGCCCATCGCTGTCGGGACCTTCGCCGCGGTCGTGCACGAAGCCATCGGCCAGCGCCTTTTCGAGATCGGCGATCGGGTCCTTGCCGGGATCGTCATAGCCGGTCTTGTTGCCTTCACCGGTGACGATGAAAGCGAGCACGTGATGGATGTCCTCGTTCCATTGCGCGCAATAGGTCATGGGCATGTTCTGGTCGTCGCGTTCGAGCCAGTGCGTCGAATTGTTCATGTTCTCGACGATGAGCTTGGCATCGGGCCGCGCGGTTCGCGCCGCTTCGGCCAGCTCACCGAGGAATCGCGCCTTGGCGTCGCTCTTGATCTCGTGGATGGCGTCGAAGCGCAGCCCGTCGAACCCATATTCGGTGAGCCACATCACGGCGTTCTCGTAGTAGAACTTCCGTACCCACTGCTTGGTGAAGTCGATGCCCGGCCCCCAGGGCGTCTCGACCGAGTCGTCGAACCATTCCGGCGCATAATCGGCGACGAAATTATCGACGCTGCCGAAATGATTGTAGACCACGTCGAGGATCATGCTGAGCCCCAGCTCATGCGCCCGCGCCACGAGATCGCGCAGTTCCTCGGGCGTGCCATAGGCACTGGCCGGCGCAAAGATCAGCGTGCCGTCATAGCCCCAGTTGCGCGTGCCGGGGAACTGGTTCACCGGCATGATCTCGAGGCAGGTGAACCCCGCATCGCGGAAATGCTCAAGCTTTTGTGCCAGCGCGCTGAACGTTCCCTCGGGCGTCGCCGTGCCGACATGCACTTCCGCGATCAGCGTCTCGTGCCACGGCCGCTCGAAAGCCGGCGGCGGCGCCAGTGGCTCTCGAACGACGCTCCAGTCGCTGGTGCTACCCGCCTGCTGACGTGAGGCGAGATCGGGGACGACGAGATCGCCGATGCGGAATTTGTAGCGGGTGCCCGGACCCGCTTCGACGGCGATGGTGTGAAAGCCACCCTCGTCCTTCGTCATGGGCTGCGGTGCCGCCCCCTCGATCAGCAATTCGGCCCGGGAAGCGCCCGGTGCCCACAATTGGAAGGTCGTGCGCCCGGCAGCGAAGCGGGGCCCGAAGCGGAAGTCGTTGGTCATAGCTCGATCCGGTAAAGGGGTGACGCAATATGACGGCGAACGTCAGCGAAAAAACGCGGTTCCCGTCCGCGTCGCGGAAACGCTATGGCGCGCGCCACGTTGCAGCCGCCGAATGCCGCAGAGGCAATTGCGTTTGGCCTGATTGCGGATACCGTAGTCCCTCGGAAGGCACGGTCTCGGGGGAAATCGCAATGTCGGCTGGTCGCGCGGAGCTTCTTCGCCATGCCTTGGTGCGAGCCGCCCTTGTCGCCGCCCCGCCCGCCCTCCTGGTCCTCGTCATGTCCCTCGTGTTGCCGGCGGGGCCGGCGTCACTTGAGGTGTTTGTGCAGGCCATCGGCCTGCCCGGCCTGCTGTTCGCTTCAATCGGTGAAATGTTCGGGCTGAGCTTCGCGCCGGTCCGGGAGTTTCTGTCGGGCGATCCGGCCCTCGCCATCGTGCTGGCGATCGCCTTCTACGTGGAACTGGTGATCCTGCTACGCCTCCCGTTGTTCGGCCGGCCGATCATTGACCTCATCTGGAGGCCGGCACCCGAGTTGATCAACTATCGGCCGTCGCAGAGCGATGGCTTCTTTGCCGGGCGGCTCGAGGAAATGAGCACCCTGATGCGCGCCGCCGCCGATCTGTCGCGCCCCCGCATCTATCAGGTGACGGCGCGTGAGGGCGGCGGGAAGAGCCGCTTTGCCGCCGAAGTCCTGAGCCGCCTCGAGAAGGCCGGCTGGGACGCGGGCTTTCTGGCGCCGGGCAGCACGCCGGAGGCGGCGCGCTCAGCCAGCTTCCGCAAGCGCTCCCTGGTGGTGATCGACGAGGCGGCCTCGACGAACATGCTGTGGGCGATCCTGCTTGAGCTGATCGCCAAGAAGCGGCCCATCCTCATCCTGCTGCTGGAGCGGTTTCCGCTCTCGCCCGATGCCTCGCTCGATGTCGAAAAGGCCCGCCGGATCCGCGAGGCCATGTGGCCCGCCATCAAGTTGCCGCCGCTGACGGAAGCGCAATTGCGCCTCGCCAATCCGCAGGCCAGCGCCGCCGCCATTGCCGGCGCGGAGGGCCTGCCGCTTTATGCCATGCTCGGCGACGCCCCGCATGAAGAGCTGAAGCGGCGTGCGGCCAAGCGCCTCGATCGCGTGGTTTCCGAGGAAGACCTTCGCACGCTGCTGCTCACCAGCCTTGTCGGGCCGTTTCCGATCGAGCGGCTCGTTGAAACCCCGCGCACCGTGCACCGGCTCGGGCGCCTTGGCGAATTGCTGGATGTGACACGCGAAGCGCTGCAGGGCACGGTGCCGGGGCTGAAGCCCGATTTCATCGCCGACGAGGTTGCCCTGCTCAGTGCGGCCGACCTGCCCCGGCCCGAGCTTGACGAGCTGCTGGCAGTGGCCGCTGGCATCAACGCGGTGGCCTGCACGAGGCGTGTCATGCGCCTCCGCCGGCGGGCGGCAAGCGACAGCAATCTGCGCGACCTGGCGATGCACATTGAAGATGTCGTGCTGACCCGGGCGCCGGAGGGACTGACGGCGATTGTCCATAGCGCAGCGGAAGCGGCGGCGGCCTACGCCAAAACCGGTGACGATGCCACTCTGGACCAGTTGTACGACATCCTGCAGGAGGCGCCGTTCCATCCTGACCTGCAGCGCATCGCTATCATGACGCTCACCTCCATGTGCCGCCGCGGCGCGCCGGTGGTCTCGTCAAAATGGGAAGGCGTCCTCGACGACAGCCTGTCCGCCGACACGAACCGCTACTCCACGACGCAGCGCCGCGAGGTCCTCCCGGAGTTGGGATACCTGCATCACTGGCTGGGCGAGCTCAATCTGAAGCAGCGGGCGACGCGCGCCATCGAGCTGTACCGGCGGCTGAATGATGGGCTTGTCGACATCCACGACGACCCGGTTGGGCGCTGGGTCGCGCGCATCGCATGCCAGGTCACGCACATATCGGACTCCTGTACGGCGGCCGAAATCGAGCCGTGGCTGGCCGAAACACTGGGTTATGAAGGATCCCGGCCGAGCAGCTCAGCCCTGGTCCAGATCGCTGCCCACGCGGTTACGGCTTACGCCCGGCTGGGCGATGAGGCCGAGCTGGAGAAATGGACCGCCATCTTCGATCGCTGGGTCGCGCTGGAGCGAAAGAACCCTCAGCTGCGCGCGTTCGCGGTGATCAAGGCAATCGAGTACCACGGCAAACTGGATCGGGTCGACGACGCCGGCCGCTGGCTCGCCCGTCTGCCGCCCATCACCGATGCCGCCATCAATGCGGAGGAAAACTCGCTCGAGGGCTGCTGGAACACCACCTTCGCCCTCGACCGGTATGTGAAGGCGTTCCGGGGACGCGAGCACTTTGACGTCGTGCTGCCCCTTGCCAGCCAGCTGGCCGAAGTGGCCACGCCGCGCTTCGGGAGTAACCGGAAATATATCCGAAGCTACATGGCGCTCGCCGGAACCATGTTCGATGCCGCCATTGATCTGGGGGATGGAGCGGTGGCCGAACGCTGGCTCAATGAACTGGAGCGCTGGTGGGACACCGCCGGGGCAGACTATCTTGCGAGCGTGAAACAGCGGCGGGCCGTGTACCAGGCGGCCGACCGGCCGGGCGCTCCGACCATGCACTGAAGCCCGGCGCGACGGCACCTGCCGTCGGGCTTCATTCGCTGTATCGACGTTCCAGTGCGGTCGCCATGCAGCCACGCAACCACCCTGCCCCGCGCAAGTTGACTCGGCGCGCCTGTTCCTATGGCGCGTCTCCCTCGTGCAGGCACCCCGGCCTCCCGACCGGGATGCCTGCGTGTGGGTCGCGTGAGCGTCCGGACGCCGCGCCGAAATACGCAGAGCCCCGGAACTCTCCGCCTCGTTGCAAGCTTTGTAAGCACCGCGCGTCTCGCGCACGACGGAGACCCACCATGCCCAACACCCCCTATACATCCGGACCCATCGACACGAGCCTTGGGACCAGCACGCCGCCCGATCTCGCCGCCGATGCCAATGCCCTCATGGACGAGGCCAAGGCCGCTGCCGGCAAGATCGCCGACGAAGCCGGTGAGCAGATCGCCAGCCTCACGGACCGGGCGAAGCAGGAAGTCGGCGACGCCACCGAGAAGGTGAAATCGCTCGCGGGCGACCAGAAGGACCAGCTGGCCGACCAGATGGGCGGCGTCGCCGAGGCGATGGAACGCGCCGCCGACGAGCTCGACGCCAGCAATGGCGATACGGCGCGCTACGCCCGCATGATCGCCGACAATGCCGAAAAGCTGTCGAGCACCATCCGCGACAACAGCGTCGATGATCTGCTCGGCATGGCGCAGGATTTCGGCCGCCGCCAGCCGGCGATGTTCATCGGCGCCGCGGCCCTGCTCGGCTTTGCCGCCAGTCGCTTCGTGATGGCCTCGGCCAAGCGCCGCGACGCGGCAATCGAACCGGCGCCCGCCTACCAGCCCAACAGCACCTCGCCGCAGCAGGGCCCCGCTGACAGCCAGAGCCTAGGAGAAATGTGATGTCGCACGCCGAACAAGGGCGGCCGCTGGGCGATCTGCTCACTGGCCTCGCCAGTGACATTACGGGCCTCTTCCGCAAGGAGATCCAGCTCGCCAAGGCGGAAGCTTCGGAGAAACTCGACGATGCGATAAAGGCCGGACGCAGCCTCGCCATCGGCGCCATCCTCGCGATCGGCGCCACCGGCGTCTTTCTCGCGGCGCTGGTCACTGGCCTCGCCGCCCTGCTCATCAATATGGGCATGGCGGAAACGCCGGCCGGCTTCGTCGCCGGGCTGATCGTCACCGCCGTGATCGGCGGCATCGCGTGGATGCTGATCTCGCGCGGCCTCGCCGAACTCAAAGCCAACAAACTCGACATGCAACGCACGGCGCGCTCCCTCCAGATGGACGCCGCGGCCGTGAAGGAGAGCTTCTGATGACCTATGACAACAAATCGGCCGCCGATCTCGAACGCGAGGTCGAGGCCCAGCGCAGCCGCGTCGAAGAACGTATCGGCGAGATCAAGGACAAGCTGTCGCCCGGCCAACTGCTGGACGAAGCGCTGAGCTACACCAAGCATGGCGGCGCGCATTTCGCCAGCAATCTGGGCCAGCAGATTTCAAGCAATCCGCTGCCCGCCGCTTTGGTGGGCGTCGGCCTTGCCTGGCTGATCTCGTCCAACATGAACGGCAATGCGCCGCACACCGCCGCGCCTTCATCCGCCGCGTTCGCCGATGACGACTACTACCCTTATGCCCGCCTGCCCGCCGGTGGCCTCCGCCGCACCAGCCATGCCCGCAACGATGCCGGTGAATGGTGGAGCGAGTTCGAGAGCTCGGCGGGCCACCGTTACAAGGCGAGGTCGAATGAACTCGGCGAACGCGCCAGCCACTTCACCGACGAGGCCGGCAAGATGTTCAGCGGCTTCATCGACGAAAGCGGCAGCCGCATCCGCGACTTTCAGGACGAGGCCGGCAACAAGCTGGCCGAGGCCCGCGGCTGGGCCGACCACAATTGGCGGATGCTGCAGCGCAATGTCAGCGACAGCGTCTCCGGCGCTGCCCATGCGGTGCGCGACGCGGCCTCGAGCGTCATGTCGGGCGGCCGCCAGTTCGGCGGTACGGCACAGCAGCAGACCGAGCAGCTGAGCCGCCAGATCGTCGGCCTGTTCGACCAGCAGCCGCTGATCGCCGGGGCCCTCGCCTTCGCCATGGGCGCCGCCGTCGGTGCTGCCCTCCCGGCCACCGCGCAGGAGGACGAGTTGCTCGGCAAGCCCGCCGACAAGCTCCGCGGCAAGGCGATGAAGGAAGCCGGTAAGCTCTATGAGCAGGGCAAGGAAAAGGCCGCCGAGCTCTATGATGAAGCCTCGAGCGAAGCCACCCGCCTCTATGGCGACGCCCGCGACACCGTCACCGACATCGCCAATGGCCAGGGCGGCCCGTCGAGCATGTCGCGCCACTGACGCGACCCGTCCAAAAGCAGCAGCCGGCGATCCCTCGGGGTCGCCGGTTTTGTTTTGCGAGGAGCGTTGGTGGAAACGGCCAGTGGCACCGGCGCAGCGGGGGTGGAAATCAGGCGCCGGTGCCACTGTTTCGACTTCCGAGGCGGCGATGACGCAAGGACACCGCTGGAGGACGCGGGCTTTGTCGCACAGTCCACCTGATACGCCCGTGAGGGCGATTGTCAGCGCTTTTTCAGCTTGGGCGCGGTAGTCTCGCCCATCATGAGAGCGACCCCGATCTTCCTCATGGCCCTCGTGCTGGCGCTCGTCGCCCCCCCGGCGCTTGCCAAGTCGGAGAAGGCCGCGCAGCCGCAGGCCGGCGCACCGGGCACGCCTCCGGGCCAGGCCAAGGCGGATACGCCGCCTCCCGGGCAAGCCAAGAAAGACGACGACAAGCCCCTGCCCCCCGGCCAGGCCAAGAAGCTCGAGCCGCCGCCACCTCCCGCCGCCGCGTCCGACCCCGAGGCCGCGCGCCTCCTCGTCCTCACGCAGGAGGCATTGCCGCTGGCGCGCATCGTCGCCGCCGCCGAGGCGCGCACCAACGGCCACGTCATCAATGCGCGGCTCGTGCGGCTCAAGGATGCGCTGCTCTACCAGCTGACCATGCTCAACGATGATGGCCGCAGCTGGCGCGACTATTACGACGCCGCGACGGGCGAACCGGTGGTGCTGCCCTGATGCGGATCCTCGTGGCGGAAGACGACGACAAGCTGGCCGGCCTCCTGACCCATTCGCTGGAGGCCGCCGGTTTCGTCGCCGAGCGCGAGAGCGATGGCGAGAATGTCCATTATCGCGGCGAGAGCGAAGATTTCGACGCCGTGCTGCTCGATCTGGGCCTGCCGACGATGGACGGACTCACCATCCTCCGCCGCTGGCGCAAGGCCGGGCGCTCCACACCCATCCTCATCCTGACGGCGCGCGGCCAATGGGAGGAGCGCGTCGAGGGTATCGAGGCGGGCGCCGACGATTATCTGGTGAAGCCTTTCCACATGGAGGAGCTGGTGGCGCGACTGCGGGCCATCATCCGCCGCGCCAAGGGCCTCGCCGCCACGCCGATCCGCGTCGGCGACTATCTGCTCGATACGCGGCTGATGCAGCTCACCCGCGACGGCATGGCCGTCTCCCTGACGCCGCAGGAATACAAGGCCGTGGCCTATCTCGCGCATCAGCGCGGCAAGGTCGTGTCGCAGCTCGAACTGACCGAGCACATCTACAATCAGGATTTCGAACGCAATTCCAATTCCATCGAGGTGCTGATCGGCCGCCTGCGCCGCCGCCTCGGTGCCGATATCATCAAGACCCGCCGCGGCTTCGGTTACTACATCGAGGCGCCCAATTGAGCGTATTGCGCTCGCTGCGCTTCCGCTTGCTGCTGGGCGGGGCGCTGTGGATCGCCGTCGCCCTCGTCGCCTCGTGGATCTTCATCTTCGCGAGCTTCGCCTCGCTGATCGAGGCCGACCGGCGCGCCGATCTCGCCGCCAGCCTCGGCCGCATCGTCGCCGAACTCGACCCCGAGAGCACCGTGCCGCTGGCCGAGGGCCCGCTCAGCGATCCGCGCTATGACACGCCGCTCAGTGGCGTCTATTGGCAGGTCGAGGATCTCGACCAGGGCGGGCTCGTCCGCTCGCGCTCGCTATGGGACATCGAACTGCCCGCCGGCCGCATCGGCGAGGGCCGCGCCACGATGAGCCAGCTCGATGTGCCCGACCGGCCGACGCTGATCGTCCTCACCCAGACCATCACCATGCAGCGCACCGCCGGCACGGCGCGGCATTTCCAGGTCTCGGTGGCCGAGGAGCGCAGCGCCGAGGACGATCCCATCGTCCGCTTCGGCACGACGCTCGCGCTGTTCCTCGCCATCCTCGCCATCGCTCTGTTCATCGCGGCGATCGTCCAGATCTATGTCGGCCTCAAGCCCCTTGGCACGCTGCAGCGCGGCATCTCGGCGGTACGCAGCGGCGCGGCTGAGAAACTGCCCGATACCACGACGCTCGAACTGCAACCGGTGACGGCGCAGATCAACGATCTGCTCGAAGCGCAGGAGGCCACCATCGGCTTTGTGCGCGAACGCGCCGGCGACCTCGCGCATGGGCTGAAGACGCCGCTCGCCGTGCTCGGCGCCACCGCCGACCGCCTGCGCGCGCAGGGTGACATCGGCAATGCCGATACGCTGCAATTGCTGACCGAACAGATGAATGAGCGGATCGACTACCAGCTGCGCATCGCCCGGCTCCGCTTCCGTACGCGGGCGCAGGGCGTCAGCTCCTCGATCAATGATGCGGTGCTGCGCAGCGTCGCCGTGTTGCGCAAGGGTCATCGCGGCGAGCGGATCAAATGGGTGGTCAATCTCGAAGACCGGCTTGAGGTCGATATCGACCGTCACGACCTCATGGAACTGGTCGGCATCGTGCTCGAAAATGCCGAACACTGGGCGCGGGGCACCATCGCCATCCGCGCCATGCGCAGCGGCAACGGCCTTGTCGATCTGATGGTCGAAGATGATGGCGAGGGGCTCACCGACCAGCAGATCGCCCAGCTCGGCCAGCGTGGCGTGCGGCTCGACGAGCGTTCGGCGGGCCATGGCATGGGTATCGCCATCGGCCTCGAAATCCTGCGGCTCAATCGTGGCACCATGCAGTTCGGCCGCAGCAAGCTGGGCGGGCTGGCGCTCACCCTCCGCTTCGTGGCCAAGGGCGGGGCGCCCGAAGGCGCCCCGGCGCTTCAGGCATAGAGGATGACGACGATCTTGAGCGTGGTCGGTGACACGATGATGATGCGGCCGTCGGGCAGCAGGAAGAACAGATAGCCCTCAAAGCCTGGAACAAGCTGGATGATCTGCGCCGGCAGCGGCGTCAGCACCACGGTCGAGGGCACCGTCGCGCCGAGCACGATGTCGAAATCGACGGTCACCGGCTGCACATTCAGCTGGATCACGTAATTGCGGATTTCGACCGTCTGCTGGACGGTGACATTGATGTTGATCGAACTGTCGACGTCTACCTTGGTGCCGCCGCCTTCGCTGGACGGCTGCGTGCTGACTTCGCCCGAGGGTTCGACGCTGACCTCCGACGACGTGCCGGGATCGACCGATGGCGCCGTGCTCACTTCGGCGCTGGCGGAGATTTCGGCACTGGCGGAGACGTCTTGGGCATAGGCCGGCGCGGCGATGGCCCAGGCAGCGACGAGCAGGGCGGCAATGCTGATCTTGGACATTTCTGGTGGTTTCCTGGTCTGAAGGACTCCACCCCCGCCCCTCAACCACGCTTGCCGGCGATAGTTGCAATGCCACGCAACCAACCAGCTGGAGCAGCATTCTTCCGCCGGGTGGAATACACATTACGACATGAGGCAATCATGCTGCGCAACGCCACGCTTTTCGCCGGCTATATCCTGTCCATCGCCACCTTTGCCGCCGCCTACAGCTTCATCCCCATGTAAAGATGCCTAGTCGAGAATCGCCGCCAGCTCAGCCACTGTCGGGAACGCCGCGCGCGTCCCCGCCCGGCTCACCGTGATAGCCGCCGCCTCTGCCGCGCAATGCAGCGCCCGGTCCATCGCAAGCCCGCGCGCATAGCGGCAGGCCGCCAGCACCGCGAGGAAGGTATCGCCGGCCCCGGTGCTGTCGCACACCTGGGCCGGCGCCGCAGGCACGGCAAAGCCGCCCGATTGCCCGGCCGACACGGCGCCCTCGCGCCCCAGCGTCACCACCACATCGCCCGCGCCCTGCGCATGGAGGCGCTGCGCCTGCAGCGCCGGCTCACCCGCGCCCGCCAGTTGCGTCGCCTCGATCCGGTTGAGCACCAGCAGATCCGCATAGGGCACCAGCCCCGCAAACCCCTCACGCATCGCCGAGGGGTTGAAGACCACCCGCACGCCGCGCGCCTTCGCGGCAATGCAGGCGGCCCGGTTGGTGGCCGTCGTCAGCCCGCCCTGCAGCAGCACCACATCGCCCGCCGCGAGCTCCGCCACCGCCCGCGCCGCATCCTGAGGCGTCAGCGCATCGGCGCATTGGTTGGACGAAGCGATGGCGTTCTCGCCCTCCGGCCCGACAAAGATCAGCGAGCGGTCGCTCGGCATTTCCACCGGGATGCAGCGATCCGTCGCGACACCCTCCGCTTCCAGCGTGGCACGGATCCAGCGCGCATTGTCATCATCGCCCAACGTCGCCACGAAACGCAATTCTACGCCCGCCCGCGCCAGCACC
>SEEL01000073.1 GCA_004144345.1 Hyphomicrobiales bacterium
TAGCGTGGTGGGTGGGGTGGGCCGGCACCGTGTTTGTGGTCGCCCCCACCACCGCTACGCGGTCCCCCTCCCCCGCCACGCGGGGGAGGATATCCAGGGCACCCGGCATGGCAGTCGCTTGCCGGCAAGGAGGCGGTCGTGGGACGCCGGGCTTGCTGGCTCCCGGGACCATCGCAAAGGGGGAATTGCCAAGCTGGGATTCGTCCGGTAACGTTCCCGGAATTGAGCGGGCCAGAGAGCCTGTAGGAGGATCGGGTGCGGGGAAGCCGCCGTCAGACAATCGTCGACGTTGCCCAGCGGGCCGGGGTGTCGAAGAGCACCGCGGCGCGTGCCCTCTCCAATGCCCCCGAGATCAGCACCGAGACGCGCAAGAAGGTGCTCGAGGCGGCGCAGGCGCTGGGCTATGAGCGCAACCATCTTGCCGTCGGTATGCGCTCGGGCCGCTCGGGCATGCTGGGCCTCGTGATCCCCGATATCGCCAATCCGTTCTGGGCCGAAGTGGCGCGTGGCGCGCAGGACCGCGCCGAGATCCACGGCCGGGCGCTGCTGATCTTCAGCTCCGACTGGAGCGTCGAGCGCGAGCGCGTGCATCTGACCAGCGTGCGCCAGGCGCGCGTCGAAGGCATCATTCTCAACCGCGTGGCCGAGCGCCAGCAGGACAGCCGGCTGGCCGACATGCCGATGGTGATGATCGGCTCGAGCGCGGCGCTGTTTCCCGACATGGACAATGTCGGCTCCAATATCGAGCAGGGCGTCCGCCTTGCGGCCGAATACCTCAGGAACCGTGGGCATCTGCAGCCCTGCCTGATCGTCGGCCCGCGCCAGCGACTGGCGCATAGCCGCTTCATGCACGCCGTGGGCGGCTATTATGGCGCCTATGGGATCACCCCCGACAATCTGATTGTCGAGGAGTCCGATTACACGCCCGAAAGCGGCGAGGCCGCCATGGGGCGGATCCTCGATCGCGCCCCCAAGCGCCCGCTGGCCGTGCTCGCGGTGAGCGATCTGATTGGGCTTGGCGCCATGATGGCGACGCGCCGGCGCGGCCTCGATTGCCCGCGCGACGTCTCCATTATCGGCTTTGACGGCATCCAGGCATCGAGCTTTTCGACGCCGGGGCTGACGGCCGTGCAGAAGCCGAGCCGCGCCATCGGCGCGACCTCGGTGGATATGCTTATCGATCAGATCGAAGGCCGCAACGACGAGGCGCGCAGCATCAGCCTGAGCTGCAAGCTCATCGAAAGAGGGTCGGTCAGCGACCTCGTGCGGGCCGCGCAGGTAGAAGTAGCTTAGGGATGGGGCTGGTGGACCAGAGCAACACTTTGCACTCTTCGTCAAAAGCCGGGAACGTTCCCGGCACTGGCCTGTTTTCCCGGCTTTCCCGGGGCGTGGGACATTTCTGGCCCTACTATGTGATGCTGCTGCCCGGCATCGTCTATTTCGTCGTCTACCACTACCTGCCGATGTGGCAGGCGCAGCTCGCCTTCCAGGATTTCCGCATCATCGGTCCCCCGGTCTGGGCGGGCTTCAAGCATTTCGCGATCATCTTCGCCTCGCCCATCTTCTACCAGGTGCTGTGGAACACGCTGATCATCAGCTTCATGAAGCTGGTCTTCGTCTTCCCCGTGGCGATCATCGTCGCGCTGCTGCTCAACGAGGTCCGCTCGGGGCCGCTGCGCAAATTCATCCAGTCGGCGATCTACCTGCCGCACTTCCTAAGCTGGGTGGTGATCGCCTCGATCTTCATTGCGGCGCTGTCGCCCTCCGACGGCGCCGTGGCCTCGATCTCGCAGTTCTTCGGCCTCAAGCCGGTGAACTTCATGACCGATTCCGGCGCCATCCGCTGGGTGCTGGTGATTTCCGAGAACTGGCGTTCGGCCGGCTGGGACAGCCTGCTCTATCTCGCGGCCATCATCGCCATCGACCAGTCGCTCTATGAGGCGGCCGAAATCGACGGCGCGAGCCGCTGGCAGAAGGTGTGGCACGTCACCATCCCCGGCATCGTGCCCACCATCGCCACGCTCTTCATTCTCAATATGGGCCTCTTCCTCAACGCCGGCTTCGACCAGGTCTTCAACATGTCGAACGACGCCGTGCGCAGCCAGATCGATATCATCGACACCTATGTCTACCGCATTGGCCTCCAGACCGGCGAGTACTCGCTGGCGACGGCGGTGGGCCTGTTCAAGGGCCTGATCGGCATGATCATGATCCTGATGGCTCACTTCATCAGCAAGCGCCTCACCGACAAGGGGGTGTGGTGATGGATAACGCCCAGCTGCGCCGCACTCCGCTCGAGCGCCTCGAATATATCCTCATCGTCTCGGTGCTGCTGCTGATGGTGGTGGTCACCCTGCAGCCGATCCTCAACCTGCTCGCCATCTCGGTCTCCGAGCCGACGCGCGTGCCGGGGATGAGCGGCCTCACCATCTTCCCGCAGGGCCTCTCCTTCGAGGTCTGGGGCCTGCTGCTGAGCCACCCCAATGTGCAGCGCGGCCTGCTCAACTCGATCTTCATCACCGTCACCGGCACGGTGCTCAACGTGCTGCTGACGGCGCTGATGGCCTTCGCCATGTCGCGCAAGAATCTGCCCGGCCGCCGCATCATCTTCCTGTTCGTGCTGATCACCATCGTGTTCGAGCCGGGCATCATCCCCGACTATCTGGTGATGAAGAATCTGGGCCTGCTCAACACCTACTGGTCAGTGATCCTCTATAAGGCCGTGAACGCCTGGTTCCTGATCATCCTCATCCGCTTCTTCGAGGAGATCCCGGAGGATCTGATCGAGGCGGCGCAGATAGACGGCGCCAATCCGTTCCAGATCTTCTTCCAGATCATTCTGCCGCTTGCGAAACCCGCGCTCGCGACCATTACGCTGTTCTACCTCGTGTTCCACTGGAACGAGTTCTTCCGCGCCATGATCTATATGAGCGACCAGTCCAAATGGCCGCTGCAGGTGGTGCTGCGCCAGTTCGTCATCGCCGGCGACAAGGTGGCGATCGTGGGCCTGCAGGACATGAACAATTATTCGGGCGCCAGCCAGATCAGCATCCGCTCGCTCAAGGCGGTGATGATCCTGCTGACCATCCTGCCCGTGCTCGTCATCTACCCGCTCATTCTCAAGTATTTCACCAAGGGCACCATGTCCGGTGCCCTTAAGGGATAACCAAGCCAAGAGTACCAAGGAGGAACATATGCTTGGAAAGACAATTCTGATGGCCGCTACGGCACTGACCCTGACGATGGGTCTGATGACGTCGACGGCGCTGGCCGAGCCGGTCAAGCTGCGCATCGTGTCGAAGGACTTCGGTCCCTCGAACCCCGATGACGTGGCGCATGTCGAACGCATCGAAGCCGCGCTGCGCGCCCAGGGCACCGACATCGACCTCGAGATGGTGCCGATCTCCGGCTCCAACTATGCCGAGAATTTGAGCCTGATGCTGCTGTCGGGCGATATCCCCGACATCATCTACTTCCAGGGCGGCGGCCACGAGAAGATGATCGAGCAGGGCATCCTCGAAGACTGGCGCCCGTGGCTCGAAAAGATGCCGAACCTCAAGGGTGGCCTGTGGCCGCACAATGTGGCGCGCATCGACAACTACCCGTATCTGCTGTTCGTCTTCCCGGTCCGCACGAAATCGGCCGTGGTCCGCACCGACTGGCTCGACAAGGCCGGCGGCCAGGTCCCCAACACGCTCGAGGAATGGGAAGCGCTGCTCACCGCCGTGCACACCGGCGATTTCGACGGCGACGGCCAGAACAACACCCTCGGCATGGTCACCCCCGACAATACCGATGAGCTCGACGCGCTGTTCAACGTGGCGTTCGGCGTCACCCAGACCTGGATGAAGAACGAGGCCGGCGAATTCGTCCATGCCCGCGTTTCGAACCAGGAGCGTGACAAGCTCGCCTACTACCGCACGCTGGTCGAGAAGGGTCTGTTCGACCCCGAATACATCACCACCGGCTGGGAGCTGAAGGAAGACAAGTTCTACACCGGCCGCGTTGGCGTGGTGATGGGCACGGCCGGCAGCGTCATCAACATCTATCGCGGCAAGATGCGTCAGCTTCACCCCGATACGGAACTGACCCTGCTCAACCCGCCCAAGGGCGTGGACCAGGGCATGATCCCGATCGATGTGAGCGGCGAAATCCGCGGTTACGCCATGTCGACCATGTCCGAGCACAAGGAAGAAGTGGCAAAGCTGTTCGACTTCCTCGCCAGCCCCGAAGGCCAGATGATGGAACGTCTGGGCTTTGAAGGCCGCGAATACACCAAGGACGGCGACACCTATACCGTCAACGAGGCCATGGACACGTGGTACCCGCGCTTCATGGAAACGACCTGGACTCCCCCGGTCGCCACCATGTCGCCGATCGCCTACGCGTCGCTCGAGCAGGGTGTCCAGTACTACCGTCCGGACAACTCGTTCATCTTCCCGGCTGAATACGCCGCCGAGATCGACGCCACCAACAACCTCTACCGCAGCACTGTCTACAAGATCCTGTCCGGCGAAATGCCGATCGATCAGTGGGACAGCTATGTGGCCGAGTGGAATGCCGCGGGCGGTACCCGCATGACTGAATACGCACGGAGCCAACTTAATGCCCAATAATGCAGCCAACCCGTCCTTCCAGGCACGGGTGCGCGGTCTGCTCCATGGCGTCGCTTTCGGCGACGCCATCGGAGCTCCGGTGGAGCGGCTGACCGCCGCCCAGATCAAGGAACAGTACACCCGCGTCGAACGCCTCGACATTCCGTGGCACCGCGCCGGCGCCGACGGCAAAGGCCCCGGCGGCCGAACGCGTTCGAACGGCATCTGCACCGACGATACGCTGATGATGCTGTCGCTGATGCGTGTCTACAACACGCTCGGCCGTCACATCGACGCGTGGGACATGGCAGGCGAACTCAATCGCGAGATCGCCTGGACGCCGATGTACATTGCGGAACTGCAGCGCGACGCCATGCTGGTCGAACGCCTGTTCTACCCCGACAAGATCATCTACACGCGCCTGCAGCTTGCGGCCTGCGACCCCCGTCAGGGCGGCGTCGGCAACATGGTGAACTGCGGTGCGGCGATGTACATCGCGCCGGTCGGCGTGGCCAATGCCTGCGATCCGCGGGCGGCCTATAACGAAGCCGTCGAGTTCGCCCTCGGCCAGCAGCAGAGCTACGGCGTCGAAGCCGCCGGCGCCCTTGCCGCAGCGATCGCCGCGGCCTTCGTGCCGGGGACGAGCGTTACCACCATCATCGACGAAGTGCTGGCCGTCACCAAGGACGGTACGCGCGACGCGATCGAGGCCATTGCCGAAGCAGCCGTCAAGCTGCGCGCGGCAGGGGCGGGGTATGATGAAGTCGTGGCCAAGTTCCACGAGATCATCGCCCGCTACTCGAGCGTGGGCGACGATCTGATCCACACCAAGGAAAAGGCCGGTCGCGCCACCAACAACTACCAGCCCTCGCGGCTGGGCTCGATCGAGGAACTGCCGATCGCGCTCGGCTTCTGCGTGCGCAATGATGGCGACTTCCGCGTATCGGTGCTGGACGGCATCAATTCGGGCCGCGACACCGACTCGATCGGGTCGATGGTTGGCTCGGTGCTGGGCGCCATGCACGGCGAAGGCGGCGTGACTGCCGACGAGCTGAACGCCATCAACACCATCAACCGCTTCGATCTCAACGCGTCGGCAGACGCTTTCTCCAAGACGGCACTGGCGATCCTCGCCACCGACGAGGAAGAAGCCAACCGCCGGCTCGCCCAGCGGACTGCCTTGCTGGGATCAAGCCCATTGGCTGCCGCCAAGGCCGCCGAATAGTAGGACAGAGGTTCAGAACTAGAGCGATGCTGACGACACAATTCATCTACGATCGGATTTATGCCGGCTTCATCGCCAAGGCTATCGGCGTGCGCCTCGGGGCGCCCGTCGAGCCAACCATCTGGACCCTTGAGCGGATCGAGAAGACCTATGGCGAAGTGAAGGCGTACCTCCACGACTTCAAGAACTTCGCCGCCGACGACGACACCAACGGTCCGGTCTATTTCATCCGCGTGCTACGCGACTACGGGCTGGACTTCACCGCCGAGCAGGAAGGCAAGACCTGGCTCAACTACGCGGCGGAAGAGCATGGCATGTATTGGTGGGGCGGCTTCGGCCGCTCGACCGAACATACCGCCTATCTCAATCTCAAGAACGGCATTCCGGCGCCGGCCTCGGGCTCGCTCGCCGTTAATGGCGCGGCGATTGCCGAACAGATCGGCGGGCAGATTTTCATCGACAGCTGGGGCTGGCTGAATCCGGGCAACCCGGCCCGGGCCGCCGAGATGTCGGCGCGCGCCGCGAGCGTTGCGCATGACGGCAATGGCCTCCATGGCGCACGCTGGGTGGCCGCCGCGATCGCCCAGGCGTTCGTCGCCAAATCCATCGACGAGATCGTCGAGGCGGCCATGGCGCAGATCCCCGGCGACAGCGAGTATGCGCGCGTCGCCAAGGCCGTGATCGCCCACCACAAGGCCAATCCCACCGACTGGCGCAGCTGCCAGAAGATGCTGGTCGCCGATTTCGGCTATGACCGCTATCCCGGCGTCTGCCACATCATTCCCAATGCAGGCGTGCTGATCATGGCCGTGCTCTACGGCAATGGCGATCTGCCGCTGACGGCCGAGATTGCGACGATGGCGGGCTGGGACACCGACTGCAACGCCGGCAATGCCGCGGCGATTGTCGGCACCTTCCACGGCCTGCAGCCCGGCTGGGACAAATATCGCAAGCCTATCAACGATTTCCTCGTCGTGTCGGGCGTGCTCGGCACGGTGAACATCCTCGATATTCCCTCCTTTGCACGCGAACTCGTGGTGCTCGGCCAGCGGCTCAATGGCGAGACGCCGGACCCGCTATGGGTGGCAGATTTCGAGCGCCGCGGCCTCCGCTTCGATTTCGATGCGCCGGGCTCGACGCATGGCTTTCGTACCGAAGGCCACAACCGCATCCTGCTGCGTCACACCGACGAAGTGCATACGGAAAAGTCGCGCGGCGCGCTCGAAATCCAGCTCGACCGGCTGGAACGCGGGCAGGGTGGACGGGTGTTCTACAAGCCCTGGTACCGGCAGAGCGAATTCGACGACGAGCGCTATCGCCCGATGCTAACGCCGCTGGCCGATGACGGCCAGATCGTGAAATTCAAGCTGAAGCTTGACCCCTGGGCCGGCAATGGCCAGATGCGCGTGGTGCCCTATGTGCGGCGCGGCATGAGCCAGACCATCGAAGAGGTCGGCGCGTGGCAGATCCCGGGCAGCGAGGACTGGCAGCAATATGAATTCGCCATTCCGCACGGCAATGGCGAGGCGGTGGACGAGGTGGGCGTGCTGGTCGAGTATTTCGGCCGGCTGAAATTCCTCGGCCGCCTGTTCCTCGCCGATTTCGAGATCGGCGGACCGGGCAAGGTGGTGATCGATCCCAAGCTCGAAAAGCCGGAATGGGGTGGCATCACGCGCTTCACCTGGAACCGGGGCTATTTCACGCTCGGTGGCGGCACGCTCAACGTGCACACGGCCAGCGATGCGGATCTCTGGACGGGCAACGCCTATCTGCGTGACCAACGAGTAGCGGCGGTCCTCACCCCGCTCGCTGGCGGCTCGTTCCTTGTAAGCGGGCGCGTGCAGGGAACGAGCCGTTTCTATGCGGCGGGCTTCGAGGACGGCAAGGCGGTGATCCTCAAGCAGGACCACGGCACGACGATCCTAGCGTCCGCGCCGTTCGCGGTCGAGCTCGGCCGGCAAGTGACGCTGGAGCTGCAGGCGATCGGCGACAAGCTGACGCTCTCGGTGGACGGCAAGGAAGTGGTGAGCGCGACGGACAAGGCGTACCGCTATGGTCAGGCCGGGCTGCGGCTGGCAAGCGCGGGCCGCATGAGCGTTTCCCGGTTCGAGGTCGAGGACTTTGCCTGAGACGATCCAGTTCGACCCCAAGGCACAGGGACCACTGCGCGGCATTCGCGTGGTGGACCTCAGCCGGCTGATCGCCGGCAACATGCTGAGCCTGCAGCTGGGCGATTTCGGCGCTGACGTGATCAAGGTGGAGCCGCCCGAGGGCGATCCGCTGCGGCAGTGGAAGGACGAGGGCCACGCCCTGTTCTGGAAAGTCTATGGCCGCAACAAACGCTCGCTGGCGCTGAACCTGCGTGAGCCTGCGGGCATGGCGGCGCTCAAGGCGCTGCTGGCTACGGCCGATGTGTTCATCGAGAATTTCCGTCCGGGCACGCTGGAGCAGATGGGCCTTGCGCCGCAGACGCTGCTGGCGGCCAATCCGCAGCTGATTGTGGTGCGTATCTCCGGCTTCGGGCAGACCGGCCCCTACGCGCATCTGCCCGGCTTCGGCTCGATCGTCGAGGGGATGAGCGGCTTTGCGCATCGCAATGGCTTCCCCGATCGCGAGCCGGTGCTGCCGCCGCTGGCGCTGGCCGACATGATTGCCGGCGTCTATGGCGCGTCGGCCGTGGTGACGGCCTTGTTCGCGCGCGAGCGGGGTCTCGCGGCGGGGCAGGTGATCGACCTCAGTCTGCTCGAGCCGATCGTCTCGGTGCTCGGTCCTGAAGCGGCGCTCTACAGCGTGACGGGCAAGACCAAGATGCGCTCGGGCAGCGCTTCGAACACGTCGAGCCCGCGCAATGTCTATCGCGCCCGCGACGGCAGATATCTCGCCGTATCGGGTTCGACCCCGCAGGTGGCGCGCCGCATTCTCGAAATCATCGGCCGCAGCGACATGCTCGACGATCCGCGCTTTGCGACCAATGAGCAGCGCGTGAAACATCGCGAGCTGGTGGACGAGGCGGTGGGCGACTGGTTCGCCCGGCACGACCATGACGAGGCGCTCGACATCATGCGCAGCGCCGGCGCGACGGTCGGGCCGATCTATTCGCCGGCCGATGCGGCTAATGACCCGCACTTCATCGAGCGCGGCGTGACGGTGGATGCGGTCGATGCCGAATATGGTAGGCTGCCGATGCACAATATCGTGCCGCGCCTCAGCGCAACGCCCGGCGTGTGGCAGCGCCCGGCGCCGACGCTGGGCCAGCACAATGACGAGATATTGGGGGAACTCGGCCTGTGAAACTGCGCTCGCTGCTCTATGTGCCGGCCCATGCGGAGCGCTTCCTCGCCAAGGCCCACGAGCGCGGCGCCGACGCCATCATCCTCGATCTCGAAGACGCCGTGCCGGAGGCCGACAAGGATGCGGCACGTAATGGCTTGCGCGAGAGCGTGAAGGCGGTCGGCCGCAATGGCGCGCGCGTGCTGGTGCGGATCAATGCGGGCGCGCGGCGACGAGCCGATGCGGACGCGGCGAAGGCAGCGGGCGCGAGCGCGATTGTGCTGGCCAAGGCCCGGCTCGACGAACTGGACGATATCGCCCTGCCGGTGATCGCCATGCTGGAGGATGCCGCATCGATCCTCGACGCCCGCGCTTATGCCAAACATGCCAATGTGATGGGGCTGCTGGTCGGCAGCGAGGACCTTGCAACCTCGCTCGGCGGCGAGCCGACGCCGGAGGTGCTGCGGTTCCCCAAGCTGCTGGCGCATTATGCGGCCAAGGCCGAGGGCAAGCTCAGCCTTGGGCTGCTGCGCTCGGTGGCCGACTTCAAGGATTTGCCGGCGATCGAAGCGGCGGGGCGCGAGGCGCGGGCGCATGGCTTTGACGGCGCGACCTGCGTCCATCCGAGCGTCGTGCCGCTGCTCAATGTGGCCTTCACGCCGACGGCCGAGGAGATCGCCTGGGCGGGGCGCGTGATCGAGGCGGCGAAGGGCGGGGAGGGTGCCTTCACCGTCGATGGCCGCATGGTGGATGCGCCGGTCATTACCCGCGCCCGGCGCATTCTCGAGGCCTGAGCCGGGCGGCTTGTGCGCGCCGCGCCACGCCCGCCGAAAATCGAAAAACTCCCATACTGCGTCAATTGTGCACGTGCCCGGTTTCGACTAAGCCCGTCGAGGTAAATATTTACCTCGCGAGTCGCAGGGGACCGCGGGCAGCTGGAGGGCATTACGGTGGCGACGGAGACGAACCCCATTCGCTGGGGCATTATTGGCGCGGGCGGCATCGCCAAGGCGTTCCTTTTGGGCCTCAACGGCTCGCGGACGGGCAAGCTCGTCGCCATCGGTTCGCGCAACCCGGCAAAGCCATCGCTGAAGGCCGATTTCCCCGGCGCCCGCATCCATGACGGCTATGAAGCGCTGCTGGCGGACCCCGAAGTCGACGCCGTCTACATCGCGACGCCGCATCCGGGCCACGCCGAATGGGCCATCAAGGCGGCCGAAGCGGGCAAGCACGCCCTCGTCGAAAAGCCCATCGGGCTCAGCGCCTTCGAGGCCGAGGCCATGTATGACGCGGCCAGGAAGGCCGGCACCTTCATGGGCGAGGCGTTCATGTATCGCCTCCACCCGCAGACGCAGCAGCTGATCGACCTGGTCAAGTCCGGCGCCATTGGCGAGGTGCGGATGATCAAATCGAGCTTTGGCTTCGCCATGCCGAAATTCATGCCCGAACACCGGCTCTATGCCAACGATCTGGGCGGCGGCGGCATCCTCGATGTCGGCGGCTACCCGGCCTCGATGGTGCGCCTGATCGCTGGCGCTGCCACGGGCAAGCCGTTCGCCGATCCGGTGAAAGTGCTGGGCGTGGCGCATCTGGGGCTCGAGGGCACCGATGAATGGGCCTCGGCGGTGCTGAAGTTCGACAGCGGCATCATTGCCGAGATCAGCTGCTCGGTGTCGGTGCAGCAGGAGAATGTGCTGCGCATCCTCGGCACGACCGGCCGCATCGAGGTGAAGGATTTCTGGTTCGTGAGCGGGCCGCGCGACGGCCAGCCGGGAACGTTCGAGATCATCATGCGCGACGGCAGCAAGCAGACCGTCGGTGGCGACAAGCGCGCGCCGCTCTATTCCTTCGAGGCCGATGCGGTGGGTGATGCCATCCGCGCCGGGCGGCAGGAATTCGCGGCGCCGGGCATGAGCTGGGCCGACAGCCTCGGCAATCTGCGCGTGCTCGACAAATGGCGGGCCGATGCCGGCCTCGAATTCAATCTCGAGAAGCCGCAGAAGAAGGCCGTTACAATCCGGGGCGACAAGCTCAAGGCGCCCAAGCGCGACGGCATCGAGAAGCGCGAGATCCGTGGGCTGAGCCAGCCGACCTCGCTGGTGGCAATGGGCTTTGAGTATTTCCCGACCTTCAAGGGCGCCTCGATCCTGCTCGATGCGTTCTATGAGCGCGGCGGCAATCTGTTCGACACGGCGCATGGCTATCGCTCCGGCCAGTCAGAGGGCTTCTTCGGCAATTGGCACAAGAGCCGTGGCGTCAAGCGCGACAGCTTCGTGCTGATCGGCAAGGGTATCCACACGCCGCTCAACTATCCCGACCAGATCGGCAAGCAACTGACGCAGTCGCTGGAGCGGCTGAAGACCGACTATGTCGATGTGTATTTCATGCACCGCGACAATGAGGAGGTGCCGGTTGGCGAGTTCGTCGATGCTCTCAATGCCGAGCTGAAGGCCGGGCGCATCAAGGACATCTATGGCGGCTCCAACTGGAGCCGTAAGCGCATGGACCAGGCGATCAACTACGCCAACAAGCACGGCCTCGTGTCGCCGGGCGGGCTGAGCAACAATTTCGCGCTGGCCGAGATGGTCAAGCCCGTCTGGGCCGGCTGCGTCGCGGCATCGGACGATGAGTGGAAAGCCTGGCTGAAGCGCAAGAAGATCCCGGATTTCTCCTGGTCGAGCCAGGCGCGCGGCTTCTTCACCGATGCGGCGGGCCGCGACAAGTTCGACAATCCCGAGATCGTCAATTCGTGGTACTCGCCGAAGAACTTCAAGCGCCGTGATCGGGCCATCAAGCTGGCGCAGGAACTCGGTAAAACGCCGATCCAGATCGCGCTGGCCTATGTGTTGAACCAGCCGCTCGAAGTGGTGCCGCTGATCGGGCCGCGTTCGATCGCCGAACTCGAGAACAGCCTCGAAGCAACGGCGATCAAGCTGAGCAAGGAACAGGTGAAGTGGCTCGAAGGCTGAGCTGCTGAGCCCGTGAATGTGAAAAGCCCCGCGAGAGCGGGGCTTTTTGTTTCGTGTCGTGGAGCAGCGGGCATTGAGCTTGTGGCCCGCCCCACCCACCGGCTGCGCCGGTCCCCCC
>SEEL01000025.1 GCA_004144345.1 Hyphomicrobiales bacterium
CCTCCGCCTCCTCCGCCGCCGAAGCCCAAGCCGCCGCACCATGGGAATGGGCATGGGTACGGCCATGACCATCACGGGCCGAAGGAGCACGGCGGCCATGGCGGGGGCCATGGGCGGGATAGGTCTCGGCGTTAGTTGCGGCTAGAGCCCGGCGAGCACGTCGGGCAACAGATCGGGCAGATCTTCGCTGATGAGGCCCGGGCGGCCGAAATGCCTCGCGGCTTCGGCGTGGATGTGAACGGCCGCACAGGCGGCTTCAAAGCCCGCCATCTTCTGCGCGAGGAGGCTCCCCGCAATGCCGGCCAGCACATCGCCAGAGCCGGCCGTGCCGAGGCCCGGCGGGGCATTGCTGTTGATCGCGGCGCGTCCGTCGGGCGCGGCGATGACCGTGTCGGAGCCCTTGAGGATGACGATGGCGCCGGAGCGGTGCGCGGCCGCGCGGGCGCGATCGAGCTTGGAGCCGGGCGGCCGGCCGAACAGGCGCTGGAACTCGCCTTCATGCGGGGTGAGGATCACCGGCCGGTCGGGGCGCGAACGGATCGAGGAAAACAGCGTTTCGGGGTCGTCCTTGACCACCGTCATGGCGTCGGCGTCGAGCACGGCGGCGGGCGCCAGGTCGAGCGTGTCGCCGACCCGCTCGCGGGTCGCGTCGGTGACCCCGGCGGCGGGGCCGATGACGACGCAATCGACCTTGCCGCCCAGGAGCGCCCGGAACTCGTCGCGGCTCTCATAGGGCTTCAGCATGATGGCTGTGACGTGCGCGGCGTGGACCCGCAGCGCCTCGCGGTCGCCAAACAGGCTCACTGCCCCGGCCCCGGCGCGCAGCGCCGCCAGCGCCGACAGCCGCGTGGCGCCGGTCTGCAGTTCCGGGCCGGACACCACGACGCAATGGCCGCGCGAGTATTTGTGGGCCTCGGCGCCAAGGCGCGGCAGCGACCACAGATGCGGCCCGTTGGCCCAGGTTTTTGGGGCGATTTCGCCGAAGACCGAGGCCGGAATGCCGATGTCGGCGACGACGATCTCGCCGCAGAGATCGCGGCCCGGCGTCAGCAGATGGCCGGGCTTCTTGCGGAAGAAGGTGACGGTGAGATCGGCCTCGACGGCGACGCCGCGTATCGCGCCGCTCGCCCCGTCGACGCCCGATGGCACGTCGATGGCAATGACGGGTTCGCCGCTGCGGTTCACCGCCTGGATCAGCGCGGCCATGTTGCCGGTGATGTCGCGGTCGATGCCGGCGCCGAGCAGCGCGTCGACGACGAGGCCGGCCGAGGAGAAATCGACGAGGTTGAGCTCGCCCCAGCGGGTGGCGTTGACGGCGGCGTCGCCGCGCAGCTGTTCGCGATCGCCGAGGAGCGCCACGCGCACCGGCCAGCCCGCCTCGCGCAGCTGCCGCGCCACGACAAAGCCGTCGCCGCCATTATTGCCGGGACCGCAAAGGACCAGCACCGGGCGCTTGCCGTAGCGGCGCATGATCTCGTCCGTGACGGCGCGGCCAGCGTTTTCCATCAATTGCAGCGATAGCACCCCGGCGGCTCCGGCAAGCCGGTCGGCATGGGACATTTCGGCGGGAGTGAGCAGCTCATGCATGGCGGCGGGCGCTTTCTGCTACCGGCGGGAGGACCGGCACCGACGCAGCAAACGGCATCGGCGTAAACACGATGCAAATCTGCCCAAACAAAAAGGCCGCCGGGTGACCGACGGCCTTTTCTGATTTTAGTGCGGAAGACTTAGTGGTGATGCTCTTCCGGGACTTCGTCGCCGTCGTCCTGGATGATCTTGGCGAGGTCTTCGCGGGTCATCTTCTTGTCGGTCTGGGTCGCGAGCTCAGCAACGAAATCGACGACCTTGTTCTCGAACACCGGTGCGCGGAGGCCGGCGAGGGCCTGCGGGTTCTTGCGGTAATAGTCGTAGACCTGCTGTTCCTGGCCCGGGAAGCGGCGGACTTCGGCGATCAGCGCCTGCTGATGCTCTTCTTCCGTCACTTCGACATTGTTCTTGTTGCCGATCTCGGCGACCACGAGGCCAAGGCGAACGCGGCGCTCGGCGATCTTGAGGTACTGCTCGCGGGCTTCGGCTTCGGTGGTGCCTTCATCCTCGAACGAACGGCCGTGATGCTCGACTTCGTGCTTCACGCGTTCCCAGATGGTGTTGAACTCGGCTTCGACCAGCTGCTCCGGCACGCCAAACTTGTGGCCTTCGTCCAGGGCATCGAGGATCTGGCGCTTCATGGCGGCGCGGCTCATGGAGGTGAGCGCGGTGCCCATCTGATCCTTCACGGCGGTCTTGAGCGCATCGAGGTTTTCGAGGCCGAGGCGCTTGGCGAACTCGTCGTCGAGCTCACCGGCGTTCGGCGCGTCGATATGGAGGATGGTGACGTCGAACTGGGCCTTTTTGCCCTGCAGATCTTCCTTCTGGTAATCCTTGGGGAAGGTCACGTCGATGGTGCGGGTCTCGCCCTTCTTCATGCCGACGAGCTGCTCTTCGAAGCCCGGGATGAATTCGCCAGCGCCGACAACGAGGTGGGCGTGGTCGGACGAACCGCCGGCAAACGGCTTGCCGTCGATCTTGCCTTCGAAGCTGAGGCCGAGATTGTCGCCTTCGGCAACGACCCCGTCTTCGCCCTTGGGCTCATAGCCGCGGTTCTGGCGGAACACGCGCTGCATTTCCTTGTCGAGCTCTGCGTCAGTGCTCTCGACGACCGGACGGTCGAGCTTGAGCGACTTGAAGTCCATCAGCTCGACGGCCGGCAGCACTTCATAGGACACGTCGAAAGCCAGATCGGATTCGCCATCAAGCACGCGGTTGAGGGCGCCCTGATCTTCCGGCAGGTCGACCTTGGGCTGCGCCGCGGCGCGCTCGGAGCGCTCGGTCAGCGCGTCGGAGACGGTGGCGTTGATCGCGTCCTGCATGACTTCGGCCATGGCCGACTTGCCATAGACCTTCTTCATGTAGCTGGCCGGAACCTTGCCCGGACGGAAACCCTTGATGTTGGCGCGATCCTTGAGCTCGTCGAGACGGCTGTCCAGGCGAGTGTTGAGATCGTTCTTGGGGATGACCACGCTCAGCTTGCGCTTCAGGCCTTCATTGAGGGTTTCGGTGACCTGCATTCAGAATGTTCCGTTCGTTACGTGGTGCCGAGGCAAGCGGACTACCGGCGAAGACTGGTGCGGGTGATAGGACTTGAACCTACACGCCTTGCGGCGACGGAACCTAAATCCGTTGCGTCTACCAGTTTCGCCACACCCGCGCGCCCCATGGCCGGGCTGCGCGGTCAGATATATGAAGTGATCCAGCCAGTCAAAGCCTGAGATGCCCGCGCCGTCAGGTAAATCCGAGCAGCGAGCGGTGCGCGCCGACGGCCGCAAGCGAACCGCCCTGGATGGCCCCGTTGACGCTGTGCCGCGGACCGGCCAGATCGCCGGCCGCAAAGATGCCCCGGACGCTGGTCTCGAACTCGTCATTGACCCGGATATAGGGGCCCAGCACCGATTCCTCGGTGACGATGCCGATATCCTCATGCAGCCGGGCGGACGGCTTGACCTTGGGATGTGCAAACATGCCGCCAAGCGCGATTTCCCGGCCATCGGCCATGCGGACGCCGGTCATCTGCCCGCCGCTGTGGACGATTTCGGCGACGCCGCCTTCGAGGACCGCCACGCCGCTCGCCTCGAGCCTCGCCACTTCGCCATCGGGCAAATCGAGGCCATTGCTGAACAGGGTGAGATTGTCGGTCCAGTCGCGCAGCAGCGCGGTGACATGCAGTGATGCCGGCGAGGAGTAAAGCAGCCCCAGCGGCCGGTCCGCGATCTCGTAGCCGTGGCAATAGGGGCAATGCACGACCGTCTTGCCCCAGCACTCGGCAAAGCCCGGAATGGCGGGGAACTGGTCGGCGACGCCATAGCTCAGAATCAGCCGGCGCGCCGGAAACAGGCCGCCATCGAGCGTGCGGATCACGAAATCATCGGCCACGCCGCCGATCCCCACGGCCTCGGCCACCACATGGCGGGCAGTCGGATAGGCCAGCACATTGGCAAGGCCGGCGGCCCGGATCGCGGCCGGCGGTGCGCCATCGAAACCGAGCACATTGTGAGCGCCCTCGGCGTAGCGGTTGCGCGGCAAATCGGTGTCGAGGATCGTCACCCTGCGGCGGGCCCGCACCAGATGCATCGCTGCTGTCAGACCGGCAAAGCTGCCGCCCACGATCACTACGTCATCCATCGCTCACCTCGAATGTAATAACATTACGTTACCGGGGCTGCCGGGCGAAGGCAAGACGGGATGGCGGAGAAATTCGGAACGGAACCGCCTAATCTGTTTGCACTCCCCTGCACCCGACCCGCCTTGAGCTGTCTATTTCAGGCGCACACTGCACATTCTTTGTGCATCATGGTGGTTTTCCGCGCTTGTCGGCAGATGAAGCACCTGCCCTATCCTATTGGCATCACTGAACAATCAGCAATCTGGCGCAAGCTGGCACGGACCGTGCATTCCTACGGGCAACACCCGCGAGGGTTCGTTTGGAGGCCGCAATGAAAAAGATCGAGGCTATCGTAAAGCCGTTCAAACTCGATGAGGTCAAGGAAGCGCTGCAGGAAGTCGGGCTCCAGGGCATCACCGTGACCGAAGCCAAGGGTTTTGGCCGGCAGAAGGGCCATACCGAACTCTACCGCGGCGCCGAATATGTCGTCGATTTCCTGCCCAAGGTGAAGGTCGAAGTGGTGTGCCCCGACGATCTCGCCGAGAAGGCGATCGAGGCGATCCGCAACGCCGCGCAAACCGGCCGCATCGGTGACGGCAAAATCTTCGTCTACTCGATCGAGCAGGCCATCCGCATCCGCACGGGCGAATTCGGCGACGACGCGCTCTGAGCCGTCGCCACTAACAGCAATCACAGAGACCTATAACGGGGAAAACCATGACTACTGCCGCTGACATCCTCAAGAGGATCAAGGACGAGAACATCAAATACGTCGATTTCCGCTTCACTGACATGCGCGGCAAGCTGCAGCACGTCACCTTCGATCAGACCATGATCGACGCGGAAATCTTCGAAGAAGGCACGATGTTCGACGGTTCGTCGATCGCCGGCTGGAAGGCCATCAACGAGTCCGATATGGTGCTGATGCCCGATCCGGATTCGGCCTATCTCGACCCGTTCTTCTCGGCCTCGACGCTCGCCATCAACTGCGACGTGCTCGAACCGCTGACCTACCAGCCCTATAGCCGCGACCCGCGTACCACGGCCAAGAAGGCCGAGGCGTATGTGAAGACTCTCGGCATCGGCGACAGCGTCTATTTCGGCCCCGAGCCCGAATTCTTCATCTTCGACGACGTCCGCTTCTCGAACACGACCTACAAGGTCGGTTTCTCGGTGGACCATTCGGAACTGCCGACCAACAACGACACCCAGTACGAGCAGGGCAATAACGGCCACCATATCGGCCTCAAGAAGGGCTACTTCCCGGTGCCGCCGCTCGACACCGCGCAGGACATGCGTGGCGAGATGCTGGCCGCGATGGGCGCCATGGGCGTGCCGATCGAAAAGCACCACCACGAAGTGGCGTCGGCGCAGCACGAACTGGGCATCAAGTACTGCCCGATCATCAAGGCCGCTGACTCGGTCCAGATCTACAAGTACGTGATCCAGCAGGTGGCGCAGGCCTACGGCAAGACCGTGACCTTCATGCCCAAGCCGGTCTACGGCGACAATGGTTCGGGCATGCACTGCCACCAGTCGATCTGGAAGGACGGCAAGCCGCTGTTCGCCGGCGACCAGTATGCGGGCCTGTCGATGGACGCGCTCTACTACATCGGCGGCATCATCAAGCACGCCAAGGCCATCAACGCCTTCACCAACCCGACGACCAACAGCTACAAGCGCCTGGTCCCCGGCTTCGAAGCCCCCGTGCTGCTCGCCTATTCGGCGCGTAACCGCTCGGCTTCCTGCCGTATCCCCTTCGGCCAGTCGCCGAAGGCCAAGCGCGTCGAAGTCCGCTTCCCCGATCCGCTGGCGAACCCGTATCTCGGCTTTGCCGCGATGCTGATGGCCGGCCTCGACGGCATCAAGAACAAGATCCACCCGGGCGACCCGATGGACAAGGATCTGTACGAGCTGCCGCCGGAAGAACTGAAGCAGATCCCGACGGTTTGCGGTTCGCTCCGCGAGGCGCTGGAAAGCCTCGACAAGGACCGCGAGTTCCTGCTCGCCGGTGGCGTGTTCGACAACGACCAGATCGACGCCTACATCGACCTCAAGATGACGGAAGTCATCAAGTTCGAGCACACCCCGCACCCGGTCGAGTACGAAATGTACTACTCGGCCTAAGGCCGGCCGAATTGCTGAATTTGAAAGGGCCCCGCGGGGCCCTTTCTCTTTTGCGGCCGCTTCGGCTAAGCCTCGGGCATGAGTGAAACCGACGCGATTGCCAGATCCCCTGCCCCACGCACGCCCCGCACCCTGGCCGCCGACCTGCGCCGGCTGGGCGTCACCGCGGGTGATATCCTGCTCGTCCATTCATCGCTGAGCGCCATCGGCTTCGTGGCGGCGGGGCCGGTTGGCGTGATCGAGGGATTGCTGGCGGCCGTCGGGCCAACGGGTACGATCGCGATGCCCGCGCATTCCGGCCAGATGAGCGACCCGGCGCATTGGCAGAACCCGCCCGTGCCGGCGGATTGGGTCGAGACGCTGCGGGCGGAAACGCCGGCCTTCGATCCACGCACCACGCCGACGCGCCAGATGGGCGCCATCGCCGAACTGTTCCGCACCTGGCCCGGCGCCCTGCGCAGCAATCACCCGACCTCGTCCTTCGCGGCGCTCGGACCGGCCGCGGCGGCCATCACAGCGGGGCACGAGCTGGCGAGCCCGCTGGGCGAGCAATCGCCCCTGATGCGGCTCTATGAGCGGCGGGCAAAGGTGCTGCTGCTCGGCGTCGGCTTCGAGCGCTGCACGGCCCTGCATCTCGCCGAGCAATGGGCGTGGCCCGGGATGTCGCCGGAACGGTCGGGCTCGCCCATCCTCGTCGACGGCAAGCGCCAATGGGTCGCTTATGAGGCACCCGGCCTCGGCGACAGCGACCAGTATGGGGCGATCGGAACGGCGTTCGTATCGACGGGCGCCGCGACGGCCGGCGAGGTCGGCTCGGCCCCGTCATTGCTCTTCGGGCTGGCCGATATTGTGGACTTCGCCACCGGCGAATGGCGGACGCGGCCAATCGGAACATACTAGCACTTGCCCCGTTGCGTCCCGGGATTTGCTTATGCTCTACGGTAGATATGTCTGTTGGCCTGCTTGCCCTGCTTGATGATGTCGCCGCGTTCGCCAAGGTCGCGGCGGCGTCGATCGATGACGTCACCGGCGCCGCCGCCAAAGCCTCGGCCAAGGCCGCGGGTGCGGTGATCGACGATGCCGCGGTGACGCCCAACTATGTGACGGGCTTCACCGCCGACCGCGAACTGCCGATGATCGCGCGGATCACCATCGGCTCGCTCCGCAACAAGCTGCTGATCCTGCTGCCGGCCGCCCTGCTGCTGAGCCTGTTCCTGCCCTGGGCGATTACCCCGCTGCTGATGCTGGGCGCCTGCTACCTCTGCTACGAGGGTGCCGAAAAGGTTTATGCGGCGGTGTTCCCGCACGGCGCGCACGCGCACGAAGCGGAACTGAGCAGCACCGCCCTCGATGCCAAGAGCTTCGAGGACGATCGCGTGGCGGGGGCAATCCAGACGGACTTCATTCTCTCTGCCGAAATCATGACCATTGCCCTGTCGACCGTACCGGCGCTGCCGTTCTGGGAGCAGGCGGTCGTGCTCGCGGTGGTCGGCGTCTTCATCACTCTGGCCGTCTATGGCGTCGTGGCGCTGATCGTGCGGGCCGACGATATCGGGCTGGCACTGGCCCGCAATGGCCGCACCAAGACGGGACGCGCCTTCGGCCGCGGCCTCGTGGTGGGCGTGCCGTACTTCCTGCAATTGCTGGGCGTGGTCGGCACGGCGGCGATGATCTGGGTGGGCGGCGGCATCGTCGTACACGGGCTCGGCGAGTTCGGCCTGCCGCAGATCGGGCATCTGATCGAAGCCGCCGGAGCTGCCGCAGGGGAGATCCTGCCGGCGCTGCACAGCGTCACGGAGACCTTTGTCGTCATCCTCGGCGACGGCATCTTCGGCTTGCTGCTCGGACTGCTGCTGATCCCGGTGGTGAGCTATGTGATCACGCCGGTCTGGAAGGCGATCAAGCGCCTGCTGCGCGGCTACAAGCCGGAAGCACCCAAGGCGCACTAGGTCAGGCGGCAGGGCCTCTCGGCCAGACTTCCGGCGCCGGGTGGCTCACGGGCTCGAAGCCGGTGACCAATTGCTCCAGCCCCTCGGCATCCTGCGACGCCTCGAACTGCACAGCAAAGCCGACATCGAGGCGGCGGACCACGTGGCAGATCAGCGTGCCGAGGACCAGCTGTTCGCCGACCTGCGGCACGTACTGGCACGACACGGCGGCGCCGCTGCGCGACATGTCGATGACGAAGCACTTGGCGACACGGCCATCCTGCAGGCCCAACGTCGAGCGTGGATCGCGCGGCTGGAAGCGCCTGAAGTCGCGCTGGTCGTTCTGCTTGCGAACGCTCTTCTTCTTGAGCCAGTCGATCTTGGCCGCAAGCTTGGCGCGATGCTGGTCGGAGGCGACAATGTCGAAGACGAAGCCATCATCGATGTGCCGCTCGATGGTGCCGCGCACGATGCCGATGCCGTCGAACCGCGCCGTCAGCCATTCGCCAGGGTCGCCCGCGACCGGTGCGGTGATCGACACGGCGGCGGCGGAGATGCTCTGCGTCCGGCACGCATAGACCTCGACATCGCCCGTGACGATCTCACGCCGCTCCGACAGAGTATAACAACCGTTGATCGGCCCGACATAACGGACGTCGAGCCGACGATCTTCAACGCGCTGTACAGAACCGCTAGATACCGGCCGCCTCAGCATGGATGTTCCAAGTGTTAGCAAGCATTCGTACAAACAAATGTTAGTCCGCGATGATGAATACTTCCTTAGCCGGCAGAACCCATTGATGTGAAGAAGTGTTCGGGATCGTCTCTTTCGACCAACCGGCTGCCGGCGATCTCGAAGAAGCGCGTTCCGATGTTCCGGACAAAACTACGATCGTGCGAGACCAGAATACAGCTGGCGCCATGGTCGAGGATTTCGGCCTCAAGCCGCTCCTGCCCCGAGATGTCGACGTGGTTTGTTGGTTCGTCCATCAAGTAAAAGTTGGGCTCGGCAAGACGAAGCGCCAATAGTGCCAGCCGTGCGCGCTGGCCAAAACTCAGGGTCGATATCGGCTTGCCCTGCTTTTCGACCGGGAAGCCAGCGCCAGCCAGCAGGGCCTTGGTGCGCTGGTCGCCCTCGTCGTAGCCAGCAATGAAATCGAACGGCGTGCCGCGCACCGGCAGCTGCGACATTTCCTGATCGGTCGCGCCAAGCTTGAGCGAGGCGGTGACCCGAACGCCGGGGATTGTTTCGCCCGACATGGCACGGGTGACCAGCTTCATGAACTGCGACTTGCCCGCGCCATTGCGCCCGAGCAGCACGATGCGGTCGCCCTGGAACAGATGCAGCTTGGGGATCGAGAACAGCGCCCGCCCGTCCGGCGCCTTCACGGCGAGGTTCTCGATGGCCACCAGCACCTTGGCGTGCGTGCCGGTATTGGCGAGGCGGATGTCGCCGGACTTCTCCTTGTGGAGCTGCACGGCGGCCGCCTCGATCTTGGCGGCGCGCTCCTTGAGGTATTTCGCCTTCACCGTCAGCAGGTCGGAGCCCGAATTGATGCCGATATTGGTGAGCTTTGCCGCCTGCCGGCGCAATTGCTGGGCGTCCTTGAAGTCACGTTCCTGCTGTTTCGCCGCTGCCTCGTCGGCCTCGGCCAGCGCCGCCCGCGCCCTCGTGTAGGGCAACGCGAAATAATGCGATGTCCCGGGCCTCAGGAACAGCGTCCGGTTGGTGGTGGCGTCTAGGAAGCCGCGATCGTGGCTGGCGATGATGACGGGCATGTTGCGCGTAGCGGCGTTGAGCCAGCGCTCGAGCTGTATGATCTTGCCAAGGTCGAGATGGTTGGTCGGCTCGTCCAGCAGCAGGGCGTCGGGCTCGTTGATCCAGACGCGGGCGATGAGCATCAGCCGCTGCCAGCCGCCCGACAGCCGCGATACCGGCCGGTCGCGCATGTCGTCCGGAGTCTCGAATTCGTCCAGCACGACTTCGGCGCGCCAGCTCTCCATGTCGCGGGTCTCGGCAGCAAGTGCGTCGAGCACGGCATCGCGCAGCGTGAGGCCGTGGAGCGCGGCCGGGACATCCTGCTCGACATAGCCGATGCGCAGGCCGCGGGAGCGGATGATTTCGCCGCTGGAGAGGTCCTGGGAGCCGACGATGCAGCGGAGCAGCGTGGTCTTGCCGCCGCCATTGCCGGCGACGAGCCCTACCCGGTCGCCATCGGCAATGACGAGGCTGAGATTGTCGAAGAGAGGATCGGTGGCGATGACGCCGGCGGCGGAGAGGCTGATGGAGCCCATGTCAAAATCTCTGGTCTTGAAGGAAGCCTAGGCGCAAAGCGCCACGAAGGGCGAACCAGAGAGTTGAACGATAAAGACGTCCGGACCCGTTGGTCAGCCCTGCAACGACAGCTGCAGGGCGTGAACAGGGCCACGCGAACGATGATGATCCGGTCGGTTCAACATGGGGCAGCAATAGCTGTCCGGCGACGCCGTTTCAAGCGAGGAAAAACAGGGTCGCGAGCGTTCCAATCACCGCCGAACGGGCGGCGCGAAGGTGGGCAAGCCGGTACGCAGAACTAACAAATCCGGCCTGCCGCCACCCCAGACGCAGGAACACAAATGCGCTCACTGAAAGGTCGCGCATACGGCTACTCCGAACACAAAACCGTATGCGTTTGTTCTACGTCAGCACGCTTAAGGAAGTGCTTCCAAGAAGCGAAGCATTGGTAAATGCAGTGCCTCTTTTTGACCCGCCTCGCTTTTGCAAGGCACTGTCAGAAAACAGCAATCCCGGCCCGAGGGAGGATCGGGCCGGGATCACGATTACCGCTGGGAGGAGCGGCTTAGTTGAACGAGAAGCGCAGGTTGAACGAGCCGTTACGGTTGCGCTCGATCTCACGGATACGGTCCACCTTGCCGCTGCAGCGGTCGACGCGCATCGAGTACCAGTTGCCGCGCTTCTGGCCGACCGCCCACACCTTGTTGGTGTTGTTGGATTCACGGACGATCTGCACGTTGCGATAGCCATTATCGCGCAGCTCGGCGCGGATCTTGCTGTTCGACAGGCAGTAGCGGAAGTAGTCGCGGTCACCGAACTGCAGCGTGATGCCGCCGCGCGGCGACATGCCGAAGCCGCCATTGCCGAAGTTCAGCGAGAAACCGAAGTTCGAGTTGGACTGGGCCTGGACGGGAGCGACGCCGGCGACGGCGGTGCCCGCCATGACGACGGCGACGAGGCCAGCGCGGAGGCCGTTCTTGAGAGCTGTATTGAGGGTCATGATGTAGTCTCCTAGTGTTCTTGTTCGCTGGGATAAGCGTTGGGGAGACCCTAGCGTTCCTCTCTAAACACAGCCGAAACCCCCCGTTCATCTGGCGTTCAGAAGCGAACGCCCGCGGCCGCTTTTCGCGGCTTCCTCGGTGGGTGATGGCTTGGAATACCTGCCTTTCGCTGACCGGCGGCCGAATTCCGCATTCAGAGGCCGTTCACGCGACGGTGACCGCATCGTCATCCACCGTGAACGGATGAGCAACGATAGACCCCGCCGTGCTAGAAGCAGCGCGACGATTCGAGTGACCTCAAATGCCCAAAGACGACCTGTTCGGCGACGCCGCCCCCGAGCCCACGCCCAAGAAAAAGGCCGCCCCGGCGGCCGCCAACGCCTCCTATTCGGCGTCCGACATCGAGGTGCTGGAAGGGCTCGAGCCGGTCCGGCGCCGGCCGGGCATGTATATCGGCGGCACCGACAGCAATGCGCTCCACCATCTGTTCTCCGAGATCATCGACAACTCGATGGACGAGGCGATCGCCGGGCATGCGACGCGCATCGAGGTGCATTTTGGCGCCGACGGCTATTTGACGGTCACCGACAATGGCCGCGGCATTCCGGTCGAGAACCATCCAAAATTCCCGGGCCGCTCGACGCTCGAGATCGTCATGACGACGCTCCATGCGGGCGGCAAGTTCGATGGCAAGGCCTACGAGACTTCGGGCGGCCTGCATGGCGTCGGCGTCTCGGTGGTGAACGCCCTGAGCGATGAACTGGTCACCGAAGTGGCGCGCGACCAGGTGCTCTACCGGCAGACCTATTCGCGCGGCAAACCGACCAGCAAGGTGCTCAAGGTCGGCCCGGTACAGAACCGCCGCGGCACCTCGCAGCGCTTCCATCCGGACCCCGAAATCTTCGGCGGCAAGGCCGAATTCTCGGTTTCGCGCCTGTTCAAGATGACGCGCGCCAAGGCCTATCTGTTCGGCGGCGTGGAGCTGCGCTGGAGTTGCGACGAGAGCCTCGCCTCCGCCGACGTGCCGGCCAAGGCGACCTTCCACTTCCCCGGCGGCCTGCGCGATTTCCTCGCGGCGCGCATCGAGGGCGAGCAGCGCATCGTCGACGACATCTTTTCGGGCAATTCCGGCAAGGCCGGCACCCATGGCGCCGTCGAATGGGCGGTGAGCTGGAACCTGGCGGACGGCTTCCTGCAGTCCTACTGCAACACCATTCCAACGGCCGAGGGCGGCACCCATGAACAGGGGCTGCGTACGGCCCTGCTCCGTGGCCTGCGCTCCTATGCCGAACTCAAGGGCGACAAGCGCGCGACCAACCTCACTGCCGACGACGTGCTGGTGCAGTGCTCGGCGATGCTGTCGGTGTTCGTGCGCGAGCCCGAATTCGTCGGCCAGACCAAGGACCGGCTGAGCTCGCCGGAGGCGACCCGCATCGTCGATACGGCGCTGCGCGACGCCTTCGACCACTGGCTGACCGCCTCGCCGCAGCAGGCCAACAAGCTGCTGGACTGGTCGATCGAGCGCGCCGAGGAACGGCTGCGCCGCAAGAAGGACAAGGAGATCGATCGCCAGTCGGCGACGCGCAAGCTCCGCCTGCCGGGCAAGCTCGCCGACTGCACGCAATCGGCCGCACAGGGCGCGGAAATCTTCATCGTCGAGGGTGACTCGGCGGGTGGCAGCGCCAAATCGGCACGCGATCGCGCCAGCCAGGCCGTACTGCCGCTGCGCGGCAAGATCCTCAACGTCGCCGGCGCGACCCGCGACAAGATCCAGTCGAGCCAAGCCATTGCCGACCTTGTGCAGGCGCTGGGCTGCGGCACGCGCGACCGCTATCGGGAGGATGACCTCCGCTACGACAAGATCATCCTAATGACCGACGCCGACGTCGACGGCGCCCATATCGCGTCGCTGTTGATGACGTTCTTCTTCCAGGAGATGCCCAAGCTGATCGACGACGGCCATCTCTACCTGGCGATGCCGCCGCTCTACCGCATCAGTGCCGGTCCGAAGGTGCTGTACGGCATGAACGACGCCCATAAGGACGATTTGCTCAAGACCGAGTTCAAGGGCAAGAAAGTGGACATCACGCGCTTCAAGGGCCTCGGCGAGATGCCCTATGTGCATCTGCGCGAGACGACGATGGACAAGCGGACCCGCACGCTGCTGCGGGTAAAGATCCTGCAGGACCGCGACGAGACCAAGAGCTCGGTGGACCGGCTGATGGGCACCAAGCCGGAAGCCCGCTTCGACTTCATCCAGGAAAACGCGGCGTTCGTCACCGACCTCGATATCTAGCCGGGCGGGCGCCAGCCCTTGGGCTCGCAGGCATAGCCGTCACCGTCCCGGTCGAGCCCGTAGATGTCAGCGCCGATGACGCGCACCGGCCCCTGCACATAGGCCGGGCCGTTGCCATTGCCTCCCGCGCAATCGACGTCGCGGGCGATTGGCACGCAGGCCATGTCGTAATTGGGATCGCAACGGCCGTCCTGGGCAGCCGCCGCGGAGGCCCAGATCGGCGCACTCGCGATGGCCAGCGGCAGCGACATGAGCGCGAGGGCAACGGCGCCTGCCCGCAGCGCGGAAAGTCGAAATGGCACAGACATTTATCCCCCAACCAATGCCCGCAAGGTTAGCGCAGGGGCGGTGAAAGACAAATCCGGTGCGGCGCGTAGACCTCGACATCTGGCCGTCGGGTTCCCACATTAAGGAAACCCCAGGGTTTCCCGTTGACTCAGAAGGGATTCCCTCTATGTTCCCGCACCGTCGGGAACCACTCCGCCGCTCGGCTGCTCGCAGTCTCAACGCCGGCCCTCCCAACCCCCTGAGTGGACGTACACATTGCCAGAAGACTTTTACGGGCTCGGCCTGAGCGCCAAAGTAACCGACGCGGTTTCGGCCGCTGGTTACACCAAGCCCACTGAAATCCAGGCGCAGGCCATCCCCCATGTCCTCAACAAGCAGGACATCATTGGCATTGCGCAGACCGGCACCGGAAAGACGGCGTCTTTCGTGCTGCCGATGCTGACGCTGCTGGAAAACGGCCGCGCGCGTGCGCGCATGCCGCGCACCCTGATCCTCGAGCCGACGCGCGAACTCGCCGCGCAGGTCGCCGAGAACTTCGAAAAATACGGCAAGAACCATCGCCTGACGATGGCCCTGCTGATCGGCGGCGTGAGCTTTGAGGACCAGAACAAGGTCCTCGACCGTGGCGCCGACGTGCTGATCGCGACGCCGGGCCGCCTGCTCGACCAGTTCGAACGCGGGCGCATCCTGCTGACCGGCGTCGACGTCCTCGTCATCGACGAAGCCGACCGCATGCTCGACATGGGCTTCATCCCCGACATCGAGCGCATCTGCAGCCTGCTGCCGCCGCGCCGCCAGACACTGTTCTTCTCGGCAACGATGCCGCCCGAAATCGAGCGGCTGACCAAGCGCTTCCTGCGCGATCCGATCCGTATCGAAGTGGCGCGCAAGAACTCCACCGCCGAGACCATCGACCAGCGGCTGGTGCGGGTATCCAACAAGCCCGAGGAAAAGCGCGCGGTGCTCCGCCAGCTGATCCGCGGCGCCGACAGCCTCACCAACGCGATCATCTTCTGCAATCGCAAGCGCGACGTGGCGACCCTCGCCCGCTCGCTGCAGCGCCACGGCTTCTCGGCCGGCGAACTGCATGGCGACATGGACCAGAAGAACCGCATGGAGACGCTGGACGCCTTCAAGACCAACAAGCTGACGCTGCTGGTGGCGAGCGATGTCGCGGCCCGCGGCCTCGATATTCCGGCGGTGAGCCACGTCTTCAACTTCGACGTGCCCACCCATGCCGAGGACTATATCCACCGCATCGGCCGTACCGGCCGCGCGGGCCGCTCAGGCACCAGCTACACCCTGTCGGCACCGGCCGACGGCAAATATCTCGATGCCATCGTCAAGTTGATCCAGAAGGAAATCCCGCCGCTGGAAGTCGAAGGTGCACCGGCAGCAAGCGATGTTACGGTAGACGAAGCGCCGCGCGAGCCCAAGCGCGGCCGCCGTGGCGCCACCCGCGGACGTCGTGATGGTGAGCGTCCGCCCAAGGCCGACAAGCCCGAGGCCGAGGTCGCAACCGCCCCTGCTCCGGCCAAGGAGCCGCGCCCGCCGCGCGAAAATCGCGAGCCGCGCCGCAACGACCGGGGCTCGGACAAGCCGGCCAAGCAGCCTGAATACACCTCGGACACGCCGTTCGGATCGGACGGCCCCGTGCCGGCCTTCCTGCTGCGCTCGGCCGGTCCCCGTTAATTCCGGGGTCTGATACGTATTATCGCTGAGATCAACAAATCAGTTATTCCGCCCCGTCTGGGGCTGACTTTTACTGACCCTTAATTGACTCATCGGAAAACTACCAACGACTAGAATAGTAACGCGTAGCGACGACCGGGGGCATAGTGTCGGAACAGGAATTCAGGCGCGCCCTGGGCTACGCGAACTCGGCCATGGACCTGCTCAAGCGGGGCCAGATCCCGCCCTACCCCCAATTCTATGAGCTGCTCTACACTTATGCGACGGGCGTGAACCCGTCGCTGAACCAGCGCATCAACCAGATCTTCCGCGACGGCTCGGCCACGCAGGAACTGGCCGAGCGGCTCTACAACGAGTTCCTCAAGGCGCAGGACGCCAATGAGCGCATCTCCAACGTTTCCGAACGGATGGCGACGCGCATCGAGGCCGTGCACGACGCAATCGACACGGCCATGGCCACGGCCAACGCCTATTCCGGCACGCTGCAGGCGGCGAGCGGCGACCTCGCCAGCGAGATGAACGAGCAGGAATTGCGCGCCATGGCGCAGCGGCTGCTCGGCGAAACGCGGCGCATGCAGGACGCCAATGCCCAGCTCGAGCAGAAGCTCGAAGCCTCGCGCGACGATATCTCGGCGCTGCAACGCGACCTCGACGAAGTGCGGCGCGAGTCGATGCTCGATCCGCTGACCAAGATCTTCAACCGCAAGAGCTTCGACGAAGGCATGCTGAAATGCTTCGCCGAGGCGGCGGAACGCGGCACGCCGCTCTGTCTGATGCTGCTCGATATCGACCACTTCAAGCGCTTCAACGACACCTGGGGCCACCAGACCGGCGACCAGGTGCTGCGGCTGGTGGCGATGACGCTGAAGTCGAACATCAAGGGCAAGGACATGGCGGCCCGCTATGGCGGCGAAGAGTTCGCCGCGATCCTGCCCGAGACAGATCTCGAAGGCGCGGTGATCGTCGCCGACAATATCCGCAAGGCCGTGCAGGCCAAGGAACTGCTGAAGCGCTCGACCAATGAGAAGCTCGGCCGCATCACAGCGTCGTTCGGCGTTGCGGTGTACCGCGACGGCGACACGCCCTCATCGCTGATCGAACGCGCCGACCGCTGCCTCTATGCCGCCAAGCACGCCGGCCGCAACCGCGTGTTCAGCGAGACCGAGCTCAAGGACGAGCAGAAGATCGTCGCCTAGGCGACGCGGACCCCGAGCGAGCGCAACGCATCCCAATAGCCCGGATAGGTCTTGCCCACGCAGTCCGGCTCGAGAATGGCGATACCACCGACCTTGAGCCCGACCAGCGCCATGCTCATGGCGATGCGGTGATCCTCATAGGTGTGGATCTGCGCCGGCAGCGTCTGCCCGGCGAGCTGCGCATCGGACGAAACGACGAGATCGTCGCCTTCCTCATGCGCCAGCCCGGCGCGAACGCGGCTGAGCTCGGTCGCCATCGCGGTGATGCGGTCGCATTCCTTGACGCGCAGATTGGCGATGCCGACGAAACGGACCGGCGTCGCGTTGAAGGCGGCCAGCGCGGCGAGAGTTGGAACGGCGTCCTGCATCTGCGAGCCGTCGATCACGGCAGGCATGTAGGGGAACATGCGGATGAACTTTGCCGCCTCGGCATCGGGCTGCGTGAACGCATCCATCGGCACGCCAAGGTCGATGCTGCCGCCGGTCAGCGCCTCGGCGGCCCAGAGGTAGGTCGCGGCGGAAGCGTCGGGCTCGATGACGAAATCGGTGGCGATGTATTTGCGCGGCTCGATGCGCCAGGTGGTGGCATCGGCCTGCGATACTTCGGCGCCGAAGGCCCGCATGGCGGCGACGGTCAAATCGACATAGCCGCGCGCGTCGAGGTCCTTGCCGGTCAGCGCGACCTCGATCGGGCCCTCGCCGAACGGTGCGGCCATCAGCAGCGCGGAGACATACTGGCTCGACAGGCCGCCATCGATCTCGACCCGGCCCGAACCGAAATGACCCCGGCCCTCGACCATCACCGGCGGGCAGCCGGTCGGCGCACTGGCGACGATACCGAGCGATTTGAGCGCGGTGACGAGCGGCCCGATCGGGCGCTTGCGCATCGCCTCGTCGCCATCGACCACCACGACGCCATCGACCAGCGCCACTGCGGCGGTAAGGAAGCGCGTCGCGGTGCCGGCATTGCCCAGCATCAGGGGCTCTTTTGGTGCGGCAAGGAAACCGGCGCTGGTAACGATGAAGCTGGTCTCGTCCGGTTCATCGACGACGACGCCCATCTGCCGCAAGGCGGCAGCCATCAGCTTGGTGTCCTTGGACTTCAGCGCACCGGTCAGCCGGCTCGTTCCCTTCGCCAGCGCGGCGAGGAGGAGCGCACGATTGGTGATCGACTTCGAGCCGGGCGGCGTGACGCGGCCGGTGAGCGGATGGCCGGGCGGCGTGATGGTGACGGATGCGGTCATGACGGGCGAGGTGACACGCCCGCCCGCCGTTTTCAAGCTATTCGACCGTTACCGACTTCGCGAGATTGCGGGGCTGGTCAACGTCGGTGCCCATGAACACCGCCGTGTGATAGGCGAGCAGCTGCACCGGGATCAGCGCCAGGATCGGGGCGACGAAGCTCGAAACCTTCGGGATGACGATGGTTTCGGCGACGCCGTGGCCGATATGCGAGGCGCCCTCGGCATCGGTGACGAGGATGATCTGGCCGCCGCGGGCCGCCACTTCCTGCATGTTGCTGAGGGTCTTTTCCATCAGTTCGTCGGACGGGGCGACGACGATGACCGGCATCACTTCGTCGACCAGCGCGATCGGCCCGTGCTTGAGCTCACCCGCCGGATAGCCCTCGGCATGGATGTAGCTGATCTCCTTGAGTTTCAGCGCGCCTTCCATAGCGACCGGGAACATCGGGCCGCGCCCGAGATAGAGCACGTCCTTAGCCTTGCTCAGGCCTTTGGCAATGCGCTCGATGTCGCCCTCGGTACCCAGCGCGGCGGAAACGGCGGCGGGTAGCGCGGTGAGCGCCCGAACGAGTTCGGCTTCCTGCGCCCTGTCGATGGTGCCGCGCGCAACGCCAGCCGCGATCACGAGGCTGGCGAGCGCCGTGAGCTGCGCGGTCAGGGCCTTGGTGGAGGCAACGCCGATTTCGGGGCCGCAGAGGGTCGGGAATACCACCTGGCTTTCGCGGCCGATGGTCGATTCCGGCACGTTGAGCAGCGAGACCACATGCTGGCCCTGCCCGGCACAATAGCGCAGCGCCGCCAGCGTGTCGGCGGTTTCTCCCGACTGCGAGATGAAGAGCGCGGCACCACCCTGGGTGACCGGCGGCTCGCGATAACGGAATTCGGAGGCGACATCGACATCGACCGGCAGGCGCGCATAGCGCTCGAACCAGTATTTGGCGATCAGCCCGGCGTAGTAGGCCGTGCCGCAGGCCGAGATGGTGAGCCGCGGCAGGCTGGCGAAGTCGAAGGGCAGCTTCTCACGCAGCGCGACGCGCTCGGCGCCCATGTCCACATAGTGGCTGAGCGTATGCGAGATGGTCTCGGGCTGCTCGTAGATTTCCTTGGCCATGAAATGGCGGTGATTGCCCTTGTCGACCATCAGCGCCGACGCCTGCGAGACCAGCGTCTCGCGGCGGACGATCGCGTCGGAGCCATCGCGGATGGTGACGCCCTTGGGCGTGATAACGGCCCAGTCGCCATCGAGCAGGTAGCTCAGGCGTGAGGTGAAGGGCGCCAGCGCCATGGCGTCGGAGCCCAGGTACATCTCGGTCTCGCCATAGCCGACGGCCAGCGGCGCGCCGTGCCGCGCGGCGATCAGCAGCTTGTCGTGGCCCTTGAACATGAAGGCGAGCGCGAAGGCGCCACGCAGCTTCTTGAGGGTCGCCGCCACGGCCATCTCGGGATCGAGGCCGCGATCGATCTCGCGCGTCGCCCACAGCGCGACGGATTCGGTGTCGGTCTGCGTCTTGGGCAGATAGCCGTCCTTGCCTAGGTCTTCGAGCAATTCGCGGAAATTCTCGATGATGCCATTGTGGACCACGGCAACCTTGTCGGTCGCATGCGGATGGGCATTGCCCTCGGTCGGCGCGCCATGCGTCGCCCAGCGCGTATGGCCGATGCCGATATTGCCGGCCAGCGGCTCCATACCAAGCTTGCTGGCGAGATTGCCGAGCTTACCTTCGGCGCGGCGGCGCGCGATGGAACCATGTTCCAGCGTGGCAACGCCGGCGCTGTCATAGCCGCGATATTCGAGCCGCTTCAGCGCATCGACGAGGCGCGGCGCAACCGGCTCGACGCCGATGATCCCAACAATCCCGCACATCAGGATTTTCCTTTCGCAGCTTTTTTCGCGAGGGCTTTCTCGCGTAGTTTCGGGGCGTAGCCCGGCTTATTCTCCTGACGCGCCCGGCCAAAGGCCACGGCGCCGTCGGGCACGTTCTCGGTGATGACGCTGCCGGAGGCGGTATAGGCGCCCTTGCCGATGGTGACCGGCGCGACCAGCGAGGCATTGGAGCCGATGAAGGCGCCATCGCTGATCACCGTCTTGTCCTTGTTCACGCCGTCATAGTTGCAGGTGATGGTGCCGGCGCCGATGTTCACCTTGCTGCCAATCTCGGCATCGCCGAGATAGCTCAGATGCCCGGCTTTGGTGCCGGCGCCGATCTTCGATTTCTTCACTTCGACGAAATTGCCCAGATGCACATCGGGGCCAAGTTCGGCGCCGCCGCGGATGCGCGCGAAGGGGCCGATGCTCGCCCCCTGCCCGATCGTCACATCCTCGATATCGCAGAAGGCGCGGATCTCGACATTGTCGGCGATCTTCACGCCGGGGCCGAAGACGACATTGGGGAAGATCGTGACGTCGCGGCCGATCTCGGTATCCCACGAGAAGTAGACCGTGGACGGATCGCGCAAGGTCACGCCGGCCTTCATGAACTCGGTGCGGCGGAAATCCTGGAACGTCGCTTCAGCCTTGGCCAACTTGCTCCGGTCATCGACACCGATGACCTCGTCGGCATTGGCTTCGACATAATCGATGCGCTTGCCGTCGCCATTGGCGAGTTCGACCGCGTCGGTGAGATAATACTCGCCCTTGGCATTGGCATTGCCGATGCGGTCGATGACCGCACGCAGCGTCTCGGCGCGGAAGCCGATGATGCCCGAATTGACCAAGCCGATCTGCCGCTCGGCCTCGGTCGCATCCTTGTGCTCGCGGATGGCGCGCAGCCGGCCATTCTCGGTCAGCAGGCGGCCATAACCCGTCGGATCGGAGGGGCGGAAGCCGACGACGACCATATCGGCGCCAGCATCGAGCCGGCTGGTGATCTCGGCGATGGTTGCGGTGGTGACGAGGGGGGTGTCGGCATAGAGCACGAGGATATTGCCATGCGCCGCGCCATAAGCGCTGGCCGCCTGGCGCACGGCATGGGCGGTACCGAGCCGGTCGATCTGCTTGGACATGCTCGCGCCGGGCACGATGGCGGTGACGGCCGCCTCGACGGCGGCGTGGTCCGGGCCGACAACGACGGCGACTGTCGCCCCGGCCGCCTGCGAGGTGCGGAGGACATGGCCGACGACCGGCAGACCGCCGACGGTGTGCAGAACCTTGGGCGTTGCCGATTGCATGCGGGTGCCCTCACCCGCCGCCAGTACTATCGACAACAAATCGGCCATGTCCGCCCCGTTTTCCCCAAGCTGATTTGGTCCCAATCTATGGCAGCAACGTGTTGGGAAACCATTACGCCGCCGCGATGGTAAACTCCCGTCAGACCGCGCGATTCGAGCGCGGCGCGGGGCACATGGTTTGGCGAAGCCGGTCGATCACTTCCGGGCATCGGACATCAGTTTCTGGGGCGCCTTTGCGCTCGTCGTCTGGGCATTGGCGCTGCTCGGCAGCAACGCCGCGGGCTTCATTCCGCAAAGCGTGTTCGCCGGGCTGCATGCCTCGCGGCTCGAAGGCGCCAGCCTCAACCAATTGCGCGCCCAGGTGGCGGCACTCGAAACCGAGGCGGGCCGGCTCAAGCAGGAAAACAGCGTGCTGCTGCAACGCTTTGTGCTGAACGAACAAGCCAATGGCGAAGTGACCCGGCGCGTTGGCGCGCTGGAGCTGACCGTGCCGCGCCTGCTCGATGCGGTGAATGGCGGCCAGCCGGTCGATTACGGTACGACCGCCTCGACCGGCCGCGGCGCGACGACGTTCGACACCGACGGCGGCTCGGTCAGCTACACCACCACGCCGATGAGCAACCTCGCCCGCGCCCCGCAGGCTACGCAGCCGCTGCCCGATGAACTCGTGGCCGTGGTGCCGGATTCGAACTCGTTCGGCGTGGCGCTCGGCCCGCCGCTCGACCCCGATGAAGGCGAGGCCGCCTGGCGCAGTGTCAACGACCGTGTCGGCGCGCTTCTGCTCGGCCTCGGCCCGTTGCTCGCCAATGTCGAAGGTGGCGGCGGCAAACGCCTCGTGGTCGGCCCGATCACCACGGAAGCCGACGCCCGCCAGCTCTGCGGCCGCATGGCCAAAGTCGGCATCGCCTGCGCCAGCGTCCCCTTCATCGGCGACCCGCTACCGCTGCTGAACTGATTTTTGGGCTGTTGCCGCGCCGACACGGACGGGTGCGCTAAAGCACAATAGATTCTAGCTACTGGGGGAACGAAAATGCGCAAAATTCTCGCTGTCCTGACCATCCTTATTATCGGCTCGGCATCCGCTACCGCGGACGATGCGGCGCGCGCCCAACTTGCCGGCAAGACGATCGACGTCATAGTAGCTTTCTCTAATAGCGGCGGTGGTGCGCGGTTCTGGGCAATCTACGCCGAGGCGCTGCGGCGGCAGCTACCGGACACAACGATCCGCGCAAGGTTCAATGATGCCGGCAGTGGCAGCAGCGCGGCCAACGAGTTGTTCGACCTCCCGGAAGGAGCAATTGGCGTGGGTTTCGTCCGCCCGGCAGAACTCGCCTTTGCTCAAACCGAGGGCCGCGAGGACGTCGATTTCGACCTCCGAAAGGTAAAGTGGATCGAGGCGGTCGAACGCGAAACGCATTTCATGGCTGGCAGGAAGGGTCTGCCGACCAGCGCCGAAGAGCTACGCGAAGTGCCGTTGATCATTCCATCGAATGCGGTCAGCGACACAAATTCAATCATCGCAGCCTTACTCAACGCTGTTACGGGCATGCACGGCCGCATCGTGATCGGGTTCAACAATGCCGACCGTCTGCGAGCCCTGATCGCTGGTGACGGTGACATGTACACCCAGGCCACGGACAGGGAGATCATGACACTGCTGGAGGCGGGTGAAATCACCTCGGTCTATGTCATCGAGGGAGACGATCTGCCCGCCAATGTCGACACCAGCAAGACGCTCCAGACGTTCCTCGTTGACGGCGCACCACGGTTGGTCGTCGACTACATCATCGCAGCACGAACGCTCGGTCGCGCATTCTATGCTGCGCCGGGGGTGTCCGACGCGGACGTTGCAGCTCTGAGGTCGGTGTTCCAGGACGCCATGAGCGACCCGGTCTTTGTCGCCGAAGCCGAGAGACAGACTGTGCCGATCGCGCATGTTCCGCACAACGAGGTCGAGAGCAAGATGAGCATGCTGCTGCTCGAGGACCCCGCGCTCAAGGCTGCCGTAGACCACGCGTATCAGTGTGGGCTTGCGATGTCGGCTGGCACCCTCGAAAGCTGTGACTTCGCGCAATAGGCGCGAGGCGGGCCCAGGCTGAGACAATGACCGAACTATTGTCGTTACTCACCAGCGGTTGGGGCGGCTGGATCACGGCGCTCGTCGCCGGCACATTTGTCGGCTTTATCGCGGGGCTGACGCCCGGTCTGGGCGGGCGCATCAGCATCATTCTCTGCCTGCCATTGGCGATCTTTTGGGATCCCCTCGGTGCTGCAGTCTTCCTTTTCGCCATGCACGCGGTCATCCACACAGCGACGTCGATCCCGGCGATCGCCTTTGCTTTGCCATCGACCAGTGGCGATGCGGCGACCATTCTTGACGGACACCCATTGGCGAAAATGGGCCGCGGCGGCGAGGCGCTCGGCGCTAGCCTTTCGGCGTCAGCGCTCGGCGGGGTCCTTGGCGCCATTGCGTTCCTGCTCTGCATCCCCATCGCCCGCGCGCTGATTGCCTGGTTCGGGCCACCGGAATTCCTGGTGCTGGCGGTGGCCGGCCTCTCAATGGTGGTTACGCTATCGGGCCGGAGTCTGGTCACCGGATTTCTTGTCGCTCTGCTCGGCCTGCTGCTTGCCATGGTCGGCCGAGATGTGACCGTGTCAGCGGGCCGTTTCACCTTCGGTGTTCCCGAACTTCTCGATGGCCTGAGCCTTGCCGCGTTCGTCGGCGGCATCTTTGCCGTCCCGGAAATGCTCTCACGCTTCGAGATTGAAGGCGGCGACAAGGTTCGCGCCATCGAAACGCGGTTCAAAGACGTGCTGCGGGGCATGTGGACGACGTTTCGCTACATCCCCCTCGTCATCCGTTCGTCAATCTACGGCATCGTCGTCGGCATCATGCCCGGTGTAGGTTCGAGCGTCTCGGTGTGGATGTCGTACGACTACGCGGCGCGCACGGTCAAAAGCGACATTCCGTTCGGCAAGGGCGCTATCGCTGGGGTGATTGCGCCTGAGGCGGCGAACAATTCGAAGGAAGGTGGGGCCATGGTCCCCACGCTGTTCTTCGGCATACCGGGCAGTTCAAGCATGGCCATCATGCTCCTCGCCCTGCACGTCGTCGGCCAGGAGATCGGGCCGAACCTCCTGACGACCAATATCCATGTTTCGCTGGTGCTGGCAGCCACCATACTGCTCGCCAATCTGTTGGCGGTGCCGTTCTTCTTTGCTGCCGTGCCGTGGATTGTCAGGTTGACCGCGTTGCGGCGCCAACACCTGGTTCCGATCGCGATCGCTATCTCGCTGTTCGCCTCCATGATGGAGGATATGAACATGGCGACGCTGGTGCAATTTGCGGCGGGTGGTGTGCTGGGCGTGGCGCTCAAATGGGTCGGCTGGCCCCGCGCCCCGTTCCTGCTCGGTTTTGTGCTCGGCCCGATTGCGGAACTCTCCTATATTCAGACGACGCAGATCTGGGGCTGGGCGATGTTCCTGAGGCCCATGACCCTGGCCATGGTCGCCCTGTTCGGGTTTGGGATCCTGCGCAGCGTCCTGAAGCGTCGCCCTGCGGTTGCCGATACCGCTCTGGGTAAACCAGACGGACTGGTCGCGGCACTCCTCCTCCTCATCTTCTGCACCGCGTTTCTCATGACATTGCGCCTGCCCGCAGGGGCCTCACCAGCGCCGCTAATTGTCACGTCGCTCGGCATGGCGCTCGCCGCCCTGGCGATTGTGCGCTCCGTCTGGCCGACTGGCCAGAAACGCGAGGCACTCGAGCGGTTTGACTGGTTGGGTACGACGACGCTCTTCGCCTTGGGCGTGCCAATCGCGGGCCTGCCGGCGGCATCTGCAATCTACACCATCTACCTTCTGACGCGCATGAAGGTCCGGCCGATGACCGCCATCATAAGCGCCGCGATCCTGGCCGGCGTACAACTAGGGCTCTTGTCGCTCGTGCTTGACCTGCGGGCAGAGCCGTTGGTGCAAGGTTACCTGCTTTGGTGGATGGAAGCCCTGCTCAGATAGAGGGGTCCCTAAGCAGGGTACTTGCAGCCATGAGCCAATAGCCGGCCTTGTAGTTGCGCATCCGCCAGTTGACGGGCGGGAAGCGCTCGAAGACTGGCTTGGGCAGTTCAAACGGCACAGGCTTCCCGCCAGAATGAGGCGGCTGATTCATTGCTTCGAACGCCTCAAGCATTGTCGGCCGGAGTCGAGCGTATCGATCACGTCGCTTGCGAAGCTTGGGAATCGTAGGATTCGTGTTGATTTCGAAGACCTGCAGCCGACCATCGACAAATCCGTAGTCGGCGCGACCGTAGTCGATGCCCGCGGTGGCAAAGACCTTGGCCAGAACTTCTGCATGCTCCTCATAATTGTCGAACAGCTCAAGGAACTCGCGTTCGCTATTGGCGTCGCGCTCGACCTGCCCCCGCTTCACATACCATTCCGTGTTGCGAAGGATGTGCTGCAGCACCAGCTTGCCGCCAATGTTGATCCCGCCGTACTTTCGGAAGTATCCGTCCGGAGACGACTGCGCATGATACTGCACGGCGATGCGTCGCTTGAGCGGTATGCCCCGCTTCTTCATGTCCTGTAGCGCGAGATCGAGTTCGGCTTCGTTGTGCAGCAATCCAGTGTCGGGACGCATGCAATCGTCTTCGGCTCGAATGAACACGGGGTAGGACGACGGTCGATGCCCCTGATCCAGGCGCCAAACACCGAAGTCATTTATCCCCACTTGCTGCAGGCGACTGAGGAGTGGAGTGCGCTCCAGCACCTCGAGGGGATGGTTGTAGATTCGAATGGCAGGATCGGCCGCCTTCAGCGTCTCGGCTACCGTAGCGGCGCACTGAATCTCGTAGGCGCTCATTCGATCGAAATCAGTGAACACATAGTGTCCGCGGGGAGCCCGCCGGCGGCTGAACAACTCTTCGTAGGACATGGGCTGCAGATAGGGAACACGGCGCCATCCGGCCCCCCAGATGAACCCCCATATCGTGTGGCAGTGATACGCCTTGGTGAGGAAATAGAGCATTCAGTCCCCCATCGGCCGCTCGGCGCCGGCGGACAAGCCAGCGACGCGCCCATGCCGCTCTAAGTCGAAAAAGTCTGGCGGTGCATATCCCTCGCGGCCCAGCCTGCAGATCGGAACGACGCAGCTAGGCTCGCTGCCCCATGACGACTGTGCGCTGACTATATCTAGCGGCGCGTTTCGCCGAAGCAACCTCAATCACGCGGCGCTCGGCCAGTGCCAGCCCCGCCGCAGCATAAAACGCATCCATGTCGGCTAGATCTGCAAAGAGCTGTGGGTGGCTGCGGCGCGTGACCAATGCTTGACCTAACCTGTTGGAGAGATCGTCGCGATCGACTGTAAGCCCTTCTGCGTTATTGGCGAGAAAGGTGTCCAGCGCGGCCATGCGACCGTCTGTCTGCTCCCGCTCCTCGGCGACGACGCTACGCTCGCCAATCTGTGTAGAGGAGACGACATAGCCGTCACTATCGAGCCAGCCAACGATCCGGCGCATATAGCTGAGCCTCTGATCGACCGGAAAGAACGGCAGCACGCCATGCATCAGCACGAGGCCATAGTGGCCTTCGGGCGTTAGCGACCCAATGTCAGAGCGAACCGTCGAAATGTTGAGACGATGCCGCCGTGCGAAAACCCGGCACATTTCAAGTGGCGTCTCGCACAGATCCAGCACCGTGACGCTGAGTTCCCGTGCAAGCTCTTCCCCACCGATAGCAACTGCAGCATCAAGCAGCATTTTCAGAATCTTGGTATCGGCAGCGCCAGCTATAAGCACCGACATCGCGCCACCCGCTGCCAATCGGCGACGCAGGGCTTCCGCGACCACCTCGACGAAAGTGCTTCCGTCATAGTCGGCGCCCGCCGGCATCTCGGTAGTCCGGCGAACGGCCACGGACAGATGGAAATCACCGCACTGGGTGCAGTGCTCCGACAGCATGGCCAGGCAAACACGCATATTTTCGCGCGCGTCTTCTTCGAACACGTGTTTCCCTCTCACACTAGCGCTGGCAGCGCGCGATCACTTTCGGCGGGCATAGGGGTCGTGGCAAGAAGTGGTATGCCGGGCGGGGGTCGAACCCGCGACCATTCGATTAAAAGTCGAATGCTCTACCACTGAGCTACCGGCACATGAACGTCGGGCCGAGCCCGTCGATTGGCGCGGAACATAGCGGCGAACCTTTCCAAGTCAACCGCATTCAGTTGCAACCCTAACCTGTTCACAGCGTTGGAATTTTCGATGCGGCGCGTGTCAACCGGACGCGGCGGTATTGGAAACAGAGCGGTTTTTCCGGTTTCCCGCTCTGGCCAACGAAATGGCAGCCGAGTCCATGTCCCGCCCGCCCCGCGTCATTCCATCCTGAGGTCAGGCTTCAGGCGCACCCTCGTATTCCCTGGATTATCGAATCGAGTGCATGGCGCTCGGAACCGGCCGTGCGTGTCCGAGATCCGACGGGCGAGTGCTACAGCGTGACGACGACCGCGCCGCGGGGCGTGGCGACGATGGTGTGCTCGTACTGGACGGTTGGCGCTGCGGGCCGGGCGAGCAGGGTGAAGCCGTCCGAGGGGGTCTTGTCGATGGCGAGTTTGCCGCCCAGCGACAGGAACGGTTCGACCGTGAAGACGATGCCATCGGCAATCCGGCGGCGTTCCGAGCGATCGGGCCAGGTGGAAATCTCGCTCGGCTCGTCATGCAGGCTATCGCCGACGCCGTGGCTCGCGAGATTGGTCAGCAGCGTATAGCCGTGCTTTTTGGCAAAGGCGCCGATGGCATCGCCGACGCCGCCCAGCGGCGCGCCGCTGCGGACAGCGCGGATGCCCTCCCACATGGCGCGCTTGCCGTCGCGGCAGAGCTTCGCCAGCCGGGGGTCCTTGCCTTCGACGACATAGGACGCGCCCGTGTCGGCGAAGACGCCATCGAGTTCGGCCGAGACGTCGATGTTGACCAGATCGCCGGCGGCGATGACGCGTTCGCCCGGGATGCCGTGGGCAACTTCCTCATTGACCGAAATGCAGGTCGCGCCGGGGAAATTGTAGGTCAGCTGCGGCGCCGAGCGGGCGCCATGCTCGCGCAGCACGGCGGCACCGATCGCATCGAGTTCGGCCGTGGTGATGCCGGGGCGCAGCGCAGCGGCCATCGCCTCGCGCGCCAGAGAGCAGACGCGACCGATGGCCTTGAGCCGCTCCAGCTCCTCTTCACTGCCGATGGTCACGTCCTAGCCGCGCAGTTTGCGGTAATGGGCAAGCAAGCCCTTCGTCGAGGAATCGTTGCCTTCGTTGGCAACGCTACCCTGCACTTTCGGCAGCAGCGCCTTGGCCAGCTGCTTGCCCAGTTCGACGCCCCACTGATCGTATGAATTGACGTTCCAGATGGCGCCCTGCACGAACACCTTGTGCTCATAGAGCGCGACCAGCATGCCCAGCATTTCGGGCGTCAGCTTGGGATAGATCAGCGTATTACTCGGCCGGTTACCGGGGAACAGCTTGTGCGGCGTCAGCGCCTTGATCTGCTCCTTGCTCAGCCCCTGCGCGGTAAGTTCGGCAACCACTTCTTCCTTGGTCTTGCCGAGCATCAGCGCTTCGGACTGGGCGAAGACGTTGGCGACGAGCTTTTCGTGATGCGGCGCCATATCCTCATGCGGCTGGGCCGCGATGAGGAAATCGGCCGGGATGACGGACGTGCCCTGATGGATGAGCTGGTAGAAGGCATGCTGGCCGTTGGTGCCCGGCTCGCCCCAGATCACCGGGCCGGATTCATAGTCGAGCGGCTTGCCCTCGAGGTTCACCGACTTGCCGTTGCTCTCCATATCCTGCTGCTGGAGATAGGCCGGAAAGCGCGAAAGGCGCTGGTCGTAGGGCAGCACTGCATGGGTCGCAAAGCCCCAGGCGTTGCGGTACCAGACGCCGAGCAACGCCATGATCACCGGGACATTTCGCTCGAGCTTGTTCTTGAGGAAATGCTGGTCCATGTCGTAGGCGCCCTTGAGGAACGCCGCGAAATTGTCGAAGCCGATGGCCAGCGCCACCGGCAGACCGATGGCCGACCAGACGGAGTAGCGACCGCCCACCCAATCCCAGAAGCCGAAGATGCGATCGGCGCGGATGCCGAAGGCGTCGCAGGCAGCGAGGTTGGTCGAGAGCGCCGCGAAATGGTCGTTGACCGCCGCATCGCCCAGCGCCGCGGCGATCCAGCCGCGCGCCGAATTGGCGTTGGTCATCGTCTCGTCGGTGGTGAAGGTCTTGGATGCGATGATGAACATCGTGCGCTTGGGGTCGAGCCGCTTCAGCGTATCGTGGAGATGCGCGCCATCGACGTTCGACACGTAGTGGAGGCGCAGATCGGCCCGCGTGTAGGGCTCGAGCGCCAGTGTCGCCATCACCGGACCGAGGTCCGAGCCGCCAATGCCGATATTGACGATGTCGGTGAACCGCTCGCCGGTCGCGCCCTTGATCGAGCCGTCACGCACCTGCTCGGTGAAAACCTTCATCGCGGCGAGGACGGCGCGCACATCGGGCATCACGTCCTTGCCGTCAATCTTGACCGGCTTGTCGCCCTGATTGCGCAGCGCCATGTGCATCACGGCACGGTCTTCGGTGATGTTGATGTGCTTGCCGCCCCACATCGCCTTGCGGCGGTCTTCGACGCCGGCCTTGCGCGCCAGTTCGAAGAGCGTGTCCATCACCTTCTCGTCGATGCGGTTCTTCGAATAGTCGAGCAGCAGATCGCCGGCGCTGACGGTGAAGCGCTTGAAGCGGTTGGGATCGAGAGCGAACAGCAGCCGCATCGGCTGCTCGTCGAGGCGCTTGCGGTGCTTCATCATCGCATTGAGGGCGGATTTGCGGTTCGACGCCATGGTCTCGTTCCCTAGTTGACGGGCAGATCGCCTTGCGCCCAGCGCGCACGGGTTTGTGCAGCAAAATCGGTCATCGTGCCAGCCTCGATGGCCGCACGGGCGCCCTGCACCAGCTCCTGATAGTAGGCCAGATTGATCTGGCTCAGGATCATCGCCCCGAGGATCTCTTCGGTCCGGATCAGATGGTGGAGATAGGCCCGGCTGAAGCGCCGGCAGTTGGAATTGGGCGAGGCCTCGTCGAGCGGCCGCGGATCGTCGCGGTGCCGGGCGTTCTTGAGATTGATGACGCCGAAGCGCGTATAGGCATGGCCGTGGCGGCCAGCGCGGGTGGGATGCACGCAATCGAACATGTCGATGCCGCGCTCGATGCCGCCAAGAATGTCGTCCGGCTTGCCGACGCCCATGAGGTAGCGGGGCCGGTCGGTGGGCAGTTCGGGCGTGATGTCGCCCAGCACGCGGAACATCGTTTCCTGAGGTTCGCCCACGGCGAGGCCGCCGACGGCGTAGCCGTTAAAGCCGATGGATTTGAGCCCCTCGGCCGAGCGCACGCGCAAGGCGGCGTCGTCGCCACCCTGCACAATGCCGAACAGCGCGCGATGCGGCTGGTTGCCGAAGGCGTCCTTGCTCCGATGCGCCCAGCGCAGGCTGAGCTCCATGGCGCGCTCCATCTCCTTGCGCTCGGCCGGGAGTGCGATGCACTCGTCGAGCTGCATGATGATGTCGCTGTCGAGCAGGGTCTGGATCTCGATCGAGCGCTCGGGCGTCAGTTCATGGGCCGAGCCATCGATATGCGAGCGGAAGGTGACGCCCTTCTCCGTGAGCTTCCTGAGCTTGGCCAGCGACATCACCTGGAAGCCGCCGCTGTCGGTCAGGATGGGGCGCGCCCAGTCCATGAAGACATGGAGACCGCCCAGCGAGGCCACGCGCTCGGCGCCCGGCCGCAGCATCAGGTGATAGGTGTTGCCGAGGAGAATGTCCGCTCCGGTCTCGCGCACCTGCTCGGGATACATCGCCTTGACCGTGCCGACCGTGCCGACGGGCATGAAGGCGGGCGTGTTGATCTCGCCTCGCGACGTGTCGATGCGGCCGCGGCGGGCCATGCCGTCGGTATGGGTCAGCGTGAATGAGAAATCGGTCAAAGCTCTTCGTCGTCCAGTTCGTGCGGCGCGCGGAATAGCAGGCTGGCGTCGCCATAGGAATAGAAGCGGTAGTGGTCGCTTATGGCGTGGGCGTAGGCGGCCTTCATGGTGTCGAGGCCGGCGAAGGCGCTGACCAGCATGAAGAGCGTCGATTTCGGCAGGTGGAAGTTGGTCATCAGCAGATCGACGGCCCGGAAACGGAAGCCCGGCGTGATGAAGATGTCGGTTTCGCCGATGAACGGCTTGAGCTTGCCGGTGCTGCGGGCGGCGGTCTCGAGGAGGCGCAAGCTGGTGGTGCCGACGGCGACGATCCGCCCGCCAGCTACCTTCGCGGCGGCAAGGCGATGCACGGCGGCCTCGGTCAACTCACCCCATTCGGCGTGCATGACGTGGTCTTTGGTGTCGTCCACCTTCATCGGCAGGAACGTGCCGGCGCCGACATGGAGCGTGACGCGTTCCACGGCGACGCCTCGGTCGTTGAGCTTCTGCAGCAGGCTTTCGGTGAAATGCAGTCCCGCGGTCGGGGCGGCAACAGCGCCGTCCACGGCGGCATAAACGGTCTGGTAGTCGGACTTGTCGCGCTCGGTGGTCTCGCGCTTGGCGCCGATGTAGGGCGGTAAGGGCATGGCGCCGTGCGATTTGATGGCTTCGTCGAGGATGGCGCCGCCAAGATCGAATTCGAGCGTCACCTCGCCTGTTTCGCCCTTCCCGGCGACGGTCGCGAGCAGCGAGCCGTCATCCCCCAATTCGAGCCGATCGAGGATCTGGAGCCGCTTGGCCGGGCGCGCGAAGGCCCGCCACGTCTTCGCGTCGACCCGCTTGTGCAGGTTGAAGGAGACGGTCGAGCGGTTCTCGCCGCGGATACGGGTGCCCTTGAGTTCAGCCGGCAAGACGCGGGTGTCGTTGACGACAAGCACGTCGCCCGGGCGAAGAATCTCAAGCAGATCAGTGACATGGCCATCGACCAAGGGCGCGCCGGGCCGCACCACCAGCATCCGCGCACTGTCGCGCGGCTCGGCCGGATGGAGGGCGATGCGGTCTTCGGGGAGGTCGAAGTCGAAATCGGAAACTAGCATGGCGCCGGAGTAACGCCCTGGCGCCCGTTTGGAAACTGCCCGTCAGCCTGCGCCGCACGAAATCGGCCAGGCTCCCTGCCCGGGGATGCGCAAGGTGCCGCCATAGACCGGCTCATCGTTCTCCATCGCCCAGAACAGACGGAGTTCGGCGATGACCACCTCGAGATTGGGGTCGGCGAAATCGAGATAGAGCTGGTCTCCCACCTGGGCGCTCTGGCCTGGTGCGATCTCGATGGTGCCGGAGACGCCCTCTTCGGTGGTCCATATCTGTCCGGCAGCCTGAATCTCCGCGCCGAGCGGGGTCAGCCCAACGCCGCCGCCAAGCGGGATGCTGGCCGAGACACCGTCGGGCCCTTCGCAGAAGAGGCCGAAGCTCGCCAGCGACGGGCCTGAGGAAAGCGCGAGGACGAGGGCGGCGAGAGCTGCTAGCTTGGGCAGGGTCATGGGCCGACACACTCGACGACCCAGGCGCCCTGCCCCGCGATGCGCAAAGTGCCGCCCTTGACGTAGTCATCGCCTTCTTCGGCGATCGAGACGCGCAGCCCCGCAATCACCCTGTCATTGACGTCGGCCAAATCGACCATCACGCGGTCGTCACCGAGGTCAGCCTGGGCGACCGAGACGTCTTCGCCCGGCCCGTAGACTTCCGCAGAAGACCACGCGGCCTCGCCGGCGCTGAGGGTGATAGCGAGAATGTCGGTGAAGTCTTCGCCGCCCAGCAGCAAGCCTACGCTGGCTTGGTCGGCCGCATCGCTGCAGTGGATCCACTCAGTCGCAAGGGCCGGCGCCGTCAGCAGCAGAGACGCGGCGAAGATCAGAGACCGCATTGGGCCCTCCCGGTTAGGTCGGGCGGGCGTTTGTCATCCGGCGGCTGAATACGGTGTGAACGCGGCGCGGTCAGGACGTGGGAACGCAGGTGACAGCCCAGACGCCGACGCCCGGAAGCCAGAGCGTGCCGCCATGCACCGTTAGCTCACCCTCGGTCGCCTTGCGGAGCTGGAGGTCGGCGATGGGGATGAGGAGTTCGTTGATCGCACCGACGCTGGTGCTGGCGTCGTCGTCGTGAAAGGGGCCAACAAGGACCGGCTCGCCGGGGCCGTTGGCCGGATCGCTCGCCCAGACCTGCTCGCTGGCGGTCACGGTGACGGCGGTGACATTGAAGGTGTCGCCCTCGGCGACGAAGTAGTCGAAGCTCGCGAGCCCGCCGCTATCGGCGCACGACATCCAGCCCGCGGCGGCGGCTGGGGACACAAAAAGCGCCCCCAGCACGATAATGGCAGCGACGCGCATCAGGCGTCCGCGGCGACCTTCACGGTGACCATGCTGTCGGGATCACGCACCGGCTCGCCGCGCTTGATCTTGTCGACATTTTCCATGCCCGAGATGACCTTGCCCCAGACCGTGTACTGCCGGTCGAGGAAGCGTGCATCGTCGAAGCAGATGAAGAACTGCGAATTGGCGCTGTCCGGGTTGGACGAGCGGGCCATCGACGTGGTGCCGCGGACATGCGGCTCGGCGTTGAATTCCTGCTTCAGGTTCGGGTACTTCGACGAGCCCGTGCCGGTGCCGGTCGGATCGCCGGTCTGCGCCATGAAGCCATCGATCACGCGATGGAACACGATGCCGTCGTAGAAGCCTTCGCGAGCCAGCTTCTTGATGTGGGCGACATGGTTCGGCGCGAGGTCCGGACGCATCTCGACCACGACGGAGCCCTGGGTGGTCTCGATCAGCAGGGTGTTTTCGGGATCCTTGTAGTCGGCCATCAGCCTCTTCCTTATTTCTGTTCGATCTTAGCGGAGATGATTTTGTCGGGGTTCGTCGGCGGCTCGCCGCGGGTGATGTTGTCGACGAACTCCATGCCCGAAACGACCTTGCCGAACACGGTGTACTGGCCGTCGAGAAAGGTGCAGTCGTTGAAGCAGATGAACCACTGCGAATTGAAGGTGTCGGGATCGTTGGTGCGCGCCGCGCCGACCACGCCACGGGTGAAGGACGTCGCGTTGAACTCGGCCTTCACGTTCGGCAGCGCCGAACCGCCCATGCCGGCATAGGCCGGATTGAACTCGGGGCCGCCTTCCTTGCCGAACTGCACGTCACCGGTCTGGGCCATGAAGCCGTCGATGACGCGGTGGAACAGAACATTGTCGTAGGCGCCTTCATTGGTCAGCGCCACGATGCGCTCGATATGGAGCGGCGCGACTTCCGGCAGCAGTTCGATATCGACGGTGCCGTCCTTGAGCGTGAGCAGCAAATGCGGCTTGGTTTCCTGGCCGACCGAGGCCGAGGGGGCAGTGACGGCAACGCCGAAGACGGCGGCCGCGACGATCGCCATGACACCAAAAATGGCGCCGGCACGCTTGAGCGGAGAATTCATGCTTGTTTCAAGGCCTTGAGAACGTTGGCGGGAACGAAGGCGGAAATATCGCCGCCGAGCTGCGCGATCTGGCGCACGAGCGTGGCCGAGATGTGGCGGACATGTGGACTGGACGGCAGGAACACCGTCTGCAGGTCCGGCGCCATCTGCGCGTTCATGCCCACCATCTGCATCTCGTAATTGTAATCGGTGGTGTCGCGCAGGCCCCGGATGATCAGCTTGGCGCCATGCTGGCGGGCAGCGCTGATGGCGAGTCCGTCGAAATCGACGATCTTGAATTCGGTGTCGGTTCGTTTGCCGACGGGATCGAGGGTGGTGTGCAGCAGCGCCAGCCGATCCTCATGCGAGAACAGCGGCGTCTTGGTGGCATGGCGGCCGACCGCGACCACCAGCGTATCAACCAGCTTGCAGGCGCGCTCGATGACGTCGAGATGCCCATTGGTCAAGGGATCGAACGAGCCCGGATAAAACCCTACCAGCCGTGTCATCTGCCGCCCTTCCCTGATCGCGGATGGCGCGGTTTCTGTCATGCGCCGCACGCGAGTGCAAGCCGCAGGGGTCAATGCGTCTGCAGCGCGAGCCAGATCGCGGCGCCGATGAGGATGACGCCGGCCACCCGGCCGATCCACACCGAACCAGCGCCGGAAAGGGCCTGACGGGCCGTGACGGCAACCGCGATGTAGCCGGCATCGGTGATGATGGCCGCGCCCATTTCGATCAGCCCGAGCAGGATCACCTGCGACCAGGCGGGGTAGTCCGGGTTGACGAATTGCGGCAGGAACGCCCCGAAGAACAGCAGCGCCTTGGGGTTGCCCCAGAGCACCACGAAGCCCGACAGCACCTGCCGCCACGGCGTCACTTCGGACGTGCCGCTGCCGATGGTGATCGAACTGCGTGAGGTGAGATAGCCGAAGCCGAGCCACACGAGGTAGGCCGCGCCAACGTATTTGATGATGTCGAAGATGGCCGACACAAAGCCCGTAACGGCTTCGAGGGCGACCGCCACGATGAGAACCATGCTGAGCCGCGCCAGCGTGGCGCCGACTTCGAGCCAGAAGCCGCCCACGACACCGCGGGCCAGCGCGGTGCTGACGACGGCCGACACGGTTACACCCGGCACCAGCACCACCGCGAAGGCGGCGATGGTGAAGGAGATGAGAGTCGGGAGGTCGGGAACGTAGAAAATGGCGGCGAACTCTGCTGCGTCCGCCCCCGTATCAGGCGCGCTTCTGCAGCGCCAGCCAGACCCCGCCCGCCATCAGGATGGCGCCGGAAGCCCGGCTCAGCAGCTTGACCCGCGACGTCGACAGCAGTCCCCGGGCACGACCGCCAAGGACCGCGTAGAAAGCGTCTGTGGAGCCGGCGATGAGCATGAAGAACAGCCCCAGCAGCATCACCTGCGGAAAGGTCGCGCCTTCATGGCTGACGAACTGCGGCAGGAAGGCACCGAGGAAGATCAGCGCCTTGGGGTTGGACCAGATGACGAGGAAGCCATCGAACATCAAGCGGCGATAGGATTTCGCCGGACCGGCCGCTGCAGTGCCGAGTTCGCCCGACGAGCGCAGCATGTTGAAACCAAGCCAGACCAGATAGGCGGCACCCGCCAGCTTGATCCAGTCGAAGGCGAACGCCATGAAGCTCATGACGGCTTCGAGGCCGAGCCCGACCACCACCATCATGCTCAGCAGGCCCAGTTGCGTGCCGGCGATAATGGCAAATCCAGCCAGCGTGCCGCTCTTTAGTGAGTTGGCGAGGATGACGGTAACCGTCGGCCCCGGCACGATGGCAAGGATGAAGCAGGCGCCCAGATAGGGAATCAGGGTGGTCAGATCGAGCATTTTGGTCTCCTCAGCCCAATTATGCCTACTACACCGATCCGCCAAATACACGGCACATCGAAACATATTCCGTACATTTTGCGACTAAAGCTCAAGGGCGTAGCCGACCTCATTGCCGGGTATGTCTTCCCAAACCTGCCTCAGCCCCAGCCGGTGCAGCAGGGCCACTGACGCGGCATTCGCTGGATCGAGGGTCGCGGTGAGGCGGGTGACGCCATAGCGCGCGCGGAGTTCGCCGATCATGAGACGGCAGGCGATGGTACCGATGCCGTGACGCCAGAAGGCCTTGCCGAGCACATAGGCGATCTCCGCCGCGTGGTCCGGGGTGACGGTGGCCTGCACATAGCCGGCAATCTGGCCATCGGCGGCGCGTACTACCCAGTTCAGCCAATGTTCGCTGCCATCGGGCGACTGCCGCGACTCGAGCCGGGCGAGGCGCTGGCGGAGCGCCGCTTCGCTGACGGGCTCCTTGTCGTCGATATAGGTGTAGAGATCAGGGTCGCGAATTACCGCGAACAGCCCGGACGCGTGCGCCGCAACTTGCGGTTCGAGGGTAATCCCCTCGCCCGCAAGTTCGCGCATGTGGATGACGTCAGGCGTCGCTGCCATCCTCATCTTCGACGCTTTCAGCGTCATTGCTTTCGGGCTCGCTGATGCGCTCGACCGAAACGACCTTCTCGCCTTCGCCCGTCTTGAAGACGATCACGCCCTGCGACGAGCGGCCGACGATACGGATCGGCTTGTCGCCGCCGACCGGCAGACGGATGGTCTGGCCGCCATTGGTGATGACCATGATTTGGTCTTCCTCGGCGACCGGGAAGGAGCCGATCAGCGGACCGTTGCGCTCGTTCATCGCCATGGCGACGATGCCTTTGCCGCCGCGCCCGGTGGTCCGGTATTCGTGGCTCGAGGTGCGCTTGCCAAAGCCATTTTCCGACACGGTCAGGATGAACTGCTCCACCGCGCTCATGGCGGCATAACGTTCCTGGCTGAGCTCGCCGGCGCCCGCTTCCTCACCATCGTCCGTCGCCGGCTCGTCGCTCTCGGTCTCACCGCGCACCGCGCGGCTCATCTTGAGATAGGCGGCCCGCTCCTCGGAGGTGGCATCGAAGTGGTTGATCACGGCCATGGCGATGACCTTGTCACCCTCGGCCAGCGAAATACCCCGCACACCGGTCGAATCGCGTCCCTTGAAGACGCGGACTTCGTCGGCCTGGAAGCGGATCGCCTGACCGAGCGAGGTCGTGAGCAACACGTCATCTGCAGCCGAGCAGGTCTCGACGCCGACGATCGCATCGCCCTCGTCGAGCTTCATGGCGATCTTGCCGTTCTTGTTGATCTCGACGAAATCGGCCAGCGAGTTGCGGCGCACACCACCCGACCGGGTGGCGAACATGATGTCGAGCTTCTGCCAGTCGCGTTCATCCTCGGGCAGCGGCATGATCGAGGTGATCGTTTCGCCGCCGTCGAGCGGCAGCATGTTGATCAGCGCTCGGCCACGGCCCTGCGGCTCGGCGATCGGCAAGCGCCAGACCTTGAGCTTGTAGACCTGACCCAGCGACGAGAAGAACAGCACCGGCGTATGGGTATTGGCGACGAACAGGCGCGTGACGAAATCCTCGTCCCGCGTTGCCATGCCCGAGCGGCCCTTGCCCCCACGCTTCTGCGAGCGGTAGGCGCTGAGCGGCACGCGCTTGATGTACCCGCCATGGGTGACGGTGACGACCATGTCCTCGCGGGCAATGAGGTCTTCGTCCTCGAAATCACCGGCTGCGTCGTCGACAGCGGTAAGGCGCGGAGTGTTGAACTCGTCCTTGATCGCCGTGAGTTCGTCGCGGACGATCTGCTGCACGCGCTCGCGCGAGCGCAGGATCTCGAGATAGTCGGCGATATCCTTGCCGAGCCCGTCGAGTTCGTCGCCGATTTCGTCGCGACCGAGGGCGGTCAGGCGGCTCAGCGTCAGCGCCAGGATGGCTCGCGCCTGCTCGTCGCTGAGCTTGAAGGTGCCGTCGTCCTGGATGCGGTGGCGCGGATCGTCGATGAGCGCAATCAGCGGTGCCACATCGCGCGCCGGCCAGTTGCGCTCCATCAACTGTTCGCGGGCAGTGCCCGGATCGGGCGCCCGGCGAATCAGCGCGATGACTTCGTCGATATTGGCGACGGCCACGGCGAGGCCGACCAACACGTGGGCGCGGTCGCGCGCCTTGTTGAGGAGGAACTTGGTCCGGCGGGTGACCACTTCCTCGCGGAAGGCAACGAAGGCGACAAGCATGTCGCGCACGTTCATCAGTTCCGGCTTGCCGCCGTTCAGCGCCACGAAGTTGCAGCCGAAGGACGATTGCAGCGGCGTGAAGCGATAGAGCTGGTTCAGCACGACGTCGGAAACGGCGTCGCGCTTCAGTTCGATGACGACGCGGATGCCGTGGCGATCGGATTCGTCGCGGATGTCGGAGATGCCCTCGATGCGCTTGTCGCGCACCAGCTCGGCCATCTTCTCGATCATCGTCGCCTTGTTCACCTGATAGGGAATCTCGGTGATGATCAGTGCTTCGCGATTGCCACGCATCTCCTCGATGCCGACACGGCCGCGGATGAGGATCGAACCCCTGCCCGTCTCATAGGCCTGCCGGATGCCGCTACGGCCGAGGATGATGCCGGCCGTCGGGAAATCCGGGCCCAGCAGATGCTGCATGATCTCGGGGATAGTGATGTGCGGATTTTCAAGCACGGCCAGCGTCGCGTCGATCGTCTCGCCGAGATTGTGGCTCGGAATGTTGGTCGCCATGCCGACGGCGATACCGCCGGCGCCATTGACCAGCAGATTTGGGAACCGGGCGGGCAGCACCGTCGGTTCCTTGTTGGAGTTGTCGTAGGTCTCCTTCATGTCCACCGTGTCGTTCTCGAGATCATCGAGAAGCGAGTTGGTGATCTTTTCCATGCGCACTTCGGTGTAGCGCATGGCCGCCGGCATATCGCCGTCGATGGAGCCGAAATTGCCCTGGCCATCCACAAGAGTGACGCGCAGCGAGAATTCCTGCGCCATACGCACCAAGGATAGATAGACCGCCTCGTTGCCGTGGGGGTGGTACTTACCGATGACGTCGCCGACCACGGTCGCCGATTTGTGGTACGCCCGGTTCCACACGAAGTTCTGCTGGTGCATCGAGAAGAGGATGCGCCGATGCACCGGCTTCATGCCGTCACGCACGTCCGGGAGCGCTCGGCTGACGATCACGCTCATGGCGTAATCGAGGTAGCTCTTGCGCATCTCGTCGGTGATCGAAATCTGCTGGATGTCGGAAGGCTGCGGAGCGCCCGCGCCATCGTCTTCTGGGGTGTCGGCCAATGAACTGTTTTCTGGCTGTTTTGGGCTGGTTGCGGGTCTATTCGATTCCCGCGTGAAAGACCAATCGCGCCGGGGCTTTCGGCCGCCTTTGTGACGTATCTTCCACTGCTAACTCATATGGCGATGGAATCGGGCCTTTTCGAGCCCCTCAGGCCGCGTTCGCGGCCTCGAAACTGGCCCGCGCGGCAAGGACCTGCGGATGGCTCCGGTCGGCCCAGGCGACGAGGGCGCCGAAGGGTTCGAGCAAGGACTGACCGAGGGGCGTGAGGCGATAGCTGACCGCGGGGGGCACAGTCGGAAAGACCTGGCGTTCGACGAGGCCGTCGCTCTGCAGGATGCGCAGCGTCTGGGTCAGCATCTTCTGCGAAACGTCCGGAATCTGGCGGCGAAGGGCAGAAAAGCGCTGCTCACCACTCGCCAGTTCAAGAATGACCAGCATGCTCCATTTGTCGCCGAGCTTGTCGAGCACGCCGCGAATTGGGCACCGCTCGATCAGCGGCACCTCTGCCTCGCCCTCGCGCCAAACCTTGATGCCATCGCGCGCCGCGGTGATGCCCGGACCCAAATCCATAAGTTACCTCGAAGTGACCTGCTGCCGATGAGGTGCCGTCTTTCCAGCTTGGGGCGGCACCTCTAGATATCCATAACTCTCTTTTCGATACCGACTCTCTCCTGAGCCGTCGAGTCGAGAAATTCCGCACTCTGGGACACCATCCAATGACCGATTTTTCGAATTCCGTGCTCGGCGTGACCGGCGCCAACGGCTATGTCGGCCGCGCCGTCATCGCCCAGCTGAAGGCGCGCGGGGCCAAGCGTGTCGTGGGCATTACCCGCGATCCCTCCAAGCTTGCCGATGTCGAGGGCATCGAAGTCCGCCACGGTGATTTCAGCAACCCGGCTTCGCTGGATGTCGCCTTCTCCGGGGTCGACCGCCTCCTCATCATCAGCACCGACAACGTCGGCGGCCGTATCGATCAGCAGCAGGCTGCCATTGACGCAGCGGAGCGGGCCGGCGTCTCGCATCTGATCTACACCTCGATCACCGCCCCCTATCCGCACGCTCAGCACGCCGTGTCGAACGACCATTTCTGGACGGAAGCCCGGCTGTTCCGGTTCAAGGGCGGCTGGACCTCGCTGCGGGACAATATCTACGCCGACTTCATCGTCTGGGACGCCGCCAAGACGCTGGAATCGGGCAAGATCTTCCACGCTGCCGGGGACGGAAAACGCGCCGTGGTCTTCCGCGACGACATCGCGGCAACCGCAGCCGGTGCCCTGCTTACGGCCACTGGACAGGAGATCGTCGACGTATCCGGCCCCGAGCCGCTGTCATACGCCGATATCGCCGCGACCCTGTCGCGCCTTGGCGGCAAGCCGGTAGAAGCGATCGATGTTGGGCACGAGGCTCAGCTTGACGGGATGCTCAAGGGTGGGCTGCCGCCGGGGCTGGCTGCGGCGTTCGCTGGTTTCGACGTGGCCGTGAAGCGCGGTGCGCTGGCTATTGTCGGCAATGGCGTCCAGCGCTTTGCCGGTCGCGAGCCACTCTCCGTGGCAGACGCGCTCCGGAAGGCACTCGGCGCCTGATGCAATCGGCGGCCCCGCAAAGACGGGGCCGTCCACCGGTGTGACGTGGTCTTGAACGGGCGATCCCGGCTCGGCTTCGAGCCTGCTCAACCAGTGCGGGAAACGTTTTAGTTACCGCGGCAAACGGCCTTGTTTGGAACGTTTTTTGTGATAACCCTCCCCTTGCTTTGCTTGGGGATGTGATCATCCTCCCAGCCCAGTTGATCGCCGGGGGGCGATTCTTCCACTCGCTTGGAGGCGTTAGGAAAATGAAACTGTTCGGACCCGTTGCTCGGGCGGTCGCTGTTGCCGGTGCCATCATGGTTGCTGGCGCGATGCCCGCGTTTGCCGGCCCGGCTGAAATGGCGGTCCTCGAGCCGTATATCGGCACTTGGAACGGCAAGGGTACTATCAAGGCGGCTCAGGATGAGACCGTCGTGTGCAAGATGTCCCTGAGCAAGGGCAATGGCACCAAGCTGAATTACACCGGCCGCTGCCAGTTCGCTGGCGCCCAGTTGTCCGTGACCGGCACCATCGCCTATGTCGACGCCAACAAGCGTTACGAGGCCGTGATGAACTCCGGCGTCGGCGGCTTCCGCGGCGTGGCCATCGGCGTCAAGCGCGGCGACGGGATCGTGTTCGATCTCAAGCAGCGTGCCCAGGACGACAGCGGCAACGACATGTCGATCGCCTCGAGCGTCACGCTGAGCGGCGGCAACAAGATGGCCGTGAGCTTCGACGCCGTGTTCAACGAGACCGGCGACACGATCAAGGCGCAGATCCCGTTCACCAAGTAAGTTTCCGGCATTTCCCGGATGTGAAAAGGGCGGCCTCGGCCGCCCTTTTTGTTTGCCGCTGATCCTGCCGATCAGAACGGAATGTCGTCGTCCATCCCACCGGACTCGAAGGCCGGGGCGCTCGATGAGGGTCGCCGGCCACCACCGCCACCTTCCGACCGCGACGGCGGACCGGAGAAGCCGACGCTGTCGCCACCGCCTTCATTGCGGCCGTCGAGCATCGTCAGGTTCGAGTTGAAGCCCTGCAGCACCACTTCGGTCGAATATTTGTCCTGGCCGGACTGGTCCTGCCATTTGCGCGTCTGCAGCGCGCCTTCAAGATAGACCTTGCTGCCCTTGCGCAGATATTGCTCGGCGACCTTGGCGAGACCTTCCGAGAAGATCACCACGCGGTGCCACTCGGTCTTTTCCTTGCGCTCACCGCTGTTCTTGTCGCGCCAGCTTTCCGACGTCGCGACCGACAGGTTCACCACCTTGTTGCCACTGGGAAGGGTCCGCACCTCGGGGTCTGCCCCCAGATTACCCACCAGAATGACCTTGTTTACGCTGCCAGCCATGGCCTGCCCTTTCGATCTTACGCCGCTTCCTGAACGTGCGGGCGGCACCCTATCCGAACGCGCCACTCGGTGCGGGACACAATTGCCGGTTGCACACAACGTTCCTGTTATGTTCCGTGATAACTGAGACGTCAAGCGGACGATTGTTTCTAGCGCAAGGATTCAATAGGTTCCGGCCAACTCAAGGCCGGAACTATGAGCGACACAGTCCAGAATTCGCCGCCGTCGGGCGGCATCCTCTCCACCCGTGCGATGAACACGCTGCGGTACTCCCTGATGAACGTGTTCATCCTCTTCGGAGCGGTGTTCATGATGCTGGGTGGCGCGTGGACCTATATGGGGCTGATCTTCTCGTTCATCCTCATCGGCTATGTCGACGAACTGTTCGGCGACATCAGCGACCGCGAGCACATGCCGCCGGTCTGGTACTGCCAGACGATGCTGTTCGCGACGCTGCCGCTTTTGATCTTCATCACCCTGATGACGTTCAACGTGACGTCGCCGACCGGCTGGGCCTGGCTCGATGTCTTCCCGCGCCTGATCGGGATCGACCCTGACGCCGCCCGCCAAAGCACCCAGTTCCATGTGTGGAGCCAGGGCGCCCTCGCCAGCCTCGGAATGTATTACGGCGCCGCCGGCGTAAACGTCGCCCATGAATTGATCCACCGCACCGACAAGCCGTTCGACAAGCTGGTCGGCCGCTGGTTGCTGGCCTTCACCTGGGACACCGGCTTTGCCATCGAGCATGTGCACGGCCACCATCGCTATGTCGGTACCGAGAAGGATCCGGCGACGGCCCGTCGTGGCGAGTACATCATCGCCTTCGTGGTGCGCTCGACCATCGGCCAGTGGCTGTCGGCCAAGGAATTCGAGGACGAACGGCTGAAGCGCAAGGGCGAGCCCAACAACCTCTTCACCAACCGGTTCTGGCGCGGTCAGCTGATGACCCTCGCCATCATGGGCTTCTATTGTGCCTTTCTCGGCTGGTGGGGCATTCCGAGCTTCCTGATGTCGGGCGCCATCGGCAAGATCTACCTCGAAGTGGTGAACTACATCGAGCATTACGGCCTCGTCCGCATGCCCGGCACCCGGGTCGAGGCCCGCCACAGCTGGGACAGCCACCGCCGTGTTTCAGGCGGCATGTTCTACAACCTGATGCTGCACTCCAATCACCACAAGATCGCCACGCGGCGCTTCTGGGAACTGGAGCAGTCGCCGGCGGAAGAGGCAGCCACCCTGCCCCGCGGCTACATGACGATGATCCTGTTCGCCTTCCTCGGGCCGCTGTTCTTCAACTACATCAACAAGCACCTCGGCCGCTGGGACCGCGATTTGGCGAGCCCCGACGAGGTCGCCTATTTGAAGGCCAAGGGCATCTATTACGGCGATCTGGCCTAGCAGATCGCACTGTCATAGCGGGCGAGGATTTCTGGCACCTTCGCCATGTCTGCGCCCGCGCTCAGTTCGGCGATGAGCCGGTTGAGCCGCGGCGTGAGGAAGATCAGGTAGCGGCTCGGCTCGACTTCCCAATAGGTGTGCGGCGTTCCAGCGGGCACGAAGATCGTCGTGCCCGGTCCGGCATCGATCTCTGCGTCGGCAAACCTGAACCGGAGCACACCGGCGAGGACGTGCCACGCCTCGTCGTCGGCGTGGTGTACATGCATGTAGACCGGCCCGGAGCCGCTCCATTCCTGCACCACGAGGCTGTCGCCGATTGCCGCGATCGGGCTCTGGCCATCCCGCCCGACTTGAACGTTGCTTACGCTCATCGCTCCCTCCGAAAGACTTGACCGACTCTCGATTGTTCCGTTTATGTTCTCACGTCGCCCTTGGGCTGTGAAGTGACAGCGCAATCGCGCCATGGTTAGTTGCGGATGCGGCCTGGGCTTCCTATTTCTGTGGCTCGCCCGTCTCCTAAATTGAAACACTGACAGAAGCTGGCAGACCGCTCGCCTATTGGTCCCTGCTTTCTGCCTATGGATGTCCAATGCCCGCCAAGACTGCCAATCCGAACCGTGAACTCGTCATTCGTGGCGCCAAGGAGCACAACCTCAAAAACGTCGATTTGAGGCTGCCGCGTGACAAGCTGATCGTCATGACGGGCCTCAGCGGCTCGGGGAAATCGTCGCTCGCGTTCGACACGATCTATGCCGAGGGGCAGCGGCGCTATGTGGAGTCGCTGAGCGCCTACGCCCGCCAGTTCCTCGAAATGATGCAGAAGCCGGATGTCGAACAGATCGACGGGCTGAGCCCGGCCATCTCGATCGAGCAGAAGACGACCTCGCGCAATCCGCGCTCGACGGTCGGTACGGTCACCGAAATCTACGATTATCTGCGCCTGCTCTTCGCTCGTGTCGGCATTCCCTATTCGCCGGTGACGGGCCTGCCGATCCAGAGCCAGACCGTCAGCCAGATGGTCGACATCGTGGTGAGCCAGCCCGAGGGGACGCGCCTGTTCCTGCTGGCGCCGATCGCCCGTGGCCGTAAGGGCGAGTACAAGCGCGAACTGAACGATCTGATGCGCAAGGGCTTCCAGCGCGTGAAGATCGATGGCGAGTTCTGGGACATCGAGGATGCGCCCAACCTCGACAAGAAGATCAAGCATGACGTCGAAGTGGTAGTCGACCGCATCGTGGTCGGCCCCGATATCTCGTCGCGCCTCGCCGAAAGTTTCGAGACCGCGCTGAAGCTGGCCGACGGTATCGCCTTCGCCGAGTTCGCCGACGAGAAGGAAGAGGACGGCTCGGCCAAGCGGCTGATCTTCTCGGAAAAGTTCGCCGACCCGGTGTCGGGCTTCACCATCCCCGAGATCGAGCCGCGGCTGTTCTCGTTCAACAACCCCTTCGGCGCCTGCCCGGTCTGCGACGGCCTCGGCACCGAGCAGAAGATCGACCCCGACCTGATCGTCCCCGATGTCTCGCTGAGCTTGCGCGACGGCGCCATCCTGCCCTGGTCGAAGACTTCCGCGCCCTATTACCAGCAGACGCTGCAGGCGGTGGTGAAGCATTTCGGCGCTTCGACCGGCACGGCCTGGGAGGAACTGCCCTTCGAGGTCCAGCATGCCGTGCTTTTCGGCACCGGCAAGACCGACATCAATTTCGTCTATGACGACGGGCTTCGCACCTACAAGACCAAGAAGCCGTTCGAGGGCGTGATCGGCAATCTGGAACGGCGCTACAAGGAGACCGAGAGCGCCGGCATGCGCGAGGAAATCGAGCGCTACATGTCGTCCAAGCCTTGCCTCACCTGCAACGGCTACCGGCTGAAGCCCGAGGCGCTGGCGGTTAAGATCGACGGCCTTCATGTGGGCCAGGTATCGGAAATGTCGATCCGCGCCGCGCTCGGCTGGTTCACCGATTTGCCCAACCGCCTGACCGAGCAGCAGAACCAGATCGGCGTGCGCGTCTTCAAGGAAATCCGCGAACGGCTCGGCTTCCTCGTCGAAGTCGGCCTCGATTACCTGACCCTGTCGCGCGCTTCGGGCTCGCTGTCGGGCGGGGAAAGCCAGCGTATCCGGCTCGCCAGCCAGATCGGCTCGGGCCTGACCGGCGTGCTCTACGTGCTGGACGAGCCCTCGATCGGCCTGCACCAGCGCGACAATGAGCGGCTGCTCGAGGCGCTGCGCCGGCTGCGCGACATCGGCAATACGGTGATCGTCGTCGAGCATGACGAGGACGCCATCCTGACGGCCGATTATGTGGTCGATATCGGCCCCGGCGCCGGCGTCAATGGCGGGCATATCGTCGCCGAAGGCACGCCCGAGGACATCCTCAAGAACAAGAACTCGATCACCGGCCAGTATCTGAGCGGCAAGCTGCAGATCCCGACGCCGGTCGAGCGGCGGAAGGCCACGAAGTCGAAGAAGATCCATCTCGACGGCGCCACCGGCAACAACCTCAAGAACGTCTCGGTGGACGTGCCGCTCGGCCTGTTCGTGGCGATCACGGGCGTGTCGGGCGGCGGCAAGTCGACCTTGATGATCGACACCATGTACCAGGCGATGGCCCGGCGGCTGAACGGCGCGCGGGTCAACCCGGCGCCGCACAATCATCTCACCGGCCTCGAATTCCTCGACAAGATCATCGATATCGACCAGTCGCCGATCGGCCGCACGCCGCGCTCCAACCCCGCGACCTATACCGGGGCGTTCGGGCCGCTGCGCGAATGGTTCGCCGGCCTGCCGGAAGCCAAGGCTCGCGGCTACGGGCCGGGCCGCTTCAGCTTCAACGTCAAGGGCGGCCGCTGCGAGAAGTGCGAAGGCGACGGCGTCATCAAGATCGAGATGCACTTCCTGCCCGACGTCTATGTGACCTGCGAGGTCTGCAAGGGCCACCGCTACAATCGCGAGACGCTCGAAGTGCAGTTCAAGGGCAAGTCGATCGCCGACGTGCTCGACATGACGATCGACGAGGCGACCGAGTTCTTCGCCGCCGTGCCCTCGATCCGCGAGAAATTCGCGACGCTGCAGCGGGTGGGCCTGGGCTATGTGAAGGTCGGCCAGCCGGCGACGACTTTGTCGGGCGGCGAAGCGCAGCGCGTCAAGCTGAGCAAGGAGCTGAGCCGCCGGGCCACCGGGCGGACGCTCTATATGCTCGACGAGCCGACGACGGGCCTCCACTTCCACGACATCAAGAAGCTGCTCGAAGTGCTGCATGAGCTGGTGGACCAGGGCAACACGGTGGTGGTGATCGAGCACAATCTCGAAGTCATCAAGACCGCCGACTGGATCATCGATATGGGTCCCGAAGGCGGCGATGGCGGCGGCGAAGTGGTCGGCATCGGCACGCCCGAGGATTTGATCGAGAACAAGCGCTCCTATACGGGCAAGTTCCTCAAGGAAGTGATGGCGCGCCGGCCGGTCAAAAAGCGCCCGGTGCGGCAGGCGGCGGAATAGGCGCCGCGCGGTGCCCGGGAATTTCGGGCGTGCAAATAGGCGAGCTTTCTTTTCGCTCTGTCTGAGCGAGCCCGAAGAAGGCTCGCTTGGCCAACCGTAGCTTCTTTGCGCTCTGTCCAAACGAGCCCGAAGACGGCTCGCTTGGCCAACCGCTGAATAGCGGACGTGCAGAGACGTCCGCCGGCCCTACCGGCGATGTCAAAGAACCCTTGCTCTTGCCCTTCTCGGGCGAGAGCGAGCAGCGGCGAGGTCTTGCCTCGACGCGGGTAGTCCGCAGAATTGAGGCTCGCGCCTCGCCGCTGCAACCGGGTTTGCCTCAGGATCGATGATCTGCCGGAATCTCTCTCCACGTCCGGCGGTGGTTCAGATGCGCCGCCCTACCGGCTCAAAACGCATCCGCTCGACAGGGTCGGTAACTGTCCCTGCCGTCCACCGTGCCGCCAATGGCGGACACAGCATCGATCCCGGGTTTGTAGTGGCGAGCGACCCCGCCCCACCCGGCCTCCCCCTCCCAGATCACTCGTCATGAC
>SEEL01000074.1 GCA_004144345.1 Hyphomicrobiales bacterium
GCTTGCGCGGTGCCCACCCTCCCCCGTCGCGGGCAGGGTAGCGTAGCTAGCCGCAGGCGTAGCGGAGCTGGGGTGGGGGGAGCCACATGCCGGTACCGGGCCGTTCGCACCCCCTCCAACCTCCGCTAGGCCTTCGGCCAAGCTACGGTACCTCCCCCGTCGAGGGGGAGGTGGTGCCGACACCGCCGCCCCAAAACAAAAGGGGCGCCGGAGCGCCCCTCAAATTCACACCACCACCGCTTACCGCGGCAGCGTCGTCTGTCCCATCAGGAACTGGTCGATCGAGCGGGCGCACTGGCGGCCTTCGCGGATCGCCCAGACGACCAGCGACTGGCCGCGGCGCATGTCGCCGCAGGAGAAGATCTTCTCCTTGCTGGTCTTGTACTGGAAGGTGTCGGCGAAGACGTTGCCGCGCTTGTCGAGTTCGACGCCGAGCGACTTGATCATACCTTCCTGCACCGGGCCGAGGAAGCCCATGGCGAGGGTGACGAGATCGGCCTGCAATTCGAACTCCGTTCCAGGAATGGGCTGGAACTTGTCGTCGGCGCGGGCGCAGATCAGCTTCTTGACCACGCCGTTCTCGCCTTCGAAGCGGATCGTGGCGACGGCGAAGTCACGCGTGACGCCTTCTTCCTGCGAGGAGGAGGTACGCATCTTCATCGGCCAGAGCGGCCAGACGAGCGGCTTGTTTTCCTTTTCGGGCGGAGCGGGCATGATCTCGATCTGGGTGACCGAGAGCGCGCCCTGGCGGTTCGACGTGCCGATGCAGTCCGAGCCCGTATCGCCGCCGCCGATCACCACCACATGCTTGCCGGTCGCGAGGATCGGCTTGATGTTGGGGAAGTCCTCGTTGGTGACGCGCTTGTTCTGCTGGCTGAGGAAATCCATGGCGAAATGGATGCCGTCCATCTCGCGGCCCGGGATCGGCAGATCGCGCGGCTTCTCGGCGCCACCGGCAAGGGCCACGGCGTCATACTGCGCGGTCAGTTCCTCGACGGTGACGTCGATGCCGACATTGACGCCCAGATGCAGCGTCACGCCTTCGGCCACCATCTGCTCGATGCGGCGGTCGAGCTGCCACTTCTCGAGCTTGAAGTTGGGAATGCCGTAGCGCATCAGGCCGCCGGCCTGCTTGTTCTTCTCATAGAGATGCACATCGTGGCCGGCACGGGCGAGCTGCTGCGCCGCGGCCAGGCCCGCCGGGCCCGAACCGATCACGGCGACCTTCTTGCCGGTCTTGTTCGGGTTGATGTCGGGAACAATCCAGCCTTCCTCGAACCCCTTGTCGACGATCGCGCATTCGATCGTCTTGATGTTCACCGGGGTGTCCGGAATGTTCAGCGTGCACGCTGCCTCGCACGGGGCGGGGCAGATGCGGCCGGTGAACTCCGGGAAATTGTTGGTCGAGTGAAGGTTCTTGAGCGCCTTCAGCCAGTCGCCCTTGTAGACGAGGTCGTTCCAGTCCGGGATCTGGTTATTGACCGGGCAGCCATTGTGGCAATAGGGCACGCCGCAATCCATGCAGCGCGCCGCCTGGTCGCGTGTCCCCTTCTCGCCAAGCGGGATGACGAACTCATTGTAGTGCTTCAGCCGTTCGTCCACCGGACGATAGTCGCGGTCAACACGATCGAGTTCGAGGAAGCCAGTGATCTTGCCCATTTAGTTGCTCCCTACCGACGAGTCGCCGGCGGCGATTTTGACGTTCCCGGACTTATCCCTCACGCAGGCGGCGTGGGAGACGTGTCCGAACTTGATGACCATGTCCTCGCGCTGAATGTGCGCGACCGTCCGCATCAGATTGGTGTCGCTGCTGCACAGCGTGTTCACCTTGTCCATGTCAGCCAGCTCGACATGGAAGGTTACGGGCTTGTGCGGACAGTCCGCACATTGACCGTGATAGACGTCGATCCAGAAGCGCAGCGGCGACTGCGCCATTGCGGGTGCGGCAAGGGTCAGCGTTAGGGCGAAGCCGCTGACGAGAGTTCCCAGGGTGCGCCTCATTCCGCCGCCACCTGCATTGCCTGGGCCTTTTCGAGCTCGGCGAGAGCCCGGCGATATTCGACCGGCATGACCTTTTTGAACTTGGGCAGCCAGGCGTCCCAGTCCGCGAGGATGGTCTCGGCGACGTTAGAGCCGGTGAAGCTCTTGTGGCGCTGGATCAGGGCCTTCAGCCGGTCGGCGTCGCCGCGGCCGAGGTTGGACATGATCTCGACCAGGCCCGAGGTCTCGAGGTCGCCGGCGTGCCCATATTCGCGCTCGCTCAGCATTTCCTCTTCGGCCACCGGTTCGAGGTCGACCATCGACATGTTGCAGCGGCTTTCGAAGCTGCCATCCTCGTCGAGCACATAGGCGATGCCGCCCGACATGCCCGCCGCGAAGTTGCGGCCGGTCTTGCCCAGCACGGCGACAACGCCGCCGGTCATGTATTCGCAGCCATGGTCGCCGGTGCCCTCAACCACGGCGACGGCGCCGGAGTTGCGGACGGCGAAGCGTTCGCCGGCGATGCCGCGGAAGTAGCATTCGCCATCGGTCGCGCCGTAGAGCGCGGTGTTGCCGATGACGATCGACTCTTCCGGCTTGGCGCCCGACTTTTCGGACGGACGCACCACCAGCCGGCCGCCGCTCAGGCCCTTGCCGACATAGTCATTGGCTTCGCCCACGAGGTCGAAGGTCACGCCCTTGGCAAGGAAGGCGCCGAAGGCCTGGCCGGCGGTGCCGGTCATCGACACGGCGATGGTGTCCTCGGGCAGGCCCGCCGCGCCGTAGCGCTTGGCCACCGCGCCGCCCAGCATGGCGCCGGCCGAACGGTTGACGCTCCTGATCTCGGTCGTGATCTGGACCGGCGTTCCAGCCTCGAGGGCGGGCCTGGCCTGTTCGATCAGCTTGAGGTCGAGCACATCGTGGATCGGGTGGTTCTGCTTTTCGGTGTGGGTGATACCCACGCCTTCGGGCGCGTACGGCTTGTGGAAGAGCTTGGTGAAATCGAGGCCCTTGGCCTTCCAGTGGCTGACGGCCTCGGTCTTGTCGAGCATCTGCATCTGGCCGACCATTTCGTCGAAGTGACGATAGCCCAGCTCGGCCATCAGCTCGCGCACTTCCTCGGCGACGAAGAAGAGGTAGTTGATGACGTGTTCCGGCTTGCCGGTGAAGCGCGCACGCAGCACCGGGTCCTGCGTGGCGATACCCACCGGGCAGGTGTTGAGGTGGCACTTGCGCATCATCACGCAGCCCGCGGCGATCAGCGGGGCCGTGGCCATGCCGAATTCGTCGGCGCCGAGCAGGGCGCCGATCACCACGTCGCGGCCGGTGCGAATGCCGCCATCGACCTGCACCGCGATGCGCGAGCGCAGCTTGTTGGCGACCAGCGTCTGGTGCGTTTCGGCCAGGCCGATTTCCCAGGGCGAACCGGCATGCTTGAGCGAGGTCAGCGGCGCGGCGCCGGTGCCGCCTTCATAGCCCGAGATGGTCACATGGTCGGCGCGCGCCTTGGCGACGCCGGCGGCAACGGTGCCGACGCCGACTTCGGAGACGAGCTTGACCGAGACCTGGCCGGCGGGGTTGACGTTCTTGAGGTCGAAGATCAGCTGCGCCAGGTCTTCGATCGAATAGATGTCGTGATGCGGCGGCGGCGAGATGAGGCCGACGCCCGGGGTCGAGTGACGGGCCTTGGCAATGGTCTGGTCGACCTTGTTGCCGGGCAGCTGGCCGCCTTCGCCGGGCTTGGCGCCCTGCGCCATCTTGATCTGCATCATGTCGGAGTTGACCAGATACTCCGCGGTCACGCCGAAGCGGCCCGAGGCGATCTGCTTGATCGCCGAGCGCATCGAGTCACCGTTGGGCAGCGGCGTGAAGCGGTCGGCTTCCTCGCCGCCCTCGCCGGTGTTCGACTTGCCGCCGATGCGGTTCATGGCGACGGCGAGCGTCGTGTGGGCTTCGCGGCTGATCGAGCCATAGGACATGGCGCCGGTCGAGAAGCGCTTGACGATCTCGGCCGCCGGCTGGACTTCGTCGAGGGCGACCGGCGAGCGGCCGTCCTCAGCCGCCGTCTTCAGCTTGAACAGCGAGCGGATGGTGACATAGCGGTCCTCGACATCGTTCACGAGGCGCGAGAATTCGCGGTACTTGTCGCGGGCATTGCCACGGGCGGCATGCTGGAGGTTCGACACGGTCTCGGAGCGCCACACATGCGCTTCGCCGCGGAAGCGGAAGGCATAGTCGCCGCCGGCGTCGAGCGCATCTTCGAGGATCGGCGAATTGCCGAACGCATCCTTGTGGCGGCGCACCGTCTCTTCGGCGATCTCGGCAAGGCCGGCGCCTTCGATGGTGGTGGCGGTGCCGGTGAAATAGGTATCGACGAACTCCTGCGTCAGGCCGACGGCGTCGAAGATCTGCGCGCCGCAATAGGACTGATAGGTCGAGATGCCCATCTTGGCGGTGACCTTGAGGATGCCCTTACCGATCGCCTTGATGTAGCGGTAGACCAGCTCGTGCTCGTCCACCTCCTCGGGCAGCTCGTCCTTCATGGACAGCAGCGTCTCGAAGGCGAGATAGGGGTTGATCGCTTCGGCGCCATAGCCGGCAAGGGCGCAGAAATGATGCACCTCGCGCGCTTCGCCCGTCTCGACCACAAGGCCCACCGAGGTGCGGAGACCCTTGCGGATCAAATGATGATGCACGCCAGCCGTCGCCAGCAGTGCCGGGATCGCAATGCGATCGCGGCCCATCAGGCGGTCGGAGAGGATGATGATGTTGTCGCCTGCATGGACGGCCATCTCGGCATCGGCGAACAGCTGCTCAAGCGCGTCCGCCATGCCGTCCGCGCCTTCGCTGGCGAGGTAGGTGATGTCGAGCGTCTTGGAGCGGAACGGGTTGTCCTCCATCGAGCCGATGGCGCGGATCTTTTCGAGATCGGCGTTGGTCAGGATCGGCTGGCGCACTTCAAGGCGCTGGCGCGAGCCATGGCCTTCGAGATCGAGGATGTTGGGGCGCGGGCCGATGAAGCTGACGAGGCTCATCACCGATTCCTCGCGGATCGAGTCGATCGGCGGGTTGGTGACCTGGGCGAAGTTCTGCTTGAAATAGGTGTAGAGGAGCTTCGACTTGTCCGAGAGCGCCGAGATCGGCGTGTCGGTGCCCATCGAGCCCACGGCTTCCTGGCCGGTGGTCGCCATCGGCGGCAGCACCAGCTTCAGATCTTCCTGCGTGTAACCGAAGGCCTGCTGGCGATCGAGCAGCGGAACGTCGTTCTGCGGCGCCTGCGGCGTGACCTCGGGCAGTTCCTCGAGATGGATCTGGGTGCGGGCCAGCCACTGGCGGTAGGGCTGCGCCTGAGCCAGTTCGGCCTTGATCTCCTCGTCGGAGACGATGGCGCCCTTCTTCAGATCGATCAGCAGCATCTTGCCCGGCTGCAGGCGCCACTTCTTGACGATCTTTTCGGGCGGGATGGGCAGGACGCCCATTTCCGAGGCCATGATGACCTGATCGTCGTCGGTGACGATGTAGCGGGCCGGACGCAGGCCATTGCGGTCGAGCGTCGCGCCGATATGCAGGCCATCCGAGAAGCACATCGCGGCCGGGCCGTCCCACGGCTCCATCAGCGCGGCGTGATATTCGTAGAAGGCCTTGCGGTCTTCATCCATCAGCGAATTGCCGGCCCAGGCTTCGGGGATCAGCATCATCGCGGCGTGCGGCATCGAATAGCCGCCGCGCATCAGGAATTCGAGCGCATTGTCGAAGCAGGCGGTGTCCGACTGGCCGGGATAGGAGATCGGCCAGAGCTTCTGGATATCGGCGCCGAACAGCTCGGAGCTGACCGAGGCCTGGCGCGCCGCCATCCAGTTGACGTTGCCGCGCACGGTGTTGATTTCGCCATTGTGGCAGACGAAGCGGTAGGGGTGCGCGAGCCGCCAGCTGGGGAAGGTGTTGGTCGAGAAGCGCTGGTGCACCAAGGCGAGCGCCGAGGCGAAATCGGGGTCGTGCAGATCGTCGTAATAGGCGCCGAGCTGCGCGGCGAGAAACATGCCCTTGTAGACGAGCGTCCGGCAGCTCATCGACACGATGTAGAAGTCGGTCGGCTCGCCTTCATAGGCCGAGTAGATCTTGCCCGAGCAGACCTTGCGGATGATGTAGAGCTTGCGCTCGAACGCCTCGTCATCGGCAACGCGGGTGCCGCGGCCGATGATCACCTGCCGGTGGCAGGGCTCGGTGGCAACAATCTCGGGCGCCTTGGATAGCGATGAATTGTCATGCGGCACGTCGCGCCAGCCGAGCACGGTCTGGCCTTCGTCCTCGATGACCTTTTCGACGACGCGCTCCATCTTGGCGCGCAGCGCCGCGTCCTGCGGCATGAACAGGAACGCCACGGCATACTTGCCGGGCTCGGGCAGGGTGACACCCTGCTTGGCCATTTCCTTGACGAAGAAGGCATGGGGAATCTGCACCAGCATGCCGGCGCCGTCGCCCATCAGCGGGTCGGCGCCCACGGCGCCGCGATGCTCGAGGTTCTCGAGGATGGCGAGGCCGTTCTGGACGATCTGGTGGGTCGGGCGGTTCTTGAGGTCGACAATGAAGCCGACGCCGCACGCATCATGCTCGCGCTTGGGATCGAACAGACCGAACGCCTCGGGACGGGTATTTTTGCGCATGGCCGCCACGTCCGGAGAGAGGGCGGGGAGTGAGCGAGACTTGGCCATTGGCAATGTCCTTTGGTAGGCGATTTCAGGTCATGGGTAGCCGGCAGGCCGGCTGTTCGGTCCTTTCACAGGTCTGTTTTCGTGCCTGTTTGATTGGCTCAGTATCGGTCATTCGTCCACGCGCTCCGTCTGTCTTACTCACGATGGCCGAACGAAAGGTCCGGATCGTGATGAGTGCAGCCCCGGGGGGCAAGTCACAATGTCAACAGGGAGCGGCGCTGCATCCAAATGGCCGCTCATTCGGGCGTTGTGCCCCGCCTCCCGTTTCCGCTTTCGACAAGCGGGCCAGCCGGTCCGGCGTGTGGACATTTCCGGGGAGACCGGGTGCCCACTTTAAGACAGCAAAGCTGTCCTATTGGGGCTACATTTGCATAAGTCTAAACTACGAGCAAGCGCCGGGTGTGACTTTTTTGGGGCACGCGCGGTTGGCCAAGCGAGCCTGCTCGGGATCGCCTGGACAGAGCCACAGGAAAACAAGGCCGCCCAGGCGGCTTAGGCCGTTGGCGCGGCTGCGGTTTTTGCGCCACGCCACACCGTCACCACGAACGCCAGGATGAAGCCCAGCGAGAGCAGCACGACGATGGTCGGCGCCGGGGCGCTGTCGAGGAAGAACGACAGATAGACGCCGGCCAGCGACGCCGACAGGGCGATCGCCACCGACAGCAGCAGCATGGTGCCGAAGCGGCGGGTCAGGAGGAAGGCGATGGCTCCCGGCGCGATCAGCACGGCGATGGCGAGGATCACGCCCACCGCCTTCAGCGCGCCGACCACGGTCAGCGAGATGAGGCACAACAGCCCATAATGCAGGAGGCCAGTGCGCAGCCCCACTGCCTTCGCCTGGATCGGGTCGAACGCATGCAGCAGGAAGTCGCGCCATTTGAGCGCGATGATGGCGCTGACGAACAGGGCGATGGCGCCGGTCTCGATGATGTCGCTCCAGCCAATGCCCAGCATGTCGCCGAACAATATGTGGTCGAGATGCACTTCCGAGCGGATCCACACATAGAGCACGAGGCCGAGCCCGAACATGCCCGAGAACACCACGCCCATCACGGTGTCCTGCTTGATGCGGCTGTTGTCCTTGAGATAGCCGGTCGCCACCGCCGCGAACATGCCGGCAATGAAGGCGCCGATGGCGAAGGGGATGCCGATGATGTAGGCGATCACCACGCCCGGGAACACCGCATGGCTGATGGCGTCGCCCATCAGCGACCAGCCTTTCAGCACCATGAAGCAAGAGAGCAGCGCCGCCGGCACGGCGATCAGCGCCACGATGATCAGCGCATTGATCATGAACTGGAACTGGAAGGGCGCGAGCAGTTCCCCGATCATGGCACCGTCTCCAGCGCCTTGGCGGCGCGGCGGCGGGCCGCCAGCATGCCGTGCTTGGGGGCAAAGAAGAACGCCATGAGGAACAGCGCCGTCTGCAGTACGACGATGATGCCGCCGGTCGCCCCGTCGACGAAATAGCTCGCATAGGCGCCGACGAAACTGGTGATCGAGCCGATCAGCACGGCAATCACGAGGAGCCGCGGGAAGCGGTCGGTGAGGAGATAGGCCGTCGCGCCCGGCGTCACCACGAGGCAGATGACGAGAAAGGCGCCGACCGTCTGCAGCGCCGCCACGGTCGAGGCGGCGAGCAGGGTGAAGAACATGACGCGCAGCAGCGTCGGGTTGATGCCGATCGAGCGCGCATGCGCCTCGTCGAAGAACACCACCATCAGGTCACGCCATTTCGCCAGCAGGATCGCCAGCGACACGAAGCCGATGATGGCGAGCTGCAGCGTGTCCTCGGGGGTGATGGCGAGGATATTGCCGAGCACAATGGTCTGGATGTTCACCGAGGTCGGCGACAGCGACACCATGAACAGGCCGAGGCCGAAAAAGGCCGAAAAGATCAGCCCGATGATGGCGTCTTCCTTGAGCCGCGTGCGCTGGTTGAGGAACAGCATCGCCGCCGCGGCGAGCCCGCCCGAGGCGAAGGCGCCGAGCGCGAAGGGCAGGCCGAGCATATAGGCGCCGGCGACGCCGGGCACGATCGCATGGCTCAGCGCGTCGCCGATCAGCGACCAGCCCTTCAGCATCAGATAGCAGGAGAGGAAGGCGCAGACGGCGCCCACCAGCGCCGACACCCACATGGCGTTGAGCATGTAGCCATAGCCGAAGGGCTCGAGCAGCAGATCCATCAGCTGCCGCTCTCCGTCTGGCGGTCCGTGCGCTGCAGCGCGCCCTTTTCGCCGTAGAACACCAGCGGTCGCTCATCGTCGGTCAGCACGGCGAGGCGCCGCGTATCGGTATCGTCCCGGTGGAGGTCGGTGCCGCCCAAAACGAAATGACGCAGCGTGCCGCCAAAGGCCAGCTGCAGATTTTCCTGCGTGAACACTTCCGCTGTCGGTCCATGGGCCAGCACGGTGCCCTTCAGCAGCACGGTGCGGTCGCAGAACTCAGGCACGCTGCCGAGATTGTGCGTCGACACCAGCATCAGCCGGCCCTCGTCGCGCAGTTTGCGCAGCAGGGCGACGATCGCTTCCTCGGTCGTCACATCAACGCCGGTGAAGGGTTCGTCGAGGAGGATCACCCTTGCATCTTGCGCCAGCGCCCGGGCGAGGAACACGCGCTTGCGCTGGCCGCCCGACAATTCGCCGATCTGCCGGCGGCCGAACTCGGTCATGCCGACACGGCCCAGCGCCGCCGCCACCGCCTCGCGGTCGGCGGGGCGGGGGATGCGCAGCGGCCCCATATGGCCGTAGCGCCCCATCATCACCACGTCCTCGACCAACACCGGAAAGTTCCAGTCTACTTCCTCGGCCTGCGGCACATAGGCGACGACATTGCGCTTCAGCGCTTCGGCCACCGGGCGGCCGAAAATGCTGATCTCGCCCTGGGCCAGCCGCACGAAGCCCATGATGGCCTTGAACAGCGTCGATTTGCCGGAGCCGTTGACGCCAACCAGCGCCGTGATCGAGCCCGGCGGCGAAGTGAAATTGGCCGCACGCAGCGCCGTGTGCCCGTTGCGATAGGTCACCGTCGCGTCGCGCACGACGATGCCCGAATTGTCCGTCACCGGGCTCATTGGCCAAGCCCGTCGGCGATGGTCTGGGCGGTGACGCGCAGCATGTCGAGATAGGTCGGCACCGGTCCGTTCGCGTCGGACAGCGAGTCCACATAGAGCACGCCGCCATAGGCCGCGCCGGTCTCGCGCGCCACCTGCTGCGCCGGGTCGGCGGACACGGTGCTTTCGGAGAACACGACTGGAATGTTGTTCTCGCGCACCGCGTCGATCACCTTGCGCACCTGCTGGGGCGTGCCCTGCTGGTCCGCATTGATCGGCCACAGATAGAGTTCGCGCAGCCCGAAATCGCGCGCCAGGTAGGAGAAGGCGCCTTCGCTCGTCACCAGCCAGCGCCGTTCGGCCGGCACGGCGTTCAGTTCTTCCTGGATCGGCCCGACCGCGGCGGCGATGCGGGTCTTGTAGGCCTCGGCGTTCGCCGCATAGGCCGCAGCATTGGCCGGGTCATTCTCGGCAAAGGCATCGCGGATATTGTCGATGTAGATGTTCACGGCGCTCGGCGACATCCAGGCATGCGGGTTGGGCTTGCCGGTATAGGGGCCCTCGGCAATGCCCATCGGCTCGACGCCGTCCGACACCACGGCGCTCGGCACGTCGCGCAAATTCTGGAAGAAGCGCTCGAACCACAATTCGAGATTGAGCCCGTTCCACAGGATCAGATCGGCATCCTGCGCCCGCCTGATGTCACCCGGCGTCGGCTGGTAATTGTGGATCTCCGCCCCGGGCTTGGTGATCGATTCAACCAGGGCTGCGTCGCCGGCGACGTTCTGCGCAATGTCGGCAATCACCGTGAAGGTGGTCACGGCCTTGAATTTCTCCTGCGCCAGAGCGGGGGAAGTCAGCAGGGTCAGGGCAGCCGAAGCGACGAGCATGGCGGTGCGGCGGGAGAACATCAGGGACATCGGGCAAAAGCTTTTCTTGCAAATGGCTCAACCCAAACATGGCATGGCCGGTATGCAGTTGCAACTCATTTGCAATAACGAAGACGCGAAAATCGGCCTCTTGAACCCCGCAAACGCCCACCTATCTCAAGCGTGTCAGCCGGCAAATGCCGGGGACCGGGACACCCGGGAATGAGCCTTCGCCGCATCAGGGAGGGCTTGTGGGACACCCGCAAATCACGTTGCTCAACTGGAGAATGTGCCATGCAGACCTATGATTTTTCCCCCTTCTATCGTTCGACCGTCGGCTTTGACCGGCTGTTCAACCGTCTCGATGGCCTTGTCGGCCAGGAGGCCAAGACCTACCCGCCCTACAACATCGAGAAACTGGGCGATAACGCCTACCGCATCTCGATCGCCGTCGCCGGTTTCGCCGAGAGCGACCTCGTCATCGAGTCCAAGGAAAATGGCCTCGTGATCAAGGGCGCCAAGGTTCCCGCGGGCGAAGAGAAGTCCCGTGAATTCCTGCATCGCGGCATTGCCGAGCGCGCGTTCGAGCTGCGCTTCCAGCTGGCCGAATATGTGGAAGTCAGCGGCGCCGGCCTCGAGAATGGCCTGCTCCATATCGAGCTGAAGCGCGAGCTGCCCGAGAGCAAGAAGGCCCGCACCATCGCCATCAATGGCGTGGCGCCCAAGGCGATCGAAACCTCGGTCAACTAATTCCGGTCACGAACGGCCTGAGCGCCGGCTTGGCCCCCCTCCCTGACCGGAACAGGCGAACGGAATGACAGAGGCGTGGACCCAAAGGTCCGCGCCTTTTTCGTTGCCGACGGAACCGGCCCGCCGGCCCACGGGTTTCCTGATGTCAGCTCACGAGGACATCATGCTCAAGAAAAACCCCGATACCGGCATCGAATCCAACACCAAGACCGCGATGATCGCGCTGCTCAATGCGCGCCTCGCCGACGCGATCGATCTCGCGCTCATCACCAAGCAGGCGCATTGGAACCTCAAGGGCCCGACCTTCATCGCCGTGCATGAGTTCCTCGACGAGGTGCGCGACGAGCTCGACGAGCATGTCGATGTGATCGCCGAACGCGTCGCCCAGCTCGATGGGATGGCGCTCGGCACCATCCAGGCCGTCGCCAAGGCGACGACGCTGCCGGCCTATCCCACCGACATCCGCAAGGTCGAGGATCACCTCAAGGCGCTGGTCGAGCATTTCGCCAAGGTCAGCAAATCGACGCGCGAGGCGATCGAGACCGCCGACGATGCCGGTGATGCCGACACGGCGGACATCCTCACCGCCTATTCGCGCGCCCTCGACAAGAACCTCTGGTTCCTCAAGAGCCATCTGGAATAGCGAGTTCGGGCCGCCCCACCCACCGGCTGCGC
>SEEL01000075.1 GCA_004144345.1 Hyphomicrobiales bacterium
GCCGACATTGATGCCGGTGCCCAGCACATCAACGCCGACGCCGCTGTTGCCGCCGCCCAGCAGATCCACCTTGAGGTCGCCCTTGTCGGTGCCCACGGACACCACCTTGGGAATATCGATGATCTTGTTGCCGCTGCCGCCCACCGGCAGATTGACCGACAGGCCGCCCGAACCGAGCAGGCCGATCGAGGTCTTGCCGTCCTTGCTGTCGATCGACAACGGCTGGTTGCTGTTGCCGCTGTCCTTGCCGGTCGTCAGCAGCCCGCCAAGCAGCGAGCCTGCCTGAGCGGCCGGAGCCAGCAGGGTGAGCGCAAGCGCGCCGGCGAGGGCAATGCCATAGATTGACTTCATGAGACGTCTCCTGGTCGCTGCCTCTGAGGGCAGCCTGGAGACAGCAAGAACGTCGCGCGTCCCTGTCGCAATACGCATAGGACGCTGTTCTGGTCGAGCAGCAAACCGAATGCTTACCGGCGGCTACGGGGTTTTCGCGGCAGGTGCCGCAGAACTACCGTCCGCATCGTCCACACAACGCCTGCGGCAACTACCGACGGCATCGTCCCCCACAAAAGGAAAGCGCGGGACCGAAGTCCCGCGCCCCTTCGGGTCAGCCTACGAGGGAGCGTCAGCCCTCGTAAACGTCCTCCGAACCGTCGGCGCTCGCCGTCGATCCCCTGGGACCGACGCGGCGTCGAAGCCGTTGGCCTTGCGGCCGAAACTCGTTTGATGTGCGGACAGTGACGCTTGCGCGAACCACCCAGCCGGTTCGCGGGGTTAACGGAACGACTCGCGAAAGGTTGCGGTTGGCCGGCAAGGCAGCTGTGGAGGACGGGCGGGCAACGCAAAGCCCCGCATCCTTGCGAACACGGGGCCCGAGGCGTCGGTGCAAACAACCTCTGCCGGAAGCGAACTTCCGGTGCCCGACTCTACTCCAATGTCACGAGCCGGTCATCGGAAAGCGCCACACTGGCAGCGTCGCACACAGCATCTGCGCCAACCTGCCTAAATGTTAAGCATCGCTTAATGGTGCCGCCCAAAGAACCGGCAGCCCATGGCTGAGATGCATGCAAAAGCTGCCCGGTCAAAAATCCGGAATCCGGCCCTTCCTCAACATAATCAATTACTTGCTCACTGGTCTCATCCACTGGCACGGGCTTTGCAATTCCTCCTGCGGTGCAAACAACCAACTGTCGGAGGCATAATTGACAGGAGTAAACCGCATTGCGGCCGGGCTTTCGCTCGCAGCCACGATGACGATGGGCGCTCTCGCGCCCGTGGTCGCTCAAGATACCATCAAGGTCGGCGTTCTCCATTCGCTGTCCGGCACGATGGCCATCTCGGAGACGACCCTCAAGGACACGATGCTCTTCCTCATCGATGAGCAGAACAAGAAGGGCGGCCTGCTCGGCAAGCAGCTCGAAGCCGTCGTCGTCGATCCGGCGTCCGACTGGCCGCTGTTCGCCGAAAAGGCCCGCGAGCTGATCGAAGTCAACGGCGTCGCCGCCGTGTTCGGTTGCTGGACCTCGGTGTCGCGCAAATCCGTGCTGCCCGTGTTCAAGGAACTGAACTCGATCCTCTTCTACCCCGTGCAGTACGAGGGCGAGGAATCCGAGCGCAACGTGTTCTACACCGGCGCCGCGCCGAACCAGCAGGCCATCCCTGCCGTCGACTATCTGATGAACGAAGAAGGCGTCGAGCGCTGGGTCCTCGCCGGCACCGACTACGTCTATCCGCAGACCACCAACAAGATCCTCGAGCAGTACCTCAAGGACAAGGGCGTGGCCGCTGAGGACATCATGGTCAACTACACCCCGTTCGGTCATTCCGACTGGCAGACCATCGTCTCCGACATCAAGACCTTTGGCTCGGCCGGCAAGAAGACCGCCGTGGTCTCGACCATCAATGGCGACGCCAACGTGCCCTTCTACAAGGAACTCGCCAACCAGGGCATCAAGGCCGAGGACATCCCGGTCGTCGCCTTCTCGGTGGGTGAAGAAGAACTCGCCGGCTTCGATACGGCGCCGCTCGTCGGTCACCTCGCCGCCTGGAACTACTTCCAGTCGGTCGATACGCCCGAGAACGCCGCCTTCATCGACGCCTGGAAGGCCTATACCGGCAATCCGGACCGCGTCACCAACGACCCGATGGAAGCCCATGTGATCGGCTTCAATCTCTGGGTCCAGGCGGTCGAAAAGGCCGGCACCACCGACACCGATGCCGTGCTCGACGCGATCATCGGCCTCGAGACGCCGAACCTGACCGGCGGCATCGCCAAGATGCTCCCCAACCACCACATCACGAAGCCCGTGCTGATCGGTGAAATCCAGGCCGACGGCCAGTTCGAAGTCGTGTCCGAGATCCCCGACGTGCCGGGCGATGCCTGGTCCGACTTCCTGCCCGAATCCAAGGCCATCGAGGCTGATTGGACCGCCCCGATCAACTGCGGCAACTACAACACCGAGACCAAGTCCTGCGGCGCAGCGCAGTAAGTCTCGATCGCATCCGGTGGGGGCGCACGCCGCCCTCACCTCTCTCATCGACTTCAGGGGCAACGATGAACGCAACCAGATTTCTCGCCGCGATTGCGCTCTTTTTTGCCCTCGCTCTCTCGATCGTCCCCGCGACTGCCCAGACCGATGACGCAACGCTGACCCATCTGGTCAACGCCCTCGCCCCCGGCAATTTCAAGGATCGCGAGGCCGCCGCCTCAGCTCTTGCCGCCACCGGCGATGCGCGCGCCGTGCCCGTGCTGCAGACCCTGCTCGATGGCAATCTCTTCGTCGTCAAAGCCACTGGCCAGGTGGTGTTCTCGGGCAGCGCCATCACCGATCCGGTGACCGGCGCGACACTCGACGGGGTCGCCACCGCCGATATCGAGAAGGTCAAGGTCAACAATGGCCTCCGCCGGGCGCTGCGCACCTTCATCGGCCAGCTGACGCTGCTCAGCGACGATCGCGGCACGCGCCTTGCCGCCGCGCAGAGCGTGCTGCGCGATGCCAGTCCCGACAATCTCGAACTGCTCGACAGCGCCCTCGCCGCCGAGACCGATGCCGAGATCAAATCCGTGATGGAAGTGGCGCGCGCCGCCATCATCCTCAAGCTCCCCGATGCCACCGTCGCCGACAAGGCCGCCGCCGCGCAGCGCATCGCCGATTGGGGCGGGCGCGATGCCATCACCATTCTCAACGGCGCGCTCGCCGGCGCCCCCGATGAATTGAAGCCCGCCATCCAGGCCTCGATCGACAGCCTCGCCCGCACCCGCGCCGTCTGGGACGTCGCACAGAACGTCTGGTACGGCCTGTCGCTCGGCTCGGTGCTGCTGCTCGCCGCCATCGGCCTCGCCATCACCTTCGGCGTGATGGGCGTCATCAACATGGCGCATGGCGAGATGGTGATGATCGGCGCCTACACCACCTTTGTCGTGCAGGAGGTGATCCGCTCGTCGGCCCCCGGCCTGTTCGAGTACTCGCTGGCGATCGCCCTGCCCCTCGCCTTTCTCGTCACCGCGCTCATCGGCATCGCCATCGAGCGCGGCATCATCCGCTGGCTCTATGGCCGCGCGCTCGAAACGTTGCTCGCCACCTGGGGCCTGTCGCTCATCCTGCAGCAGGCAGTGCGCACCATCTTCGGCCCCACCAACAAGCAGGTGGGCAATCCGAACTGGATGTCCGGCTCGTTCGACCTCGGCGGCCTCGCCATCACCTACAATCGCTTCTGGATCGTGCTGTTCGCCATCGCCGTCTTCATCGCGCTGCTCCTGGTGCTCAACAAGACGCCGCTCGGGCTCCAGATGCGCGCCGTCACGCAGAACCGCCGAATGGCCTCCTCCATGGGCATCCGCACGCCCTTCGTCGATGCGATGACGTTCGGCCTCGGCTCCGGCATCGCCGGGCTTGCCGGCGTGGCGCTGAGCCAGCTCGACAACGTCTCGCCCAATCTTGGCCAGAACTACATCATCGACAGCTTCATGGTCGTGGTGTTCGGCGGCGTCGGTAATCTATGGGGCACGCTGGTCGGCGCGCTGTCGATCGGCATCGCCAACAAATTCCTCGAACCCTATGCCGGCGCCGTGGTCGCCAAGATCCTCATCCTGGTGCTCATCATCCTCTTCATCCAGCGCCGCCCCCGCGGCCTCTTCGCCCTCAAGGGCCGAGCGGTCGAACAATGAGTTTCGTGAGCCTGCCTGCCCCACACGCCGAGGCGCATCAATGATCACCCAGATGCTCCTGCGCGCCCTCGACAAGAAGGCCTCATGGCTGATCGCGATCATCCTGATCGTCGCCATCGCCATCCCTGCCTGCAACCTCCTCATCCCGCCCGGCCAGTTCGGTCACGTGCCGGGCTATGCCGTGACGCTGTTCGGCAAATATCTTTGCTACGCCGTGCTCGCCCTCGCGCTCGATCTGGTGTGGGGCTATGTCGGCATTCTCAGCCTCGGCCACGCTGCCTTCTTCGCCCTCGGCGGCTACGCCATGGGCATGTATCTGATGCGCCAGATCGGCTCGCGCGGCGTCTATGCCAATCCGGTGCTGCCCGACTTCATGGTGTTCCTCAACTGGAAGGAACTGCCCTGGTACTGGCTCGGCTTCGACATGTGGTGGTTCGCCTTCCCCATGGTGATGCTGGTGCCGGGCGTCCTCGCCTTCGTCTTCGGCTGGTTCGCCTTCCGCAGCCGCGTCACCGGCGTCTACCTCTCGATCATCACCCAGGCGATGACCTTCGCCTTGCTGCTCGCCTTCTTCCGCAACGATTTTGGCTTTGGCGGCAATAACGGCCTCACCGACTTCAAGGACATCCTCGGCTTCAGCGTGCAGGCGGCCTCGACCCGTGCCGCGCTGTTCGCGCTCAGCGCCCTGCTGCTCGCCTTGAGCGTCTTCGTCTGCTCGATGATCGTCAATTCAAAGCTCGGCAAGGTCATGGTCGCCATCCGCGATGGCGAGAGCCGCACCCGCTTCCTCGGCTGGCGCCCCGAGAATGTGAAACTCTTCGCCTTCACCGTCTCGGCCGTGCTCGCCGGTCTCGCCGGTGCGCTCTACGTGCCGCAGGTGGGCATCATCAACCCCGGTGAATTCGCCCCCGAAAATTCCATCGAGGCGGTGATCTGGGTCGCGGTGGGTGGCCGCGGCACCATCGTCGGGCCGATCATCGGCGCGCTGCTCGTCAATGCCGGCAAATCCTATTTCACCGGCGCGCTGCCCGAATACTGGCTGTTCGCTTTGGGCGGCCTCTTCGTCTTCGTCACGCTCTTCCTGCCCAAGGGCATCGTCGGCCTCGTCGGCAATTTCCGCAGCCGCAAGACCAAGCCCACTGTCGTCCCGCCGCCCCTCGCCGCCAAGGTGGAGCCCGCCGAATGAGCCAGCACGCCGGTACCATGCTCTATCTCAACGGGGTCAGCGTCGCCTTCGACGGCTTCAAGGCGCTCAACAATCTGTCGATCATCGTCCATCCCAACGAGATGCTGGCGATCATCGGCCCCAACGGCGCCGGCAAGACCACGATGATGGATTGCATCACCGGCAAGACGAGGCCCGATCAGGGCGAGCTTTATTTCGACGGCCGCACCGACCTCAGCAAGCTCGATGAAGCCGCCATCGCCAATCTCGGCATCGGCCGCAAATTCCAGAAACCCACAGTGTTCGAGAGCCACACCGTCTGGGACAATCTGCTGCTGTCGCTGAAGAGCCCGCGCAGCGTCTTCGCCGCCCTGCGCTACAGCCCGACCAATGCCGACGATGCGCGCATCGAGGAGATCCTCGACACCATCCGCCTCGCCGGCCGCAAGCATGAACTCGCCGCCGGCCTCAGCCACGGCCAGAAGCAATGGCTCGAGATCGGCATGCTGCTGGCGCAGGACCCAAAGCTCCTGCTCGTCGACGAACCCGTCGCCGGCATGACCGATGCCGAGACCGTCGAGACGGCGAAGCTGCTCAGGGAAATCGCCACCACCCGCTCGGTCGTCGTCGTCGAGCACGACATGAGCTTCGTGCGCGAACTGGGCACCCGCGTCACCTGCCTCGCCGAAGGCAGCGTCCTCGCCGAAGGCTCCCTCGACCAGGTCAGCGCCAACCCCATCGTCATCGAAAGGTATCTCGGCCGGTGATGAATTCGACGCAATATTGCCAGTACGCGCAAATAATGGAAGTTTCGCCCCATTTGAACAAAGGGGTTCGATACATGCACATTATTGGTATTGTAGTGGCGCTGATTGCCGGCGCCGCCTATTGGTACTGGCGCCTCAAATCGGTGCGCGACGTCGCCAATGATGTGGGCAGCATGGTGGGCCGCGTGCAGGGCCGCATGCGCATGAACAAATTCCGCAAGCAGGCCGAAGGCTCGGTGTTGGCCGTCATCGACGATCCGGCCCTCGCCGCCGCGGTCTATCTCTACGCGCTCGCCCATGAGGATCGCGCCACCCTGCCGCTGAGCGAGCCGGTGGTGCGCCGCGAACTCATCCCCATCGTCCCGGCGGCCGAGCTCGACGAGGTCGTCGCCTATGCCCAATGGGCCGCCCGCGACATCGCCGATTCCCGCGACGTGGTGCGCCGCTTCAAGCCGCTCTGGCGCGAGCAGCTGACCGCCGAGCAGCGTGGCGACTTGCTGCGCATGGCCGAGGCCGTCGCCGGCCAGGGCGCCGCGGACCACAGCCAGAGCCTCAGCCTCGAGGCGTTGCGCATGGCGCTCGGCTTCGAGCCGCAACGATGATCATTTCTTTCCGGACCATGACCGCATGAGCACGTCACTGCTGATCAAATCCGCCGACCTCCATTACGGCGCGGCGCAGGCGCTTTACGGCGTCAGCATCGAATGCAAGCCGGGAAAGATCACCGCCGTGCTCGGCCGCAATGGCGTCGGCAAAAGCTCGACGCTGCGCGCCGTCACCGGCATCAACAATGTGTCCGCCGGCGAGATCGTCTTCGACGACGAAGTCCTCCGGAAGGCGCCGCCCTACAAGCGCGCCCGCATGGGCATCGGCTATGTGCCGCAGGGCCGCGAAATCTTCCCGCTGCTGACGGTCAAGGAAAACCTCGAGACCGGCTATGCGGGCCTCAAATTCGGCGACCGCAACATCCCCGATTACATCTTCACCCTCTTCCCCGTGCTGAAATCCATGCTGGGCCGGCGCGGCGGCGATCTCTCGGGTGGCCAGCAGCAGCAGCTCGCCATCGGGCGTGCGCTGGTCACCCGGCCCAAGGTCCTCGTGCTCGACGAGCCGACCGAGGGCATCCAGCCCTCGATCATCAAGGACATCGGCCGCGCCTTGCAGTTCCTGCGCGACGAAAAGGGCATGACCATCCTCCTCGTCGAGCAATATCTGGACTTTTGCCGCGAGATCGCCGACGACATCTACATCATGGATCGCGGACAGATCATGCACACCGGCCCGGCGGTCGATCTGGACCTCCCCGAGGTTCGGCGCCATTTGATGGTCTGACCATGACGGCCCTCGCCGTCGCGACGGCCGATTTCCCCCAGATGCAGCGCGCCCGCGGCGACGGCCGCGTCACCGCCGCCTGGCGCGACGGCAAAACGGAACTCCGCACCCTCTACCAGGACGGCAGCGCCAAGATCCGCCTGCCCCACACCCATTCGCCCGCTCTGCAGGCCGTGTTGATGAACACCGCCGGCGGCCTCACCGGCGGCGACCATCTGCGCTGGACCGCCACCGCCGGGCCCGGCGCACAACTGGTCATCACCACCCCCGCCTGCGAGCGCATCTACCGCTCGCTCGGCCCCGACGCCCGCGTCGAGAACCGCATCGCGGCCGGCGACGGCGCCCATGTCGACTGGCTGCCGCAGGAAACCATTCTGTTCGACGGCGCCCGCCTCGACCGCCGCCTCGACGTCGATCTCGCCGCAACCGCCACCCTCACCGCCGTCGAGGCGGTGCTGCTCGGCCGCGAGGCGATGGGCGAAACCGCCCGCAGCGCCCGGCTGCGCGACGTCTGGCGCATCCGCCGCAATGGCCGCCTGCTCCACGCCGAGGCCACCGCATTGACCGCCGACCCGCGGGAGCGGGAAAGCCTGTCGCTCCTCGCCGGCGCCCGCGCCTTCGCCACCGTGCTCCACATCGCCCCCGATGCCGAACGCAGGCTCGACGCCATCCGCGCCCTCCTGCCGCCCACCGGCGGCGCGAGCCTGATCGGCGAGCGGCTGACCATCCGCCTGCTTGCCCCCTCAGGCATCGTCTTGCGCCGGTCGCTTTCACCCATTATCGCTCTGCTGTCGAAAGCGGGCGCCATTCCCCGTCTCTGGACCCTGTAGGACCGCGCGATGAACCTGACGCCCCGCGAAAAGGACAAGCTGCTGATCTCGATGGCCGCCATCGTCGCGCGCAAGCGTCTCGAACGCGGCGTCAAGCTGAACCACCCCGAGGCGATTGCGCTCATCACCGACTATGTGGTCGAAGGCGCGCGCGATGGCCGCAGCGTCGCCGACCTGATGGAAGCCGGCGCCCATGTGGTGACGCGCCAGCAGGTGATGTCGGGCATCCCCGAGATGATCCCCGACGTCCAGGTCGAAGCCACCTTCCCCGACGGCACGAAGCTCGTGACCGTCCACCAGCCGATCCGGTGAGCCCATGATCCCCGGCGAAATCTTCCCGAAAGCGGGCGACATCGAACTGAACGCGGGCGCCGCGCAGATCACGCTCGAAGTCGCCAATTCCGGTGACCGCCCGATCCAGGTGGGCTCGCATTACCATTTCTACGAGACCAATAACGGCCTCGTCTTCGACCGCGAAAAAGCCCGCGGCATGCGGCTCGATATTGCGGCCGGCACGGCCGTCCGCTTCGAGCCGGGCCAGGCCCGCGATGTGAAACTTGTGCCCCTGTCGGGCACGCGAACAGTCTTCGGCTTCCAGCAGAAGATCATGGGGAAGCTAGATGACTGAACGCGATCTCGTTTTTCGCGACAAGCTGATTGCGCTGATGAGCGCGCTCAATGGCGGCGAAGCCCGCGAACCGAAACTGCGCCGGCAGATCGGCGCCTATGCCCATCGTCTGGCGAAAGAGGCCAAGGCGAAGAGCTGGGCCGACCTCAAGAAGCGCGCCGACGGCCCGACCTATGACGCCCTCCTCGCGCTGCTCCAGCGCCAGGGCGCCGAATTCGCCCAGGCCAATGACGCGCGCGGTCTGCGCGCCCTCGAAGCGCTCGGCCTGTCGCTAATTGCCCGCCACCAGACGCAGGGCGATCTGGTCCCCGGCATCGGCTTTCTCGATCGCCTGATCGATGATTGCGAATCCGCCTATCGCCGCTCCGGCAAGGTCGTCGCCACCACTCGTCCGGTGCGCAACTGATGGCCGATCAAGCCGCCTTTATCGCGCGCTACCATGAAGTGGTCGACGATCTCGATCGCAACGGCCGCAGCGACAATGAAACGATGTGGCTGCTCGGCAGCCTCGTCGCGCGGCTGGTCACCGGCAGCGACGCCGACAACTGGATTCACTTCAAGCAGATCCTCGACGACAAATCGCTGACCGAGCTGGTCGACACGCTCGACCGCAACGCCGCCACCTATCAGGCCGAGGGCAAGACCAAGGCCGCCTACGTGGCGCGCCTGCTCGGCATCTCGCTCGTCGCCGGCCGCGTGCCCGACCCCGAATTGCGCAAGCGCGACACCCTGCTCGATGGCTTCATCAGCACCGCGGCGGTGGTCTACATCCAGCAGCACACCGCCAAGCAACCACCACCGGCTGGCTGAGCGAACCTGCTCGGGATCGCCTCGTCCAGGGCGCCACAAAACACGCCCTCTGCTTAGTAATTAGGCAGCGCGAAAGCTGCCTCACAAAGCGGCGGAATACGCTGGACACACAGCGATTTCGGCGCTTCTACTGCTCCCGGTGCCCCTGCCCTGAGAGCCTCACGCCCATGCCCGCCCGCATCTCCCGCGCGACCTATGCCGACATGTACGGCCCGACCACGGGCGACCGCGTCCGGCTGGCCGATACCGACCTCATCATCGAGGTAGAACGCGATTACACCATCTATGGCGAAGAGGTGAAGTTCGGCGGCGGCAAGGTCATCCGCGATGGCATGGGCCAGTCGCAGGCAACGCGCGCCGAAGGCGCCGTCGATACCGTCATCACCAATGCGCTGATCGTCGACCACACCGGCATCTACAAGGCCGACGTCGGGTTGAAGGACGGCCGCATCGCCGCCATCGGCAAGGCCGGCAATCCTGATACCCAGCCCGGCGTCACCATCATCATCGGCCCCTCCACCGAAGCCATCGCCGGCGAAGGCAAAATCCTCACCGCCGGCGGCTTCGACGCCCACATCCATTTCATCGCGCCGCAGCAGATCGAGGAAGCGCTGATGAGCGGCGTCACCACCATGCTGGGCGGCGGCACCGGCCCCGCGCATGGCACGCTCGCCACCACCTGCACCGGCGCCTGGCATGCCGAGCGCATGATCGAATCCTTCGATGCCTTCCCGATGAACCTCGCCCTCGCCGGCAAGGGCAACACCTCGCGCCCGCAGCCGCTCGAGGAGATGATCCTTTCCGGCGTCGCCGCGCTGAAGCTGCATGAGGATTGGGGCACCACCCCCGCCGCCATCGACAATTGCCTCACCGTCGCCGACGCCTATGACGTGCAGGTGATGATCCACACCGACACGCTCAACGAATCCGGCTTCGTCGAGGATACGCTCGCCGCCATCAAGGGCCGCACCATCCACGCCTTCCACACCGAAGGCGCCGGCGGCGGCCATGCCCCCGACATCATCAAGGTTGCGAGCTACCCGAACGTCATTCCATCCTCGACCAACCCGACCCGGCCCTACACGGTCAACACCCTGGCCGAGCATCTCGACATGCTGATGGTCTGCCATCACCTCAGCCCGCAGATTGCCGAAGACGTCGCCTTCGCCGAAAGCCGCATCCGCAAGGAAACCATCGCCGCCGAGGACATCCTCCACGACATGGGCGCCTTCTCGATCATCTCCTCCGACAGCCAGGCCATGGGCCGCGTCGGCGAAGTGCTGATCCGCTGCTGGCAGACCGCCGACAAGATGAAAAAGCAGCGCGGCCGCCTCGCCGAAGAGACCGGCGACAACGACAATTTCCGCGTGAAACGCTACATCGCGAAATACACCATCAACCCGGCGATCACCCATGGCCTCAGCCAGCACATCGGCTCGGTGGAAGTGGGCAAGCGCGCCGATCTCGTCCTGTGGAGCCCCGCCTTCTTCGGCGTGAAGCCCGAAATGGTACTGCTCGGCGGCTCCATCGCCGCCGCGCCGATGGGCGACCCCAACGCCTCGATCCCGACGCCGCAGCCGATGCACTACCGCCCGATGTTCGCCGCCCATGGCAAGCTGCGCACCACTTCCTCGGTAGTCTTCGTCAGCCAGGCCGCCATCGACACCGGCCTCCAGTCCCGCCTCGGCACCGCCAAGCGCCACCTCCCCGTCACCGGCACCCGCGGCAGCATCGGCAAGGCCGCCATGATCCATAACGCCGCCATGCCCCGGATCGACGTCGACCCCGAAACCTACGAAGTCCGTGCCGACGGCGAACTCCTCACCTGCGAACCGGCCACCGTCCTGCCAATGGCCCAGCGCTACTTCCTGTTCTGATCCGGCGTCCGCAGTCGGGGGATCGTAGCCAACGGAGCCAGCCGTCTGGATCCTCCCCCGTGCAACGGGGGAGGGGGACCGCGTAGCGGTGGTGGGGGCGCCCCCAAGCACTACACTTCGTGTCCCCCACAACGTCATTCCCGCGCAGGCGGGAATCCAGGGCAGTCGGCAAATGGTCGTGCCCTTGGATCCCCGCCTTCGCGGGGATGACGCAATGGACGTGGCCCACCCCACCCACCACGCTACGCGTGGTCCCCCCTCCCCAGCGCTCCGCGCCGAGGAGGGAGACCTGACTGAAGACTCCGTGCTCTGGAGACTCCCTCCCCACCGGGGAGGGAGTCTCC